>NZ_JBITSA010000012.1:0-181685 GCF_044540385.1 Kitasatospora sp. NPDC086009
TACCGCACCGCACTGCGCAACGTGCTGGCCCACAAGGGCCGACTCCTGATGACGGCCCTCGCCGTCATGCTCGGCACCGCCTTCGTCGCCGGCACCATGGTCTTCTCCGACACCTTCGGCAAGGCCATGCAGGACAGCAACTCCAAGAGCTACTCCGACGTGTCGGTCCAGATCGTCGACCGGTCGGCCGGCTCCTCCGCCTCCGCCCGGGAGAAGAGCGAGACGAGCGCGGCCACCCTGACCGACGCCACCGTCCAGCAACTCGGCGCGCTCCCCGGGGCCGCCTCGGCCCGCGGCGTGGTCAGCGGCTTCACCGGCGTCGCCGACCGGAGCGGCAACCTGATCGGCCAGGCCTGGACCGCCAAGGGCGCCAACTTCGCGCCCGGCGCGGACGGCAAGGACGTCCGCTACCCGATGGCGGAGGGTCAGGGCCCGAAGAAGGCCCAGGAGATCGCCCTCGACCGCCGGACCGCCGAGAAGGGCGGCTACAAGGTCGGCGACACCGTCCGGATCGCCTCCAACGGCCCGGTCGCCGAGGCGAAGCTCACCGGCGTCTTCACCACCGACGACCCGGTGGTGAACACCGGCGGCACGCTCACCCTGTTCGACCGCGCCACCGCCCAGCAGCTGCTGCTGGAGCCGGGCCGCTACAGCAGCGTCGTGCTCGCCGCCAAGCCCGGCACCACGGAGGCCGCGCTGCTCGCCGAGGCCCAGCAGAAGCTTCCGGCCGGCCGGCAGTTCGACGCCGAGACCGGTCAGCAGCTCAAGGACGACGAGCAGAAGATGATCACGAGCAGCACCGACGGCATGCGGACCATGCTGCTCGCCTTCGCCGGGATCTCACTCTTCGTCGGCATCTTCATCATCGCCAACACCTTCACCATGCTGGTCGCCCAGCGCACCAAGGAGCTCGCCCTGCTGCGGGCGATCGGCGCCAGCCGCAAGCAGGTCACCCTGTCCGTGCTGATCGAGGCCCTGGTGATCGGCGCCCTCTCGGCCGCGGCCGGCCTGGTGGTCGGCATCGCGATCGGCGCCGGGCTGCAGTCCGCCGTCCACTCGCTGAACGACGGCCTGCCCACCGGCGCGCTGGTGGTCAAGCCGCTGACCGTGGTGGTCACCCTCGTGGTCGGCGTCCTGGTCACCGTCCTCTCCGCGCTGCTGCCCGGGCTCCGCGCCTCGCGGATCGCCCCGGTGGCCGCGATGAGCAGCGGCGACCAGCCGACCAGTCAGAAGAGCCTGCTGGTCCGCAACATCATCGGATCGATCCTCACCGCGGGCGGTGGCGCGCTGGTCGCCTACGGCGCCTCCACCGGCAACGGCGACGGCCGCGCACCGGTCGCCCTCGGCGCCGGGCTCGCCCTGATCGGCGTCTTCATCCTGCTGCCGCTGCTCTCCCGCCCGGTGATCGCCCTGGTCGGCCCGGTGCTCGGCAAGCTGGCCGGTACGCCCGGCAAGCTCGCCCGGCAGAACGCGGTGCGCAACCCGCGCCGCACCGCCGCCACCGCCGCCGCCCTCACCATCGGTCTGACCCTGGTCACCGGCCTGACGGTGATCGGCGCCTCGGTCGGCGGAGCCCTCGACAAGGCCGTCACCAGCTCGATGAAGGCCGACTACCTGATCTCTACCGCGAACGACATGAGCCTGTCGCCGAAGGTCCCCGCCGAGGTCGCCAAGACCGCCGGAGTGACGGCCTCCTCGCCGCTCACCACCGTCTACTGGGACCTGAACGGCACGAACAAGTCGATCAGCGGCCTGGACGCGGACAGCTTCGACCAGCTCGTCTCCGTCAAGCTGACCAGCGGATCCACCGCGGGCTTCGCCCAGGGCCAGGCCCTGATCGACACGGACGTCGCCAAGAAGAACAACGTCACCACCGGCTCGACCCTGACCGTCACCTACCCGGACCAGTCCACGGGCCGGCTGACCGTCGGCGGTGTCTACGAGTCGGGCGGCATGCTCGGCCCGGTGGTGCTGGCCAACAGCGAGATCGTCAAGCACGAGCCCACGCCGTACGTCAGCGACGTCCTGGTCAAGGGCGCCGACGGCGCAACCGACTCGCTCAAGAAGGCGCTCAAGGACGCCACCGGCGCCAACCCGGTGATCGAGGTCAAGTCCAAGCAGGACGTCCGCGACGACTTCAGCCAGATCATCACCATCGCGCTGAACATGATGTACGGCCTGCTGGCGATGTCCGTGCTGGTCGCGGTCCTCGGTGTGGTCAACACGCTGGCCATGTCGGTCTTCGAGCGCAAGCGCGAGATCGGGATGCTGCGGGCGATCGGCCTGGACCGCAGCGGCATCAAGCGGATGGTCCGCCTGGAGTCGGTGGTGATCTCGGTCTTCGGTGCCGGCATCGGCGTACTGCTCGGCTGCTACACGGCCTGGGGGATCCTCGGCACCCTGAAGTCCAGCATGGCGGGCCTGACCACGGCGCTCCCCTACGGCCAGCTGCTGCTCTTCCTCGTGCTCGCCGGCCTGGTCGGCCTGGTGGCCGCGATCTGGCCGGCCCGCCGGGCGTCCAAGCTGGACATCCTGGAGAGCATCAAGACCGACTGATCCACCGGCGCCGGGCACCGCACCGGCGCCGGACACGGAAAGACCCCCACCGGAGGGTTCGGTGGGGGTCTTTCGCTACTTCTGTACTCGCTACTTCTGTACTCCGCCCGGTCGCACGGCCGGCTGAGCACCACGGAGGTCGTGGTCCGGCGACGCTGCCGGGCGGAGGGCCTCCGACTCATTTCCCGGTGCTCCCACACCGGGATCTCAGTCGCTTACTTGCTGCTGGCGAGTTCCTTGTCGGCGGCCGGCTTGGCGGCCTCGACCGGCTTCGGCGCGGGCGCCGCGGCCTCCTGGAACGCCTCGAACGGCTTCTCCATCTGGGCCAGGCCGACGGCCTCGCGCTTCAGGAAGACCGCCAGCGTCCAGTCGGTGAAGACGCGGACCTTGCGGTTCATGGTCGGGACCATGGCGCCGTGGTACAGGCGGTGGAACCACCAGGCCGGACGGCCCTTCAGCTTGTACTTGCCGAAGAGGATCGCCACACCCTTGTGCAGGCCGAGACCGGCCACCGCACCGAGGTTCTTGTGCTTGTACTCGGCCTGCGGGAAGCCGCGCATGCCCGAGATCACGTTGTCGCCGAGGACGGCGGCCTGCCGGACGGCGTGCTGCGCGTTCGGCGGGCACCAGGCGCCCTCGCCCGCGGCGAGGTCCGGCACCTGGGCGTTGTCGCCGGCGGACCAGACGTAGTCGAAGCCCTTGACCTGCAGGGTCGGGGCGGTGTCCACGTGGCCGCGCGGGCCCAGCGGGAGGCCGAAGTTGGCCAGCACCGGGTTGGGCTTGACGCCCGCCGTCCACACGATGGTGGAGGCGTCCGCCTCGACGCCGTTCTTCAGCACGACGTGCTGGTCGACGCAGGAGTCCATCGAGGTCTCGATGTAGATCTCGATGTTGCGCTCTTCGAGCTTCTCCTTGGTCCACAGACCGAGGTCCGGGCCCATCTCCGGGAGGATGCGGTTGGCCGCCTCCACCAGGATGAAGCGCATGTCGTCACGGCTGACGGTCTTGTAGATCTTGGCGGCGTCGCGCGCCATGTCCTCGATCTCGGCGATCGTCTCGACACCGGCGAAGCCACCGCCGACGACGACGAAGGTCAGCGCCTTGCGGCGGATCGCCTCGTCCGTGGTGGACTCGGCCTTGTCCAGCTGCGCCATGACGTGGTTCCGGAGGCTGATGGCCTCCTCGACCGTCTTCATGCCGATGCCGTGCTCCGCCAGACCCGGGATCGGGAAGGTCCGGGAGACCGAGCCGGTCGCGACGACCAGGTACTCGAAGGGCAGCTCGTACGAGTCGCCGGCCGCCGGCTGGATGGTGGCGACCTTGCGGGCGTGGTCCACACCGGTGACAGCACCGGTGAGCACCTCCGCCTTCTTGAGGGCGCTGCGCAGCGGCGCGACGAGGTTGCGGGGCGCGACGTTGCCGCCGGCCGCCTCGGGGAGGAAGGGCAGGTACGTCATGTACGACCGCGGGTCGACGACCGTGACGGTCGCTTCGCCATAGCGCATCTTCTTGAGGATGCGCATCGCGGCATACAGGCCGACGTAACCACCGCCGACAATGAGGATGCGAGGACGCTCCGTGGTGCTCATATCCGAAAGTATCCAGCACCGTCCGGAGCAGCCTTCGTGAGGCCGGTCACAAGCTCCTGGACACCCTGTGCTACACTTCGCGGCCACTTTCTCGGCCCTGGGGAGCTGTCTCACAGCCCTCCCCGCCCCCCCGTGAGGCTATGGACCCGAACGGCCCTGCTGAGCAGCAACGATCCATGGCACGCCTGGGTTCCCGCGCGTGATTTCGATTTTCAAACCCGCACGGGGGCGTCACCTGCGATCCAGCGGGCGACACGACGGACAGGCCTTCGGTCCCACATTTCGGACGTAGCGGACCGGTCAGCGCGACGAATGGCTGGATCGCCATGTGAAGAAATTCACGAACTTTCTCGCAGGGCCCCGGGCGCGCCCCGGCCCCGGACCCCCCGAAGGGGTTCCGAGGCCGGGTCGGTAAGCCTCGCACCGGGCTAGGAGGCGATACTCCAGGCGATGCCGTCCAGGATGTCGTGCTCGCTCACGACCAGCTCGGCGGCGCCGGTCCGCTCCATGATCTCCAGCAGCTCCAGCGCGCCGGCCGCGATGACGTCCACCCGGCCCGGGTGCATCGACGGGATGGCCGCACGCTCGGCGTGGGTGGCGGCGAGCAGCTCGGAAGCGATCCGGGCCACGTCCTCGCGGGTGATCCGCGAGTGGTGGATCCGCTCGGAGTCGTACCCGGGCAGGTCCTGGACGATCGCCGACACCGTGGTGACCGTCCCGGCCAGACCGACCAGCGTCGCCGCACCGGTCAGCGGGACGACCTCCTCGGCCTTGTCCAGCTCGGCCCGGACGTGCGCCCGCGCCTCGGCGACCTGCTCCGCCGAGGGCAGCTCGGCGCCGCCGAAGTGCCGCTCGGTCAGCCGGACACAGCCGATGTCGACCGAGCGGGCGGCCCGGACGTCCTCGGCGCCGAGCACGAACTCGGTGGAGCCGCCGCCGAGGTCGAAGACCAGGTACGGCGCCGGGAACTGGCCGCCGGTGAGCTCCTTGGTGGCGCCGACGAAGGAGAGGTGCGCCTCCTCCTCGCCGCTCACCACCTCGGGCCCGACGCCCAGGATGTCGCGCACGCCCTTGGCGTACTCGTCACTGTTCTCGGCGTCCCGCGAGGCGCTGGTGGCCACGAAGCGGATCCGCTCCGGGGCCACCCCGAAGCCGGCGATCACCTCGGCGTACTCGCGGCAGGCCGCGAAGGTGCGGGCCAGCGCGTCCGGGTGCAGCCGGCCGGTCCGGTCCACGCCCTGACCCAGCCGGTTGATCACCATCCGGCGGTCGAGGTCGGTGATCGCCCCGGTCTCCGGATCGAGGTCGGCGACCAGCAGGCGGATCGAGTTGGTACCGCAGTCGATCGCGGCGACCCGGGTGACACTCATGCGTCGGGCTCCTCGGCATTCTCCTGCGCGGCCCGCTTGGCGGCGCGTTCGGCGGCCTTCTGCTGCTTGGCGGCGATCACGGCCTCGTGGTCCTGCTGCTTGGCGCGGTTCCTCGCGACCCGCTCGCCGGCGGCCTCGACCTCGTCGGGGGAGACGCAGGGGCCCTTGGCCCACCAGTCCTCCAGCATGCCGATCGCCTCGTCGCCGAGCGGGTTGACGCCCTCGCCGGCCGCCAGCGAGTGGCCGACCAGCACGTGCAGGCACTTCACCCGGTCCGGCATGCCGCCGGCGCTGGGGAAGCCCTCCAGCACCTCGATGGCGTCGCGGCGCGCGATGTAGTCCTCGTGCGCCTTCTGGTAGGCGGCGGCCAGCTCTGGGTCCTCGGCGAGCCGGGCGGTCTGCTCCTTCATCACGCCGTCCGCCTCCAGCGTGCCGATCAGCGAGGCGGCCTTGGGGCAGGTCAAGTAGTAGAGCGTCGGGAACGGCGTGCCGTCCGCGAGCCGGGGGGCCGTCTCCACGACGTCCGGGTTGCCGCAGGGGCAGCGGTGCGCCACCGAGCGCAGGCCGCGCGGGACCCGGCCGAGCTGTGCGGCGATGGCCGCGACGTCGGTGTCGGAGACAGAGGGGTGGTTCTCAGTGGTCATGGGGGGAGCTGGCTCCAGCAGGGGCAGGGGCGGGTGAAGAGGGTGGGGCGAGAGCGGCGGTGTCGGCGGCGTCCACCGAGTCCCAGACGCTCGCGTACCAGGGCTTGGCGGCCTTGGCCGCGCCGTCGGAGGGGGCGGGCGGGACGGCGGAGGACTGGGTGGCGCCCCGGCCCGCCGGATCCACCGCGATGTACGGGGTCTCCCCCGGCATCGCGTAGTGCAGCCGGCTGCGGGCCTGCGCCTTGACGTACTCCGGGTCCTGCCAGCGGGTCTTCTCCCGGCGCAGCTGCTCGACCTGTTGCCGGGCGTGCTCGGCCCTCGCCCGCTGGGCGGAGATCTCGGAACGCTGGGAGATGAACTGCCTGGTCGGGTAGGCCAGGATCGCGACCAGGGAGCAGAGCACCAGGACGAGGACGGTCGCCCGGCTCGTGAAGCGAGGCCGGGCGGCAAAGCCCGGGATCCTCCAGCCTGCCATCTCCCGTGTCCCCTCCTGATCGCGACGGTGCCCCGCCGTCCACCCTACGGGGTGAACGGCGGGGCACCGGTCAGGCTTGCGCTACTGGGCGCGCTCGGCCCTCGTGACGGGCCCGGGCCGACGACTGCTCGGCCGCGCGGTCACTACTCGGCGGAGCGGAAGCGCGGGAACGCGCCGCGGCCGGCGTACTCGGCCGCGTCGTCGAGGATCTCCTCGATGCGCAGCAGCTGGTTGTACTTGGCGACGCGCTCGGAGCGGGCCGGGGCGCCGGTCTTGATCTGGCCGCAGTTGGTGGCGACGGCGAGGTCGGCGATGGTGACGTCCTCGGTCTCACCGGAGCGGTGCGACATCATGCAGCGGTAGCCGTTGCGCTGGGCCAGCTCGACGGCGTCCAGGGTCTCGGTCAGCGAGCCGATCTGGTTCACCTTGACCAGCAGCGCGTTGGCGGTGCCGGTCTCGATGCCCTTGGCCAGGCGGGCCGGGTTGGTGACGAACAGGTCGTCGCCGACCAGCTGGACCTTGTCACCCAGCTTGACGGTCATGGCCTTCCAGCCGTCCCAGTCCGACTCGTCCAGCGGGTCCTCGATGGAGACCAGCGGGTACGCGGCGACGAGCTCGGCGTAGTACTCGATGAGCTCGGCGGCGGAGAGCGCCTTGCCCTCGAACTGGTAGGCACCGTCCTGGTAGAACTCGGAGGCGGCGACGTCCAGGGCGAGCGCGATGTCCCGGCCGGGCACGTAACCGGCCTTCTGGATGGCCTCGGTGATGAGGTCCAGGGCCTCGCGGTTGCTGTCCAGGTTCGGCGCGAAGCCGCCCTCGTCGCCGAGGCCGGTGGACAGGCCGCGCTCCTTCAGCACGCCCTTGAGGGTGTGGTAGACCTCGACGCCCCAGCGGACGGCCTCGGAGAAGGACTCCGCGCCGATCGGAGCGATCATGAACTCCTGGATGTCGACGTTGGAGTCCGCGTGCGAGCCACCGTTGAGGATGTTCATCATCGGGACGGGCAGGACGTGGGCGTTCGGGCCGCCCAGGTAGCGGAACAGCGGCAGGTCGCTGGCCTCGGAGGCGGCGTGCGCCACGGCGAGCGAGACGCCCAGGATCGCGTTGGCGCCGAGCGAGGACTTGTCCGGCGTGGCGTCCAGGTCGAGCATGGCCTGGTCGATCAGGCGCTGCTCGGTGGCGTCGTAGCCGACCAGCTCGGGGCCGATCTGCTCGATGACGGCCAGGACGGCCTTCTCCACGCCCTTGCCGAAGTAGCGGTTCTTGTCACCGTCGCGAAGCTCCAGCGCCTCGAAGGCACCGGTGGAGGCACCCGACGGGACAGCGGCACGGCCGGTGCTGCCGTCGTCGAGGCCGACCTCGACCTCGACCGTGGGGTTGCCACGCGAGTCGAGAATCTCACGGGCTACGACGACATCGATGGACGGCACGAGGCATCTCCTAGCGGAAGCAGGTTCGGCTGACGATGGGTGCTGTCGGCCGGATGGTTGCGGAGTCGTTACGACCAGAGCCTAACCGCACGGGCTCCCGGGACCACGTCGGCCTCGGTCCCGTCTCAGCGTGTGGCCGGGCTACCCACCGGTAGTTCACCTGGTTGTCCCACGAAATGCGGCCGGATGCGGACGAAGGGGGCCGAACCGGCCCCCTTCGTGGCGTCACCGCAAGGGGAGTCACCACACGGGCGGTCAGCCGAGGTCGAGCTGCTGGCCCGGGAGGATCAGGTTGGGGTCGGTGCCGACGGTGCCGCGGTTGCCGTCGTACAGCGTCTGCCAGCCGCCCTCGACGCCCTGGGCGGCGGCGATCGTCGACAGGGTGTCACCGGACTGGACGGTGTAGCCGTGCCCGGTGCGCTGCTGGGCGGCGGGAGCGGCCGCGGCCGGGGCGCCGTGGGCGGCGGCGGGGCGGCTGTCCTGGCCCGCGTACCCGCTCGTCTGCTGGGTGGCCTGCTGACCGGCGTACTGCTGGTAGACGCTCTGGTGGCTGGTCCAGTACCAGGCGCCGTCGCTCTGGTACCAGAAGACCTTCGCGTCGGCGTCCCAGCCCGGCTGGCCGGCGAAGCCCGGAGCCCGGCCGTCCTGCTGGGCGGGCTGCTGGGCGGCGGGCTTCGGGGCCTGCTGCTGGGCCGGCTTCTGGGCGGGCTTCTGCGCCGGCTTCTGCGCGGGCTTCGACTGGGCCGGCTTGGCGGCGGCCGTCGGCTCGGCGTCCGAGGAGGTGTCGACCGAGGCCGCCGCCCCGCCCTTGGCCAGGCCCGCCTTCTGGGAGCAGACCGGCCAGGCGCCCGGCCCCTGCGAGGCGAGGACCTTCTCGGCGACCGAGATCTGCTGCGCCCGGCTGGCCTGGTGGGCCTGCGGCGCGTACGAGGTGCCGCCGAACGCCTTCCAGGTGCTGGAGGTGAACTGGAGGCCGCCGTAGAAGCCGTTGCCGGTGTTGATGCCCCAGTTGCCGCCGCTCTCGCACTGGGCGACCGCGTCCCAGGTCGAGGCCGGGGCGGCCGAGGCGCCGGTGGCGGTGAGGAGCGGCAGGGCGAGTCCGACGCCGGCCACGCCGGCAACGGCGATGGCCTTCTCGGTCTGGGTGCGACGACGGTGACGGCCGGTTCCGACGAAGAGCATGGGGAAGTCCTCTCCGCACGCCTGCGAGGTGAGCTGTCGGGTTCGGACCGGGAGGTGGCCCGGCCGCACGACGCGGACGCCTTCTGCCCGCGTGGGCGGCTTCACCCCAAGCCGTGGGGGACGGCAACAAACCTGGTTCCCCCGCCCCTGCCCAAGGGTTCTGGTCGGTTTCCCGTAACGCGGCGGGCAGGATTCGGCGTTCCGCGCACGAGGTCCGCAGCTGCGAACTCCAGGGAGGGTAGACAGATCCTCACATCAATAACAAGCTCATATCGCAGGTATCACACATAAATTACGGCGCGTGGCCGATCGCCTACCAACGACAGAGCTATGTCCGGTTTGATGCTGATTCATACCCGCTGCCAGGGCGTGTCGGCGACATCCCGTCAGCGTGTCGAGGTCTCGGCGCGACGAGATCGAGACACCACCGTGGGCGCCGGACGGATTTGCTCAGAGCCCGTCCACCGGTGCAGCGGAGGGCTTCTCGGGGGTGAATTCCACCGGGAGATCGCGCAGTCCACGCATGATCAGGCCACCGCGCCAGCGGAGCTCCTCCGGGCTGGCGGCGAGTCGCAGATCGGGCAACCGGGTGAGCAGGGTGGTGAGCGCCGCGCGCCCCTCCAACCGGGCCAGCGGCGCACCGATGCAGTAGTGGATGCCGTGCCCGAAGCCGAGGTGCGGGTTGTCCGTCCGGGCCAGGTCGAGGGTGTTCTCGTCGGCGAACCGCGCCGGGTCCCGGTCCGCCGCCGCGAGCACCACCAGCACCGGATCGCCGACCGGGATGTCCACGCCGCCGATGGTCAGCGGGCTGGTCGCGAACCGCCAGGTGGCGAGCTCCACCGGCCCGTCGTAGCGCAGGAGTTCCTCGATACCGGTCTCCAGCAGCGCGGTCTCGCCGCGGGCGATCGAGTCCTGGAGCAGCGCCCGCTGCCCGGGGTTGCGCAGCAGGGCGTAGGTGCCGTTGCCGATCAGGTTCACGGTCGTCTCGAACCCGGCGAAGAGGAGGATGAAGGCCATCGCCGCGGCCTCGTTCTCGGTCAGGTGCTCACCGTGGTCGCTGGCCCGGATCAGCCCCGAGATGAGGTCGTCGCCGGGATCGGCCCGCTTGCGGTGGATCAGCTCCGCCAGGTAGGCGCGCATCCGCTTGACGGCGCGTCCCACCCCGCCGCGCTGCCCGCTGCCATGGCGGATCATCATGCCCGCCCAGTCCCGGAAGTCGTCCTGGTCCTCGGCCGGCACGCCGAGCAGGTCGCAGATCGCGTAGATCGGCAGCGGGAAGGCGAACTCGTGGATCAGGTCCGCCGAGCCGCGCTCCGCGAAGCCGTCGATCAGCCGGTCGGTGAGCTGCTGCACCCGGGGCTCGAACTCCGCCACCCGGCGCGGCGTGAACGCCTTCGAGACCAGCCGGCGCAGCCGGGTGTGGTCCGGCGGGTCGATGTTCAGCAGGTGGGTCATCAGATTGGCCTGGCGCTCGCCGGGGATGCCGACCCGGCCGCTGCGGTGGGCGTGCCCGCTGTGGTGGGCCAGGTTCTTCGAGAGCCGGCTGTCGGCGAGCGCCTGCCGGGCGTCCGCGTACCTGGTCACCAGCCAGGCCTCGACCCCGCTCGGCAGGGTGGTGCGGTGCACCGGTTCGTGCTCCCGCAGCCACGCGTACGCCGGGTACGGGTCGGCGGCGAACTCCCAGGTGAAGAGCGGCGGGCGGGCTGAATCGGGCTGAACTGGCATGTGTCGACCGTATCCGGTGGGGAACCCCGGCGTGGCAGGCGTGAGCCTGGTCACCTGAGGGGTAATCCCTGTTGCGGAGGGTCAGGACCTGCCTACGATCCTCCGCAAGCAAAATGCGTGGGCGCCGGTGCGGAGCCGCCCACAGGGAGGAGCGCACCATGCGGGTCACCGGGGCAGTCGTGGTCATCGCCGTACTCGCCGGCGGGTCGGGAGCCGGCCTCGCCCGCCGGTTCACCGCCGCGGGCGCCTCCGGCGTCCTCATCGCCGACCAGCAGGTCGGCATCGCCGAGGACCTCGCCACCGAACTCGACCGGCCGGGCTGCCCGGTCGTCGGCGTCTGCGGCGACATCCGCCGCCCGAGCGACATCGCCGCCCTGGTCGACACCACCGAGAAGCACCTCGGCCCGATCGACCTGTTCTGCGTCGCCGGGCCGGGCGGCGAGCGCGTCCTCTCCCTCGCCGAGCTGCCGGACCACCTCGACCTGGAGCGACTGGCCGAACTGCTCGCCCTGGTCGGCGAGGCGATCGCCGAGGTCGTCGACGAGGTGGTCCCGGTGCAGCGCCGGGCGGTGGAGGACGTGGCGGCGGTCTGACGGGGGGCGCGGCGGTTCGCGGTGCGGGCGGCGTGCCCGGGCGGCGGTCGCGGTGCGGGCGTGCCCGGGCGCGGGTCTCGGCCCGGGCGTGCCCGGGCGGCGGTCGCGGTGCGGGCGTGCCCGGGCGCGGGCCTCGGCCCGGGCGTGCCCGGGCGGCGGTCGCGGTGCGGGCGTGCCCGGGCGCGGGTCTCGGGCGTGCTCCGGGGGCCGCTCGGGGCTACTCGGGCTTGAGCCCCTCGGCGGCGCGCACGGCGTCCCGGTAGCCGCGCGCGGCCGCCCGGAGCGCGGCGTCCACGTCCACCCCCGCGTCGAACGCCCGCTGCGCCACCGCGAGCAGCAGCCGGCCCGCCGACTCCGCCGTGAGCTCCGCGGGCAGCTCGTAGGCCGCGTCCGGCACACCGGTGAAGCCCGCCCGGCGCACCCGGGACACCAGCTTCGCCGCGTACGCCAGCGCGGGAAGACCGGCCGGCACGCCGTCCAGCACCGACTCGCGCTCCGACTTCTCGGCGGCCTTCAGCGCCTCCCAGTTCGCCTCCACCTCGGCGGCGCCCTCGGCCTCGACGTCCCCGAACACGTGCGGGTGGCGGTACATCAGCTTCTCGACGATGTCACCCGCCACGTCGTCGATGGAGAACGCGTCGGTGGGGTGCTCCTCGGCGATCCGGGAGTGGAAGAAGACCTGGAGCAGGACGTCGCCCAGCTCCTCCCGGAGCGTGTCGCGGTCCCCCTCCTCGATCGCCTCGACCAGCTCGAAGGACTCCTCCACCAGGTACTTCACCAGGCTGGCGTGGGTCTGCTCGGCGTCCCAGGGGCAGCCGCCGGGCGAGCGAAGGCGGTCCATCACCGAGACCAGGTCCAGCAGCCGCGCGCCCGGCAGGTCGTACGAACCGGGCAGCACCTCGATCTCGGGCACCTCGCCCGCGTGCTCGACCGCGAGGCGCGCCAGCGCGTCGGTGAGCCCGGGGTCGCCGTCCGGGCTGCCCAGCCAGACCGTCGGCCCCGAGGCGGCCGGCTGTCCGGTCAGCAGCCGGGCGAGCGCGGGCGCCGAACCGGGCGCCACCACCTCCACCTCGACCCCCGCCTGCCGCACCGCCGGCAGCTGCGGGTGCGCGGCGTCCCCGGCGAGCACCCGCCCGGCCGACCGCAGCGCCTCCCAGGCGGGCCAGGCCAGCAGGCCGGGAGCCACCCGGTGGGTGGTGGTGAGCAGGATCAGCTTCGCGCCCGGAAGATTCGTCACACCCCGAACCTACCCGGCCCCGGTGAGCCCCCGCCTCCACGTTTCACCCGGCCAGGGGGACGGCGGGGCCGGGTGCCGGTCAGGCCGCGTACCGGGTATCGCCCGGCCCGGGGGCGGGTGCCGGTCAGGGTCCGGCAGCGCACTCCGCCCGGCCCGACGGGCGACAAGCCCCCCGTGCGGCGGGACCACAGCACCGGACCGGCCCCACCGCCGCACTCCGCCCGCCCCCGAGGGCGAGGCTGGCCCGGGTGTCGGCCGCGCCCCACCGCCGCGATCCCCCCCCCCCCCCGACACAGAGGGGCAGCGGCAGGCCCCGGTGCCGGTCCGGCTCCGCCCCCTCGGTCGAAGGACGGCGGCAGGCCCATGGGTCCCCGCTCCTCCCGTTCGGCCGCAGCGGCGCGGGCCGGTCGCGCGGCACGGAGTGAGAAGTCGGCCGGTCCGACTTCCCGTGCCCGTCGAACCTGAGGGCCAGCCGGCATGGGCCCCCGCCCGCCCCGTTCCGCCGCAGGGGCGCGTACCGGTCGCGGCGCGCGGAGTGGGAAGTCGGCCGGTCCGACTTCCTGTGCTCGTCGGGCCGGAGGGTCAGCCGGCCAGCCAGGGCGGGGTGTCGGGGAGGAGGGCGACCCGGTCGGCGTTCCAGGTGCCGTAGCGGGGGTTGACGCGCAGGTGGAGGGCGGCTTCGGCCAGGGCGAGGCGGACGGTGTGGTCGCCCGCCGGGGTGGCGGCGTCCTGGCCCGTGGCGGCGGCGAGGCGGCGGATGCTCAGCTCGCGACGGAAGTAGTCGTCGACCCCGGGACCGGCGACACCCCGGGCGGCCAGGACGCGGGCGAGCGGGCCGGCACCGCCGTACCGGTCCTGCGCCGCCGTCCGGGCCGCCGCCACCTCCGCACCGTCCACCGCGAGCCCGCGGTCGGCCGATGCGCGGGCGACGACCGCGTCGAGCACCAGGTCCGCGACGGCCCGTCGTACCAGTCCGTCCGGCGGCCGGCGGGCGTCCGCGGAGGCGCCGCCGGCCACCTCACGCAGCTCCGCGACCCGGGCCTCGACGGCCGCCACCGGGATCCGCCGGCCGTCCAGCACGGCCGCCGTGCCCGGCGTCAGCCCGTCGGCCCCGCAGGCGGCCAGCGTCGGGACGGCGAGCAGGGCGCCGACGACGACGGCGGTCCGACGGTGCATGGCTGGTCTCCGGGGTGGGGCGGCAGGCGTTCGGAGGCGCCTTCCCGCGAGCGGCCGGACGGTGTCCCGAGGGTAGGGCGGCCCGGCCCCCTCGGCGCGGACCGTGCCCCGAACGGCTCACCCCGCGTGCGGCGTCAACCCCGACGATCGTCCAGGTCTCCCCCTGCCTTTCGACCCGGGCCTCGGTCCCCCGGCCACCCCTACCGTCCTGACCATGACGAACAGGGCCAGGAAGAGAGCGGTCAGGACGAGGACGGTCGAGGCGGACGCGGTCGGGGCCGGAAGGGCCGGGGCGAGCAGGGCGACCGGCACCCGGGTGGCGGTCGCGGTGGCGGTGCTGGGTGCGGGCACCGCCGTGGTCGGGTGGCTGGCACCGACAGGCGGTGGGCGGGCCGGGCACGGCGGGCCGGTACGGGTGACCGGCGGCGCGTCCGCCGACGGCTACCGGCGGGTGGCCGATGTCGTCGTCGACGCGCCGCACCGGCTCGCCTCGCTGCTGGAGCCCGCCAGCGAGGCGGGGTTGCTGGTGCTCGGGCTGCTGCTGGTGCTCTGCTGGTGGACGGCCCGGGGCCGACGCGCCGCCGACGCGGTCGCGGGGGTCGCGCTCACCGGCCTCGGTACCGTCCTCGCCTACGGGGCGAGCGAGGTGCTGAAGGTCGTGGTCGACGAGGAGCGGCCCTGCCGCGCCCTGCCCGACGCCCTGCCCGACGCGCTGTCGGCACACCCCGTCGTCGCGCACTGCCCGTCGCCGGGCGACTGGTCCTTCCCCAGCAACCACGCGACCCTGGCCGCCGCCCTGGCGACCGGTCTGGTCCTGCTGCGGCCGCGCTGGGCCCTGCTGGTCGTCCCGGTCGGGGTCGCGACGGCCGCGCTGCGGGTGGCCGCCGGGGTGCACTATCCGCACGACGTGGTCGCCGGGGCCGTTCTCGGCGGGGCGATCACGGCGGCGGTGGTCGTCGCGCTCCTGCCGCTCGCCACGGCGGCGGTGGCATCGCCGGTCGGGATACGGGTGCTGGGCCCGCTGGCGGCGGCGCGGCCGTCAGGCGCGCGGACCGCCCGCGCACGTTCCGCCGGTGGTCAGGCCGGCCTCGTGGGCGAGGACGGCGGCGGCCGCCCGGTTGGCCACTCCGAGCCGCGCCAGGACGGAGCTCACATGGGCTTTCACGGTGCCCTCCACCACCCCGATCCGGCGGGCGATCTGCCCGTTGGACAGTCCGGCGGCGATCAGCGTCAGCACCTCCCGCTCCCGGGTGGTCAGCGCGGCCACCTGTTCAAGCGCGGCGGAACGGCGGTCGGCCGGCCCGCCGGCTCCGGTGGCGGCGAGGTGGGCGACCACGCGCGCGGCCACCTTGGGTGAGAGGTAGGCGGCGCCGTCCGCCACCGCCCGCACCCCGGCGATCAGTTCCTCCGGCTCACCCGACTTGATCAGGAACCCGTTGGCGCCACCGCCGAGGGCCCGCAGGATGAAGTCGTCCTCGCCGAAGGTCGTCAGCATGACGATCCCGGTGGCCGCGCCGGAGCGGCGGATCTCGGCGGCGGCGGTGATGCCGTCCGTGCCGGGCATCCGGATGTCCAGCACCACGACATCGGGGCGGTGGCGGCGGACCAGCTCGACGGCGTCCCGGCCGTCCCCGGTCTCGGCGACGATCTCGATCCCCGGATCGGTGGTGAGCACGGCGCGGACGCCGGCCCGGACCATCGGCTCGTCGTCGGCGATCACCACCCGGATCGGTGTACCGGCGGCGGCCCGCTCGCCGCCGCTCATCCGGCGCTCACGCGATCAGCGCTTCCAAGGAGATCAGTACGTCCCGTTGGAAGCAGAGCCGGTACGCATCGCCGGAACGGTCGTCGTCGAACGGCTCGGCGGTGATCGCGTAGTACTCGCACGTCACTCCTTCTCCCCGGGGTGGCGGGTTCCCCACGGACGGATGGTACGGAAACTGATGGGCAGGCAGAAACCGCTGGACCGTCGCCCGGTCCTGACCGATCCGCAGCGACGCGTAGTCCGCCGGCTCCAGCACGGCGCGGCCGGCGGTGTAGATCGTCCACCCCCGCAGGACGGCGGTCAGCGCCAGCACGGTGACCAGTGGCACCAGTACGGTCGCCGCCATCATCCGGCCCACCCGGCGGCGGGCGCGGCTGAGTTCACGGATGGGGGAAACCGGGGCGGGCCCGGGCGGCGGAGTGACGGCGGCGCCGGCGCGCGGCAGGTGGGCGAGCACCTCGAACCCGCCGCCCTCGGCGCGCGGCCCGTACCGGAAGGTGCCGCCGGCCAGTCTGACCCGCTCGGCCAGGCCGATCAGCCCACGGCCGCCCGCGTTCGGTGCTGCCGGTGCTGCCGCCGGACCCACCGGTGGCGGCCCGTTCACCACCTGGACGCGGACGCCCTCCGGCCTGTGGGCGACCCGCACGCCGACCCTCGCCTGAGGGGCGTGCTTGGCCGCGTTGGTCAGCGCCTCCTGGGTCACCCGGTACACGGCGTGCTCCACCGCGCGCGGCAGAGCGTCCGCCGGGCCCGTCATCGTCAGGCGGACCTGCAGACCGGCGGCGGCCGCCTCCTCCACCAGGTGGGCGACCCCCGCGTCGGCGGGGCCCCGGGCGGCCTCGCCCGCCGCGTCCGTCTCCTCCCGGAGGATGCCGATCACCTCGGCAAGGCGTTCCACGGCCGCTCCGGCGCCCTTGCGGATCTCCTGGGCCGCCTCCCGGTGCGCCGGGGCGAGGTCGGGTGCCAGCTTCAGGGCACCGGCCCGCAGGGCGATCAGGCTCAGGTCATGACCGAGGGCGTCGTGCATGTCCTGGGCGATCCGGGCCCGCTCCCGCAGCCGGGCCTGCTCCGCCACCAGTTGCTGCTCGCGCTCCAGCCGCTCCGCCCGCTCCCAGCCGGCCCGGACCAGTTCCTGGGACTGCCGCCAGAACCGGCCCGCCATCCAGGGCGCCATGCCCGCGCAGACCACCAGCGAGAGGAAGGACGTCCCCGGGACCATCCAGGCCGGTACCGCCAGTGCCACCGTCACCCCGCCCGCCACGACCGCGGCCAGCACGGTCACGGCCCACCGCACGCGATCCGTCCGCCACCCGGCCAGGAACGCCGTGGCGATCGCGGGCAGCGCCCACCAGATGCTCACCGCGCACGCCCCCGTGGCCACCGCCGTACCCACCAGCAGCGCCCCGTCGAGCCACCTGCTCCACCTGCTCCACCACTCACCGTTCACCCTCACGGCTACGACAGTAGGAGGCGAGCAGCAGCACCGAATCTGCCGAAAGTCATACCCGGCCCAGGCGAGCCGCCCCAGCGGGCCACGCTGCTCGCCCGACTCACGCTGCACGCGCGCAGGAAGTCGGACCCGCCGACTTCCCACTCCAGCTCAACGGGCCGGCGGCCAAAGAGCGGCACTCGTGCCGGGGGCGTGGGGGTGTTGGCGGTGCGGTGCGGTGCGGTGCGGTTGGAGGGTGTCCAGGGTCTGCCGCAGTCGGCGGACGGCCGGGTGGTGCGGGCCGTCACGGCATTCGCGGTAGAACAGGAGCTGGAGCAGCCACTGCAAGGCATCCGCGGCGTCACCGCCCGCCGCGAGCAGCGGGCCGATCCACTCCCTCACGTCGAACGCCCGCTCCGGGTCGGGGCCCGGGGCGGCGCCGAGCAGGGCCCGGTACGCGGCGTGCGCCTCGGGGCCAACAGGATCGTGCGGCTGTCGTCACGGAGCGTTACATTGCTGGGGCTGCAGGTCACGGTTGGCCACGGGTACCGCGTGGCCGGCGCCGCGCAGCGCCGGGCCGCCACGGCGGCCGCGCGCTCCGGCGGGCACCGCGCGTCCTCGGCGATCAGGCCGGCCAGGCTGACACCCGGTAGGCGCTGCATCACCAGGTACGGCTCGCCGTCGTCCTCCCCGGCGTCGAAGACGGTGACCAGCCGGACCGGGGTCGACTACGGGGCCGGGTACCCGTAGCCGGGCGCGGGCGGCGGGGTTGGGGTCCCGAAGGGCGGGCCGTACCCGGAGACCGGTGCCTGCGGGTAGGCCGGCCCGGACACGGGCGGTCCGTACGGTGCGGCGGGCGACGGGTAGTACGCCGCACCGGCGGGCGCCTTCGGCCGGCCCGCCTCCCAGACCGCTCGCAGGTCCATCGCCAGGAAGTGCAGCGGTGCGCCGAGCCACATCAGCACCATGGCCACCATGCCGACGGTGTCCGCGGTGGGCGCGTCGCCGGTGCCGCCGGCCACGCCCGCGCAGACCAGGTAGGTGAGGAAGAGTGCGGCGAACACCGCCGCACCGAGGATGTCGTACGCCCGGCGGCGGCGGACCGCCAGCAGCAGCGAGGGGATCATGCCGAGCAGACCGACCGTCACCAGCGGCGTGAGGACGCACAGCACCCGGCCGAGCACCCCGTAGGGCCCGGCCGCCTCCCCGGGCCGCCGGGCCGGACCGGGCGGCGGCGGAGCGGGGTACGGCACCGTGCCCGGCGCCCCGCCGTGGGGCAGGCCACCGGGGAACGCGCCGCCGGGCGGTGGTCCGAACTGCCCGGGGTACTGCCCTGACATGTGCGCTCCTGAGCGGGTGAGGACGGCGGTCGGCCGCGGCACGGACGAACCCCGCACACCGTACCGCCCAGCACCGACCCGCCGGCGGGCTTCGCGGGCCCCGGTCCCAGGGCGAGGAGTCAGGAACGAGGATCCGCGGCACGGCAGAGAGCGGCGGCCCCGGGCGCATCGCCCGGGACCGCCGCCGCACATCCGCCGGAGCGGGCCGCTACTTCTTCGACCCCGCCAGGTCGTCGAACATCGCGGACAGGAACTCACGGCACCAGCCGAGCAGTTCCCGCCCGACCAGCGGCTTGCCGCCGATCCGCCCGGTGGACGGCCGGGGCACCAGCAACTGCTGGGCGGCCGCCTTCACCTGGCTGCGCGGGTAGAGCCGGTTCAGCCGCAGCTGCTGCGACTCGCGCAGCTTCACCGGCCCGAACCGGACGTTGGCGCCGGCCAGCGTGATGTCCGCGATGCCGCACCGGCGGGCGTACAGCCGCAGCGCGGCCACCAGCAGCAGATTCTCCACCGGCTCGGGCAACTTGCCGTACCGGTCGACCAGTTCGTCCCGGACCTGCTGGATGTCCTGCTCCGAGTTGACCGCCGCGATCGAGCGGTACGCCTGCAGCCGCAGCCGCTCGCCCGGCGCGTAGTCGTGCGGCACGTGGGCGTCCACCGGCAGCTCGATCTTGACCTCCAGCGGCTCCTCCTCCGGCTCGCCGCCGCCGGACAGCGACTCCCGGAACTCGGCCACCGCCTCGCCGACCATCCGCATGTAGAGGTCGAAGCCGACGCCCGCGATGTGCCCGGACTGCTCGCCGCCGAGCAGGTTGCCGGCGCCGCGGATCTCCAGGTCCTTCATCGCCACGTACATACCGGCGCCCATCTCGGTGTGCTGGGCGATGGTGGCCAGCCGCTCGTGCGCCGTCTCGGTCAGCGGCTTCTCCGGCGGGTACAGCATGTACGCGTAGCCGCGCTCGCGCCCCCGGCCGACCCGGCCGCGCAGCTGGTGCAGCTGGGAGAGCCCGAAGGTGTCACCGCGCTCGACGATCAGGGTGTTGGCGTTGGAGATGTCGATGCCCGACTCGACGATCGTGGTCGACACCAGGACGTCGAACTCCTTCTCCCAGAAGTCGACGACCACCTTCTCCAGCGCGGTCTCCCCCATCTGCCCGTGCGCGGTGGCGATCCGCGCCTCGGGGACGAGGTCCCTCAGCCGGGCCGCCGCCTTGTCGATCGACTCGACCCGGTTGTGGATGTAGAAGACCTGGCCCTCGCGCAGGAGTTCACGCCGGATGGCGGCCGAGATCTGCTTCTCGTCGTAGGGGCCGACGAAGGTCAGCACCGGGTGCCGCTCCTCCGGCGGGGTGGTGATGGTGGACATCTCGCGGATGCCGGTGACCGCCATCTCCAGGGTGCGCGGGATCGGCGTGGCGGACATCGTCAGCACGTCCACGTTGGCCCGCAGCTTCTTCAGCTGCTCCTTGTGCTCGACGCCGAAGCGTTGCTCCTCGTCGACGATGACCAGGCCGAGGTCCTTGAAGCGGGTCTCCGAGGAGAACAGCCGGTGGGTGCCGATGACGACGTCCACCGAGCCCTCGAACAGGCCCTCCAGCACGGCCTTCGCCTCGCTGTCGGTCTGGAAGCGGGAGAGCGCCTTCACCGTCACGGGGAAGTTGGCGTACCGCTCGGCGAAGGTGGAGAAGTGCTGCTGCACCAGCAGCGTGGTCGGCACCAGCACCGCCACCTGCTTGCCGTCCTGGACGGCCTTGAAAGCCGCCCGCACCGCGATCTCGGTCTTGCCGTAGCCGACGTCGCCGCAGATCAGCCGGTCCATCGGGACGGACTTCTCCATGTCCGACTTGACCTCGGCGATGGTGGTCAGCTGGTCGGGCGTCTCCGCGTAGGGGAAGGCGTCCTCCAGCTCGCGCTGCCACGGGGTGTCCGGGCCGAAGGTGTGGCCGGGCGCGGCCATCCGGGCGGAGTACAGCTTGATCAGGTCGGCGGCGATCTCCTTGACCGCCTTCTTGGCCCGCTGCTTGGTCTTCGCCCAGTCCGCGCCGCCGAGGCGGTGCAGCGTGGGGGCCTCGCCGCCGACGTACTTGGTGACCTGGTCCAGCTGGTCGGTCGGCACGAACAGCCGGTCGCCGGGGTGGCCGCGCTTGGCCGGCGCGTACTCCAGCACCAGGTACTCGCGGGTGGCCCCCTGCACCGTGCGCTGCACCATCTCGACGTAGCGGCCGACGCCGTGCGCCTCGTGGACGACGTAGTCGCCGGCCGCCAGTGCCAGCGGGTCGATCGCGTTGCGGCGCCGGGAGGGCATCCGGCGCATGTCCTTGGTGGAGGACTTCTGCCCGGAGAGGTCCGTCTCGGTGATGACGGTGAGCTTGAGCGCCTCGTCGACGAAGCCGTGCTCGATCGAGCCGCAGGAGACGTAGACGACGTCCCTGGTCGGCGCCTCGCCGAGGTCGGCGACCAGCCGGGCCGGGATGCCCTCGTTGCCGAGCACCTCCGCGAGCCTGGAGGCCGGGCCGTGGCCCTCCGTCACCATGACCACCCGCCAGTCGGCGGCCAGCCGCTCCTTGGCGTCGGCGATGGCCCGGGCGGTGTCGCCCCGGTACGCCTCCACCGCGTGCATGCCCAGGGTCAGGGTGTTGACGTCGAACTCCAGCACCTCGCTGATGCTGGACTCGCTGGTCGCGAAGGGGCTGACCGACCACCAGGGGAGCCCGATCTCGGCGGCGTGCTCGCGCACCTCCGCGAGCGAGCGCAGCGAGGCGGCCGAGACGTCGATCGCCTCCAGGTCGATCGGCCGGTCCCCGCCGGCGGCGGCCGCCACCCAGGAGGCGTGCAGGAACTCCTGGCTGGTCGCCACCAGGTCGGCCGCCCGGGTGCGGACCCGCTCCGGGTCGCAGACCACGGCCACCGATCCGAGCGGGAGCACGTCCATCAGCAGTTCCATGTCGTCCACCAGGACGGGCGCCAGCGACTCCATGCCCTCGACCGCGATGCCCTCGGCGATCTTGTCCAGGATCTCGGCCAGCCCCGGCTGCTGGGCGGACAGCTCGGCGGCCCGCGCCCGCACCTCGTCGGTCAGCAGCAGCTCACGGCAGGGCGGCGCCCAGAGGCCGTGCTCGGCGATCTCCAGCGAGCGCTGGTCGGCGACCTTGAAGTACCGGATCTCCTCGACGTCGTCGCCCCAGAACTCCACCCGCAGCGGGTGCTCCTCGGTCGGCGGGAAGACGTCCAGGATGCCGCCGCGGACGGCGAACTCGCCGCGCTTCTCGACCAGTTCGACCCGGGCGTAGGCGGCTGCCGACAACCGCCGGGCCACCGTCTCCAGATCGTGCGACTCGCCGCGCAGGACGGCCACCGGCTCCAGCTCGGCCAGCCCCTTGACCTGCGGCTGGAGCACCGAGCGGACGGGGGCCACGATCACCTGCACCGGTCCGGCCGCCGGGTCGTCCGCCCGCGGGTGCACGATCCGGCGCAGCACCGCCAGCCGGCGGCCGACCGTGTCCGAGCGCGGCGAGAGCCGCTCGTGCGGGAGCGTCTCCCAGGCCGGGTACTCGGCGACCGTGTCGGGCGGCAGCAGCGAGCGGAGCGAGGCGGCGAGGTCCTCGGCCTCCCGGCCGGTCGCCGTGACGGCCAGCACCGGGCGGCCGCGCTCCCCGGCCGACTGCGCGGCCATCGCGCGGGCCAGCGCGGCGATGGCGAACGGCCTGGCGGCGGGCGGGCCGACCAGGTCCAGGTGGTGGCGAGCGCCGGCCGCGGTACCGATCGCGGTCGCGGCCTCGATCGCCTCGGCGAGCGCGGCGTCCCGCGCGACGACATCGAGCAGTCCGGTCAGGCTCATCAGGAGTCTCTTCTTCGTGCCGTGGCTGGTGCCGCCCGGGCGGCACCAGCCTGCCGGGGCAACGCGAACGGCCCGGCGCGCCGAGCGGCCGGGGGTCTCCAGCCTACGCCGCAGGGCCGACACGCACGCGGCGCACGGGCCCGGCGGGGCCGCGGGACGGGTGCGGCGGGCACGGGGCCGGACCGGGCCGGCGCCCGGACGGGGACGAAGCACCGGCCGCACGCTGCGGCTCCGCCTCCGCGATCCGCCACGAACTGGACATACTCCTGTCACTGGCCGTCCATGGAGATCGCGCACCATGGTGACTGTGCCCGCCGCACCCAACCGTGGGGGATGGCTGCGGAGGGCACAGTCGCACACCCGATGGGGGTCGGGGGTGCGAGGCCGGGCGACCCTGGGTGGGGGCGCCCGCCCAAGCGCCGGGAACCGTGGCGCCCTTTCCTGGAGGGCGCCACGGGTCTCGGCCTCTTTCGTGGTGCGCGGGCACCCGCTCCGCGCGCCCGTCCCCCGCCGCGCACCCCCCTTCCGCGCCCTCGCCGCACCGCGCACCCCGGCCACGCTCCCCGCCGCACCGCGCCCCCGGCCACCACCCACCGGACCTCCGCGCCCGCGCGACCACCACCCCGGCCACCACCACCTGAACGGCCGCCGCCCGCCCGCGCGGCACGGCTCCGCCCACTTCGCCGAAAGGCCACGCGGCCCGGCGCCGCTCCCTACCCTGTGGTGAAGGCCGTGTGGGGATGCCCCGGAGGGGACCAGGGGGCGTCGCGATGGAGGGGGTTCTTCGTCATGCGCGTTGTCATCGCAGGTCAGGGGTATGTGGGGCTGCCGCTGGCGGTCCGGGCGGCCGAAGTCGGCTATCAGGTGGTCGGCTACGACGTGGACGAGCGCCGGATCAAACGGCTGGCGGTCGGCGAGTCCTACGTCGAGGACATCCCGGCCCCCCGGCTGCGGCCGCTGCTGGAGAACGGCAGCTATCTGCCGTCCGCCGAGCCGGCCGACGTGGCCGGCTTCGACATCGCGGTGATCACGGTCCCGACGCCGCTGCGCGACGGGGTGCCGGACCTCTCCTACATCGAGGCCTCGGCCCGGCTGCTCGCCCAGCACCTGCGCCCGGGCGCCACCGTCGTGCTGGAGTCCACCACCTACCCGGGCACCACCGAGGAGCTGCTCGCGCCCCTGCTGGAGGAGGGGTCCGGTCTGACCGCCGGCCGGGACTTCCACCTCGGCTACAGCCCCGAGCGGATCGACCCGGGCAATCCGAACTGGCGACTGGAGAACACCCCGAAAGTGGTCTCCGGCATCGACCCGGCGGCGCTGGCGGCGGTCGACGGCTTCTACGGGCGGCTGGTCGACCGAACCGTCCCGGTCTCCTCCTGCAAGGAGGCCGAGCTGACCAAGCTGCTGGAGAACACCTTCCGCCACGTGAACATCGCGCTGGTCAACGAGCTGGCGATGTTCGCCCACGACCTCGGCATCGACGTCTGGGAGGCGATCGACGCCGCCTCCACCAAGCCGTTCGGCTATCTGCGCTTCACCCCCGGGCCGGGGGTCGGCGGGCACTGCCTGCCGATCGACCCCTCCTACCTGTCCTGGCGGGTGGAGCGGGCGCTCGGCCAGTCGTTCCGCTTCGTCGAGCTGGCCAACGACGTGAACAGCCACATGCCCGACTACGTGGTGCGCCGGCTCGCCGAGGCGCTGAACGAGCGGCAGCGCTCGGTCAAGGGCTCCCGGGTGCTGCTGCTCGGGCTCGCCTACAAGAAGAACACCGGCGACGCCCGGGAGACCCCGGCCGCCCGGGTCGCCGAGCTGCTGACCCGGATGGGCGCCGAGGTCCGGGCCGCCGACCCGCACGTGGTCGTCGGGGTGCACGTCCCCGAGCCGGTGATCCCCGGGCAGCGGTCGGCCGAGCTGGACCCGCACGGCGACCCGTTCGCCGCCGTCCGCCGGGTCGAGGCGACTCCGGAGGAGCTGGCCGGGGCCGACGCGGTGGTGCTGCTCGCCGACCACGACGAGTTCGACTACGAGGCCGTCACCGCGCACGCCCGGTACGTGCTGGACTGCCGCCGCCGGCTCTCGGGCGCGACGGTCGAGGTGCTGTAGGGCCGGTCGGCCCGCGCGAACGCGGTGCCGGGCGTCCGCACCCGCCCGGCACCGCGCACAAGGGATCCGGCCCGCCCCGGCTCCCGGTGACTACCAGCGGGACAGGTTGATGTCGTACATCGTCACCTGGTGGCCCTGGTTGCCGTTGAAGTCGTACTGCTCCCAGTTGAAGACGGTCCAGGAGCCGAGGCCACCCCCCAGATAGGTGATGACCCGGTTGTTGCCCGCGTCGATCCGGTCCACGTTGTAGATCCGGACGGACATCCAGCCGTCATTCGCGAAGCAGAGCCGGCCGCTGTAACCGTAGTTGTACACCTTCGCGAAATCGGTGCGGTTTCCGCATTCGACCTGGCTCACCGCGTTCGCGCCGGTCGTCGGCAGCAGTGCGGCGGCAGCGGCGGTGAGAACGGCGAGGGCACCGATCCGGCGGGCCAGTACATTTCCGGTGCGGCGATCCCTGCGGGGATTTGCGGGATTTGTGCGGCGAATCATGAAACCCCTCCATCGACAGCGGTTGCGACTCCAGAGATTTACATGGGGGCCGGTCGCCGAACAGCTGATTTCCGGCCAAGCCGAAACCCCCGGGACGGGCCGCCGGGCCGGGGTCGAGCGGAATGCGCTAGGGTCCGAACAAGCTTGCCGTGCCCGAGGATCGGAGCAGACGATTGGCACGTCCACCACATTTCGGACGATTCGCCGCCATCACCCTGGCGGCCGTGCTGTCGGCCATTTCCGCAGGCTGCGCCGAGGATACCGGGGGGAACTCGGTGAAATCCGCGCCGACGCCCCCCGCGATCGGCACCCCTGAACCCCCGGAATCCGGCCGCGCCGGAATGACCGGACTACCGCTTTCCGCTTATCAGGCCAATGACCAGGTGGCCGTGAAAGAGATTCAGGCCAGGAATATGCTGGTCGTCTCCTGCATGCAGCGGGCCGGATTCACCGGTTTCGGCGGCGACGGCCTCCAGGCGGCGCAGGCCCCGGACAACGCGACGGCCCTGCCGGCCGGCGCCTGGGGGTACCTCGGGGCCGAGGCCGCCGCCGTCCAGGGGTTCCACCCCCCGAAGCGGGCGCTGCCCCGGCCCGTCGCGCCGGCGGCCGGCCCGGCCGAGGCCTACGACGCGGCCCGGGTCGACTGCGACCGGCAGGCGGCGGAACGGATCGGCTCGCCGCCGGGGCCCGGGGCCGAGCTGGTCGGCCGGCTCTTCGACGAATCGATCGGGGCGACCGGCCGCGACGCCCGGGTGGCCGCGGCGACCGGCGAGTGGTCCACCTGCATGGCCGCCGCCGGCTTCCGCGTCGACGACCCGGCGGCCCTGCCGGAGCGGTACCGGGCGGTCGCGGAGATCACCCCGGGCGAGCTGGCGACGGCCCGCGCCGACGCCGACTGCACGGCCCGGAGCAATCTGGCGGGGATCTGGTTCGCCGTGCTGGCCGGCTACCAGCGGCAGCAGATCGACCGGAACGCGCAGGCCCTGACCGCCCAGCAGGAGGCGGTCAGGGCCCAGGACGCGAAACTCACCCGGCTGGTGGCCGGCGGCTCGTGAGGCCCTCACGGCGTCACGAGCCGCCGGGCCACCCGGTGCCGGGACCGGCGCTCGCGGTGCCTCAGCGCCGCCGGTTGAGGCCCACCGTGTTCGGGGTGGCGTAGTCGCTGCCGTCGTCGACGATCACGATCTTCGGAATGATCCGGGTCTCGTCCTCGGCGGGCCGGCCCGGCGCGTCGGCCGCCTCGTCGTCGGCCACCTCGTCGGCCGCGGTCGCGGCCGACCCGCTCGGCGGTGTGCTCGGCGTGCTCGGCGGCGTGCTCGGCCGGGGCGGCACCCCCGCCGGGGCGGCGGGCGCCACCGGACCGGGCGCGACCGGTCCGGGGCTGACCGGCCCGGTGGCGACCGCGCCGGCGACGGCCGGAGCGGAGTCGGCCGAAGCGGAGTCGGCCGAAGCGGAGTCCGCGGCCGGGGCAGCATCGTCGGGAGCGGCGTCGTCGGGAGCGGCGTGGAAGGGACCCACCGGGCCGGGAGTGACCGGCAGCACCGCGGTGGCCGCCTCGGTGACGGCCCGCTGCCCGCCGCCCACCGCGACGGTCTTGCGCAGGTTCGCCACCGCGATCTCGCCGGTGTCCGCCTCGGAGTCGACCGCCGGCGCGGGCCCGGCCGGGGTCTCGGCCGCCAGGTCGGGCTCGATCGCGCCCACCGCCGCGCCGGTGAGCGAGGCGAGGGTGCCCTTGATGTGGTCCAGGTGCTGCTGCACCGTCTCCTGCCGGGCGGCGAACTCGCGCTGCTCGCGCTCGCTCTCCGCGTTGATCCGCTCGGCCTCGCGCCGGGCCTGCTCGATCAGCTGGTCCGCCCGGGCCTGCGCCTCGGCGTCGGACTGCTTGATCTGCCCGAGCACGGTCTCCCGGTACTGCTCGGCCTCCTTGACCCGGCGCTCCGCGGTCGCCGAGATCTGGGCGTCCTCGGCGTCGGCCCGGGCCTCGGTCGCCGCGAAGGTCTCGTCGGCCTCCCGGCGCAGCTCGGCGAGCTTGGCCTCGGCCAGCTCGGAGGCCTCGGCCGCGGCGACCCGCACCTTGGCGGCGTGGGCGGTGGCGGCGTCCCGCACGGCCCGGCTCTCGCGGTCGGCGTCGGCCCGGATCGCCTCGGCCTCGGCGCGGGTCCGCTCCTCGGTGCGCCGGGCGGCCTGGTCGGCCTCGGCGCGGGTGGTGGCGGCGTACTCCTTGGCGGCCTGGCCGAGCGCCTGACCGGCCTCGTAGACCTCGTCGCGGAGGTCCTCGGCGAACCGCTCGGCGGCCTCCCGGACCGCCCGGGCCTCGTTCGCGGCCATCGTGGCCAGTCCGGCGGCCTGCTCGCTGAGCACCTGGTAGTCCGGGTCCGGAGCGTCGGCGGCGGCCTGCCGGATCTCGGCCAGCCGCCGCTCCATCTCCCGGATTCCGGCGCCCAGCACGCTCAGCCGTTCCCACGCCTCGTCCCGTTGGGCGGTGAAAACGGTCAGGGCTCGGTCGACCTGCTCGGGCGCGTAACCGCGCCGGGCAGCGGTGAAGCCGTGCTGGGGGACGGCATCGCTCATGGGCTCTTCCCCTCGTGTCGCGGGCTGCGGAGCCCATGATCGGACGGAACGGACGGATCCGGAACCGGATCCGGAAGGCGGTCCGGAATCGGACGCCGTACGGATCGGAACGCGGCGAGGAATGGACGAATAGACCCATCCTCTTGACCTATTTTGCGCAGATCAGGGCGAAACCCCAACGAGGCAGAGCCGCGACGGCACGCCGAAGGGGTCGTTCCGGACACCGGAACGACCCCTTCCACCTGCACGGATCCGCGTCGGCCCGCTACAGCAGGCCGTCCCAGAACTGCTCCAGGAGGACGGCCCACCAGGTGTCCGCCGACTGCAGGGCCGCGGGGTCGATCGCGGCGAGCTGAGCCTGGAAGTCGGTCGTCCAGCGACCGGCCTGGTCCGGGGTCAGCCCGTACCGCAGCCGCCACATCCGGCCCAGCAGGGCCAGGGCGCGAACGAACTCCGGTACACCACTGTTGACGAACCGGGGCGGCTCGCCGGTTCCGTCGATGTCCACCGCGACCACGTGCGCCGTGCCGTACTGCACGCAGAGCTGGCGGCCGTAGTCGTTGCCGAGCACCAGGTAGCCGCCGAAGTCCGGGCCGCCGGTCAGTCCGCGCTCGGCGGCCAGCTCGGCGAGCGTCGGGATCGGGCGGCCCTCCTGGGCCTGCGCCCAGAAGAAGGGTCCGAACTCGCGCGGCAGGCCCCCCCACATCAGGGTCTGCGCCACCGGCTCGGGCACGCCCTGGCGGGAGACGGCGCGCTGCTCGAAGTGGAACACGTTCGGGCCGAAGGCCTGGCTCACCTCCTGGCCGAGCTGCTGCGGTGCGATCGGCGGCAGCACCGGGACGCTGCCCGGGGCGGGCGGCGGCACCCGGAACGGGCGGACCCGCTGAGCGCCGGAGGCCAGCTGGTGCAGCTCGTCCAGGTGGTCCAGCAGCTGGGCCATGCCGGCCTGCCGGGAGTGGTGGTCCCGACCGTAGTCGGCG
The DNA here is from genome assembly GCF_044540385.1 of Kitasatospora sp. NPDC086009. Classification (NCBI taxonomy): domain Bacteria; kingdom Bacillati; phylum Actinomycetota; class Actinomycetes; order Kitasatosporales; family Streptomycetaceae; genus Kitasatospora; species Kitasatospora sp. NPDC086009. Next base: position 28,496 of record NZ_JBITSA010000012.1, read on the forward strand.
GTGTGGGTGAGCCGGACGTTCGGCCAGGAGGCGGCGATCATCCGGTTGCAGTAGCCGCCCGGCAGGTCGCAGGACTCCAGCTCGGTGTAGAGCTCCAGGACCTGCTCCGGCGGGACGTTCAGCCGGCGCAGGTCCTGGAGGATCTTCCACTCCGGGTGCGGGGTGCCGGGCTCGCTGCGGTGCAGCAGCTTCTGCTCCGAGCCGTCCGGGCCGCGGTAGCTGAGCGCGGCGAAGTAGCCGGGGCCGACGGCCGGCACACCGGGCGGCACCGGGGCGCCCTGCGGCGGACCGGGGACCGGCGCCGGGGCGGCGGCCGGGGCGGGAGCCGGGGCGGCCGGCGAGGCCGCGCCGGGGTAGCCGTAGCCGGCCGCGCCGGGGCCGGGCGGGGGCGGCACGGCCGGGCCGCCGGACGGCGGGGTGCCGGGATCGGCCGGGGCACCGCCCAGCAGCGCCGGGTCGATCGCTCCCGCCAGCTGGGTGCGCTCGTACGCGACCCCGCCGGCGGGCGGGCCGGCGGCGGGTGGCGCGGGCGGGGCCGCGGGGCCGCGCAGGCCGGCCGGCGGTGGGGGCGGCGGGGCACCGGCCGCGCCGCGACCGCCCGCGGCCGCGGCGGGGGCACCCGTGCCCGAGGACTGCCGCAGGCCGCCCGGCGGGGGCGGCGGCGGGGCGGCGGCCGCGCTCCGGCCGAGCGAGACCGGTGCTCCGCCCGGAGCGGCCGTGCCGCCGCGCAGGGCGGCCGGCGGGGGCGGCGGCGGGGCGGCCGCCGCGCTCCGGCCGCGCGCCCCGTGCGACGCGTCGGGCGCCGGAGCGGGCGCGCCGGGGGTACCGGGGGCGCCGGGCAGGCCCATCAGGCCGGGCATCGCGTCCGGCGAGGCCAGCATGGTCGCGGCGTGTTCGACACCGGGGCCGCCCGGCGGGATCGCCGGGCCGCCGGGAGCCGGCGCGCCCGGACCGGGGGCACCGGGCAGGCCCATCAGGCCGGGCATCGCGTCCGGCGAGGCCAGCACGGTCGGGGCCTGCTCGGCCGACGGCGGCACCGGCGCGGCCGGCGCACCGGGGGCCGGGGCGCCCGGGCCCGGGGCACCGGGCAGCCCCATCAGGCCGGGCATCGCGTCCGGCGGCGCCAGCACCGTCGGGGCGGGCTCGACCGCCGGAGCGGCGGCGGGGGGCACCGGGGCCATCCCGTAGCCGCCCTCGGGCAGCAGCACGGTGGCCGCCTCGGCGCCGGGCCGCGGCTCGCCGGCCAGACCGGCGCCGTTGGTCCGCAGACCGTCGGGCAGCAGCACGGTCGCCGCCTCGGCACCGGCGGCCGGCGGGGACGGGACGGGCGGGGCGGGCGGAGCGAGCGGCGTGGCGGGCACCGGCGGGGCGACCGCCGGCGCGGCCGGGGGCGGGCCGCCCTGGCCGGGCGGCGGGGCGAGCATGGTCGGCGCGTCCCCGGCCGGCCGCTCGGAGAGCGGCGGCGTAGTCAGCACGGCGGGTGCCGGCGGCACCGGCGGCGCCTCGGAGCCGGCCGGACCGACCGGAGCGGCCGGAGCGGCGGCGGGTGCCGGAGCCGGCGGGGCCGGATGCGCGGGCGCCGGGGCGCCGAGCCGGTCGGCCTCGGCGGCGATCGCCTCGGCCCCCGCCTCCTGGAGCCACTGCGGCGGGCTGAGCAGGAAGGACGTCGCCTCCACCGGCCCGGGCGCGGGCCTGGCCGCCCCGGCCGGATTGGCCGCGACCGGCCGTCCGTAGACCTCCTCGTACTGCCGGACCACCTCGTTGACCGGCAGCGCCGGCCAGAGTGTGCTGGCGCCGGAGTCCCGGGCGATCACCAGCCGCGCCTCACCCGCCGAGCCGCCCGGGGCCGCCGAGCCCTCGGAACCGTCCGCCGGGCCGCCGGAGCCACCGGCCGCGCCCTCCGCGGGCTGCACCGCCCAGCAGACGAAGCCCAGGTCGAACTCCCGGACCCGTACCTCGCGCTGCTGCGGACGCGGCACCCCGCCGTTGATCCACTCGTCGGCGAGCTCCTGCGCCTGCGTGTACGTCACCACGCCCGGTTCACCCCTGTCCCCTTCGTCCCCGCTTGTTCCGCTACCACCGTCGCCGCAGCCGTACGGGCCACGTCAGCCCACCGGCACGGCGCGGGCGAACCCGCCGTCCACCATCAGCTCCGCGACCGTCTCCAGTTCCGGCGGACTGCCGGCCAGCCGGAGCAGGAAGTCGTCGAAGTCCTCGCCGCAGGGCAGCAGCAGCCGGGCGACCCGCTCCTCGGGCGCCTCGGGGGCGCCGCCGTCACGGGCGTCGTCGTAGAGGCAGAACCAGACCGAGCCGGCCCGGTCGCCGCGCACCTTGAGCGCCACGATGCCGCCCTGGGCGTAGGCGATGCCCAGGTAGTCCTTGGTGAGGTGGTCGCGCAGGCACTTGTTGGCGTAGACGACGTCCTCCGTCCCGTACTCCTCGCTGAGGGTCAGGAACGGCTGGTCGAGCAGCAGCCCCAGCTCGGGGTCGAGCGCCACACCGACCGGGGCCCGGCCGCCGGCCAGCTTGAGGAAGGTCCGGTACGCGCCGGGCAGCCGGTAGCCGAGGCGCTCCTCGGCCCGCTGCACCAGGTCCTCGGGGACGCCGATCGGGTCGCCGCCGTCCCGGGCGAGCGAGAAGTGCACCGGCCGGCGCTCCTGCAAGGGGCGGGTGCCGCGGCGGGTGTGGTCCGCGGTGGAGGTGGCCAGGCCGCCGTGGTGCCGCAGCAGCGCCTTCACCTCGACCGGGACGAGCTCCATCCGCCGCCAGCCGGGCGCGGCCCGGCCGACCGCGTGGTGCCAGGTCCAACCGGGCGGGGTGGCCACGGCGGTCTCCAGGTCGGCCCAGAGCGGATGGCCCTGGGTGAACTGCGCGGCATTGGCCGAGACGTAGTCCGTCAGCCGCAGTTCGTCGACGCCGAAGCCCTCCGGCGGATCGGCCACCTCGGCCGCGGCCGCCGCGTACGGACCGAAGTCCGGGTGACCGTGCTCGTCCACCCTGACCCCGGCGGGGTGCCGCTCCGCGCGGACCGGGTCCGGGAACTGCACCACCTGACCTGCGTACGCCGCGTTGGGCGCGGCGGCGACGCCGGGCCGACCTGTCGTCATCTGGGAGCCCCCACTGGCTGCTGCAAATTCGGTGCGCTTGCTGGACACCAGCGTAGGGGGTCCCCCCGGGCCACGACCCCCCGCCCGGGCACACCGGACAGCCCGCGGGCCACGGGCGGGGAGGCGGCCGCGGGCCCGGACCGCGCCGGCCCGCCGGGGCTCAGGCGGCGAGCGCCTTGGCCAGCGTCTCCACGACGCGTTCCTGCTGGGCCGCGGTGATGTGCGGGTGGAGCGGCAGGGTGAGCAGCTCCCGGGCGGCCCGCTCGGCGACCGGGAACGCGCCCGCGCCGTGGCCGAGTTGCCGGAACGCCGGCTGGAGGTGGACGGGTACCGGGTAGTGGACGCCGACGCCGATGCCCGCGGCCTGCAGCGCGGCCAGCACCGCGTCCCGGTCCCGGCCGGGCCCGATCCGCACCGCGTACAGGTGCCAGACGTGCTCGTTGCCGGGCGCGGTCCGCGGCGGGGTGAGGCCGTCGATCCCGGCCAGCAGCCGGTGGTAGCGCTCGGCGGCGGCCCGGCGGGCCTCGTTCCAGGCGGGCAGCCGGCGCAGCTTGGCCCGCAGCACGACGGCCTGCAGCGCGTCCATCCGGGAGTTGAAGCCGAACCGCTCGTGCTCGTACTTGCGGCCCGAGCCGTGGTCGCCGATCAGGCGGACGGCGGCCGCCAGGGCGTCGTCGTCGGTGACGACGGCGCCCGCGTCCCCGTACGCGCCGAGGTTCTTGCCGGGGTAGAAGCTGGTGGCGGAGACCAGCCCGTGGAGGGCGCGGCCGTGCTGCCGGGCGCCCTGGGACTGCGCGGCGTCCTCCACCACCGGCCGGCCGGCGGCCAGCTCCAGCAGCGGGCCCATCGGGGCGAGCTGCCCGTTGAGGTGGACGGGCAGCAGCGCGACGGCGCCGGGCAGCGCGTCCGCCACGCGCTCGGGGTCGATCAGCAGGTGGTCCGGGTCGGCGTCGACCAGCACCGGGCGCAGCCCGGCCCGGACCACGGCCTCCGCGGTGGCGACGAAGGTGTTGGCGGGGAGCACCACGCCGCCGCCGGGCGGCAGGTCGAGGGCGCGCAGCGCCAGTTCGAGCGCGTCGGTGCCGTTGGCGGCGCCGACGCAGTGCCGGGCGCCGGAGAAGGCCGCGTACTCCGCCTCGAAGCCGGCCGTCTCGGGGCCCTTGACGTAGCCGCCGGTGGCGAGCACCCGGTCGAAGCCGGCCCGGACCTCGGCCTCCACCTCGGCGTGCGCGGCCTTCAGGTCCACCAGCGGAACCGGCTCGTCGACGGGCTGATCGGTGCTCATCCTGGTCTCCCCCTGGGGTGTCTCGGCGGATCGGAGCGGGCGGACGGCGGCGACGGCCCGGCCCCGGGCCGTGGCCGTGAACGTGGCCGTCAACGTGGCCGTGAACGTGGACGGGCGGGGCCGGCCGGGCCGGTTCAGCCGAGCGCCGCGCGCACGGCCCCGACCACCCGGTCCTGCTGCCGCTCGGTGAGCGCGTGGTAGAGCGGCAGGATCAGCGAGCGGCCGGTGAGCAGCTCGGTGGCGGGCAGCGGCACCCGGGCGGTGCCCTGGTACGGGGCCTCCAGGTGGGCCGCCATGATGCCGCGCCGGGCGGAGACGCCGGCGGCGGCGAGGTCGGCGAGCACCGCCCCGCGGTCGGGGGCGGTGTCCGGGAGCAGCAGCCAGCAGGACTGGTAGTTGGTGCTGCCGTGCACCGGGTCGGCCACCAGCCGGCCGCCGGCGCCGGCCAGCAGCTCCCGGTACCGCTCGGCGAGTTCGCGCCGCCGGGCGACCATGGCCGGCAGCTTGCGCAGCTGCACCAGGCCGATCGCCGCCTGGATGTCGGTCATCCGGTAGTTGAAGCCGATCTCGTCGTACGTCTCCAGCCGGCCGGCGCCGTCCTTCGCGGCGTGCCGGTCGGCGGCCGAGACGCTCATCCCGTGCTCGCGCAGCCGGCGCAGCCGGGCGGCGAGCGCGCCGTCCTGGCAGGTGACCATGCCGCCCTCACCGGTCGTGAGCAGCTTGCGCGGGTGGAAGGAGTAGGCGGCCAGCGCCGCCGTGCCGCCCACCGGCCGGCCCCGGTGGACGGAGCCGGCCGCGCAGGCGGCGTCCTCGACCACGGTGGCCCCGCGCGGTTCGACCAGCGCGCGGAGCCCGTCCAGGTCGACCGGGACGCCCCCCTGGTCGACCGCGATCACGGCCCTGGTCCGCTCGGTGAGCAGGGGTTCGACGGTGGCGGCGGTGAGGTTGCCGGTGGTGACGTCCACGTCGGCGAAGACCGGGACGGCGCCGACGTAGGTGACGGCGTTGGCGGTGGCGACGAAGGAGAACGAGGGGACGACGACCTCGTCCCCCGGCCCGACCCCGGCGCCGATCAGCGCCAGGTGCAGGGCGGTGGTGCAGGAGGAGACCGCGACGGCGTGCGGTACCCCGAGGTGCTCGGCGAAGGCCCGCTCGAACTCGGCGACCCGGGGGCCCTGGGCCACCCAGCCGGAGCGGACGGCCTCGGCGGCGGCGAGGGCCTCCTCCTCGCCGAGCCAGGGGATCATGACGGGGATGGTGGACACAGGTGTACTCCGAACTGCCGTGCAGACGAGGGGACTACTGCTCGCGCCACCAGGCGACCAGCCTGCGCAGGCCGTCGTCGAGGCCCAGTTCGGGCTTCCAGCCGAGGTCGCGTTCGGCGGCGGTGATGTCCGCCAGGCGCCGGACCACGCCGCCGGCGGTGCCCCGGGCGGGGCCGTGCTCGACGTCGAGGTCGGTGCGGTCCATCGCGGTGAGCAGGGCGTCGGCCAGCCCTCGCAGCGAGACCTCGGTGCTGCTGGCGATGTTGTAGACCCGGTCGGTGACGGGCGCCGCGGCGGCCAGCAGGTTGGCCCGGGCGATGTCCTCGGTGTAGACGAAGTCCATGGTCTGCGCGCCGTCGCCGAAGATCAGCGGCGGCTGCCCGGCGGCGATCCGCTCCATCCAGCGGATGAACACCTCGGTGTACTTGCCGTGGACGTCCATCCGGGGCCCGTACACGTTGAAGTACCGGAGCGCGACGTAGTCCAGGCCGGCCATCGCGTGGAAGCTGCGCAGCAGGCCCTCGTTGAAGACCTTGGCCGCCCCGTACAGGGTGTCGTTGTGGTACGGGTGCTGGGTCTCCGGCGTCGGGAAGACGTCGGCGAGGCCGTAGACGGAGGCGGTGGAGGAGGCGATCACCTTGCCGACGCCGACCTCCGCGGCGGCCTCGACCACGTCGAAGGTGCCGTCCACCATGATCTCCAGGGCCAGCCTGGGCTCGGTGGCGCACTGGGTGATCCGGATCGCGGCCAGGTGGAACAGCAGGTCGGTGCCGGGGCCCAGCAGCTCGCGCAGCAGGCCGCGGTCGCGGATGTCGCCGTCCACCACCCGCAGCTGCCCGGGTGCGGCGATCTCGCGGGCGTACGCCAGGTTGGCCGCCCGGCCGCGGACGAAGTTGTCGAGCACGACCACCTCGCGGGCGCCCGCCGCGATCAGCTGGTCGACCACGGTGGAGCCGATGGTGCCGGCCCCGCCCGTGACCAGGCAGCGGGAGCCCTCGATCTGTACAGCGTTCACCGCGCGGCGGCCCTCTCGTTCGCGTCGGACAGTTCGTCGGGACCGGCGCCGACCGGGACGGTGGCGCCGCCGAGCTCCAGGCTGAGCGAGGCGGCCTCCAGCAGCTGCAGCACGCGCAGTCCGGCCCGGCCGTCGGTGAGCGGGGCCCGGCCCTCGGTGATGGCGGCGGCGAACTCGGCCATCACGTTGCGCAGCGCCTCCTGCTCGACCAGCGCGGGCGCGACCATCTCGCCCACCCGGTAGGAGATCAGCGTCTGGTGGCGGATCGCGTCGGTCAGCTCGTCGGGCGGGGTGAGGTCCACACCGCGGTCGTGCACCGCGAGCCGGGCCTGCGGGTTGAGGTCGTCCCAGACCAGGGTGCGCCGCGAGCCGCCGATGAGCGTCGTGCGGACCTTCGTCGGGGAGAGCCAGTTGACGTGGCAGTGCGCCAGCGCGCCGTTGCTCAGCCGGACCGTCAGATAGGCCACGCAGGCCCGGCCGGCCCCGATCGGGTCGGCGCCCTGGGCGGAGACCCCGATCGGTTCGACGCCCGGTGGCAGGACGAAGTCCAGGATGGACAGGTCGTGCGGGGCGAGGTCCCAGAGCACGTCCACGTCCGGCTGGACCAGCCCGAGGTTGATCCGCACCGAGTCGAAGAACTGGACGTCGCCGATCTCCCCGCCGTGCACCAGCTCGCGGATCCGGCGCACCACGGGCGTGTAGCAGAAGGTGTGGTCGCACATCAGCACCAGGCCGCGCTCCTCGGCGAGCGCCACCAGCTCGGCGGCCTCCGCGGCCGAGGTGGTGATCGGCTTCTCCACCAGGACGTGCTTGCCCGCCTCCAGCGCGGCCCGGGCCAGCCGGTAGTGCGCGGCGGCCGGGGTGGCGACCGCGACCGCGCCGACCCGCTCGTCCGCGAGCACCTGGGCGAACGAGGTGGTGGACCGGACGGTGCTGTACTCGCCCAGCACCCGGCGGGACCTGACCTCGTCCAGGTCGCAGAGCCAGTGCAGGCGCAGCGCCGGCGTCTGCTGCGCGTTGCGGACCAGGTTCGGGCCCCAGTAGCCGGCGCCGACCACCGCGATCCCGATCGGGTGCGCGGGCGCGGGCTGCGGCGGCGCGCCCGGGGTGGGCACGTGCTCGCCGGGCGCCTCGTTCGCGGTTTCCGTCCCCGTCATCGCAAGACCCCCCTTGCTCGACGCCGGGGCGCCCTTGCCCCGACGGCCTCAACGGCCAGACCGAGCAGAGGAGTTGCCGCACCGGCCGATCAACCCCCCAGGGACCGGCCACCCCCTTGGCTCGCTGCTGGAACGCTACCGGCCGCCGCCCCCGGCCGGAGGCGGATTCGGGAAACCCGGGGACGAGTCGTGACGACGGCGTGCGGATCCGGCCGACACGGCGTGCCCACCGGCCCGCCGGTGGCCGGCCGTCGCCCCCCGGTTGTACGGATGTCGGTGCCATTTGACAGGCTTGCCCCGGACTGACCCCACACGGTCCCGTCACCGGCGGACGAACAGGAGGAGGACGACGTATGACCACCGGCGAACCGGCCGGCCCGCCCGTGCTGCGCCACTTCCGCGACAGCCTGCTGCCCGCCGTCGCCGCCGCCCTGTCGCTGAAGGGCGGCGAGGTGCACACCCTGGCGGGCGACAAGCCCGCCCGGCGCCCGGCCCTGCATCCCCTGGTGGCCGACTTCCTGGACGCGCTGCCGCTGGAGCACCGCGAGCGCTTCACCGGCCGCTGCCCGGAGGCCGTCCTGCTCTCCCAGTACCTGGCCGTCGTGGACGCCAAGCGCTCCAAGCGCGCCGCCCGCAAGCCACTGGGCCTGCCCGAGGCCCGCAAGGCGCTCAAGGGCTCGCGGCTGACCACCGTACGGATCCGCGAGGAGCACGACCCGGCGCACGGCACCCACGCCCCGCCCTGCCGCTCCTGCGTACCGCTGCTGGAGCACTTCGCCGTGCGGAGCGTCGCGGTCGGGCCGCCCGCCCGCTGACCGCGCACCCGCGTACGCCCCCGTCCCCGAGCCGCCGGAGCCCGCCCTGAACCCGCCCAGTCCGCCCAGTCCGCCGCTGCCCCCGCCGACGTCCGGTGGGTCCGCCCTGCGCAGCCGCCCGCGCTTTCCGGCCGATGTCGCCGCCGAACTCAAGGCGGCCGGCTGGCACCCCGGCCGCTGGCAGATCCGCCAGGCCGAGGAGTGGGCCGACGCACTGGCGGCGTACGGCGGCCCGGCCGGCGTCGGTCACGCGGTGTTCCCGGCCGCGGTGGAGGCCTGGGCCGAGTTCGGCGGCCTCGCCTTCGACCTCGACGGCCCGGGGCGCCAGCTGGCCCGGACGCCCTTCCTGGTGGACCCGCTCTGCGGGCTCCACCAGCCGCGCACCCTGGCCGACCTCGGCCGCGCCCTGGACACCCGGCTCGCCCCGCTCGGCGAGGAGGCGTACGGCCAGGCCCTGCTGGCGGTGGACGAGGAGGGCCGGGTCTACAGCCTGGACCACACCGGGGAGTGGTTCCTCGGCCACGGCGTCGACCAGGCGATCAGCACCCTCGTCCTCGGCACCGCGCCCGAGCGGCTGCGCACCGCCGACGAGGGCTGAGCGCACCGCCGACGAGGGCTGAGCGCTCCGGCCCGGGCCGCGCCGGGCGGACGCCGCCCGGCCGGCGGCCTCACCCCAGCCGGTCGGCCCGGACGGCCAGCCTGGACGGCAGCACCGCCTCGACCCGGAAGCCCCCGTCCGCCTCCGGCCCCGCCGAGAAGGTGCCGCCCAGCGCGACCACCCGCTCCCGCATCCCGATCAGCCCGTTGCCCCCGCTGGGCAGCGCCGCCGCCGTCCGCTCGCCGCCCGGACAGGCGTTCACCACGCTGACCCGCACGCCGTTGGGCGCGTAGGCGAGCAGCACGGCGACCTGCGCGCCACCGGCGTGCTTGTGCGCGTTGGTCAGGCCTTCCTGGACCACCCGGTACGCGGTCTGCTCGGCCTCGGTGGTGAACTCCTGGCGGCTGCCGCTGACGGTCAGGGTGACGGCCATCCCGGCCGCCCTCGACTGGTCGACCAGCCGGGGCAGCGCGACCAGCGAGTCCGGCTCCGGCGCGCTGTCGTCCGACATCCGCAGCACCCCGAGGATCTCGCGCAGTTCGTTCAGCGCCTGCCGGCCGACCTCCCCCATCAGCTTGGCGCTCTGGGCCGCCCGCTCCGGGTCCTTCGCCACGATCCGCTCCAGCGCCCCGGCGTGCACCACCATCAGCGACACCCGGTGGGCCACCACGTCGTGCATCTCCCGGGCGATCCTGGTCCGCTCCTCCAGCCGGGCCCGGCGGGCACGCTCGCGGGCCTGCTCGGCCAGCAGGTCCAGCTCGGTCTCCAGGCCGTGCGCGCGGTCCTTGAGCGACTCGATCAGCCGCCGCCGCGCGCCCACGTACAGGCCGGTGACCACCGGCGGCACGGTCAGGCCGACGGCCACCAGCACCGACAGCAGCACCTGCCCCCAGAGCGGCGGCTGCTCCACCGTCAGGTCGGAGGGGGTGAGCATGGACACCAGCATCACGCCGACCGCCTCGGCGAAGGCCAGGGCGGACAGCGCCACCACCCGCCGGCGCCGGCTCGGCCACTCCCAGGTCTCCGCGAGCGTGTAGAGCGACACCGTCAGCAGCACCACGCCCAGCATCCCGGGCATCGCCACCAGGGCCACCAGCACCGGCACCGCCGGCCAGCGCCGCCGCAGCACCAGCGTGGCGCCGGCCGCCGCGCCGAACAGCGCGACCCCGACGATGGCCACCACGCCCAGGTGGACCCGGGGCGCCAGGAAGGCGACCGCGCTGGCCGCGCACTCCAGCGCCGCCAGCGCCGCCAGCCCGATGTCCAGGAGAGCGCTGCGCCGGCGCTCCCACCACCAGAACGACCGGTCCCGCTCGCGCTCCCCAGGCGACTTGCTCATAGCCCCACAGCCTAAGCGTGAACCCCGACCCGTCCCCACCCGGTTCCGCCCCGACACCCGTGCGGGCCTTCAAGTGGTCCAGACCACCTGAACCGGCTGTGATCTTGTCCGCCATCCGGCCACCTCGCGGACAGCAACCGCCCCGACACCTATGCTGGGTCGCGTCGGACAGCGCGGTCCGCACGCGTCACACCCGCCACACGTGTGCGGAGCTGTGACGATGAGCCGTTGCCGAACCCCACCACCACAGGGAGCCAGCCGTGACCGCTCCGGTCCCCACCCCGGCGGACAGCCCCAGCCGTGTCGGCCCCGCCGGCGCCGACGCCGACAACACAGCCCTGCGCGCGGACATCCGCCGCCTCGGCGACCTCCTCGGCGAGACGCTGGTCCGCCAGGAGGGCCCCCAGCTGCTGGGCCTGGTCGAACAGGTCCGCCTGCTGAGCCGCACCGACGGCGAGGCCACCGCCGAACTGCTCTCCGACATCGACCTGGACACCGCCGCCAAGCTGGTCCGCGCGTTCTCCACCTACTTCCACCTCGCCAACGTCACCGAGCAGGTGCACCGCGGCCGGGAGCTGGCCACCCGCCGCGCCCGCGAGGGCTCGCTGCTCGCCCAGACCGCGGACCAGCTCGGCGAGGCGGACCCGAAGCACCTCGCGAACACCCTGGCCCACCTGGCCGTCCGCCCGGTCTTCACCGCCCACCCCACCGAGGCCGCCCGCCGCAGCGTCCTCAACAAGCTCCGCCGGATCGGCGAGCTGCTCGACCGGATCCACCGCGAGCAGATCGCCGCCGGCCTCTCGCACGCCGACCAGGCCCGCACCACCTCCGCCAAGCGGCAGGCCGACCGCCGCCTCGCCGAGGTCATCGACCTGCTCTGGCAGACCGACGAGCTGCGGATCGCCCGCCCGGAGCCGACCGACGAGGCCCGCAACGCCGTCTACTACCTGGACGAGCTCTACCGCGAGGCCGTCCCCGAGGTCCTGGAGGAGCTGCACGAGGAGCTCGCCCGGGTCGGCCTCACCCTGCCCGACGGCGTCCGCCCGCTCACCTTCGGCACCTGGATCGGCGGCGACCGCGACGGCAACCCGAACGTCACCCCGCAGGTCACCTGGGACGTCCTGAACCTCCAGCACGAGTACGGCATCAAGGACGCCCTGGCGGCCGTCGACGACCTGCGCAACTCGCTCTCCACCTCCGAGCGCCTGGCCGGCGCCTCGGCCGAGCTGGTCGCCTCGCTCCACGCCGACCTGGACGTGCTCCCCGAGCTGAGCCCGCGCTACAAGCGGATGAACGCCGAGGAGCCCTACCGCCTCAAGGCCACCTGCGTCCGGCTCAAGCTCGAGAACACCCGCGAGCGGCTCGCCCAGGGCACCCCGCACATCGCGGGCCGCGACTACCTCGGCACCCGCGAGCTCGTCGCCGACCTCCGGCTGATCCAGGAGTCGCTCCGCTCCCACCGCGGCGGCCTGATCGCCGACGGGCGGCTCGCCCGCGCCATCCGCACCATCGAGGCCTTCGGCCTCCAGCTCGCCACCATGGACGTCCGCGAGCACGCCGAGGCCCACCACCACGCGCTCGGCCAGCTCTTCGACCGACTCGGCGAGGAGGCCTGGCGCTACGCGGACATGCCCCGCGAGTACCGGCAGAAGCTGCTCGCCAAGGAGCTCCGCTCGCGCCGCCCGCTCGCGCCCACCCCGGCCCCGCTGGACGCCGCGGGCACCAAGACCCTCGGCGTCTTCAACACCATCCGCGAGGGCTTCGAGCGGTTCGGCGACGAGATCGTCGAGAGCTACATCATCTCGATGTGCCAGGGCGCCGACGACGTGTTCGCCGCCACCGTGCTGGCCCGCGAGGCCGGTCTGATCGACCTGCACGCCGGTATCGCCAAGATCGGCATCGTGCCGCTGCTGGAGACCACCGACGAACTCCAGGAGGCCGACCGGATCCTGGACGAGATGCTCTCCGACCCCTCCTACCGGCTGCTCGTCTCGCTGCGCGGCGACGTCCAGGAGGTCATGCTCGGCTACTCCGACTCCTCCAAGTTCGGCGGCATCACCACCTCCCAGTGGGAGATCCACCGCGCCCAGCGCCGGCTGCGCGACGTCGCCCACCGCTACGGGATCCGGCTGCGGCTCTTCCACGGCCGCGGCGGCACCGTCGGCCGCGGCGGCGGCCCCTCGCACGAGGCCATCCTGGCCCAGCCCTGGGGCACCCTGGAGGGCGAGATCAAGGTCACCGAGCAGGGTGAGGTGATCTCCGACAAGTACCTGCTGCCCTCGCTGGCCCGGGAGAACCTGGAACTGACCATCTCGGCCACCCTGTCCGCCTCGGCGCTGCACACCGCCCCGCGCCAGGCCCCCGAGGAGCTGGCCCGCTGGGACGCCGCGATGGACCAGGTCTCGGCGGCCGCGCACACCGCGTACCGCGCCCTGGTCGAGCAGGAGGACCTGCCGAAGTACTTCTTCGCGGCCACCCCGGTCGACCAGCTCGCCTCGCTGCACCTGGGCTCCCGGCCGTCCCGCCGCCCCGACTCGGGCGCGGGCCTGGACGGCCTGCGCGCCATCCCGTGGGTGTTCGGCTGGACCCAGTCCCGCCAGATCGTGCCCGGCTGGTTCGGCGTCGGCGCCGGCCTCGCCGCCGCCCGCGAGGCGGGTCTCGGGGACGTCCTGGACGAGATGTACGGCCAGTGGCACTTCTTCCGCAACTTCCTGTCCAACGTCGCCATGACGCTGGCCAAGACCGACCTGCGGATCGCCCGCCACTACGTCGAGCAGCTGGTGCCCGCCGAGCTGCACCACATCTTCGACCAGATCACCGCCGAGCACGAGCTGACCCTGCGCGAGGTGCTCCGCCTCACCGGGGAGAGCGAACTGCTGGAGCACAACCCGGTGCTGAAGCAGACCTTCACCGTCCGCGACGCCTACCTCGACCCGATCTCCTACCTCCAGGTCGCGCTGCTGCGCCGCCAGCGCGAGGAGGCCTCCACCGGCCGCCCGGAGGACCCGCTGCGGGCCCGCGCCCTGCTGCTGACCGTGAACGGCATCGCCGCCGGCCTGCGCAACACCGGCTGACCGGCACCCGGCACCGCAAGGGCCCGGTGCCGCCCCCTCGGTCGAGGGGGCGGCACCGGGCCCTTCGCGTCACACCGGTCGTACCGTCGTCACTCCACCGGATCGCCCGCGCGCCGGCGCTTCAGCCAGAGGGCCGCGCCGCCCGCCGCCACGACCAGGCCGCCGCCGACGGCCAGCAGGCCCGCGTCACCGCCGACCGAGCCGCCCAGTACCGGGCCGAACTGGGCCGCCGCGGGATCCTGGGACACCACACCGGGATCGGGGTCCGCCACCGTCTCCGCGTGGGCCACGCCACCGCCCGAGAGCAGCACCCCGGCCGCCCCCAGCGCACCGGCCGTGCCGACCTTGCGACCGAGCTTCCTCAGCCGTACCACCCGAACCCGCCGCAGGCGCCGGACCGGCCGCAAACTCCGCATCGAGAACTCCCCAGGACCCGTTCGCGTACGGGCCCGACGCTATCCGATCCGGCACGGGTTTCTCACACCCATTCAGGTTTGGGCGGCCAAGCGTTGTACGACTGTTGCCCAGCCGCCCCGCCCACCGCGGCGGGCGGGCGGGGATCCGCTCCCTTGCCGAACAACCGTCCTGACGCCGGATCAGGAGTGGTAGACGCCCTGGGCCCGCTCCAGGCCGTCGGTGAGCAGTGCCTCCACGGCGTCCGCCGAGCGGTCCACGAACCACTCCAGCTCCTTGCGCTCGGTGGCGGAGAAGTCCTTCAGGACGAAGTCCGCGACCTCCATCCGGCCCGGCGGGCGGCCGATCCCGCAGCGCACCCGGTAGTACTCCGGGCCCAGCGACTTGGTGATCGACTTCAGCCCGTTGTGGCCGTTGTCGCCGCCGCCGAGCTTCAGCCGCAGCGTCGCGTAGTCGATGTCCAGCTCGTCGTGGACGGCCACCAGGGCCGAGGCCGGCGTCTTGTAGAAGTCCCGCAGGGCGGTCACCGGGCCGCCCGAGAGGTTCATGAAGGTCATCGGCTTGGCCAGCACCACCCGCCGGCCCGCCAGCCGCCCCTCGGCCACCTGCGCGCGGCTCTTGTGCGCCTTGAACCTGGCACCCATCCGCTGCGCCAGCAGGTCCACCACCATGAAGCCGATGTTGTGCCGGTTCCGGGCGTACTGCTCCCCCGGATTGCCCAGCCCGGCCACCAGCCAGGGGCCCTCGTACGCGTCCTCGCTCATCGCATCGCTCCTCGTGCTCTCGCTCGTCGACATCATCCCGGACACACCGCTGCCCCGGCCGCTCCAGTACGGAGCGGCCGGGGCAGCGGTCAGACGGTGCGGGAGGCTCAGGCCTCGGCGCCGGCCTCGGCGGCCTCGGCGTCGGCGTCGGCCTGCGAGGCCTGGGCGCCGATGACCTGCAGCACGACGGTGTCGGCCTCGACGGCCAGCGTGGTGCCCTTGGGCAGCGAGATGTCACCGGCGGTGATCGAGGCACCGGCCTCCAGGCCCTCGACCGAGACGGTCACGGACTCGGGCAGGTGGGTGGCCTCGGCCTCGATCGGCAGCGCGTTGAGGACGTGCTCCAGCAGGTTGCCGCCGGGGGCCAGCTCGCCCTCGGTGAGGACGGGGATCTCGACGGTGACCTTCTCGCCGCGCTTCACGAGGAGCAGGTCGACGTGCTCGATGGTGCGCTTGATGGCCTGGCGCTGGATGGCCTTCGGCAGGACGTACTCGTCCTTGCCCTCGATCGGAACGACCAGCAGGGCGTTCGGGGTCTTGAGGGCCATCATCAGGTCGTGGCCGGGCAGGTTCAGGTGAACCGGGGCGTGGCCGTGGCCGTAGACGACACCGGGGACCAGGCCGGCACGACGGGCCCGGCGGGCAGCGCCCTTACCGAACTCGGAACGGGTCTCAGCGGCGATGCGGATCTCGGACACGACTGCACTCCTCGTGAAAACTGGCGCGGGGGTGCAGGCAACGCGAAAAACCGCCGGGACCACACCCACAGTACGTTCGGGGGTCACTCGGCGGCGTACGACCTCTGCCAACGGCCGGAAGAACCGGCCCCAGCAGCGCGTCGATCACGGAGCACGGGCACCCGACGAGCAGGCACACGGCATCCCTCGCCGAGCATTTTCACGAGTCTAACCGCACCGGTGCCCTCCGACGAAATCGACGGCGACCCCGGCCCTTTGAGGACCGGGGCCGCCTGCGCGGGCTTCGTCAGTGCACGCCCTCGAACAGGCTGGTGACCGAGCCGTCCTCGAACACCTCGCGGATCGCGGCGGCGATCGACGGGGCGATCGACAGCGTGGTGATCTTGTCCAGCTGGAGCTCGGCCGGGGTCGGCAGGGTGTTCGTGAACACGAACTCGCTGACCCGGGAGTTCTTCAGACGGTCCGCGGCCGGACCGGAGAGCACGCCGTGCGTGGCGGCCACGATCACGTCCGCGGCGCCGTTCTCGAACAGCGCGTCGGCCGCGGCGCAGATGGTGCCGGCGGTGTCGATCATGTCGTCGACCAGGACGCAGACCCGGCCCTTGACGTCACCGACCACCTCGGCGGACAGGATGGTGTTGGCCTGGGTCATGTCGCGGCGCTTGTGGATGATCGCCAGCGGCGCGCCCAGACGGTCCGACCACTGGTCGGCGACCTTCACCCGGCCGGCGTCCGGGGACACCACGGTGAGGCGGTCGCGGTCGACCTTGTCGCCCACGTAGTCCGCCAGCAGCGGCAGCGCGAACAGGTGGTCCACCGGACCGGAGAAGAAGCCCTGGATCTGCGCGGTGTGCAGGTCCACCGCCATGATCCGGTCGGCGCCGGCGCTGGCCAGCAGGTCCGCGATCAGGCGGGCCGAGATGGGCTCGCGGCCCAGGTGCTTCTTGTCCTGGCGGGCGTACCCGTAGAACGGCAGGATCGCGGTGATGCTCCGGGCCGAGGCCCGCTTCAGAGCATCGATCATGATCAGCTGTTCCATGATCCACTGGTTGATGGGAGCCGTGTGGCTCTGCATCACGAAGCAGTCCGCACCGCGCGCGGAGTCCAGGAAGCGGACGTAGATCTCACCGTTGGCGAAGTCCAGGGCCTTGGTCGGGACCAGCTCGGTCCCGAGCGCCTCGGCCACCTCCCTCGCCAGCTCAGGGTGGGCACGGCCGGAGAAGAGCTTGAGTTTCTTCTCACCCGACGTCGTGATCCCGCTCACTGCACCGTCTCCTCGCGTTGCTGACGCTGAACCCGTCCGCACCGCAGGCAGGCACGAGCCCGCTGGCGATAGGGGTCGGGGAAATGTCGGTACGCCTGGACACGGGCGGTAAGCCCAGTGGCGCACGTATGTCCCCAAGGTTACGCGCCCGTGCGGAAACCGTCCGCCCCGGGACCGCCCCTCGGACTCCCACCCGGCCCGTCAGACCTCCGCGGCCCCGTCCGTCGCGGCAGCCGCGGCCTGCGCCGATGCGGTCCCGGGGCGCTTGCGCTCCACCCAGCCCGCGATGTTGCGCTGCTGCGCCCGGCTCACGCCCAGCGCCCCGGGCGGAACGTCGCCGGTGATCACCGAGCCGGCCCCGGTGTAGGCGCCGTCACCGACCGTCACCGGGGCGATGAACATGTTGTCCGAGCCGGTCCGGCAGTGCGCCCCGATCACCGTGCGGTGCTTGTTCACCCCGTCGTAGTTCACCGTGACGGAGGCCGCGCCGATGTTGCTGCCCTCGCCGATGGTGGCGTCCCCGATGTAGGACAGGTGCGGCACCTTGGCGCCCTCGCCCAGCTCCGAGTTCTTCACCTCGACGTAGGTGCCGACCTTCGCCTTGCGCCCGAGCCTCGCCCCCGGCCGCAGGTAGGCGTACGGGCCGGCGGTGGCGAAGTCGCCCACCTCGGCGCCGTCCGCCGTGGTGTTGCTCACACGCGCGCCGGCGCCGATCCGGGTGTCCTTGAGCGTCGAGTTCGGGCCCACCTCGCAGCCCTCGCCCAGATGGGTGAGGCCCTGCAGCTGGGTGCCCGGCAGGACGACCGCGTCCGGCTCGTAGGACACCTGGACGTCGAACCAGGTGGTCGCCGGGTCCACCACCGTGACGCCGGCGCGCATCGCCCGCTCCAGCAGGCGGTCGTTCAGCAGGCGCCGGGCCTGGGCCAGCTGCACCCGGTCGTTGATGCCGAGGATGTCGCGGTAGTCCGCGGCCACCACGGCGCCGACCCGGTGGCCGGCCGTCCGCAGGATCTCCAGGGTGTCGGTGAGGTACTCCTCGCCCTGGACGTTGTCGGTGGTGACCCGGGACAGCGCCTCGGCCAGCAGCTTGGCGTCGAAGGCGAAGACCCCGGAGTTGATCTCGTCGACCGCCCGCTGGGCGTCCGAGGCGTCCTTCTCCTCGACGATCGAGGCGACGGCGCCGTCCGCCTCGTCCCGCAGGATCCGCCCGTAGCCGAACGGGTCCGGGACGACGGCCGTCAGGACGGTGACGCCGTTGCCCTGTTCGGCGTGCGCGCCGGCGAGGGCCGCCAGCGTCGCGCCGGTCAGCAGCGGCGCGTCCCCGGTGGTGACGATCACCGTGCCGTCCAGCTCCACGCCGTCGGCCGCCAGGGCCTCCAACGCGGTGCGGACGGCGTGCCCGGTGCCCTTCTGCTCCTCCTGCACCACAGCGCGCGCCGCCGGGTAGTGCGCCCCCAGGTGCTCCTGCACCTTCTCCCGCATGTGCCCGACCACGACGACCAGCTGCTGCGGAGTCAACTCCTGTGCTGCCGCGACCGCATGGCCCACCAGCGACCGCCCGCAGACCTCGTGCAGCACCTTGGGCAGGCTGTTCGACTTCATCCTGGTCCCGCCACCGGCGGCAAGCACGACAACGGCGGCAGGCGAATTGGCACTCACGGGGGGAGGCTCCTCAGTCGGTTCACAGAGAGGGCAGTGCAGCCCGGCCGGGACCCAGGCCGGTCGCCTTCGCACAGTCCGCCGAGCAGCCCCGACAATACCGGGGGGCGGGGGATGCGCCCGAAACAGAGCGCCCGCTGGCTCCGCCGCTAGGATTCGAACCCAGACAAAGGCCTCCAAAGGGCCCTGTGCTGCCATTACACCACGGCGGATCGATCATCAACTCGCAGCGCCCGAGGCGCTCCGACACAGCCTAAGGGTTGCGGCCGCATAGCTCCACCACCCCGGCGCGGCCGGCCCGGCCCGCGCGGATCCGGGCGTTGTCCATCCAGTCGGGTGAAATACGCCGAGCCGCCCGCGGCCACGTATTCCCCTGACGGCCGAACGCAACCTACGATGCCGTAGGTTACGCAGACGTAACCTCCACCCCGCCCTCAAGGGACACCCATGACCATCCAGGCCGGCGAGGCGCGCGCCGATACCGCGCACTCCATCGATCCCGCCCCGACCCTGCTCTCCGCCACCCGCGGCGGGGAGAACCAGGGCCTCGCCGAGCGGGTCGCGCTCGGGCTGTTCATCGCCGTGCCGTTCGCCGCCCTGCTGGCGGCCGTGCCGGTGGCCTGGGGCTGGGGCCTGGGGTGGACCGATCTCGCGATCGCCACCGTCATGTACTTCCTCACCTGCCACGGCATCACGATCGGCTACCACCGCTACTTCACCCACGGCTCCTTCAAGGCCAACCGGGCCCTGCGGATCGCCCTCGCGGTGGCCGGGTCACTGGCCATCGAGGGCCCGCTGGTCCGCTGGGTGGCCGACCACCGCAAGCACCACCGGTACAGCGACAAGGACGGCGACCCGCACTCGCCGTGGCGCTACGGCGAGACCGTCCCGGCCCTGCTCAAGGGCCTCTGGTGGGCGCACATGGGCTGGCTCTTCGACGAGGAGCAGACCCCGCAGCTCAAGTACGCGCCGGACCTCGTGGACGATCCGGCCATAAGGCGGATCTCCCGGCTGTTCTGGCTCTGGACCTCGCTCTCGATGCTGATCCCGCCGCTGGTCGGCGGGCTGGTCACGCTCTCCTGGCAGGGTGCGCTCTCCGCCTTCTTCTGGGGTTCACTGGTCCGGGTCGCCCTGCTGCACCACGTCACCTGGTCGATCAACTCGATCTGCCACGCGCTCGGCAACCGCCCGTTCCGCTCCCGCGACCGCTCCGGGAACGTCTGGTGGCTGGCGGTGCTCTCCTGCGGCGAGTCCTGGCACAACCTGCACCACGCGGACCCGACCTCGGCCCGGCACGGCGTGCTGCGCGGGCAGGTCGACTCCTCGGCCCGGCTGATCCGCTGGTTCGAGCTGGCCGGCTGGGCCCGGGACGTCCGCTGGCCGGACGCGGAGCGGATCGCCGCCCGCCGCGCCGCATGAGGGCTCGCCTGCAGCATGATGGAGGGGTGAACGGGAGCAGCGCAGACAGCACAGGCGGCCACGAGAGCCCGCGGACGGACGCCGCACCCGATCCGGTGCAGGCCCGTCCGCGTGCCGCTGCCCCGGCGGGCGCCGCCGCGCCCGCGGGCCGCCGCCGCAGCGGCCGGGTGCGGATGACCGGGAAGCAGCGGCGGGAGCAGCTGCTGGAGATCGGCCGGTCGGTGTTCGCGGAGCGCGGCTACGACGGCACCTCGGTCGAGGAGATCGCCGAGCGGGCCGGGGTGTCCAAGCCGGTGGTGTACGAGCACTTCGGCGGCAAGGAGGGGCTCTACGCGGTGGTCGTGGACCGCGAGATGCAGCTGCTGCTGGACATGGTGACGGGGGCGCTGACCGGCGGGCACTCGCGGGAGCTGCTGGAGCAGGCGGCGTTCGCGCTGATGGACTACATCGACACGTCCACGGACGGCTTCAAGATCCTGGTCCGGGACTCCCCGGTGGCCCAGTCGACCGGCACCTTCGCCTCGCTGATCAGCGACATCGCGACGCAGGTCGAGGACATCCTGGGCCTGGAGTTCAAGGCGCGGGGCTTCGACGCGCGCCTCGCCCCGATGTACTCGCAGATGCTGGTGGGCATGGTCGCGCTGACCGGCCAGTGGTGGCTGGAGGTGCGCAAGCCGCAGAAGGCCGAGGTCGCCGCCCATCTGGTGAACCTCGCCTGGCACGGCCTGGAGGGGATGGAGCGCCACCCCAAGCTGGTCGGCGACCGCAAGTCCTAGGCCCGGGCCGCCGCCACCGTCCGGCCGCTACCGCTTCACCCCGATGGCGAAGATCCGCCGGAACGGGAAGACCGTGCCGTACGGGCCGGCAGGGTAGGCCTCGCGGAGCAGGGCCCCGTACTCGGCGAGGAAGGCCGCCCGCTCGGCCGGGTCGGTGAGCCGGGTCAGCACCGGCCGCAGGGCGGTGCCCTTGACCCACTCCAGGACCGGGTCCGCCCCGGGGAGCAGGGTGCTGTAGGTGGTCTCCCAGACGTCGGCGGCGCAGCCGGCCCCGGCCAGGGCCGCCAGGTAGGCGCCGGGTTCGTGGACGCCGGCCCGGGTGGCGCCCTCGCCCAGGGCGTCCCGCCAGCGGGGGCTGCGGCGGAGCCCGGCGAGCAGGGTGTGGCTGGGCGAGTCGAAGTTGCCGGGCACCTGGAAGGCGATCACGCCGCCCGGCTCCAGCGCCGCCGCCCAGCGGGGCAGCAGGTCGAGGTGCCCGGCGGGGCCGGCGGCCCCGTGCTCCGGGGTGAAGCCGATCCACTGCAGCGCCGCGTTGGAGACGATCAGGTCCGGTGCGGCCGGGGCCGGGTCGTAGCCGCGGGCGTCGGCGAGCAGGTAGTCCGCGGTGGGCTCGCCCTCGGCGCGGGCGGTGGCGAGCATCTCGGCGGAGTTGTCGAGGCCGGTGATCCGGGCCCCGGGCCAGCGTTCGCGCAGGACGGCGGTGGAGTTGCCGGGGCCGCAGCCGATGTCCAGGATCCTGGCGGCCGGTTCGTGCGGGAGGACGGGGACGCGGGCGAGCAGGTCGCGCAGCGGGCGGGTCCGTTCGTCGGCGAAGCGCAGGTACTGCTCCGGGTCCCAGACGGGGGTGCTCATGGTCGACCTCGCAAGTATCTCGACATCAAGATATCCAGTCGCAGGTTCCACGTTACATTTCTCGATGTCAAGAGACTTCACATCGACACATCCCCCGATACACTGATCGTCATGGAGGACGAGGTCGACCGCCTGGTCGCAGCATGGCGCCGAGAGCGCCCCGACCTCGACGTGGAACCACTTGAGGTGCTCAGCCGGGTCAGCCGACTCGCCCGGCACCTCGACCGCGCCCGCCGGACGGCCTTCGCCGAGCACGGCCTGGAGCCCTGGGAGTTCGACGTCCTGACCGCGCTGCGGCGCGCCGGCTCCCCCTACCAGCTCTCCCCCGGCCAGCTGCTCACCCAGACCCTGGTCACCTCCGGCACGATGACCAACCGGATCGACCGGCTCACCGGCAAGGGCCTGGTCAAGCGCCTGCCCGATCCGGACGACCGGCGTGGCGTGCTGGTCCGGCTCACCGAGGACGGCCGCGACCGGGCCGACCAGGCGCTCGCCGGGCTGCTGGCCCACGAACGCGAGCTGCTGGCCCAGCTCACCGGCGCCCAGCAGGGCGAACTCGCCGGACTGCTGCGGCAGCTGGTCGCCCCCTTCGACAACATCCCGAGCTGACCGCCGCCCGGTCCGCCGTCAGAAGCCGTCCGGGTACGGGGAGCTGAGCGCGGGCACCGGGGCCGGCTCGGCCTCCGCGGTGCGGTAGCCGGGCAGCAGCTCGGCCAGCCGCCGGCGCACCTCCCCGTCGCTGTTGCCGACCGCCGCCGCGTACAGGCCCGTCAGACCGCCCGCGAGGTCCTCGGGGCCGCCGCCGCACCCGGCCACGGTCGCGTAGATCCGGGCGTGCGCGGTGGGCAGCCGCTCCTCGCCCTCCGAGAACAGCGCCTCGTTCAGCTTCTCGCCCGCACGCAGCCCGGTGAAGCGGATCTCCACCTCGTCCCGGCCCAGTTGCACCTGCTCGGCGAAGTTGTGGACCAGGTCGACGATCCGCACCGGATCGCCCATGTCGAGCACGAACACCTCACCGCCGCGGGCCATCCGGCCGGACTCCAGCACCAGACCGACGGCCTCCTCGATGGTCATGAAGAACCGCGTCACATCGGGGTGGGTGATGGTCACCGGGACGCCGCTGCGCAGCTGCTCGGCCAGCACCGACAGCAGCGAACCGCGCGAGCCCAGCACGTTGCCGAACCGGACCGCCGAGAACACCCCGGTGCCCAGGTTGCGCGCGTCCCGGGCGTTCGCCTGCACGATCAGCTCGGCCAGCCGCTTGCTGGCGCCGAGCACCGAGGTCGGATCGGCCGCCTTGTCGGTGGAGATCAGCACGAACCGCTCGACACCGGTGGCCAGCGCCGCCTCCACCAGGTGGTCGGTGCCCAGCACGTTGGACTTGACCGCCTCGCTGGGGTGACGCTCCAGAAGCGGAAGGTGCTTGTGCGCGGCCGCGTGGAAGACCACCTCGGGCTTCAGGTCGCGGAAGATCTGCTGGATCCGCGGCCGGTCCCGGATGTCCGCGATCACCAGGGACTCGTCGGTCAGCAGCGCCTCACCCCAGATCTCCAGCTGGAGCCGGTGCAGGTTGGACTCGTCGTGGTCCAGCATGTAGAGCGCGCTCGGGTTGAACGCGTGGACCTGGCGGCAGAGTTCGCTGCCGATCGAGCCGCCGGCCCCGGTCACCAGCACCCGGCGGCCCTCGATCACGTCCCGCACGTCGGCGGAGACCACGTGGACCTCGCGCCGCCCGATCAGCCGGTTGACGTCCAGGCTGCGCATGTCCGAGCCGACCACCTCGCGGCGCAGCGCGGCCAGGAAGGACGGCAGGTAGCGGACGGCGGCGCCGGCCGCGGCGGCGGCGGCCGCCAGCGCCCGGACCCGCTGCGGGGCCAGGCCGGGGATGGCGAGCGCGACCACCTGGACGCGGTGGCGGACGGCGAGCTCGGTGAGCTCGGCGAGGGTCCCGAGGACGGGGACGCCGCCCACGACCCGGCCCGCCTTGGCCGGGTCGTCGTCGAGCAGGCCGATCGGGTCGAGGCCGAACTCCGGTGTCCGGCCGAGGTCGCGGACCAGCGCCGTCCCGGCCGCACCGGCTCCGACGATCAGCGTGCGCAGGCCCGTCGGCGGTGTCGCGGCCGCGGTGGCCGCGGCCGGCGAAGGGGCCTCCCCGCCCCCGCTCGGGCCGGACCGGGCTGCGTGCGGGCGTGCGGAAGTGCTGTGCGGCGACATCTGTCCTCCGGATTTCCCTGACCTGACGGACCTGAGCCGGTACCTGGGTGTGACGGGCGGATCAGCCGGCGCCGGGAGCTGTGGTCGAGGCGACGGACGGCGGGGCAGTGGGCGCGGCCGGCTCGGAGGGGCTGACGCCCGCCCGCCGGGCGACCGCGACGGCGGCCAGGGTGGAGTGCACCCCGAGCTTGCCGAGGACGTTCTGCATGTGGGTGCGCACGGTGTGCGGGGAGAGGTAGAGCCGTTCGGCGACGGCCTGCCGGCCCAGGCCGGCCACCATGCAGCGCAGGATCTGCTTCTCCCGGGGGGTGAGCGTGTCGACCAGGCGCTCGCTCTCGGTGCGGTCCCGCCGGGCGGTGGTGAGCTCCCGGATGACACCGGTCAGCAGGGCGGGCGGCAGGTGCGTCTCGTCGCGCAGCACGCCCCGGACCACGGCCAGCAGGCGGGCCAGCGAACTCTCCTTGGCCACCCACCCGGTGGCGCCGGCATGCAGGGCGCGGGCAGCGCGCAGCGGGTCGTCGGCGGCGGCCAGGACGATCGCCCGCAGCGCGGGATGGTGGCGGCGGACCCGGGCGAGCAGGGTGATCCCGTCGGGCGCCGGGGCGGCGTGGTACCGGTCGGGCGGATACGGCCCGGGCGGGTACGGGGTGGTCGGGCAGGCCGCGGCAGGGGCGCCGCGGGCCGGGACACCGGGGCCGGCGGGCGGCCCGGGTGCGGCGGCCGGGCGGCGGGGCGCGGACAGCGTCACCGGCGGGCGCCGTCGCAGGGCCTCGGGCGGGTCGGCACCGGGCTGGCGCGGTGTGCGCGCTCCGTCGGCGTCGGCACCGAGGTCGGCGTCGATCAGGACGACGTCGAAGGCCCGGCCCTCGGTGGCGGCACGCTCCAGGGCACGCTCGGCGGCGGCCGCGCTGCCGGCCGCGCCGACCTCCACATCGGGCTCGGCGGCGAGCGCCGCAGCCAGCGCCTCGGCGAAGATCCGGTGGTCGTCGACCACCAGGACGCGGATCCGCCCCATCGTCACTCCCCCCTGTTCGGCCGAGCTGCGCCCGGGGCGCCGGCGCGGACCACCGCCGTGGCCCCGGTCCTGCTCCGCCGCCCACCCCCCGGCTCCCGGGAGGACCAAAGCACCGACCCCCACCGGTACCGGAATCAGCGTACGGGGTGGGGGGCGGCCCGGTGGGGGTTTGGTGAAGTTTCGTCAGGAGGTGCGGACTTGGCGTGATTCGGCGACGGCGCTGCCTCCCGGCGGGCGGCGGTGACCAGGGTGGTGGCGGCCCGGACGACGCCGTGGAGGGGGCGGCCCGGGTGTCCCGGCGACCGGCGGCCGGTCAGGCGCCGTAGGGGCGGACGGCGCGGGCGTCCCGCAGCGCGTGGGCCCACCAGGTGAGCTGGTCGAGCATGCCCTTGGCGGCGCCGGTCGGGACGGTCGGGTCGACGGGCTCGCCGTCCTCCCCGAAGGCGCCCCAGACGCTGTGGAAGCTGACGGAGTCCCGGACGGTGACGGTGTGCAGCTCGGCGAAGATCAGCCGGAGCTGCTCGACCGCGCGCAGCCCGCCGCCGAGGCCCCCGTACGAGACGAAGCCGACCGGCTTGGCCTGCCACTCGGCGCGGTGCCAGTCGATGGCGTTCTTCAGCACGGCGGGGAAGCTGTGGTTGTACTCGGGCGTGATCACCACGAACGCGTCGGCGGCGGCCAGCCGGGGCGAGAGCGCGGCGAGGCACTCGGCCTGCTCGGCCGTGGGCTCCTCGCCCAGGTGCGGCAGCGGATGGTCGGCCAGGTCGATGACATCGAGATCGAGATCGGCCCGCTGCCCGGCGGTGCGCACGAACCACTCGGCGACGGTGGGCGCGACGCGGCCCGGGCGGTTGCTGCCGACGATGACGGCGACGCGGTACGGGGTCTCGGACATGACGGTCTCCGGGAGTTGGTCTCTGCGGTCACCGCCCGATCGGACGGCCCGTCAGGTAAAGTACAACGTTCATGGCAATAGGTACAACGCTTATGGCAAACTTCTCGGGAGCCCCTCGATGACCGGTGAGAACGACACCCCGACCGCGCCCCGCCGAGGACTGGCCGAGAAGCGACAGGCCATCACCCGGGCCGCCCGGAGGGTCTTCGGCCGGGACGGCTACTCCCGCGCCGGCATCGACGCCATCGCGGCCGAGGCGGGGGTGTCCACCCGCACCATCTACAACCACTTCGCCGGCAAGGAGCTGCTTTTCCGGACCGTCGTCCAGGAGAGCACCGGACAGGTCGGGAACGCCCAGCTGGAGGTCATCGACCGCCACCTGGCCAAGGTCACCGACCTGGAGTCGGACCTCGTCGCGCTGGGCCTGGCCTGGGTGGGATCGCTGACGGCGTTCTCCGACCACTTCGCGCTGGTCCGGCAGATCAACGCCGAGGCGGCGCACCTCCCGAAGGACCTGCTGGAGGCCTGGCAGGCCGCCGGGCCGCGTCGGGCCGTGGTCGAACTCGGCTGCCGGTTCGGTGGGTTGGCCGACCGCGGACTGCTGGACGCCCCCGATCCGGAGCGCGCCGCGCAGCACTTCGTCCTGCTCGTCGGCAGCGAGATCACCCAGCGTTCCTACTGGGGGGCGTTCCCGCTCGCCCCGGCGGAGACCGAGGAGCTCGTCACCACCGGCGTGCGGGCCTTCCTGCGCGCCTATGCCGCGCGCCCGGCGCACTGACCACCGACAGACCGGCACACTGCTCGCGACGGGCGCACCGGCGAGCGGCGGGAACGGCGAAGCGCCGCCCCCGGGGTGGGGAGCGGCGCTTCGTTCACGGCACGGGCCGACGACCACGGGCCGACGAGGGCGGGCCGAGGCCTAGAGGCCGTTCTTCTCCAGGGTGAACTTCCAGGCGTCGGCGACGATGTCGTCGAGGTTGGGGCGCTTGGGGGTCCAGCCGAGCCTCTGGTGGGCGCGCTCGGCGGAGGCCACCAGGACGGCCGGGTCGCCGGCCCGTCGCTCGGCGGTGACCACCGGGATCTCGCGGCCGGTGACGCGCTTGACCGACTCGATGACCTCGCGGACCGAGAAGCCGCTGCCGTTGCCGAGGTTGCAGATCAGGTGCTCGCCCGCTTCGGCGGCGTCCAGCGCCAGCAGGTGGGCGTCGGCGAGGTCCGCGACGTGGATGTAGTCCCGGACGCAGGTGCCGTCCTCGGTCGGGTAGTCGTCGCCGTAGACCGCGATGTGCGGGCGCTGCCCGAGCGCGGCCTGGAAGACCAGCGGGATCAGGTGCGACTCGGGGTCGTGCCGCTCGCCGTAGGCGCCGTACGCGCCGGCCACGTTGAAGTAGCGCAGCGAGACGGCGGCCAGGCCGTGCGCGACGGCCTCGCTGGTGATCAGGTGGTCGACGGCCAGCTTGGTGGCGCCGTAGGTGTTGGTGGGCGCGGTGCGGGCGGTCTCGGCGATCGGCACCGACTCCGGCTCGCCGTAGGTGGCGGCGGTGGAGGAGAACACCAGCTTGCGCACGCCCGCCGCGCGCATCGCGCTGATCAGCTCCAGCGAGCCGGCCACGTTGTTGCGCCAGTACTTCTCCGGGTCCGCGACCGACTCGCCGACCTGCGAGGAGGCCGCGAAGTGCAGCACCCCGTCGAAGGAGGCGTCCAGGACCTCGCCCGCCTCCTGGATGCGCCCCCGCACGAACTCGGCGCCGGCCGGCACACCCTCGCGGAAGCCGGTGGAGAGGTCGTCCAGGACGGTCACCTGGTGTCCCGCCTCCAGCAGGTGGGCGGCGACCACGCTGCCGACATAGCCGGCGCCACCCGTGACCAGGTACTTACTCATGATGAGACCTCCAGCGGGCGATGGTCCGCCGGTGGGCGGCCATCGGTGACGTACGTACGACTGGGGCCTATTGTCCCTGGCCGCGGGAGTGCTCCGGACCGCCGGCCGGACCGCCCGCTCAGTCCCGCGCCATCCGCTCCAGCAGTCCCGTCCGGGCGGCCACCGCCGCCGCCTCCAGCCGGGTCCGCGCGCCGAGCTTCATCAGCACCCGCTGGACGTGCGTCCGGGCGGTGCTCGCCGCGATCCGCATCCCGGCGGCGATCGCCGCGGTGTCCTCGCCGTCCGCGATCCGGGCCAGCACCTGCACCTCACGGCGGGTCAGCAGCCGCAGCAGGCGGAGCGCTTCGTCGTCCGGCTCCGCGGCCGGGCGCAGCAACTGGTCGAAGGCGCCCCGGAGCACGTCCACCGCGACCGCCGCCTCCCCGGCCCGGGCCCGCCCGATGGCCCGCTCGACCACTTCGATCCGCTCGTCGCTGGGCACGTAGCCCGCCGCGCCCGCCGCGAACGCACCGGCCACGCCCCGCAGTTCACCGACCGGACCGAGCACGATGACGGCCACCTCGGGCCGCTCCCGGCGGATCCGGCGCAGCCCGTCGAAGGCCCCGGGATCGGCCGGACCGGCCACCCCGAGCAGGCACACCTCGGGCCGGCGCCCGGCCACCAGGTCGGCGGCGGACCCGGCCGGCGAGCCGACCGCGAGCACCCGGTGACCGCGCAGCTGGAGCGCGGTGGCCAGCGCCTCGGCCAGCAGCCGGTGGTCGTCGACCACCACGAGTCGAACGCCCATGACACCCTCCCCGTCGGGGTCCGGCCCGCGCCCGCACCCGGTGGGGCGGGCGGCCGATGACGCACCATCACAGCGCATTCGGCACCCGGCCCGCTAGCCCGCCTCCGGCCCGGCGACGGCGGGCGGACACGAAAAAGACCCTCGCCGTTGGGCGAGGGTCTTTCACTTGGAGCCCCCATGCGGAATCGAACCGCAGACCTTCTCCTTACCATGGAGACGCTCTACCGACTGAGCTATAGGGGCGAACCGGTCGAACAAGGAAGACATTACACGGCCGACGGCCCGGAAGGGAAATCGGCTCCGACCACCCGATCGAGGACATCCGACCCCCTCGCCGACCCCCCGCCCGAGGGCGCCGCGACGGCGCCGTACAGCCGGTCAGGCGTCGGTGTGAGCCCCGTCGAACACCTCGCGCGCGGCGAGCATCTCCGCGGTCCGCTCCTCCGTCCAGCGACCGACCGGCGCCAGCAGCGCGGACAGCTCCCGGCCGAGCGACAGCAGGTCGTAGACCACCCGCGGCGGCGTCTCGGGGTACACCGTGCGCCGCACCAGGCCGTTGCGCTCCAGGGTGCGCAACGACTGGGTGAGCATCTTGCGGCTGACCCCGTCCACCGCGCGCTGCAGCTCGGAGAACCGCTGCGGACCGAACTCGCCGAGGCTCATCAGGATCAGCATCGTCCACTTGTCCGCCAGGTCCGCGAGCATGGCGCGGCTCGGACAGAGCTGGGCGAAGACATCGAGGTCCTGGGCCTGCTCCGGCCCGGCCGGGGACCACTCCTGCGTCGTCATGCCCTCCAGGGTAGCCCTTCGGTCTCCAATCCATTCTTGGTAACTTCTGGAGACCTGGTCTACATTAGAGACCATTGGACGGGGCGGCGCCGAGCCGCCGTCCCCGGCCTCCCCTGCCGTCCCCTTTCACGCGTCCCACCGAGGAGCACCCAGCCATGACCGCCATCCGCCCCACCGTCGCCATCGCCTACCACTCCGGCTACGGCCACACCGCCGTCATCGCCGAGGCCGTGGCCCGCGGCGCCGCCGCGAGCGGTGCCGAGGTCGTCACCGTCGCCGTCGACACCATCACCGAGGAGCAGTGGGCCCGGCTGGACGCCGCGGACGCGATCGTCTTCGGCTCGCCCACCTACATGGGCACCGCCTCCGGCGCCTTCCACGTCTTCGCCGAGGCCAGCAGCAAGCGCTGGTTCGGCGACGCCTGGCTGGACAAGGTCGCCGCCGGCTTCACCAACTCCGCCTCCAAGAGCGGCGACAAGTCCGGCACCCTCGGCTTCTTCCAGACCCTCGCCGCCCAGCACGGCATGAACTGGGTCAACCTGGGCCTCAAGCCGGGCTGGAACTCCTCGACCGGCACCGAGCACGACCTCAACCGCCTCGGCTTCTTCGCCGGCGCCGCCGCCTCCACCCCGTCCGACGGCGGCACCGACGCCGTCCACCTGGCCGACATCGCCACCGCCGAGCACCTCGGTGACCGCGTCGCCAAGCACACCGCGATCCTGCTGGCCGGCCGGGCCGCCCTGACCCCCGTCGCCGCCTGACAGTGAGCCACCCGGGGTGCCGAGCCGGGCACCAGGCGCGGCACCACCACCGCGCGCTACGCCGCCGGGTCCGCCCCCAGGACGGGCGCCCGGCGGCGTCCGCCGTCGGCCCCGGCCGGCGCGAGGTCCGTCCCGCTGGTCTCCGGCAGCAGCCGCAGGCAGCAGAGCGACACCAGCCCCAGCGCCGCCAGGTACCAGCCGACCGGCTCCGCCGTCCCGTAGGCGTCGGTCAGCCTGGTCGCGATCAGCGGCGTCGTCGCACCGCCCACCACCCCGCCCAGGTTGTACGTCAGCGCGGCGCCGGTGTACCGCACCCGGGTCGGGAACAGCTCCGGCAGGTACGCCGCCAGCGGCCCGAGCAGGCACCCCAGCACCACCATCGACCCGGCCAGGGCCAGGAACATCAGCGGCCGGCTCACCGTCTCCAGCAGCGGGAACAGCAGCAGCGACCAGAACACCGCGAGCCCCGTCGCCCCCTGCAGCATCCGCCGGCGCCCCCACCGGTCACTGCGCCGGGCACTCACCCAGACCGTCACGGCCTGACCCGCGACGCCCGTCAGCAGTATCGACAGCACCACCGTGCCGGGCACCCCGAGCCCGGTCGTCGCGTACGCCAGGGCGTACGTGGTGGTCAGGTAGAACAGCGCGTACCCGACGGTGATCGCCCCGCAGCCGATCAGCACCGTCCGCCAGTGCCCGCGCAGGACCTCCAGCACCGGCGGCCGCGTCCGCACCTCACCGACCCGGAACAGCGGCGTCTCCTCGATCCGCAGCCGCACGAACATCCCCATCGCCACCAGCGCCAGCGACGCCAGGAACGGCACCCGCCAGCCCCAGCCGTGGAACGACCGCTCGCTCAGCGTCAGTTGGAGCACCAGGAAGATGCCGTTGGCGAGCGCGAAGCCGATGGTCGGCCCCAGTTGCAGGAACGCCCCGTACCGCCCGCGCCGCCCGGCCGGCGCGTTCTCCGCGATCAGCAACGCGGCCCCGCCCCACTCCCCGCCGAGCCCGACGCCCTGGCAGACCCGCAGCAGCACCAGCGCGGCCGGCGCCCACCACCCCCACGCCCCGTACCCCGGCAGCACACCGACCACCGCCGTCGACAGGCCCATCAGCAGCAGCGACACCACCAGGGTGGCCCGTCGCCCCAGCCGGTCCCCGAAGTGCCCGAACACCACCGCCCCCAGCGGCCGGGCCAGGAACGCCACCGCGTACACCGAGAACGCCGCCAGCAGCGCTCCCACCGTGCCCAGGCCCGGGAAGAACACCCCGCCGAAGACCAGCGCGGCCGCCGTCCCGTAGATGAAGAAGTCGTAGAACTCGATCGCCGTACCGATCAGCGCCGCCGCCGCGGCCCTGCGCAACTGCGCCGACCGGCGGGCTTCCTGCGTATCCATACCGCCACCCTGGCGACCCCCGCACCCCCGCGACAGCGCCCACCCGGGTGACGACGGCGCACAACCGGCACCTCACGCCCGCCCCGCACCACGGCCACCACCGACGACGACTGCCCGGCCACCGGGGCTCACCCCAGCGGCCGGGCAGTCGGACCGTCTCCCCTAGCGGGCGTACGGATTGTCGCTCGGCGGAGCCGGCGGCCCGTACGACGGCGGCCCCGGCGGCACCCCGGGCCCGGCCTGCGGCGGAGCCTGCGGGTACCCCACCGGAGCGGGCGGCGCCTCGACGGCCGGCGCGGCGGTGGCCGCCCCGCGCCGGCGCAGCACCAGGAACACCACGCCCGCCACGAGCACCAGCCCGACCACCACGGCGACGACGATCGGCAGCGCACTGCCGGAGTCGGACGCCTCGGCGGCGGGCGGCTGCGCGGCCGGCGGGGCCGCCACGGGGGCACTGTTCGCGGTCTGCGGCGCGCTCGCCGCCGCCGAAGCACCGGTGGACGCGCTCGCCGAGGGCGACGGGGCGGCCGACGGCGAAGCCGGGGGGGCCTCGACGGCCTTCTCGGGGATCGGGGACACGTCCGCCGGCCCCGGGTCCCCCGGCGTGGTCAGCGCGATCCGGGGCCGGACCGCGCCGTAGCCGACGTTGTCGGCCCGGGCGGCGCCGTCACTCGGCTTCCCCGCGGTGTTGATGAGCACCCGCAGCACCTGGTTGGCGGTCCAGTCGGGGTGCACCGCCCAGACCAGCGCAGCCGACGCGGAGACCAGCGCGGTCGCGTCGGAGGTGCCGTGGCTCTTGCAGTACCCGGTCTGGCCCGTGCAGGCGTCGACCATATCCATACCGGGCGCGACAAGATCGACCTGCGGCCCCTGCTCCGACTCCGACGTCACCACACCGTTCCGGTCGACCGCACCCACCCCCACGACACCGGGCAGACCGCCGGGGTACTCGACCAGGTTCCCGCTCTGAGCGGAGTTCCCGACGCTGGCGACCACCAGCGAGCCCTTCGCGTTCGCACCGGCGATCACCCGGTTCAGTTTGGCCACGTCGTCCGGAGAGGTACTGGGGGCGGCCATGCCCTGCGAGATGTTGATGACCTTGGCGCCCTGCTCGACGGCGAAGGTGATGGCCTGACCGATCTGGTCGAGGAAGTCCGCCGAGGTGACGGCACCCTCGTTGCCGTTCCGGATCTTCAGCGGAAGGATCTTGGCCCCGGGCGCCAGACCGTAGGCCCCGTTGCCCCCCATGCCCTTCCCGGATCCCGCGATGAGACTGGCCATCTGCGTGCCGTGGCCGGTGGCCGAGGCACCCACTCCGCCCGGAAGGCCGCTGAAGTCCTTACCCGGTAGCAACTGCCCCACCAGGTCCGGGTGATCCAGCTTGAACCCGCCCTCGATCACCGCGACCGTGACGCCCTGCCCCTTCGAGGTCTGCCACATCTCCGGCGCACGCATGGCATCCAGGTGCCACTGGTCGTTCCGGATCGAACCCTCCGCAGCGGCCGGAACCACGGCTGGGCCCACTACAACGCCTGAGGCCAGCAGCGCCACGGCGAACATTCGCCCACCGACCCGTACATCCGTTCGCCGCATCACGACTCCTCGTTGTCTCCCCGTCACCGAGGACCATGCCCCGGACAGGTCTGCCCGGCCACCGGGGGAGCCCAGTGGCCGGGCAGTCGTCACAGTCCTACTCAATCACGCCCGGATTGCTCTGCGGCGTACCGCTCGTCCAGGTCTCCTCGTCCTCGTGCAGGTAGTCCGCACGCTTGCGGCGGTCGCGCTCGCTCTTGCCCGCGTGACCCGACATGCCGGGACCGCCCGCCATGCCGTTCTGGCCCGAGCGCGGCCCGTTCTCCCCGCCCGCACCGCCCGTGGCACCCGCCCGGCTCCGCAGGCCCGTGCCACCGGGAGTGAACGCACCCCCCGCGGCCGGACCCTTGGTCCCGCCGACCGTGCCACCAGTGGTCGAGGTCAGGCCCCGACCGCGCGAGCTGCCACCGGAGGCTCCGCCACCGTGACCGCCGCCCATGCCCGGGTGCATACCACCGCCCGAACCGCCCATGCCGTTGCCGGCCGCGGACCGACCGCTGCCGCCCTGGGCCTCACGCGATCCGAAGGGCTGTCCGCCGCCGGGCAGCCCGGACGGGGTTCCCTTCGGGGGGACCGATCCGCCACCGCCACCGAACGGGTTCGTCCGGCCCGAGGTCGGAATGGTCGGGCTGCTCCCCTTCGGGGGGAGCGAACCGCCACCGGGGCCGAAGGGGTTGAACGGCAGGGGCCCGCCGGGCTGACCGCCGGGGCCGACCGGAAGCCCGTGCGTACCTCCCGGGCCGTTCGGCGGGAAACCGCCGGGCCCGGTCGGCGCCACCGGACCGGTGGGAGAGGTGGGCAGGGTGGGCACGCTGTCGATGCCGGTCCCCGGTCGGTGGATCACCGGAGACGACGGGTCGGGCGTCGGCCCCGGGATGCCCGGGTCACCCGGCAGCGGCACCGGCGTCGGGCCGGGGCGCGGCGGGACCGGGTCGATGTGCCCGGGCCCGGTCGGGACCGGCGCGGGCGGACGGGGGGTCACCGAGCCGCCGCCTCCGCCCCCGGGCGGCGGGCTGTAGCTCCCACCACCGCCGCCGCCCCCGTTGGGGTTGGGGGCGTAGTGGCTGGAGCCCGTCCCGCCGCCACCACCACCGGGCACATAGTCCGACGAACTGTCGCGGTCACCCCCCTGGCCCGGAGTCCCCGGCAGGGGCGGCAGCTCCAGCGAGTTCAGCTTCGTGGTCGCCGCCTCGTAGGCCTGCCCCAGCTTCACCATCTGGTTGATGGCTTCCTGGTGCTCCTGGTCGACCTTCTTCTTCGCCGCCGCGGCCTCGGTCGCGGTGACCCAGTTGGAGTCGACCTTCTTCATGATCTGGTCGGCGGAACTGCCCACACCGCCGTACTTGATCTCCAGCAGCGGGGTGATG
Organism: Kitasatospora sp. NPDC086009; assembly: GCF_044540385.1. Classification (NCBI taxonomy): domain Bacteria; kingdom Bacillati; phylum Actinomycetota; class Actinomycetes; order Kitasatosporales; family Streptomycetaceae; genus Kitasatospora; species Kitasatospora sp. NPDC086009. Next base: position 62,697 of record NZ_JBITSA010000012.1, read on the forward strand.
GTGGGGCACGGCTGGCTGTTGTGCTTGTTGACCGTCTCGACCTCGGCCTTGGGGACGTCGGGCACCGCGGTCTTGGCCGTGCTGAGCGCCTCGCCCGCCTGGTGCATGGCATCGCCCGCGCCGGTGGAGTAGTCCCCGATCAGCGCCGCCGACTTGTGGAAGTTCCCGGCCCAGGTCTTGAAGCTCTCGGCGGCCGGCCCCTCCCAGGAGATCTGGTCGACATGCGCCTTGAGTGCCTGGCTGAGCTCCTTCAGGACCTTGCCGGCCGCCTGCAGCTGGGTACCCCGGCTGAGGACCTTGCCGGGGTCGGTGCCGGCGACCATGGCCTTGAGCTCTTCGTGCTTCTTGCCTTCGAAGTCTGTTCCGCCTGCCATTACTTACTCCCCGTCCTACCGAAACTCCTGCCCCTGACCGGCATCAGAAGGCCACCTTCGGGCCCGGCCCGTTCGGCCCCGCCGCCGGGTTGACCACACCGGCGTTCTTCGCGACCGCCTGCTGGGCGGCCGTGGTGTTCTCCTCGTTGCCGGCGTAGTTGCCCGCCGTCTGCGCGACCGCCGTCTTCATCGCCTCGATCTGGGAGACGAAGTCCTTGTGCAGCTTGACCAGGGCGTCGTGGGTCTTCCCGTACGCGGCCGTCAGGTCGGTGGACTGCGTGAAGCCCTTGCCGAAGTTGTCCGCGTGCAGCCGCTGTTCCTGGAGCTTGTAGGGCGCGGCCTCCGAGCCCTCCATCGCCTGGAGCAGCGCCTCGATCTTCTTCGCGAAGGCGGTCAGCGTGTCCAGCTCGATCTTGACGTTCTTGCTTCCGAAGGCGGACACCAGCGCCGAGGCGCTGACGTTCGTCTCCACGGCCCGGACGACGTTGTCGACCACGCCGAACATGCCGCCGAACCAGCCGCCGCCATGGGTCCCGAGCGTGAACGGCTTGTCGTCCGGAGGCGCCGTCACGCCGTTCGTCCCGGCTTCTCCGCCTACAGGTGCGTCAGCCACCGCAAATCCACCTCTCCCCCGCGTGCGGGGCGGCCCGTGGGCCGCCGCACCGCAACACACCGTCAACTTCTCGGTCTTACAGTCGTACTCGGCGTACCGCCCGCCGTCCGGACAGCAGTCGCCTGAGCCATCGTAGCCACCTGCTCCGTCAGGTCGGCAGGGCCGGTGCCCCAGGGGCGTGCGATCGGTACGAACTTGACACGTACAGGCCCCGGCGGCCCCGCCCGGCCGACCGCTAGACTGGCCGGGTCCGGTTCGGCCGGGTACGACCTCATCTGCCGCGCAATGTCGCACAGCAGCGACCCTCCGCCCCGCCCACCCGCGTGCGAGGCGGCCCGCAGCGGAATGGATGTGATCACGTGCCGTCCCGGTCGTCCGGTCCCGTTCGGCGGAGCACCCCCTGGTGGGCGCGGGCCGCCCGTCCGGCCCGGCCCCCGCTGCCGCTCGCGCCGACGGTGCGCGCGGCGGTCGGCATGGCGGTGCCGCTCGCGCTCGGGCTGCTCTCCCACCACCTGGACCTCGGCGTCTTCGCGGGTCTCGGCGCGATGCACGCCACCATGAACGACCGCGTCGAGCCCACCCGGCTGCGCGCTCCGCGGATCGCCTCGGCGGTGTCCGCCTCCGCGCTCGGCATGCTGATCGGCACCGCCCTGCAGGAGTTCCACCCCCGGGGGCTCCTGTCGACCGCCCTGGCCATCGGTGCGGCGCTCACCGCCACGGCGTTCGTGTCCGGGGCGCTGAGCGCCACCGGGCCGCGCGGGTCCGCGGCGGGGATGCTGCTGCTGGTCTCCGCCGCGCTGGGGAGCGGGATGCCGCTCGCCCGGCCGTGGTGGGCGGCCGCGCCGATGATGCTGGCCGGGGCCGCCTTCGTGGTCCTGCTCGGCCTGCCGGGCCGCAGCCACCGCCGCCCGCGCGCCGACCCGCGGACCCGGGCGCTCGCCGCCGCGTACGACGCGCTCGGCGCCACCCTGGCCGACCTGGGCACCCCGCGGGGCGCCGCGTCGCGCCAGGTCCTGACGGCCCGTCTGAACCAGCTCCAGGACCTCTTCCCGCCGCCTCGCCCCGGGGTGCCCGAGGCCCCCCGCACCGTCCGGCTCCGCCGGATGTACGAGGCGGCGCTCGCGGCCACCGAGGCGGCGAGCGGACTGCTCTGGGCCTGGCGGCCCGTCCCGCCGGAGGCCGCCGCCGTCCCCGGGCTCCTCGCCCGGGCCGTGGAGCGCGGCGGCGGCGAGGTGGCGGTGCCCGACTGGCAGCCCGACACGCCGTCCCGGCAGGCGCTGGACGCGGCCCTGCGGGCGGCCGCCGAGACCGTCGCCGGGCGCGAGGCCGCCCTGGGGACGGCGCCACCGCCGCCCCCGGACCCGTGGCGGCTGCGCGTGCGGCTGCTCTCCCGGGAGTCGGTCCGGTACGGCCTGCGGGTGGCGCTCTGCATCGCGGTCGGCTCGGCCGCCACCGCCTCGTTGCCGCTCAGCAAGAGCTACTGGGTGCCGATGACGATCGCCTTCGTGCTCAAGCCGGACCTCGGCTCGGTGTTCCTGCGCGCGGTCAGCCGCTCGGTCGGCACCGTACTGGGGGTGGCGGTGACGGCGGGGGTGCTCCTGCTCACCACCGACGCGTGGGCGCTGACCGTGATCGCCGCGCTCTGCGTGGCCCTGCTGCCGTACGCGACGGCGGCGCACTACGGCCTGAACACCGTCGCCATCACCCCGATGGCGCTGATCCTGCTCCAGCTCGGCGGGCAGAGCGGCGCGGCCGAGTTCTGGCCCCGGGTCCTGGACACCGCGCTCGCGAGTGCGATCGTGCTGCTGTTCGGCTACCTGCTCTGGCCGGAACGCCCGCGCCACCGGATCGAGCCCCGTCTGGTCGACGCGACGGCCGCGCTCCACGCCTACCTCGCCTCGGTCACCGGAGAGACCCGGCCGATCCAGGCCGCCGCCACCCAGACCCCCGCCACCACGCACGCCCCCGCCACCGCACAAGCCCCCGCCACCCCGGTCGCCGAGGTCTGGCTCCGCCGCACCGCCTACCGCGCCCTCGCCGACGCCCGCCGGGAGGTGCAGCAGGGTCTCACCGAGCCGCCGCCCACCGGCCGGCTCGCCGAACGGTGGCTGCCCGCGACCGCCGCGCTGGAGCGCCTCAGCGGCGCCGTGGCGGCGTACGCGGCACAGATCCGGTACGGCGGCCGGGTCCCCGACCCGGGCGAGGTGGAGCGGGTCCGACGGGCCCTGGACGACCTCACCGCGGCCGCCCGCGCGCACCGGCCGCCGACCCGGCCGGCGGCCCGTCCGACCCGGCCGCACGACCCGGCGCGCAGCGCGCTGGGCCGTGCGGCGGACGAACTCGAAGCGCTCCTCGGCGACCGAGGCCGACCAACCTGACCGGGCCGACCGGCCACCCGCCCTCGACCGGCTGGGCCGGCCCGACCCGCCGGCCCGCCCGACCGGCCCGCCAGGCCCTCAGACCTGCTCGGCCAGCTCCATCCAGCTCATCTCCAGCTCCTCCTTCTCCTCCCGAACACCGCGCAGCTCGGTGTCCAGCTCCGCGACCTTGGAGAAATCGGCGGCGTGCTCGGCCAGTTGGGCGTGCAGCTTGGCCTCCTTCTGGTCCAGCTTGGCGATCTGCCGCTCCAGCTTCTGCATCTCCTTCTTCGCCGCCCGCACGTCCCCGGCGGACGGGCCGGCCGACGCCGCCGCCACGACGCCGGCCGCGGCCGCCGGCACCGCGGCGGCCGCCATCCGGGCGCGCCGCTCCAGGTACTCGTCGACGCCGTTGGGCAGCATCCGCAGCTTCTTGTCACCGAGCAGCGCGTGCACCACGTCCGTGGTGCGCTCGATGAAGAACCGGTCGTGGCTGATCACGACCATCGAGCCGGGCCAGCCGTCGAGCAGGTCCTCCAGCTGGTTCAGCGTCTCGATGTCGAGGTCGTTGGTGGGCTCGTCGAGGAACAGCACGTTGGGCTCGTCCATCAGCAGCCGGAGCAGCTGCAGCCGCCGCCGCTCGCCGCCGGAGAGGTCGCCGACCGGCGTCCACTGCTTGTCCTTGCCGAAGCCGAACTGCTCGCAGAGCTGACCGGCGCTCATCTCCCGGCCCTTGCCGAGGTCCACCCGGGAGCGCACCTGCTCGACCGCCTGCAGCACCCGGGTCTCCGGCTCCAGCTCGGCGACCTCCTGCGAGAGGTAGGCCAGCCGGACCGTCTTGCCGACCTTGATCACACCGGAGGCGGGCTGCACGTCGCCCTCCGAGGCGTACGCGTCGCGCATCGCCCGCAGCAGCGAGGTCTTGCCGGCGCCGTTGACGCCGAGCAGGCCGATCCGGTCGCCGGGGCCGAGCTGCCAGGTCAGGTTCTCCAGGAGCAGCTTCGGGCCGGCCGTGACGGTCACGCCCTCCAGCTCGAAGACGGTGCGGCCGAGCCGCGCGTTGGCGAACTTCATCAGCTCGCTCTTGTCCCGCGGGTCCGGCACGTCGGCGATCAGGGCGTTGGCGGCCTCGATCCGGTAGCGCGGCTTGGAGGTCCGGGCGGGGGCGCCGCGGCGCAGCCAGGCCAGCTCCTTGCGGGCGAGGTTCTGGCGCTTCTGCTCCTCGGTGGCCTCGATCCGGGTGCGCTCGGCGCGGGCGAAGACGTAGTCGGAGTAGCCGCCCTCGTACTCGTGCACCGCGCCGTGCTGGACGTCCCACATCCGGGTGCAGACCTGGTCCAGGAACCAGCGGTCGTGGGTGACGCAGACGAGCGCGGAACGGCGGTTCTGGAGGTGCTTGGCGAGCCAGGCGATGCCCTCGACGTCGAGGTGGTTGGTGGGCTCGTCCAGGACGATCAGGTCCGGCGAGCCGAGCAGCAGCCTGGCGAGGGCGATCCGGCGGCGCTCGCCACCGGAGAGCGGGCCGATCACGGTGTCCAGGCCCTCGGCGAAGCCGGGCAGGTCGAGGCCGCCGAAGAGGCCCTCGATGATGTCGCGGATCCGCGCGTCGCCGAGCCACTCGTGGTCGGCCCGGCCGGCGATCACCTCGTGCCGGATGGTGGCCTTCGGGTCGAGCGAGTCGTGCTGGGTGAGGACGGCCATCTCCACCCCGCCGGCGTGGGTGATCCGCCCGCCGTCCGGCTCCTCCAGCTTGGCGAGCATCCGGATCAGGGTGGTCTTGCCGTCCCCGTTGCGGCCGACGACGCCGATCCGGTCCCCTTCACTGACGCCGAGGCTGACCCCGTCCAGAAGGGCCCGGGTGCCGTAGACCTTCGTGACGGACTCGATGGTGGCGAGGTTGACGGCCACGTGTGCTGCGCTCCTGGATTCGGCGGTCGGGGCCGCGCCGATCTCCCGGTACGCACCCCATTCGGGGTCGCCCCGATCTCCCCAGCCTAACGGGGATGCCGGCGGGGCCCGCTACGGCAGTACGCCAGCCCCCGGGACCGGGCCGTACGTCGCGTGCGCGGTGCGGCAGGTGCCGGACTCGCGCAGGGCCTCGGCGACGGCGGCCGCCGCCTCGGCGTCCTTGGCCAGGAAGGCGCAGGTGGGGCCGGAGCCGGAGACCAGGGCGCCGAGGGCGCCGGCCTCGGTGCCGGCCCGCAGGGTCGCGGCGAGCGACGGGCGCAGCGAGAGGGCGGCCGACTGGAGGTCGTTGGCGAGCGCACCGGCCAGCGCGACGGGGTCACCGTCGGCGAGGGCGGCGAGCAGGGCGGGGTCGGCGTCGGGGGTGGGCACCTCGGTGTCGCCGGAGCCGGTGCCGGCCTCCTCCCGGAGGCGGTCGCACTCGCGGAAGACGGCGGGGGTGGAGAGTCCGCCGTCGGCGACGGCGAAGACCCAGTGGAAGGTCCCGGTGACGGGCAGCGGGTCCAGGATCTCGCCGCGTCCCCGGCCCAGGGCGACGCCGCCGAGGAGGGCGAACGGCACGTCGGAGCCGAGTTCGGCGGCCAGTTCCAGCAGCGTCCCGGCGGGGGTGCCGAGCTCCCACAGCGCGTCGCAGGCCACCAGGGCGGCGGCGCCGTCGGCGCTGCCGCCGGCCATCCCGCCGGCCACCGGGATGGCCTTGGCGATGTGCAGCCGCACGTCCGGCTCGCCGAGGCCGTGCCGGGCAGCGAGCAGCCGGGCCGCGCGGGCGGCGAGGTTGCTGCCGTCGAGCGGGACGGCGGCCGCGTCGGGGCCGGAGCAGGTGAGGGTGACGCCCTCGCCCGGCCCGGCGGCGCTCGCCGTCACCTCGTCGCCGAGGGCGACCGCGAAGAAGACGTTGGCCAGGTCGTGGAAGCCGTCGGCGCGCAGCCCGCCGACTCCCAGCTGGACGTTGACCTTGGCGGGCACGCGTACCGTGATCACTCGGACTCCGGCTTCACGGGCTTGTGCTCGGCGATGGCGGCGAACTGCTCCACCGTCAGCATCTCGCCGCGCAGCTTGTGGTCGATGCCGGCGCCGGCGAGCGCCTGCTCGGCCGCGGCCGGGGAGCCGGCCCAGCCGGCGAGGGCGGCGCGCAGGGTCTTGCGGCGCTGGGCGAACGCGGCGTCGACGACGGCGAACACCTCGGTGCGGCTCGCGGTGGTCCGCGGCGGATCGCGGCGGATCAGCGAGACGAGCCCGGAGTCGACGTTCGGCGCGGGCCAGAACACGTTGCGCCCGATGGCGCCGGCCCGCTTCACCTCGGCGTACCAGTTGGCCTTGACCGAGGGGACGCCGTACACCTTGTTGCCGGGCTTGGCGGCGAGCCGGTCGGCGACCTCGCTCTGCACCATCACCAGGGTGCGCTCGATGCTGGGGAAGGTCGCCAGCATGTGCAGCAGCACGGGGACGGCCACGTTGTAGGGCAGGTTGGCGACCAGCGCGGTGGGCGGCGGGCCGGGCAGCTCGGTGACCTCCATGGCGTCGCTGAGTACCAGGTCGAAGGCGTCCGCCTTGCCGGGGAGCCGGGCGGCGACGGTGTCCGGCAGGTGCCGCGCCAGCACCGGGTCGATCTCGACCGCGGTGACGTGCCGCGCGACCTCCAGCAGCGCCAGCGTCAGCGACCCGAGCCCGGGCCCGACCTCCACCACGGAGTCCTCGGCCGTCACCCCGCCCGCCCGGACGATCCGCCGGACGGTGTTGCCGTCGATGACGAAGTTCTGCCCGCGCTGCTTGGTCGGCTTCACACCGAACGCGGCGGCCAGCTCCCGCACGTCGGCGGCGCCCAGCAGGTGGATGTCAGAGGTGGGATCGGTGGTGCTCACGCGCCAAGGATACGGGCGCGGGGAGCCCCCGGGGTTCGGCCACCGCGGCGGGGGCGCTCACCACCGGGTGCGGCGGCGCGCATGGTCCGGCGGAACGCCCGGTCCGGTCGGCTCAGTACCCGAAGGCCCTGGCCGTGTTCGCCGCGATGGCGGTGGCCAGCTCGTCCTCGTGCAGCCCCAGCGTCGCGGCCATCGAGCGGACGGTGACCGGGATCAGGTACGGCGCGTTGGGGCGGCCCCGGTACGGGTGCGGGGTGAGGAAGGGCGCGTCGGTCTCGACCAGCACGCGGTCCGGCGGGGTGGCGGCGAGGGCGTCCCGCAGCGGCTGGTTGGCCTTGAAGGTGACCGGTCCGGCGAAGGACAGGTACCAGCCGTGCTCGGCGCAGGTCCTGGCCATCGCGGCGTCGCCGGAGTAGCAGTGGAAGACGGTCCGCTCGGGGGCGCCCTCCGCCAGCAGCACCGCGATGACGTCCTCGTGGGCGTCCCGGTCGTGGATCACCAGGGCCTTGTCGTGCCGCTTGGCCATCTCGATGTGCCGGCGGAACGACTCCTTCTGGATCTCCACGCCCTCGGGCCCGGTCCGGAAGTAGTCCAGGCCGGTCTCGCCCACGGCGCGGACCTGCGGCAGCGCGGCGAGCGCGTCGATCTCGGCGAGGGCGGCGTCGAGCGCGGCGGCGCCGCCGGCCGGGCGCTGCTGCCCGGACCAGCCGTCCGGGTCGCCGAGGAAGATCCGCGGCGCCTCGTTGGGGTGCAGGGCGACGGCCGCGTGCACCTGCTCGAACTCGGCCGCCAGATCGGCGGCCCAGCGCGAGCCGGGCACGTCGCAGCCCACCTGGACGACGGTGGTGACGCCGACGGAGGCGGCGCGCGCCAGGCCCTCGGCGGGGGTGCCGGACTGCATGTCCAGGTGGGTGTGCGAGTCGGCGACCGCCACCGCCAGTGGGGCGGGCAGCGGCGGTGGCGTCGACCGGTCGTCGTCCTTCTTCGCCATCAGGCGGCGGGCTTCTCTTCGAGGCGCGGGAACAGGATCTCGCCCTTGGTGACGGTGGCGCCGGCGGGCAACCGGCCCCAGTCCGCCGCGGTGGCGACGGTCTGCGCGGACAGCGCGCCGAGACCGGCGGCCTCGGCCCCGAGCGAGACCCAGAGCTTCTCGGCGGTGGCCGGCATCACCGGGTTGAGCAGCACGGCGGTGGCCCGCAGCGCCTCGGCGGCGGTGTAGAGGATGGTCGCGAGGCGCGCCCGGCCCTCCTCGGACTCGTCCTTGGCGACCTTCCAGGGCGCCTGCTCGGTGAGGTAGCCGTTGACCTGCTTGACGAACTCGAAGACCGCCGCGAGGCCGCCGGCGAAGTCCAGCTCCTCGCCGATCTTCCGGTCGGCGGTCGCGACCGCCGCCGTCAGGCCGTCCGCGACGGCCTGCTCGGCCGGGCCGTGGGCCGGCGAGGCCGGCAGCGCCCCGTCGAAGTACTTGCCGACCATGGCCGCCACCCGGGAGGCCAGGTTGCCGAAGTCGTTGGCCAGCTCGGAGGTGTACCGGGCGGTGAAGTCCTCCCAGGAGAACGAGCCGTCGGTGCCGAACGGGATGGCCCGCAGGAAGTAGTAGCGGTAGGCGTCCACGCCGAAGTGCGAGGTGAGGTCCTGCGGGGCGATGCCGGTCAGGTTGGACTTGGACATCTTCTCGCCGCCGACCATCAGCCAGCCGTTGGCGACGACCCGCTTGGGCAGCGGCAGTCCGGCGGCCATCAGCATGGCCGGCCAGATCACCGCGTGGAACCGCAGGATGTCCTTGCCGACCAGGTGCACGGAGGCCGGCCAGAGCTCGGCGAAGCGCTCCGGGTCGGTGCCGTAGCCGGCCGCGGTGATGTAGTTCTGCAGCGCGTCGACCCAGACGTAGAGGACGTGCTTCTCGTCCCAGGGCAGCGGCACGCCCCAGTTGAAGGTCGAGCGGGAGATCGAGAGGTCCTTGAGGTCCTGCTCGACGAAGCGCAGCACCTCGTTGCGGGCCGTGGCGGGCTGGATGAAGTCCGGGTTCGCGGCGTAGAACTCCAGCAGCTTCGGGCCGTAGGCGGAGAGCCGGAAGAAGTAGTTCTCCTCCTCCAGCCACTCGACCGGCCGCTTGTGCACGGCGCAGAGCTTCTCGCCCTCGGTGGCGCCGTCCAGCAGCTCGGCGGGGAGCTTGTACTCCTCGCAGCCGACGCAGTACGGGCCGGAGTAGCCGCCCTTGTAGATCTCGCCCTTGTCGTAGAGGTCCTGGACGAACTCCTGCACCCGGTCGGTGTGCCGCTCCTGGGTGGTGCGGATGAAGTCGTCGTTGGCGATCTCCAGGTGCTGCCAGAGCGGCTTCCACGCCTCCTCGACCAGCTTGTCGCACCACTCCTGCGGGGTGACGCCGTTGGCCTCGGCGGTGCGCAGGATCTTCTGACCGTGCTCGTCGGTGCCGGTCAGGTACCAGACCTTCTCGCCGCGCTGGCGGTGCCAGCGGGTCAGCACGTCGCCCGCCACGGTGGTGTAGGCGTGGCCCAGGTGCGGGCGATCGTTGACGTAGTAGATCGGGGTGGTGACGTAGTACGCCGGGGTCGCGTCCCCGGTGGTGCTGTGTTCTGCAGTGGCCGCCATAGTCGGCAAGCTTAATCGGGTACGGGGGCGGCCCTCGACCCGTGCCCACCGGGGGCCGGCGCCGCCCGCCCGTCGGCGCCTCGCGCCGGTCCCCGGTCGGCTCCCGCTCCACCGGGTCGTCCGGCCGTCGGTCCGCCGACCGGCCGCCGAACCGTCCTCCCGGGCTCAGCCCGTCACGCGCGCCCAGAGCCGGGCCAGGCGTCCGCGCGGCGCGGCGGGCGCGGCCACCCGCTGGGCACCGGCCGGCTCGGCGTGCGCCGAGTAGCCCGGGGCGTGCTGCCAGGACTTGTCCGCGCTGGCCACCCGGCCCTCGCGCATGATCCGGACGGTGTGACCGCCGCAGCCCGGGCAGGTCGGCTTGAGCAGCGGCGACGGCACCCGGACACCGTTGGCGTGGTACTCGAACACGACGTGCCCGTCCCGGGCCATGTGGTGCTCGATGTCATACGCCTGCTCCCAGCCGTATCCGCAGCTCAGGCAGGCGAAGGAGTAGGCCTCCCGGACGGTCTCGACAGGGGTCTGCGGCCGGCCGGTCAGGCTGGGGTCGCTCAGCGCATTGCCACCGCGGGGGCTACCGATCGTCTCGCTCATAGCAGTCTCCCAGCGCCCGCCGGGCGCTCGCCCGGCTGGGTCTTTCCATCCCAGGAAATGCCCGGATCGCCCCGGCCGATGCCCCTCTTGTGAAGACTTGGACGCGGATTGGGAATCCCTATACGAAAGGGTGGATCCTGACCGAAAACCACGGCCAAAGCTTCAGCTCGGCGGGCGTTTACCGGGGCCTTCACTCCAAGGTACGCGCCCCCGTCACCCCCGGCACCTGCGGCTTTCAGGCCGGGCCGGCCGGCGTGTTCTTGGCCGCCACCACCGCGTCGAACACCTCCCGCTTGGGCAGCGCCAGCTCCGCCGCGACCGCCGCGATGGCCTCCTTGCGGCGCTCCCCGGCCTCCTCCCGGACAGCCACCCGGCGGGCCAGCTCGGCCGGGGTCAGCTCGGCCGGGGCGGCCGGCGGGGCGCCCGCGACCACCACGGTGATCTCGCCCCGGACCCCGTCGGCGGCCCACTGCGCCAGCTCGCCGAGCGGGCCCCGCTTGATCTCCTCGTAGGTCTTGGTCAGCTCGCGGCAGACCGCGGCGGGGCGGTCGGCGCCGAACGCGAGGGCCATCGCGGCCAGCGTCTCGGCGATCCGGTGCGGAGCCTCGAAGAAGACCATGGTGCGCGGCTCGGCGGCGACCGTGGCCAGCTGGCGCGCCCGGTCCCCGGTCTTGCGCGGCAGGAAGCCCTCGAAGGTGAAGCGGTCCACCGGCAGGCCGGACAGCGCCAGCGCGGTGAGCACCGCGGACGGGCCGGGCACCGCGGTGACCTTGACGTCGGCGGCCACCGCGGCGGCCACCAGCCGGTAGCCGGGGTCGGAGACGGACGGCATCCCGGCGTCGGTCACCAGCAGCACCCGGGCGCCGCCCAGCAGCGCCTCGACCAGCTCGGGGGTGCGGCCGACCTCGTTGCCCTCGAAGTAGGAGAGCACCCGCCCGGCCGGGGTCACCCCGAGCGCCTGGGTGAGCCGGCGCAGCCGCCGGGTGTCCTCGGCCGCGATCACGTCCGCCGTGGCCAGCTCGGTGAGCAGCCGGGGTGGGGCGTCCGAGACGTCGCCGATGGGGGTGCCTGCGAGAACGAGTACTCCTGTCACGGGCCCCATCCTTGCAGTAACCGGGCCCCGGGTGTTTTTGGTGACGATTCGGGCAGCTTCGGAGGGAGCCGTCCTCCCCGAAGGAAGCGCCCCTACGATGTGGCGGATGAACGGCGACACGGCGGCGCAGACGCCCACTGGTACAGACCACACCGCGCAGGGTGGCGTCGGCGTGCCGGTCCTGACGGACCAGGCGTCCCCCGCCGTCCCCGCCCCGCGCGCGTCCGGGGAGGAGGAGCGCCCGGATCCGTCCTGGCTGCGGCGCCTGGCCCGGCACGGCTACACGCCGCCGCCGAAGGCCACGCTCGCCGAGCGGCTGGTGCCGCCGATGCCGGACGGCCCGGGCGTGACGCCGGCCCGGGTCGCCCCCTCGCCGGTCCTGCTGCGGCTCGGCGCAGCCGTGCCGGCGCCGCTCTGGTCCTGGCTCTGCCGCTGGGCCGGCTGGCTCGGCCCGCTCCTGGTGGCCCTGTTCGGCGGACTGCTCCGGTTCAGCGGCCTCGGCGAGCCGAACGCGATCATCTTCGACGAGACGTACTACGCCAAGGACGCGTACGCGCTCTGGCACGGCGGCTACGAGATCAGCTGGCCGGACGGCGCCAACGAGCAGATCATGGCGGGGTCGGCGGTGCCGTACCGGCCGGACCCGAGCTACGTGGTCCATCCGCCGGTCGGCAAGTGGATCATCGGCGCGGGCGAGCAGCTGTTCGGGATGAACCCCTTCGGCTGGCGGTTCGCGGTGGCGCTGCTCGGCACGCTGTCGATCCTGATGGTGGCCCGGATCGCCCGCCGGCTGTTCCGCTCGACCCTGCTGGGCTGCGTCGCCGGTCTGCTGCTCGCCGTGGACGGCCTGCACTTCGTGCTCAGCCGGGCGGCGCTGCTGGACCTGGTGGTGATGTTCTGGATCCTCGCCGCGTTCGGCTTCCTGCTGCTGGACCGCGACCGCACCCGGGCGAGGATCGTCGCGCGCCTGGGCGGTGTGGCGGACTCCGCCCTGGCCCAGCGGCTGAACCTCGGCTGGCGCCCGTACCGGATCGCGGCCGGCGTCTGCGTCGGCCTGACCTGCGCGACCAAGTGGAGCGGCCTGTACGTGGCCGCCGCCTTCGGTGTGCTGACCGTGCTCTGGGACGCCGGTTCGCGCCGGCTGGCGGGCGCCGGCCGCCCGTACCTGTGGACGCTGGTCCGGGACGTGGTGCCGGCCTTCGTCTCGGTCGTGGTGGTCTCCGCGGTGGTCTACGTGACCTCCTGGTGGGGCTGGTTCGCCAGCAGCACCGTGCCCGGCCGGGGCGGCTACGGCCGGGACTGGGCGGTCGGCCGGGACACCGCGTTCCCGTGGATCCCGGAGGGCCTGCGGGCGCTCTGGCACTACCACTCCACGGTGTACGACTTCCACACCCACCTGAGCGATCCGCACACCTACCAGTCCAACCCGTGGAGCTGGCTGGTGCTCGGCCGACCGGTCTCCTTCTTCTACGAGTCCCCGAAGCAGGGCCAGGCCGGCTGCACCGCGAGCGACTGCGCCCGCGAGGTGCTGGGCATCGGGACCCCGCTGCTCTGGTGGGCCGGCGTGGTGGCGCTGGTGTACTGCCTGTGGCGCTGGGCCGCCCGGCGCGACTGGCGGGCCGGCGCGGTGCTCTGCGGCCTGGCCGCCGGCTACCTGCCCTGGTTCGCCTACCAGCAGCGGACCATCTTCCTGTTCTACGCGGTGGCCTTCGTGCCGTTCCTGGTGCTCGCCGTGACCATGCTGGTCGGCGCCCTGATCGGGCCGGCCGGGGCGTCCCGCGACCGGCGGATCATCGGTTCCGCGGCGGCCGGGCTGCTGGTGCTGCTGATCGTCTGGAACTTCCTCTTCTTCTACCCGCTGTACACCGGGCAGACGATCCCGATGGACGACTGGCGCAAGCGGATGTGGTTCAACACCTGGATCTGACGGCCCCGGGGCGGGAACCGTGCCGACGTGGTGCGCGACACGTACCAGATCCGTCACAAGACCCGGGCGTTTCGTCGGCGCACCGAGTTCGGCTGCCTAGGCTGGTCACCGAACGCGTATCCGGCCACCTCCGGCTGCGGCCAGTCGCCAGACCCTTGGGGGAACAGCACCATGCGCAGAGGCGCCAAGATCGGCATCATCACCGGCGTTTCCGTCGCCGTGCTCGCGGGCGGCGGGTACGGGGCCTACAGCCTCGTCGGGTCGGGCGGCTCCGACACCGCCGAGGCCAAGAAGGCCCGCACGGTGGTCGCCGAGCCTCCCAGCGCCGAGCAGGCCGCGGCCGGGGCCAAGGACTTCCTGGAGGCCTGGGCCGCCGGTGACATCGCCAAGGCGGCCGGGCTGACCGACGACCCGGCGGCCGCGACCGCCGCGCTGACCGCGTTCAAGGACCAGGTCAAGCCCAGCGCGCTGACCCTCGCGCCGTCCGGCCCGGCCACCCCCGCCGCCTTCGCCTCCGCGACCGGCACGCCCTCGCCGGGCGCCAAGCCCGCGGCCGCCACCGGCTCCGCGGCGCCGACCGCGGCGGGCACCGAGTCGCCGTCGGCCTCCGCCTCCGCCGCCCCCTCCGGGGTGCTGATGGGCTTCAAGGCCCGTGCCGAGTTCGAGGGCACCAACCGGGTCTGGGACTACAACGGCTTCCTGGGCGTCGTGAAGATGAGCGACAACACCCCGGCCGTGCACTGGGCCCCGTCGGTGATCCACCCGCACCTGACCGCGGGCGAGGTGATCGCCACCCAGCCGGTCTTCGCCCCCGCGGGCAACGTGGTCGACCGCAACGGCAAGGCGCTGCAGGGCGCCTCGATCACCCCGGCGCTGATCTCTACCCTCCAGGACAACGCCCGCAAGCTCCTCCAGGCCGACCCGACCAAGGACCAGAGCGACGCCGGGAGCGGCGTGGTGATCACCGACGCGGCCGGCAAGGGCGTCACCGACAAGCTGTTCACCATCGTCGAGCCGAAGCCGGCCAAGCCGTTCAAGGTCACCATCGACAACGCCGTGCAGGCCGCCGCCGAGAAGGCGATGGCGGACCTCGGCGGCAAGCAGGGCTCGATCGTGGCCATCGAGCCGAGCACCGGCCAGGTGCTGGCCTTCGCCAACGCGCCGGCCACCGGCCAGAACCGGGCCTTCGTCGGCCTGCTGGCCCCGGGCTCGACGATGAAGATCGTCACCTCGGCGGCCCTGCTGGAGGCCGGCGTCAACCCGGACACCCCGGTCGCCTGTCCGGTGAAGAGCAGCAACCCGAAGGCGATCCCGAACTCGTTCCCGGACGCCTACCCGAACAACACGCTCCAGCAGGACTTCATGATCTCCTGCAACACCGCCTTCATCGACCAGGGCCTGGCCAGCCTCAAGCCGGCCACCCTCGGTGCCACCGCGAAGGACGTCTTCGGCATCGGCCTGGAGTGGAAGACCGGCCTGCCCAACGTCGACGGCCGGGTGCCGGACCCGGGCGCCAACAAGGACGAGCAGGCCATGCAGTCGATCGGCCAGGGCAAGGTCCAGATGAACCCGCTGGCCATCGCCTCGATCACCGCCACGGTGCAGAGCGGTGAGTTCAAGCAGCCGATCCTGGTCGCCGACCTGCCGCAGCAGAAGGCCGCCCGCAACCTCTCCGCGGACGCCGACGCCAAGCTGAAGGCGATGATGGCCGCCACCGCCAAGGACGGCACGGCCAAGGCCGCGATGGCCGGCATCTCGGACAACGCCGGTGCCAAGACCGGCTCGGCCGAGGTCGCCGGGATGGACACCACCAACAGCTGGTTCACCGCCTACCGGGGCAACATCGCCGTCGCCGCCGAGGTCCAGGCCGGTGGCCACGGCGCCGACGCGGCCGGCCCGGCCGTCGCCGCCGTCATCAAGGCGGCCGGCAACCGCTGACGCCCGGCCGGCGCCGCCCCGCGGTCAGCCCCGGGGCAGCGCCGGCTCCGGCCGGGTCAGCAGGCAGCCGGCCGGCACCGGCGGGCTCCCGCTCCACCGCCGGGCGGCCAGCCGGGGCCAGATCACCAGGACGGCCGGCAGCGCCAGGTAGCCGAAGCGCCCGGCCGGCGCCAGCATGAACGCGATCGCCAGCCCCGCCGCCAGCAGGTCGGCGGCGGCGATCGCGGAGACCGGCGGCCGGGCCAGCAGCCAGATCGCCACCCCCAGCCCGCCCACCGTCATCAGCGCCAGCGACACGGTGTGCCCGGTCGGGCCGAACCCGGCCAGCACCTTGCCGGGCAGCGGGCTGCCGGCCGGCGTCTGGATCGCGGTCAGCCCCAGGGGGAACCGCACCACCTGTTCGCGCAGCTCGTCGGCCCGGACCAGCACCGAGGGCAGGATCACCAGCAGGCCGGTGCCGAGCGCGGTCAGTCCGGCCCGGGCCGCCGGGCGCCGCCCGTAGAGCCGCCACAGCAGCAGGACGGCCACCGGCAGCGCCGGCCAGGCCGTCCACTTCAGGGTGCAGGCCAGCGCGAGCACCAGCCCGGCGCCGATGGTGCGGTCCCGTTCGGCGAGGGCCATGGCCAGGCAGCAGACCCCGATCAGCGGCAGGTCCACCCCGCCGACCGCCAGGGCCAGCGCGATCAGCGGCGAGGCGGTGAGCACCGCGAGCGGCAGCAGCGGGGCCCGGTCCCGGGACGGCCGCAGCAGCCGCCAGCTGGCCAGCAGGCAGGCCAGGAAGGTCAGCGCGAACCAGATCCGGGCGTCCCCCACCACCCGCGCCACCGGATTGCCGCTGCCCACCAGGGCGCGCGGCATCCCGAACAGCGTCATCGCCGGCAGGTAGGGGTTGTAGTCGGTGACCACCACCGGGTGCGGCAGGTACGGGCTGCCGGTGGTGAGCAGCAGGTGCGCCGAGCGCTCGACCACCATCACCTCGGACTGGTGGCGGCCCTGCAGTGCCAGCAGCGCCAACGGCACCAGGACGGCGCCCAGGAGGGCGACCCCGGCGGCCGCACGGGCCGCCCACCGGCGCGGCAGGGTCAGGCAGAACAGCCCGGCGAGGGCGTACGCGGGGGCCGCGACGGTCCCCCAGAGCCGCTGGTTGGGCAGGTCCGACACGAGCGGGAAGGCCGCCGCCCAGCCGGCCGCCACCAGGCAGCCGAACAGTTGGACGCGCCGCAGCGCGGCGAGCCGGGTCGGGTTCAGCCGATCGGGCGGGGTGCCGGTGGACCGGTCACCACGCTGACGGGGGAACGGCCGGGGCGCCGCCGTACCGCGCGGACGGTCTCGTCGGGTCGGCGGCCCGGCCTCTGCGGGCGGGGCCGGCGCGGCCCCACGGCCGGTGAAGCGGCCGCGCGGGCGGGAGTAGCCGGGCGTGCGGGTGCTCACCATGGTGGAAGGTTATGGGCGGGGGCCACGCCGTGTCGCCATCTCCGGGCCGGGAGTCTGCGGTGGCACGGACGGGGCCGCCGAGTGGCATTCGCCCTTCGACGGCCCCGTCCGCGGGTGCTCGGTACGCGAATCTCAGCCGGCCGGGTTGTCGGCCGTGGCGTCGGTCGCCCGCGCCGCCTTCTCCAGCTTGGAGTGCTTCATGCTGTAGCCGAAGTAGACGACCACGGCGAGCGTCAGGGCGATCGCTCCGGCCCGGAACGTGTCGGCGTGCAGGCCGGTGATCAGGTAGATGCAGAAGCCGACGCTGACCAGCGGGACGACCGGGTAGCCGGGCACCTTGAAGCCGCGCGGCAGGTCGGGCTGGGTGCGGCGCAGGATGATCACGCCGACCGAGACCACCGAGAAGGCGATCAGGGTGCCCAGGCTGGTGATGTCGGCCAGGACGTTCAGCGGGATGAAGGCGGCCAGCGCGCCGACGCCGAGGCCCACCACGATGGTGTTCCAGACCGGGGTGCCGGTGCGCGGCGAGAGCTCGGCGAAGCGCTTGGGCAGCATGCCGTCGCGGCCCATCGAGTACAGGATGCGGGTCTGGCCGTAGATCACCACGAGGGTGATGCTGAAGATCGAGATGATCGCGCCGATCGCGAAGACGATGGCGGGCCAGCTCTGGCCGGTGATGTCCTGGAGGATCTGGGCGAGGCCCGCCTCCTGGCCGTCGAACTTCTCCCAGGGCTGTGCGCCGATGCCGGCCAGCGCCACCAGGATGTACAGCAGGGTGACCACGACCAGCGAGATGATGATCGCCATCGGCAGGGTGCGGCGCGGGTTCTTGACCTCCTCACCGGCGGTGGACACGGCGTCCAGGCCGATGAACGAGAAGAAGATGCTGGAGGCCGCCACCTGGACGCCGCCGATGCCCAGCGGCATGAACGGGGTCAGGTTGCCGGAGTGGAAGCCGGTCAGGCCGACCCCGATGAAGAGCAGCAGGATGAGGATCTTGATGCCCACCATGGCCGCGTTGACCTTCACCGACTCGCTGACGCCGCGGATCAGCAGGGTGCAGACCATCGCGACCAGCAGCAGGGCCGGCAGGTTGAACCAGTGGGTGCTGTCGGGCGCCCCGGAGACCGCCTCGGGGATCTTGAACCCGAAGGCCAGGTCGAAGAACTTGTTGAGGTACTCGGCCCAGCTCACCGCGATCGCGGAGGCCGAGACGCCGTACTCCATCAGCAGGCAGATGCCGACCGCGAACGCGACGCCCTCGCCGAGGGTGGCGTAGGCGTACGAGTACGAGGAGCCCGAGACCGGGATCGCGGAGGCCATCTCGGCGTAGCAGAGCGCGGTGAGGCCGGCGGTGACCGCGGCGATCACGAAGGACAGGATCACGGCCGGACCGGCCGACGGCACGGCGGTGCTGAGCACGAAGAAGATGCCGGTGCCGATGGTGGCGCCGATCCCGATCGAGGACAGCTGCCAGAGGCCGATGGTGCGGCGCAGGTGGATACCGGAGCGTCCGCCCTCCTCGGGCGCACCGGCGGGAAGGCCGTCGCGGCCCTCGCTCTCGGCGATCAGGGTCGAGACGGGCTTGCGCCGCAACAGGCGCGCGCCGAGGGCGTTGCTGGCCAAAACGAGGATCCTTGCTGGGCGAGGGAGGGTGTCCTAGCGGCCGGTCACTCGACGCGCCGTGGGGTGCCATCGGGGACCAACCGAACAAAGATGGGACAGTACCCCGCGAATGCACCAGTGTCGCAAACGAACAGTCGCGCGGTGCGCATTGTACGAATCGTCGCACTGGCATGCACAAACCGGACACTTCGCAAACGGCGGATCTTGAAAAGAGCCGCTAAGCCGCAGGTCAGCGGCCCGATCCGGCGCACAGGCCGTTCCGCCCGTCAGCGCCCGAGAACGGCCTGCATCACCGACCGGGCGATCGGTGCCGCCAGCGCGCCGCCGGCGACATCGGTCGCGTCGCTGTCCGCGACCACGACCGCGACCGCCACCGGCGCCACCGCGCCGGAGCCGGCCGGCTTGGCCCAGGCGATGAACCAGGCGTAGGGCGTCCCGGAGTTGTCCACCCCGTGCTGGGCGGTGCCGGTCTTCCCCCCGACCACCGCCCCGCCGATCCGCGCGTTGCGCCCGGTGCCGTTCTCCACCACGTCGGTCATCAGCCGCTGCACCTGCCCGGCCACCGCCGGGCTCATCGCCTGCCGGTACGCGGCCGGGCGCATCAGCTGCACGGTGGTGCCGTCCTGCTTGGTCAGCTTGTCCACAAGCTGTGGACGCATCACGGCGCCGTTGTTGGCGACCCCGGCCGCGACCATCGCCATCACCAGCGGGGTGGCCGCCGTGTCGAACTGGCCGATCGAGGAGAGCGCCAGCTGGGACTCGTTCATCCGGGTGTCGAAGTTGGAGCGGGCCGGCCGGACCGGGACGTCCAGCCTCGGGTCGTTGAAGCCGAAGTCCGCGGCCGTCTCCACCATCCGGTCCAGCCCGACCTGCACCCCGAGGTAGCCCAGCACGCTGTTGCAGCTGTGGACCATCGCGGTGTCCAGCGACTGCCCCGGCTCGTCGCACGCCGGGGTGTCGTTGACCAGCGGCGTGGTGGTCCCCGGCAGGACGTACGGGTAGGGCGCGCCGGTCGGCGCGTCCGGGTCCGTGACGACGCCGTGCTGCAGCGCGGCCGCCGCGGTGACCACCTTGAAGGTCGAGCCGGGCGGGTAGGTCTGGCGCAGCGCCCGGTTGAGCATCGGCTGGTCGGCGTCGGCCTGCAGCCGGTTCCAGGCCTCCTGGTCGGCCGTGGAGGAGCCCGCGAAGCTGCCCGGGTCGTACGAGGGGGTGCTGGCCAGTGCCAGGATCCGGCCGGTGGCGGGCTCGATCGCGGCGACCGCGCCCTGCTGCCCGCCGAGTCCGCGCATCGCGGCCTGCTGGGCGGCCCGGTCGATGGTCGTGTAGACGTCCCCGCCGGGGTTCTGCTTGCGGGCGACGGCGTCCCAGACCGCCCAGCTCGCCAGCCGGCTGTCCGTCCCGGAGAGCAGGTCGTCCTCCGTCCCCTCCAGCTGGGTGTTCCCGTAGGCCTGCGAGGAGTACCCGGTGACGGCGGCGTACAGCGGGCCGTCGGTGTAGGTGCGCTTGTAGTCGTACCGTCCGCCGGTGGGTTCGGAGCCGGTGACGCTGTCGGCGCCGACCAGCAGGTTGCCGCGCGGCTGGGAGTACCGCTCGATGGTGAGCCGCTGGTTGGCCGGGTTGTGGTCCAGTTCGTCGGCCCGGAACACCTGGACCCGGGTGGCCTGGACGCACAGCGCCACGGTCAGCAGCAGGCAGAAGGTGCCCGCCCGGCGGCCGGTGACGGAGATCCCCGGCCGGCCCTGCGGCCCGCCGCCCCGGGAGCGGCCGAGCGCCATCAGACCTCCCCGGCGGACGGGCGGCGGGCGATGTCGCTCATCCGCACCAGCAGCGCGACGATGATCCAGTTGGTGACCACCGAGGAGCCTCCCTGGGCGACGAACGGGAGCGTCATCCCGGTCAGCGGGATGAGGTCGAGCACCCCGCCGGCCACCACGAACACCTGGAGGCCGACGATCGACGCCAGCCCGATCGCGAGCAGCCGGCCGAACGGGTCCCGCAGCGCGATGCCGGTGCGAAAGCCCCGGGCGACCAGCAGCGCGTACAGCAGGAACAGCGCGATCAGCCCGGTCAGCCCCAGCTCCTCGCCGATGGTCGCGAGGATGAAGTCGGACTTGGCCGCGAACCCGATCAGCACGGAGTGCCCGTTGCCGAGGCCGCTGCCCAGCTCCCCGCCCCAGGCGAAGGCGAACAGCGACTGGGCGATCTGGTTGGCGCCCCGGCCCTCGGCGATCGAGCCGAGCGGGTCCAGCCAGTCGTTGACCCGGCTGTGCACGTGCGGCGAGAGCCAGCCGACCCCGACCGCGGCCACCGCGGCCAGGAACAGCCCGATGGCGATCCACCCGCTGCGCGCGGTCGCCACGTAGAGCATGACCACGAAGAGGCCGAAGAAGAGCAGCGAGGTGCCGAGATCGGTCTCCAGGACGAGGACGCCCACGAAGGCCGCCCAGATCAGCAGGACCGGCCCGAGCACCCGCCCGCGCGGCAGCTGGAACCCGAGCACCCGGCGGCCGGTCAGCGCCAGCGCGTCCCGGTGGACCGCCAGGTAGGCGGCGAAGAAGACCGCCAGCAGGATCTTGGCGAACTCGCCCGGCTGGAACGAGAGCGGTCCGACGGTGATCCAGATCCGCGAGCCGTACACCGGCGGGAAGAAGATCGGCAGCACCAGCAGCACCAGCGCCACCAGGGCGCCGATGTACGCGTAGCGCCGCAGCCGCTTGTGGTCGCGCAGCAGCACCACCACCGCGATGAACAGCGCCACCCCGAGCGTGGACCAGAGCAGCTGGGTGGGGGCCGCGCCGCCGCCCGGAGTGGCCCGGTCCAGCCGGTAGATGACGACCAGTCCGATCCCGTTGAGCAGCACGCCGATCGGCAGCGGCAGCGGATCGGCGTACCGCGCCCGCCAGCGCACCACGGCGTGCGCCAGCAGCGCGAGCACGCCGAGCGCGGCGCCGTACTCGGCCGCGTCGGCGGGGACCGTGCCGTCGATGTTGACCCCGACCTCGGCGTAGCCGAGGACGGCGATCAGCACGGCGGCCAGGACCAGCGCGAGCTCGGTGTTGCGCCGGGTCCGCACCGTCCGGCGGGGCCGGCCGGCGGTTCTCGTCACGGCGGAGGGTGTCGCCACGGACCGTCCTGGGTGTCCTGCTGCGCGGGTGTGCTGCTGACGGAACGACGGCCGGGGCGGCCGGCCGGCCGGGCCCGTCCGCCCCGGCCCGGCCGGCCGGTCCGGCGGGTGGGGCTCAGGCGGAGGCCGGGGCGGGCTGCACCCGGGACGCCTCGACGGTGGCCCTGAGTTCGGCCTCGGCCCCGGCGGAGAGCGAGGTCTGGATGATCCGGCCGCCGTAGCGGGCCAGCGCCGGCACGACCTTGTCGGCCGTGGCCCGGCGGACCAGCAGGAACACCGCGGCGGTGCCCGGCTGGAGGTGCTCGGCGACCTCGCGCATGAAGTCGTCGTCCACCCCGATGTCGGTGGAGGCGCCGACCGCCGCGCCGGCGGCGCCGCCCACCGCCGCGCCGAGCAGCGGCATGAAGAACAGCAGACCGATGACTCCACCCCAGAGCGCTCCCGAGGCGGCGCCCGCACCCGTGGTGCTGACCTGCTGGTGCAGCTTGATCCTGCCGTCCTCGCGGCGTTCCACGACGACCGCGTCCTCCAGGTCGATCAGCTTCTGGGTCTGCAGTCCGACCGCCTCGTTGCGCACCGCTTGGGCGGTGGCCAGATCCGGGTAGGCGATCGCGAAGAGATTGCTCATGTGCTGGTCCTTCCAATCCGTCGGACGTACCGGCCGGGCGCGGGCGCCGGTGCCCCGGTTCGTCACCCTAACGAGCGCTATCCGCAGATATGGGCTCTTGCGGCCGGTGTGTCCCGCCTCGTCGAACCGGCCCGCCGCCACCCGCACCGCCGCCACCCGCACCGCCGCCCGGCCCCGCCACCGCACCCGCTGCCGGCCGTCCGACCGGCGCCCGCCCCGACCCGGGCGGCGCACGCCTGGGCATCCGGCGGCCGATGTCCCACCGGCGCCCGGGAGTTCGCGCCGGAGTCCGGTGGCCCGTGCACCGGACCGCGTTGGCCATGGCGAACTGATGATCCCTAGGATCGGGCGGGTGACTACCGGACGACGCCCGAAGGCCAGGCTCGGCAGCCTGCTGGCCGCCCTGGCGATAACAGGCGGCGCGCTGCTCAGCGGCCTGCCCGCCCATGCCGACGAACCATCAGCCGGCAACGCCGGCAAGGAAGCCCCCCGGGTCGACCTCGTCCTGGACGTCAGCGGCTCGATGCGAGCCACCGACATCCAGGGCAAGAGCCGCATCGCGGTGGCCCAGCAATCCCTGAACGAGGTGATCGACGCCCTGCCCCCGGAGACCGACTTCGGCATCCGCACGCTGGGCGCCAACGTCCCCGGCGAGGCCGACAAGGCCCAGGGCTGCCTGGACACCAAGCAGCTCTTCCCGGTCGGCAAGACCAACAAGGTCGAGGCCAAGACCGCGGTCGCCACCCTGCGCCCGACCGGCTGGACCCCGATCGGCCTGGCCCTGCGCGGTGCCGCGCAGGACCTCGGCAAGGGCGAGACCACCCGCCGGGTGGTGCTGATCACCGACGGCGAGGACTCCTGCGCCCCGCCGGACCCGTGCGACGTGGCCCGTGAACTCGCCGCCCAGGGCATCCACCTGGTGATCGACACCCTCGGCCTGGCGCACGACGACAAGACCCGCCAGCAGCTGCTCTGCATCGCCAACGCGACCGGCGGCACCTACACCGACGTCCGCACCCAGGAGCAGCTCACCGACAAGGTGAAGCAGCTGGTGGACCGCTCCAACGACACCTACACGGTGGCACCGGTCAAGACGGCGGGCACCGACAAGTGCGAGAGCGCGCCCGTCCTCACCCCCGGTGTCTACAGCGACCGGGAGAAGTTCTCCGAGCACCGGGTCTACCGCGTCCCGGTCAAGGCCGGGCAGGAGCTGCGCGCCTCGGTCAGCGTCGCCCTGGACCGCGGTGTCGCCCGTGACTACGGCGTCCTGCTCCAGGCCACCAGCGCCACCGGCCAGGAGCTGGTCCGCGGCACCGACGCCGGCAGCGGCCGGACCGACGTGATCTCCACCGGTCTGCGCTGGTCCACCGACGACTCCAAGGGCTACGCCTCCGCGACGCCGTCCGCCTCGCCGAGCGGCAAGCCGGAGACCACCGTCTGCCTGGTCGTCAGCAACTCGCTGGCCGCCCTGCCCGGCGTCCAGGCCGACCCCGGCCTGCCGCTGGAGCTGACGGTCGACCTGTCCGCCGCCTCGCCCGCCCCGGACGGCCCGGCGATGGGTCTCGGCCGCGGCTGGATCCTGCTGCTGGTGCTCACCCTGGCCGGCCTGCTGACCGGCCTGCTGTTCGGCTGGATCGCACGCTGGCGGATCGCTGTCTGGCGGGAGAACTGACCATGCGTACCTCGACGACCCGCGCCGCGCTCGCCGCGCTCGCCCTGCTCCCCACCCTGGTGCTGGCGGCCCCCGCGGCCTCCGCCGCCTCGCCGTCCCCCTCCGCCGGCGCGAGCGGGACGCCCGCCCCGGCCACCAAGGCCGGAACGTCCTTCCTGACCGCCATCAACCTGGCCCCCGGCCAGGACGCCAACGTCGCCGCCTCCACCGGCGACTACCTGTACTGGGCGTTCGGCGCCTCCGAGGGCCAGACCGCGACGGTCGGCCTGACCGTCGGCCTGGCCCCCTCCGCCGACCGGCACGGCCCGCAGACCTGGAGCGTCGAGGTGTTCGACGGGCTGCGCCGCCGCCAGTCCTGCACCGCCGGCACCCAGAACGCCACCGCCGACCCGGCCGCCGCCTCGCTCGCGCTCAGCTGCACGCTGCGCGAGGTCCGCTCCTGGGCCGAGCCCTGGTCCGGGGACCCGCTGCCCGGCACCTACTACGTACGGCTCTCGCTCGCCGACGCCCCGCAGCCGGACCTCGGCCTCGCCGCCTCCGTCCAGCTGCACGTCAGCGCCAAGGGCGACGCCGACAACGCCCAGCCGGAGGGCGGGGAGCTGAAGGCCCCGCTGGTCCCGCCGGTCGGCGGCGGCGCCGCGACCGCCAAGGCGGCCGCCCCCGAGGAGGCCGAGGAGCACTGGTACACCGGCTGGTTCTCCGGCTGGAACAGCCGGTGGTTCTGGACCCTGGCCGGCGGCGTGCTGGCGGCCCTCGCCGGGGTCGCCGGCTACACCCTCACCCGCCACCCGCACGGCCGCCGGCCGGCCCGCTACGGCTCCGTGCCGCCGCAGGCCGGTGCCCCGCAGCCTGGCCCGTACGCGGGCTCGGGCCAGCCCTGACGGCACCCGACACCCTCCCGAGGGCCGGCCGGAGTCTCTCCGGCCGGCCCTCGGCCGTCTCGCCGGTCCGGCGGCACCGCTCTACGCTCGAAAGATGACCCGGCAGCCGGACGGCAGGATCGTGGTCGGTGTGGACGGCTCCCCGCTCTCCCTCGCCGCCGTCCGCTGGGCCGCCCGGCTCGCCGCCGTCACCGGCGGCCCGCTGGAGGCGGTGACCGTCTGGGAGTTCCCCTGCCTGCTGGGCGAGCACGGCCTCGTTCCGCCCGCCCTGGACGGCTTCGGCCCCGAAAGGCACGCCGCGCGGATCCTCGACGAGACCCTGGCCGCCGCACTGTCCTGCGCCGGACCCTCGGCCGGGCCCTCCGCCGTCCGGCGCCACCTCAAGGCCGGCGCGCCCGGTCCGGCACTGACCGGCGCTGCCGAGGGCGCCGCCGTGCTCGTCCTCGGCAGCCGTGGCCGCGCCGCGCCGCCCGGCGCCGCCCTCGGCACCGTCACCCAGTACTGCGTGCACCACGCCCCGTGCACCGTCGTGGTGGTCAGGTGATCATCGTCACAGGCCCAACTCCCGGCCCGTGACGACCCGCTGACCGCCCGTCCGCCGCACCTTCCGGCACAACGCAGAAGTCCCGCCCGATCTCTCGATCGGGCGGGACTTCCTGTTGGGTGGAGCTGAGGGGATTCGAACCCCTGACCCCCTCGATGCGAACGAGGTGCGCTACCGGACTGCGCCACAGCCCCAACGAGAAGAAACTTTAGCACCTTTCGGAGGGGGCTCGTGACCACCCCCGGAGGACCGGACGGCCGGGGGTGCCGGAGCACCCCCGGGCGGTCACTCGTTGGCGGCGCGCCGGCGGGGTTCGGTGGCGGCGGGCTCGGCGTACTGGTCGAAGAGCGGGGTGTTGCGCGCCTCGGTCGCCCGGACCTCCCCGGTACGGACCTCTCCGGTACGGGCCTCCGCCGGACGGCCGGCCGTCCAGGTGCCGGGGGCCGACAGGTCGAGGCCCCGGCTGACCCGGGGCGCCACCGGAGCCGTGACGTAGGTCGGCAGCGGGACGGGCACGGGCTCCCAGGAGTCCGGACCGGCCGCGCCGCGCTCGCGCATGCCGTCGACCCACTCCTCGTGCTCGGTCGCCTCCGCCAGTGCCGAGGCGGACGCCGGACCCGCCGGCTCCGGGGCCCGGTCGCGGTCGGTGGCGAGCCGCAGGTGCGAGCGGCCGCGACCGGCCGGCTCCGCGGCCTCGGGGGCCCGCTCCGGCGCCTCCTCGGCCGGACCGGCCTCGGCACGCTGCTGTTCGCGCTTGCGCAGCCGCTCGGCGGCCTGGGCGGCCCGGACCCGGTCGATCTTCACCTCGTACCGCAGCCGCTCCAGCTTGCGCAGGTGGCCGATGTAGAGGGTCAGCAGGGTCGCCGGCACGGCCGGGACCCAGAGGAAGGCGAGGCCGGACACCGCCGCGACGACCGCGCCGAGGGCGAAGGCCAGGAAGAGGACGGTGACCATCCGGCGGCGCCGGGCCAGCAGCCGAGCCCGGGGCTCGATCCCGCCGCGCGCACCGGTTGGGCGCTCGGGGGCGCGGAGCACGGGCCGCTGCGGCTCCGCCTCCGGCAGCCGCTCCGGCTCCGGCGCGGTCCCGCCGGCGCGGTCGGCATCCGGATCACCGTCGCGGTCGGCACCGGGATCGCCGTCGGGACCGGCGCCGGGGTCGCCCGGGGCGGCCTCGTCCCGTACGGGAGGGCCGTCGTCGCTCTGCTCGTCGTCACGCGGTTCGTCGCCCAGGGCCCGGGCCGCCCGCCGCTCCAGCGCCGAACGCCCGGCCAGCAGGCGGATGGCGGTGCTGAAGCGTTCCGTCGGGCGCGCCTCGTTGAGCTCGTCCTGCCTGCGGAGCCACATCGGCACCAGATAGGCGGCCCAGGCCCCTACGATGACGGCGTAGATAAGGCCGCTACTGCTCACGTTTCACACCGTACGGGCGGCGGGGAAGGCACGGCAGCAATTTGGCACGGCGTGTCGTGTGATCAAGCTGATTCTCCGACTATTTTGCCGGTATTTGTGCCCGTCCGTCGCCACGCCGATGCCATATCGATATTTGGTTCGAACATATATTCAATTACGCGGGCGCCGCGCCGAACTGAGCGTCCGCCAGCGTTCCAGCATCCCCTCGGGAACCTCCTCGGCGGTCAGCGCGTACACCAGGTGGTCGCGCCAGTCGCCGTCGATGTGCAGATAGCGCGGCCGCATTCCCTCCGAGCGGAACCCGAGCTTTTCCACCACCCGACGGCTCGGTCCGTTCTCCGGCCGGATGCAGACCTCGATCCGGTGCAGGCCCAGGGTGGTGAAACAGTGGTCCACCGAAAGCGCCACGGCCGCCGGCATGATGCCCCGGCCGGCCACCGCCTCGTCGATCCAGTAGCCGACGTTGGCCGAGCACATCGAGCCCCAGGTGATCCCGCCGACGGTCAGCTGGCCGACCAGCCGGCCCTGGTGGAGCACCACGAAGGGCAGCATCCGCCCGGCCGAGGCCTCACCGCGCAGGAACCGGACCATCTGCCGGTAGGTCGGGCGCGGGCCGGTGCCCCGGCCGGCCGGGCCGGGCGGCACGGTGGCCTCCCAGCGCCGCAGCCAGTCCCGGTTGCGGCGGCTGACCTCCTGCCACTCCCGCTGGTCCCGGCCCCGGATCGGGCGCAGCGCGACGTCCCCCTCGTGGAGTTCTACCGGCCAGCCGGCGTTCAGTGCGCTCTCCCGGAAGCAGGTGCGTCGGGCCGGGGGTGGTCCCCGCCGCCGAGCTGGTCGACGGCGTGCGCGAGCAGCGGCTCCAGGACGGCCAGGCCGTCCCTGACGCCACCGGTCGAACCCGGCAGGTTGACGATCAGGGTACGTCCGGCGAGGCCCGCGAGCCCGCGGGAGAGCGCGGAGGTCGGGACCTTCTCGCGGCCGTACGCCCTGATGGCCTCGGGGATGCCGGGGATCTGCCGGTCGATCACCCGCGCGGTCATCTCGGGGGTGAGGTCCATCGGGGAGATGCCGGTGCCGCCGGTGGTGAGCACCACGTCGTACCCGGCCGCGACGGCCTCCCGCAGGGCCGCCTCGACCGGCTCGCCGTCCGGCACCACCCGGGGGCCGTCGGCGGCGAAGCCCATCGCGGCCAGGCCGGCCACCAGCAGCGGGCCGCCGCGGTCCGCGTAGACGCCGGCCGAGGCGCGGTTGGAGACGGTGACGGCCAGCGCCCTCATCGCCGGCGCCCCCGTGAGCGGCGCCCCCGCGTCCGGCGCGGTCATTCCGGGCTCCCCGCGGCGAACCAGTCGCCGCTCTTGCCGCCGGTCTTGCTGAGCACCCGGACGGACTCGATGGCGGCGCCCTTGTCGACGGCCTTGACCATGTCGATCACGGTGAGCCCGGCCACCGCGACGGCGGTGAGCGCCTCCATCTCGACGCCGGTCCGGTCGGCGGTCTTCACGGTGGCCGTGATCTCGACCGCGTCGTCGGTGACGGAGAGCTCGACCTTCACCCCGGAGACCGCGATCGGGTGGCAGAGCGGGATCAGCTCCGGTGTCTTCTTGGCGCCCATGATCCCGGCGATCCGGGCGACCGCGAGGGCGTCGCCCTTGGGCACGCCCTCGCCGCGCAACAGCTCGACCACGCGGGGGGCGACCCTGACCCGGCCGGCCGCGACCGCGGTGCGCGCGGTGGTGGCCTTCTCGGAGACGTCGACCATCCGGGCCGCGCCCTGGTCGTCGACATGGGTGAGGCGGTCGCCGGGGGGTGAGGCGGTCACGGGTGGCTCCAGGGGGCGCGCAGATCGAATACCGCGCTACCGTACTCCTCGCTCCGGCCGGGGCGTGGGACGGGCCGTGCCGGCGGACGGGACGGCCCGGTCGCCGGGACCGCTCAGCCGCCGAGCAGGACGACGTCCACCTCGCTGCCGGCGGCGAGCTCGGTGACCTCCTCGGGCACCGTGATCAGGCAGTCCGCCCTGGCCAGCGCGCCGACCAGGTGCGAGCCCGCGCCGCCGACCGGCTCCACCACGCCGTCGCCCGCCGCGTACCGGCCGCGCAGGAACTGCCGCCGCCCGGCGGGCGAGCGCAGCGCGACCGGGCAGACCGCCCGGACCACCGGGCGGTGGACGTCGGCGGCGCCGAGCATGGTGCGGATCACCGGGCGGACGAAGAGCTCGAAGGAGATGTAGGCGCTGACCGGGTTGCCGGGCAGGGCCAGCAGCGGGACGCCGGCGCCGGCGCCGATCCGGCCGAAGCCCTGCGGCTTGCCGGGCTGCATCCGCAGCCGGCGGAAGTCGACCCCGCCGTAGGACTCGAAGACCTCCTTGACCACGTCGTACGCGCCGACGCTGACGCCGCCGCTGGTGACGATCAGGTCGGCCCGGCCGAGCTGGTCCTCCAGGACGGCGCGCAGCCGGTCCGCGTCGTCCGGCACCCCGCCGACGCGGTAGGCGATGGCGCCGGCGTCCAGGGCGGCGGCGGTGAGGGTGAAGCTGTTGGAGTCGGCGATCTGCCCGGGGCCGACCGGCTCGCCGGGCTGGACCAGCTCGCTGCCGGTGGAGAGCACCACCACGCGCGGGCGGGGGCGGACCCGGACGGTGCCCCGGCCGATCGCGGCGAGCAGGCCGATCTGGGTGGGGCCGAGCCGGGTACCGGCTTCCAGGACCCGGTCGCCGGCGGTGACGTCGCTGCCGCGGCGGCGGATGTGGGCGCCCTCGGAGACCGGGCGCAGCACCCGGACCTCCTCGTCCTCGACCGGGGCGCCCATCGCGTCGGCGGCCCGGCCGGTGCCGCTGCCGCCGTCGGTCCACTCGACCGGGGCGACCGCCTGGGCACCGGGCGGGACGGGGGCGCCGGTCATGATCCGGGCGGCCTGGCCGGGGCCGACCCTGGGCAGTTCGGCGGCGCCGGCGGCGATGTCGCCGACCACCGAGAGCACCGAGGGGTACTCGGCGGTGGCTCCGGCGGTGTCGGCGGTGCGCAGGGCGTAGCCGTCCATCGAGCTGTTGTCGAAGGGCGGCAGGTCACCGCCGGCGAGCACGTCCTCGTCGAGCCGGCAGCCCTGGGCGTCGAGCAGCTGGAGCTCGATCGCGGGCAGCGGGCCGACCGCGGCCAGCACGTCGGCGAGGTGCTCGTCGACGGTCCAGAGCCGGGCCGGCCGGGCGGCCGGTGCCGGGTCCGCGGATCCGTCGCAGCAGGCTGCGGCGGGGGTGGGACTGTTCTCCGTGGACCCGGTCATCGGCGCTCTCGCTCTCTGTCGGCGTGTCAGTCCTGCAGCTCGGAGGCGACGAACTCACGGAGCCAGGAGCGGAACTCCGGGCCCAGGTCCTCGCGCTCGGAGGCCAGACGGACGATAGCGCGCAGGTAGTCCGCGCGGTCACCGGTGTCGTAGCGGCGGCCCTTGAAGAGGACGCCGTGCACCTGGCCGCCGCTCTCGGCGTCGCGGGTGGTCAGCTCGCGCAAGGCGTCGGTGAGCTGGATCTCGCCGCCGCGGCCGGGCGGGGTCTCGCGCAGCACGTCGAAGACCGAGGGGTCGAGCACGTAGCGGCCGATGACGGCGTAGTTCGACGGCGCGTCGGCGGTCTCGGGCTTCTCGACCAGGTCGGTCACCTGGAAGACGTCCTCGCCGAAGCCGTTGGCCTTGACGGCCGCGCAGCCGTACAGGTGGATCTGCGAGGGGTCGACCTCCATGAGGGCGACGACCGAGCCGCCGAGCTCCTGCTGGACCTCGATCATGCGGGCGAGCAGCGGGTCGCGCGGGTCGATCAGGTCGTCGCCGAGCAGAACGGCGAAGGGCTGGCCGGCGACGTGCTGCTCGGCGACCGAGACGGCGTGGCCGAGACCCTTCGGGTCGCCCTGGCGGACGTAGTGCATGTTGGCCAGGTCGACGGACTCGCGCACCCGGCGCAGCCGGTCCTGGTCGCCCTTGCGGGCGAGCAGCTCCTCCAGCTCGTAGGCGCGGTCGAAGTGGTCCTCCAGCGCCCGCTTGTTACGGCCGGTGACCATCAGTATGTCGGACAGCCCGGCGGAGGCCGCCTCCTCGACGACGTACTGGATCGCCGGCTTGTCGACGACAGGCAGCATCTCCTTCGGAGTGGCCTTGGTGGCCGGGAGGAAGCGCGTGCCCAGTCCGGCCGCGGGGACCACGGCCTTGGTTACCGGAATTCGGGAGCTGATCGTCGTCATGCGTTTACCTTACTAAGGCATGTTTACGCCCGGCCGAGCGCGGTTGACCGGCTATGACAGCACGTCGCTGGGCCCGGCCAAGGTGGCAGGCAAAGGGGAAGCGCCGGGTGAGGTGAGGGGGTCCTCTCCGGCACAGGGCGACAGACTACCCGGGTTTTCCGAACGGTCACGCTCGGCAGCGGAGCCGCTGAGTGGCCGGGAGGAGGCGGCTTCGCGCCAGCAGTCCCCGCCGGCGTCGCGGGCCTCGGCCAGGGCCCGGTCGGCGGCCCGGAGCAGGACGGCGGCATGCGTACCGTCCTCGGGCAGCACGGCCACGCCGACCGCGGCGGTGAGCCCGTTGCCCTGCTGGCGGCGACCCTCGCGCGGGCCGGAGGACCAGTCCAGCAGCAGGTGGCGGCGGACCGACCAGACCAGCCGTTCGGCGACGTGTGCCGCGCCCGCGGCGCCGGTGTCCGGCAGCACGATCAGGAAGACCTCGCCGCTGTAGCGGCCGAGGGTGTCGGAGCGGCGGATCTCCATGCCGAGCCGCTGGGCGAGGTCGCGCAGTATCGCGTCGGCCCGGGCCCGGCCGTGTTCGGCGATCACCCGGTCGAAGCCCGCGATGTCCAGCAGCAGGACGGCCAGCGGGTGCGGGCCGTCCTGCTGGTCGGCCTGCTCGGCCCGGCGGGCGCGCTCGATCTCCCGGTCCAGGGTGAGCTGCAGGTGGCGGTAGTTCCAGACCCCGGTGAGCGGGTCGCAGGAGGCGGTGCGCTCCAGCTCGGCGCAGCGGGCCTCCAGCTCGGCGACCCGCTCGCGCAGCCGGGCCTCGCGGTCGGCGGCGGCGCCGTCGGCCCGGCGCAGCCGCAGGCCGAACACGGCGGCGCCGGCCAGCGCCG
This sequence comes from Kitasatospora sp. NPDC086009, assembly GCF_044540385.1. Classification (NCBI taxonomy): domain Bacteria; kingdom Bacillati; phylum Actinomycetota; class Actinomycetes; order Kitasatosporales; family Streptomycetaceae; genus Kitasatospora; species Kitasatospora sp. NPDC086009. Next base: position 94,447 of record NZ_JBITSA010000012.1, read on the forward strand.
GGGCGCTCAGCGCGGCCAGGGCCTGGAGCAGCAGCGGGGTCGACATCGGGGCGCCTTCCGCGTGTCAGGCTCTGGACGTCACGGGCACAGAGCTGTGGAGGATCCCATGCACAACGAGAAGAGCGCGCTGAGGACACGGCTGCTGGCCGAACGGCGGGCGCTGGTGGCGGTGGAGCGGGAGCGGGCGGCGCTCGCCCTGGCCGGGCACGCCGGCGCGCTGGCCGAGCCGGGCGCCACGGTGGCCGCGTACGTGTCGGTCGGCAGCGAGCCGGGCACCCGGCCGCTGCTGGACGCGCTGCTGGCGCGCGGGGTCCGGGTGCTGCTGCCGGTGCTGCTGGCCGACAACGACCTGGACTGGGCCGAGTACGAGGGGCCGCAGGCGCTGGCGTCGGCCGGGCGCGGGCTGCTGGAGCCGGTCGGCGGCCGGCTCGGGCCGGAGGCCGTGACCACGGCGTCGCTGGTGCTGCTGCCCGGCCTGGCGGTGGACCGGCGGGGGCTGCGGCTGGGCCGCGGCGGCGGCTCGTACGACCGGGTGCTGGCCCGGCTCGGGCGGGCCGGGGCGCGACCGCTGCTGGCGGTGCTGCTCTACGAGCACGAGCTGCTGGCGAGCGTGCCGGCCGAGCCGCACGACCTGCCGGTGGACCTCGCTCTCACCCCGTCCGGGCCGCACCGGCTGGGGTGACGCCCTCGGTGACGACGGCGGTGACGACGGCGGCCCCGCGCCTCGGGGTCCGAGGGGCGGGGCCGCCGTGTCGTGCGGGCCGGCTCAGCCGGTGGTCAGCACCAGCTTGTGCTTGGCCGACTTCTCGACCGCGTCGGGCGAATAGGCCCAGGTCAGCAGCTTGCCCTTGAGCCAGAGGTCGGTCTGGTCGTTGTAGTTGTCGTGGAAGGCGTGCCCGGAGGCGCCGCCCACGTTCACCCAGCGCGAGGCGTCGAAGTCGCTCAGGTCGACGACCATTCGCATCGACGGGATCCAGTCCACCTGGTAGCCCGCCGCCGCGTTCCAGCCCGCCGCGTCGACCGCGCCGGAGCCGCCGGAGAGACGGTACGGGCCGCGGTTGAGCAGTCGCCGGACGAAGCCGGAGGCGATCGAGGAGTCGTCGCTGCCCAGGGTCTGTTCGCGCAGCGTCAGGGTGTGCAGACGGCCCCAGCTCCAGGTGGAGACGTCCTTGCTGAGCAGCGCCGTGAGGTCCTGACGGGCATTCTTCATCGCCTCGGCGAGCAGGTTGTCGAGGCCCTTCTGCTCGTGGTGGTCCGAGTCGATGTACGTCCACCAGCTGCTGTCGGGCTTCGCCAGCTGCTGGCGCACCACCTCGGTCCAGCGGTCGCCGCCGTCCGGCTGGGCCTTGCCCGGGTCACGGGTGCCGCACTCGGTGACGATCTGGGTGCGGCTGTCGGGCTTGGTCGGGTCGGTCTGCCGGCGGACCAGCAGGCAGTTGTCCTCGGCGCGCAGGTCGGCCGGGAACTTCTGGCCGAAGGAGAGGCTGAGCAGCTGGCGCCAGACGCCGTTGTAGTAGGCGGCGGCGGCCGAGTCGGCGTCCTGGTGGAAGTTCCAGTCCTTCAGCAGGTCCTGCGCCTCGCGCACGTACGGGTCGTCGATCTGCACCTTCAGCAGCATCGGGACCAGCGTCTTGGCCAGGATGCTGGTGTTGTCGAGCTGCATCTCCTGCATGTCGTCCGGCGAGATCTTGCCGTTGTTCCTGAGCTTGGCCTCGATCTGGTCGGTGATCTCCTTGGCCCGGGTGCCGTACTCCCAGTCCTTGGTCAGCAGGTACTTGTACGAGGGGTCGACCACGGCCTGGTTGGCGGTGACGATGTAGCCGGCGGCCGGGTTGCGGCTGTAGGGCAGGGCGGTGAAGGGGACGGCGCCCTTCCACTGGTACGAGGAGTCCCAGCCCGGCGCCGGGTAGCCGCCGTCACCCTTGCCGCGGACCGGGATGTTGCCCGGGGCCTGGTAGCCGATGTTCTCGGCGTCGGCGTAGATCAGGTTCTGCGCGGGGACGGCGAAGTCCTTCGCGGCGGCCCGGAAGTCGTCCCAGCCCTTGGCGCGGTCCAGCGCGAAGACGGCGTCCATGGTCTTGCCCGGCTCCAGCGCCGTCCACTGCAGGGCCACGCCGTAGCCGCTGGTCGAGCGGTCCGGGGCGGAGGCGCCGTTCGGCGCGTACTTGCCGACGTTCTGCTGCTCGGTGCTCTGGTCGGAGATCAGCGGGGCGCCGGTCTGGGTGGTGCGGACGGTGATGGTGCGGTCCTCGCCGCCGGCCACCTTGATGGTCTCCTTGCGCAGCGTGAACTTCACCTCCTTGCCGTCCACCAGGTAGGTCTCCGGGCCGGTGACCTTTTCCAGGAAGAGGTCGGTGACGTCGGCGCCGAGGTTGGTGAAGCCCCAGGCGATGTCCTTGTTGTGGCCGATCACCACGCCCGGCATACCGGCGAAGGTGAAGCCGGAGACGTCGTACTGGCAGGCGGGTGAGGCGGTGCGACAGTGCAGGCCCATCTGGTACCAGACCGACGGCAGGCCGGGGCCGAGGTGCGGGTCGTTGGCCAGCAGCGGCTTGCCGGTGGTGGTGTGCGAGCCGGCGACCACCCAGGAGTTGGACCCGATGCCCTGGCCCTGCCGGCCGAGCAGCTGCGGCATCGCGTCGATCCGGTCGGTGACGTCCTTGAACATCGCCTTGGTCGCGGCCGCGCCCTGCGCGGTGCCCGTGGTGGGGCCGGACTGGGCGGCCCCGTCCGCCGGGCGGTACGCGTCGCCCGAGACGGTGCCGGTCTTCACGATGGTGCCGTTGCGCGCGTACGGGTACTCCGGGTACAGCTCGGCGATCTTCTCCGGGCTGAAGTCCTGGGCGAGCAGCGAGCGGTCGATCTCCTCCTGGAGGTTCCCCGAGAGGTTCCAGGCCATCGCCTTCAGCCAGGAGACCGAGTCGACCGGGGCCCACTGCTCCGGCTTGTAGTCGCCGTTCACCACGCCGAGCAGGCTGTACTCCAGCGAGGCGCTCGCGCCGCCGGGGTGCTCGCCGAGCCAGGCGTTGACGCCGTCCGCGTACGCCTGGAGGTTCTTCCTGGTCTCGGGCGACAGCTGGGAGTCGATCTCCTTCTGCGCCACGTCGCGCCAGCCCATGGTGCGGATGAAGGAGTCGGTCTCGACCTGGCTGTCGCCGAACATCTCGGAGAGCCGGCCCGCGGTGATGTGCCGTCGGACGTCCATCTCCCAGAACCGGTCCTGCGCCTGCACGTAGCCCTGGGCGCGGAAGAGGTCCTCCGGGGTGTCGGCGTAGAGCTGGGGGATGCCGTTGGCATCCCGCTTCACGTCGACCGGCGCGCTCAGGCCCGCCACCTTGACACTGCCGTCGACCTCCGGGAAGGACGCGCGTACCGCGGCCACCCCCCGGTAGCCGCCGTAGCCGGCGCCGGCCACCAGCAGCACGACCAGCACGATCACGATCAGACGGGCGCGCCGGAACTTCTTCGAGCGGGGCATCTGGGTCCTTGCGGTCCTCGACTGGGGGACGGGCGGGCATGTCCAGGGCACACGGCCATGACAGGGGACCACATTAGGCCGAGTCCACTGGCGGGCGTGCACGGGGGACGCTCACGGTGGGATCGGACGAGGTCAGCGGAGGGCGGGAAGGGACCCGTGTGAACGGTGAAGCTAAAGATATGGCAAAATGTTAGACTGAGTAACGATCCGCTAGCGGAGCAATCGCCCCCGGCCGGTCGGCTCCCCCCGGCCTCACCGCCACCAGACACCCCGCCCGCCCCCAGCCTGCCCGAGGTGCCCCTGCGTGAATGTCGACCACCTGAACCAGCTGCTCCTCGAATTCTCCGTGATCCTGCTGGTCGCGGTGGTCGCCGTGCGCATCTCGACCCGGTCGGGGCTGCCCAGCCTGCTGATCTACCTCGGCATCGGCGTCGCCCTCGGCCAGAACGGCCTGGGCTTCGCCTTCAACAACGCCGCGCTGACCCAGGTGATCGGCTACGCCGCACTGGTCGTCATCCTGGCCGAGGGCGGTCTCAAGACGAGCTGGCGCGAGGTCAGACCCGTGATGCCGGCCGCCACCGTGCTCGCCACGGTCGGCGTCGGGATCAGCGTCTTCGTGACCGCGGCCGGCGCGCACTGGCTGGTCGGCCTGGACTGGCGGACGTCCATGCTGCTCGGCGCGATCGTCTCCTCGACCGACGCGGCCGCTGTCTTCTCCGTGCTGCGGATGGTCCCGCTGCCGCACCGGCTGACCGGGCTCCTGGAGGCCGAGTCGGGCTTCAACGACGCCCCCGTGGTGATCCTCGTCGTCGCCTTCGCCACCACCGGTGAACTCGACTCCTGGTACGTCCTGATCGGCACGATCGTCGCCGAGCTGGCCATCGGGGCCGCGGTCGGCCTCACGGTCGGCAAGCTGGGCGCGTTCGGGATCAAGCACGTCGCCCTGCCGTCCTCCGGCCTCTACCCGATCGCCGTCCTGGCGCTCACCGTGCTCGCCTACGCCGGCGGCGCGCTGCTGCACGGCTCCGGCTTCCTCGCCGTCTACATCAGCGCGGTCATCCTGGGGAACGCCAAACTGCCGCACGGGCCCGCCGTCCGCGGCTTCGCCGACGGACTGGCCTGGATCGGGCAGATCGGCATGTTCGTGCTGCTCGGCCTGCTCTGCACCCCCGAGACCATGGGCTCGGCCGTGGTGCCCGCGCTGGTGATCGGCGCCGTGCTGGTCTTCCTGGCCAGGCCGCTGTCGGTGGTGATCACGCTGACGCCCTTCAAGCTGCCCGGCCGCGAGCAGGCGCTGCTCAGCTGGGCCGGGCTGCGCGGGGCGGTGCCCATCGTGCTGGCGACCATCCCGATGGTGGCCGGCACGCCGATGGCCCACGACGTCTTCAACATCGTCTTCATCCTGGTCGTGGTCTTCACCCTGCTCCAGGGCCCGACCCTGCCCTGGGTCGCCAAGTGGCTGAAGATCTCCGAGGGCTCGATGGGCCAGGACCTCGGCATCGAGTCCGCGCCCCTGGAGAAGCTGCACGGACACCTGCTGTCGGTGGCGCTGTCGCCGAGTTCCAGGATGTCCGGCGTGGAGATCGGCGAGCTGCGGCTGCCGGCCGGCGCGGCGGTGACCCTGGTCGTCCGGGAGGGCAGCAGCTTCGTCCCGGACAAGGCCACCGTGCTGCGCGGCGGCGACGAACTGCTGGTCGTGACCACCGACGAGGTCGGCGAGGCCGCCGAGCGGCGGCTGCGGGCCGTGGACAAGGGCGGCAAGCTCGCGGGGTGGCTGTACGGGCGGCGGTGACCGCGATGACCACGGGGGGTCTTCCAGCGTTCACCTCCGATGGACGGGACAGATCTGGATGTCCTCTGTATGGTGGGGGTAGCGCGTCATCTACGCGCGTATATGCAGAACGATCGAAACACCCCAGCATCTGCCTGAAGCAGAGTTGGCGCGACCGCTCGGCGGCCGCGGCCCGGATCCCGGCAACCACGCCGGGCGGGCCCGGTAACTACCCCGGTCGACGCGCGAGAGGACGACTCTCGGCGCCGTCGGGGCCACCCCATGCCCCTTCCGCGCTACCAGGCAGCAGGAAGGACGACCGTGACGGCCCGCCGAACGGTCGAGAACACCGCGGACACCCGCGCCGCCCTGGCCACCGACACGCTCCCGGACACCCGGCCGGGCACCGGGGCCACCGCCGACCAGGGCGCACCCGCCCGCGTCGGGTACGGCGCACTGCTGCGCACCCCCGGAGCCTGGACGTTCCTGGCCCCCGCCTTCGCCGCGCGGCTCCCGTACGCGATGCTCAGCCTGGGCATCGTCCTGCTGGTGCTGGACACCCACGGCTCCTACGGCACGGCCGGCAGCGTCGCGGCGGTCTCCGCCGTCGCCCAGGCCTTCATCGGCCCGCAGACCGGCCGGCTGGCCGACCGCTACGGCCAGGCCGCCGTGCTCGTCCCGACCGTGATCGTGCACGCGGTCTCGGTCGGCGCGCTGATCGCGCTGGCCCTGGGCCACACCCCGGTCTGGACCCTCTTCCTCGCCGCCGCCCCGGCCGGCGCCAGCGTGCCGCAGGTCGGCGCGATGGTCCGGTCCCGCTGGGTCGCCAAGCTCTCCGCCGAGGGTGCGGCCGGCGGGCGCTCGGCGTCCGCGCTGTCGGCCGCCAAGCTCAACACCGCCTTCGCCTTCGAGTCCGTGACGGACGAGTTCACCTTCGTGATCGGCCCGGTGCTCGCCGGCGCCATCGCCACCTCGGTCACGCCCGCCGCCGGGCTGATCGCCGAGGCCGCGCTGACCGTGGTCGGCGGACTGGCCTTCGCCGCCCAGCGGCGCACCGCGCCGGCCCGGCACCCGCACCAGCCCGGCGTCCGCCGGGTCTCCGCGCTCTCCTCCCCCGGCGTCCGGCTGCTGGCCGGCGCGTTCCTGGGCGTCGGCACCGTCTTCGGTGCCATGCAGGTGTCGGTCACCGCGTTCACCGAGTCGGTCGGCCAGCCCGGCGCCAACGGCACCGTGTACGGGATCTTCGCCGGCGGCTCGATGCTGGCCGGCGTGCTGTACGGCATGGTCGCCTGGCGCCGGGCCGCCCGGCACCGGATGCTGGCGAGCTACGCGCTGCTGGTCGTGGGCTGCTCGACGCTCTGGGCGATGCCCAACCTGGTCGCACTGTCCGTCGCCGGGCTGGTCTGCGGCCTGGCCATCGCACCGACGCTGATCACCGGGTACACCCTGGTCGAGACGCTGGTCGCGGACGGCGCCAAGACCGAGGCCTTCACCTGGCTGACCGGTGCCATCGGGCTGGGCCTGGCGGCCGGGTCCACGGTCGCCGGACGGCTGATCGACGGACACGGGCCGTCGGCCGGGTTCCTGGTGCCGATGGCCGGTGCCGGGCTCGGCCTGGTCGCGCTGGTCGCGCTGCGGCACCTGCTGATCGCGCCGGGCGCGGCGAGCACGGTGGTCGCGGGCGCGAACGAGCGGGGCTCGGCTCCGCAGCTGGTCGGGGCGGCGAAGGGCTGAGCGGCGGGGCTCGGGGCGCCGGGTCGGGCGGCGTCGGGCGGCGTCGGGTCGGGTCGGACGCGTCCGGCCGGTCGGGCGGCGGGTCCGGGCCGGGGCGGCGGCCCTCGGCGGCCGGCTTCCGGCGGGCGCGGGAACGGGTGCTTCGGCGCGCCCCCGGCTCATCTCACATTCGAGTCGCTGGACTGATCCAGCGGAATGCCGCATCATTGACCATCGTTAGCACTCATCAGGCGAGAGTGCCAGGAGGAAGACAAGTGCCCACGTACCAGTACCAGTGCACCGAGTGCGGCAACGGCCTGGAGGCGGTGCAGAAGTTCACCGACGAGGCGCTGACCACGTGCCCCGACTGCCAGGGACGGCTCCGCAAGGTCTTCTCGGCCGTGGGTGTGGTCTTCAAGGGCTCCGGCTTCTACCGGACCGACAGCCGCTCCTCGTCCACCAGCTCGGTGGGCACCGGCTCGTCGTCGAACTCGACCTCGTCGGGTTCGTCCTCGTCCGGCTCGTCGTCGGCTGCTTCGACCTCGTCCTCGTCGTCCTCGGGCGGCTCGACCGCTGCCGCGAGCTCGGCTCCGGCGGCGAAGCCGGCCGGCTGAGACCAGACTTCGCAAGGCCCGTGGGCCCGCGCCCATCGCGCGGCCCGCGGGCCTTTCGCGTGCCCGGGCGGAGGCAGGCCGCTCGCGGTCAACCGCCGATGGGCCCACTACCCCGTTCGGGTGTACAGAGTTGTCCACAGGGCCGAGTTGTCCACAGGCCTGGGGACAGGGCTTCCACCCGACCCCTGGGCCGCCCAGAGTGTGCGTCGGAAGAGCCGGCCCGCACCCCGGGCCGGCGCCCCGCGACCACCGGTGGTGCCCATGTCGACCACGAGCCTCCCCCCGCGATTCCCGCCGCTCCCCGCCCCAGCCGTTCCGCCCCGGCGGGAGGTGCCGCCCTTCGCGCCGATCCGGCGTGGCGGTGGCCGCCTCCACCGGCTCCGCCGGGCCGCCCGGCACCGGCTCGGGGTGCCCGCCCTGCTGCTGGTCGCCCTGTCGGCCGCGCTGGCCGTCGGGCCCGCGCGGGCGGGTCTCTCCCCTCCGGGCGCCGCGTCGGTCGGCCGATCGGGTTGTCAATCGGAACACCTCGAAGCTCACCCGTGACCGGACCACGACTTCGTCGTTCACGCGGCATGAAAGGCTTCAAGGAATTCCTGCTGCGCGGAAATGTCGTCGAACTCGCCGTCGCCGTCGTCATCGGCGCGGCGTTCACCAACATCATCAACGCCTTCGTCAAGGGCGTGATCAACCCGATCGTCGGCGCCTTCGGTGCCAAGGACCTGGGTGCCTACAGTTCCTGCCTCAAGGGCCCCTGCGAGCTGAGCGCGACCGGCGAGGTCACGTCCGGGGTCCTCATCCTGTGGGGCTCGGTGCTGAGCGCCCTCCTGCAGTTCGTCATCACCGCGGCCGTCGTCTACTTCTGCCTGATCCTGCCGATGACCAGGCTCGCCGCCCGGCGCAGAGGCGTCACCGAGGTCCAGGCGGAGGCCGAGCAGGTCCTGCTGCTGACCGAGATCCGCGACGCGCTGGTCGCGCGGCAGCGCTGAGCACTCCCCGTCAGTCGCCGTGGTGCGGCGGGCGCTGGCTCAGGTACCAGTCCAGCCCCCGTCCACCGCTGTCCGCCGTTCCCGGGCGCCCGCCCCAGCCGGCGTCGGTGTCGTCACTGGACTGCTGGTCCAGCGGGTCCCGGAAGACCAGCCGGCCCTTCGTCGCGGCCTTGGGGTCGTCGGACGCCTTCACGGCCTCCGCGGCGTCCGTCCTGTCCCCGCCGTCCTGCCTGGGCTCCCGCTCGGTCACCGGCCCGCCTCCGTCTCGCACATCGTCCACTCCTCCAGCCTAGAAGCTCCCCGCGCCCGCGCCGACCGCCGCCGGGGACGCGTGAGAGCCCCGGTGCGGAGCGATTCCGCACCCGGGGCCCCGGTACGCCGGCGAGGTGGCGGCGGGGAGGCCGTCAGGCGGCTTCGAAGCCCGCGTGGTCGGCGATCCGCTTCAGCTCGGCCAGCGCGTGCTTCTCGATCTGGCGGATCCGCTCCCGCGTCAGCCCGTGCTGCTTGCCCACCTCGGTGAGCGTCCGCTCACGGCCGTCCTCCATCCCGTAGCGCGACCGGATGATCGAGGCCGTCCGGTCGTCCAGGCGCCCGATCAGACCGTCCAGCTCCTCGCGGCGGAGCATGACCATCACGGCGTCCTCCGGGGACGTCGCCCCGGTGTCCTCGACCAGGTCGCCGAACTGGGTCTCGCCCTCGTCGTCAACGGACATGTTGAGGCTCACCGGGTCACGCGCCCAGTCCAGGACGTCCTTGATCCGCGCCTCGGTGGTGTCCAGCTCGGCCGCGATCTCGGCCGGCTCCGGCTCGCGGCCCAGCTCCTTGGACTTCTCCCGCTGGACGCGTCGGATCCGGCCCAGCTCCTCGACCAGGTGGACGGGCAGCCGGATGGTGCGCGACTGGTCGGCGATGGACCGGGTGATCGCCTGCCGGATCCACCAGGTGGCATAGGTGGAGAACTTGAAACCCTTGGCGTAGTCGAACTTCTCCACCGCCCGCACCAGGCCGGCGTTGCCCTCCTGGATGAGGTCGAGCAACGGAAGGCCGCTGCGCGGGTAACGCCGCGCGACGGCGACGACCAGCCGGAGGTTGGAGCGGATGAAGACGTCCTTGGCGCGCTCGGCGTCCTCGGCTATCGCCTCCAGCTCCTCACGCTTCACACCCTTGGGGAGCTCCGCCTCCTCCAGCAGGTGCTGGGCGTACACACCGGCCTCGATCCGCAGCGAGAGCTCGACCTCCTCGGCGGCATCGAGCAGGGGCGTCCTGGCGATCTCGTCGAGATACATACCGACCAGGTCACGGTCGGCCTCAAGGTTGGTCGGGCGGGCCGCGCGAGTCCGGTCGGCCCTGTCGCGAACGACGGCACGGGTGGCCATGCTTGCTCCCTTTGCTGGAATTGCCGAGGTCTGCCTGCCTGCCCCCAAGAGGGCAAGAATGCGGGCCCCGCGGGGCTCACACGTAACGATCCAACGAACAGATTCCGGACAACATTCCCAAGTCGCTCAGATTCTTCCGCCGATGCAGTATGCTGCCGGGTTTCATCGCGCCCCTGGACGGAGCGTGACCGGACCGGCACCGCAGGTGCCGGCCGGGCGGTCCACACGGCGCGGTCCACCGAAAGCGGTCGGCGGGACCGCGGGTGCGGCCCCCCGGCGCCTTGCCGCTGCGCGGCCGCCCATGCCGGGGCCGTCGACGCACTCCTTTGCGGGCCCTTCACTCCGGAGAACCCGCGGGCAGCCGCGCGCGTTCCCGCCCGGCCCCGCCGGAGCCGCCGCTGCCACCGGTTCCGCACCCCGGAGCCGCCCCGCGCCCGCACCCCGGCGCACGCAGATCCTCCGCACAAAAGATGCCAAATCGCTATCGCGCAGGCGTCCGATCAGCACAACGCACTGGGAAGGTGTCAGCCATGCACCTGACCAACAGCTCGCTTCTCCTCACCCCGCGTAATCGCCACCTGCTCCGGCACGTGGCGCTCGCGGCGGGCTGTACCGCGCTGTTCGCGGTCCTGGCCACCCTGGTGCAGACCGGCTGGTCCCCGCTCGCCCGCCTGGACCAGGGCTGGGTGGACGACATGCACCGCTATGCCCAGGGCCGAAGAGTCTGGGTCGCCTCGGTGCAGATGCTCACCGACATCGGCGGCACGATCACCATGCGTACGCTGCTCGGCGCCGCCACGCTCTGGCTCTGGCTGATCGGGGCCCGGGTGCTGGCCTGCTGGGCCGCGGCCCAGGCGCTGGTCGGCTGGGGCTTCCTGTGGGTCCTGAAGCTCTGCCTCGACCGCCTGCGGCCGCACTTCCCCGACCCGGTCGCCCACGCCGGCGGCCCGGCCCTCCCGTCCGGGCATGCGATGGCCTCCGCGATCACCTGCGCCGTCCTGGTCGGGCTGGTCTGGCACCGGTCCTCGCGCGGCGGGCGGATCACCGCCTGTTCGATCGCCGCGCTGACCGTGCTGACGATCGGCTGGACGAGGGTCGCCCTCGCCGTCCACTGGCCGAGCGACGTGCTGGGCGGCTGGCTGGCCGCCGGGATCGTCCTGGGCGCGGTCACCGTGGCCGTCGAGCTCTGCCGGCCCGGCGCGCTGGCCCGGGACGTCCGGCGGGTCAACTGGCGGACCAGGCCGAGGGTCCAGCGCGTCCTCGTTTCCCAGACCGCCCCCGCGCCCTACGACCCGGCCTTCGACCCGGCTTTTGATCCGGCCTTCGAGGAGGCCGGCGAGCGGGCCGGCGACCGACCGGACGGCGCGGTCAAGCCCTAGCGCGGGTCCCCGGCCTCGGGCCGGTCCGCCGGGCCCGCCTAGCCTGGCCTTCATGCCGCTTCCCTCGACGCCCGACCGACCCGCTCCCGCCCCCGACTTCCCCGACCGGCCGCTACGGATCGCCGCCGCGCAGGCCCAGGCGGTGGCGGGCGACCTCCCCGCCAACGTCGCGACCGTCGCCGACCTGATCCGCAAGGCCGCCTCGGACGGCGTGCGCCTGGTGCTCTTCGCCGAGAAGTTCCTGTCCGGCTACGAGCCCGAGCTGATCCGGACCGACCCCCTCAAGCACAGCGTCCAGCCCGGCGATCCCCGGCTCGCGCCGATCGCCGACGCCTGCCGGGAGACCGGCACGGCCGCCGTGGTCGGCGCGGCCGTCCGGGACGCCGACGGCGAACTGCGCATCTCCGCCCTGGTCTTCGGCCCCGACGGTGCGCTCACCACCCGGTACGACAAGCAGTACCTCTTCAAGACCGAACGGGACACCTACCGCCCCGGGACGACGGGCTGCACCCTCCAACTCGACGGCTGGCGGCTCGGCCTGGGCATCTGCTACGACTCCGGCTTCCCCGAGCACGCCCGCGCCGCCGCCCTCGACGGCTGCCACGCCTACCTGGTCGGCGCGCTGTTCAGCGTGGGCCACGGCCACCACGAGTCCCGGACCTGGTTCCCGGCCCGCGCGCTCGACAACACCCTCTACACGGTGCTGGCCAACCACATCGGCACCACCGGCGGCTGGAACACCTGCGGCGCCAGCGCCGTCTGGTCCCCCGACGGCCGCCTCCTCGCCGAGGCCGGCCCGGACCGCCGCGAGCTGGTCGTCGCCGACCTCGACCCGGAGGTCCTGCGCACCACCCGGGAGGCCGAGAGCCTCCTCGCCGACCTCGCCTCCCAGCCCCGCACCACCCCGCGCGACCGGCACACCCTCGGCCTCGGCTGAGCCCGCCCCCGACGGCCCGTCACACGCCGGCGGCCCCGAACGCGCCCGCCCGACTCCGCCACCCCGGCGCGCCGGTCCTCGTGCCCCCCGTGGGCCCGCCGGGCACGCGGCCCCACGGCCTTGAACGCGGCACGGACGCGCGGCACGGACGCGGCACAAGCAGGACACGGGCGGGACGGCGGTCGGGAACGACGAAGGCCCAGGTCCGGGGAATCCCCGGACCTGGGCCTTCACTGGGTAGCGCGCTGTGCCCCAGGCAGGATTCGAACCTGCGACACCGGCTTTAGGAGAGCCGTGCTCTATCCCCTGAGCTACTGAGGCGGGGTCGTTCGCGGTCGGGCGCGCGTGTGGCGCGACGACCGCTGACAGCCTAGCGGATCGGGGGGTGGCCACGCCGGGTCGGGCCGTCGGCCGGGCGGAGGTGGCGGGGTGTGCGGTGAGGGGAGTCCGCGTGCGAATCGTGTGCGGGAAGATGGAATCATGGGGAGGGTGCCGATGATGCCCGGCGACGGGGCGTCACATCCTGCTCCAGTAGCCTGGAGCGAACCGGTGTTCCGGTGCGGGGCGTCGGTGCCCCCGCCGGCCCTGGCACGCCTGCAGCAACGCATCACCGCAAGGACGAGGCGCTTCACCATGACATCAGCCGGCAGACGGCACCCGGCCCTCCGCGTACTGGGCCAGGTGTGGCTCTGGCCGGCACTGGCGATGCTCTGCGTCGGCGCCTACCGGCTCGGAACGCCCGAGCTGTGGCGGGACGAGGTGGCGACCTGGACGGTGGCGACCCGCTCGCTCGGTGATCTGCTCGGACTGCTCCAGCACATCGACGCCAGCAACGGCGCGTACTACCTGCTGATGCACGGCTGGACGTCGGTGTTCGGCGACTCCGCGATCGCGCTGCGGCTGCCCTCCGTGCTGGCGATGGCCGGCGCCGCCGCGTTCGTGGCGCTGACCGCCCAGCGGTTGTTCGGCGGCCGGGTGGCGGCGATCGGCGGCGGGCTGCTGTTCTCCGTGGTGCCGCTGATCTCGCGGTACGCGCAGGAGGCCCGCTCGTACGCCCTGGTGACCTGTGCGGTCGCCGCTGCCACCTGGTTCCTGCTGCGCGCGCTGGAGCGCCCGTCGCTGCGGCGGTGGGCGCCGTACTGCGTGGCGATGGCGGCGGCCGGCGCCGGGCACCTGATCTCCTTCGCGACGCTGGCCGGCCAGCTGGCCGTGGTGGCGCTGCACCTGTGGCGGACCCGCCCGGCCACCGAGCGGCGGGTGCTCTGGCAGTACCCACTCGCCGTGCTGGTCGCGGCCCTGCCGGTGCTGCCGGTGGTGCTGCTGGGCAGCCGGCAGTCCGGGCGCCAGCTGGGCTGGATCGGCAAGCCGACCTTCTACCAGCTGCGGCACTTCGGTGAGCCGCTGTTCGGCTCGCCCGGGGTGTTCCACGTCTTCGCCCTGCTGGCCCTGCTGGCCCTGGTCCTGCCCGGGCGCCGCCTGCCCGCGCTCCAGCTGCTGCTGCTCGCGGTGCTGCCGGTGCTCGGCGTCTGGCTGGTGTCGCGCGGCAGCACCTCGTACTTCGTCGACCGCTACCTGCTCTTCACGGTGCCGGCCTGGGCGGCGCTGGCCGGCGGCGGGGTGCAGGCGGTCTACACGACGGTGGCGGCGGCCGCGCGACGCAGCCGGACGCCGGGGCAGGTCCGGGCCGCGGGCGCGTTGCTGGCCGTCGGGCTGATCGCGGTCCCCGCCCTGGTGGCGCTGCCCAAGCAGTCCTCGGTGCGCTCCGCGGGCTCGCACTCCTTCTCCCGTGAGCCGTACCGGGCGGCCGCCGAGCTGATCGGGGCCGGGTACCGGCCCGGCGACGGGCTGGCGGCTCCGCTCGGCGACCAGGGCTGGGCGATGGTCGGGCCGGGTGTCTCCTACTACCTGCCGAGCGACGTCCGGCCGTTCCCGGTCTTCGTCGAACGCAGCGCCCTCCAGGCCGAGGACCTCTTCCCGACCACCTGCCCCCAGGTGGACGCGTGCCTGGGGCAGGGGCAGCGGACCTGGCTGCTCGTCCTCGGGGACACCGCCGAGCCGCTGACCGCGATGCCCGCGGAGCAGGCGCGGGCCCTCCGGGCCAGGTACGGCCCGCCCGACCGGGTGACGCCGCTCGGCGGGGTGACGCTCGCACTGCTGGACTCCACCACCGGCTGAGCCCGGCTGCCGGGTCCGCCCGGTCCGGCGCCCGCGTGACGGCGGTCCGCCCGGATGCGGCCGTCCGGCGACCGGGTGACCATGGAGCACGGTGACCGGGGCGCCTCCGGCCTCCGGCCGCCCGCCCCTCGACGGTCGGGACTGCCCGGGAGGACACCTGTGAGCGAGCACCCGGCCGGGCGGGTGACCCGGCTGAAGAAGCGGTCGGCGAAGCTGGCCCGGCGCGCTCGCGAGCTGCCCGAGCAGGTGCCGCTGGTGGGCCGGGCGCTCGGCCACCTGCTGCGGGTGAACCTCCTCGACTGCGCGACCCGGCTGGCCGCCCAGGCCTTCCTGAGCGCCCTGCCCGCGCTCTTCGTGGTGGCCGTGTTCACCCCGGCCGCAGTCCGCGAGAACGTGATGCGCTCGCTCCGCAAGGAGCTGGGCCTGGAGGGCGCGGCGCAGCAGTCGGTGCAGCAGATGCTGCAGAGCAGCCATGACCAGGAGACCACGATCGGCGTGTTCGGCGCCCTGGTGACCCTGGCGTCGGCGACGGCGCTGAGCCGGGCGATGCAACGCGTCTGCGAGCGCTGCTGGGAGCTGCCGAGGGCGGGTTCGCGGGTGGTGGCCTGGCGCTGGCTGGTCTGGCTGCTGGTGTGGCTGGTCTGCCTGATGTTCCAGACGCCGCTGCGGGACGGCTTCGGCCTGGGTGCCTGGCTGGGGATTCCGCTGACCTTCGTCGGCGGGACGGCGATCTGGTGGTGGACCCAGCACCTGCTGCTGGTCGGCCGGGTGCGCTGGCTGCCGCTGCTGCCGGGGGCGCTGCTCTGCGGGGCGGTGGTGGTGGGCCTGGGGATCGCCTCCCGGATCTACCTGCCGCGCGCGATGGCGCACAGCGTGACGCAGTTCGGGCCGTACGGGGTGGTCTTCACCGGCCTCTCCTGGCTGATCGTGATGTTCGCCGGACTGACGCTGGCGATCGCGCTGGGCCGGGTGGCGTCGGAGGAGGAGGCGGTCGCGCACTGGCTGGGCACCCGGACCGAGCCCGGCGTCTGGGGCGGCGCCCCGCTCACCGCGGAGGAGGCGGGCGAGGCGGCGGGGGACGCGGGCGGACCGGACCCCGACGGCGCGGACGGACCGCGGGGCGGCTGACGCGCCTCGGCGGGGGAACCGGTGGCCGGTTCCCCCGCCGAGGGGTGTTCGAGGCCCGCGGGCGGGCCGGACGGCCGAGGTCAGAGCAGGCGGGTCAGCCGGGACAGGATGGACGGCGGGGCCAGGTCCGTCTGGAGCACGACCGGGACCTCCACCTTGCCGTCGCCCGCCCCCACGCTCAGCACGCCGACCTGGGCACCGGCCTTGGCCGTGTGGCCGAGCTTGGCCGGGTCCAGGGTGAGGGTGCCGCTGATGCCGGGGAAGCCGGCGGCGGTGAGGTCCTTGGCGGCGACGACCGGGACCGTGCCGCCGAGCCCGTCGTCGACCCGGCCGACGACGTCGCCCTGCTTGGCGAGGGTCTGGCCGGTCAGCCCGTTCTGGGCCGCCTGGATCTGCAGGGCGCTGACGTTCTGGACGATCTTGAGGATGCTCGGCTCGGCGGTGGTCGCCGGCTGGCCCAGGGTGACCCCGAGGATGAGCCGCTGGACCCCGCCGACCTCCTTGTAGGCGGCCCACATCAGGCAGCCGCCGGCCGGGGTGCTGGAGCCGGTCTTGACGCCGATGATGCCGTTCTTCGGGGAGATCAGGGTGTTGGTGTTGGAGATCTTCTGATTGTTGAAGTTGGTCTCCGGCGTCGAGACGATCTGCCGGAAGATCGCGTCCTGCATCACCTGCTCGGCCAGCTTCAGCTGGTCCTTGGCGGTGCTCTTGGTGTCCGGGCTGAAGCCCGCCGGGTCGGTGTAGGTGGTGGCGGCCATGCCGAACCTGGCGGCGGTGTCGTTCATCTTCTTGACGAACGCCTCCTCCGAGCCGGCGTCCCAGCGGGCCAGCAGCCGGGCCACGTTGTTGGCCGACGGCAGCATCAGCAGCTCCAGTGCCTGGTACTGGGTGAGCTGCTGGCCCTCGGTGAGGGTGACCCTGGACTCGTCGACGTTGCCGGACTCCTGGGCGGCCTGCTTGTCGACGGTGATCTTCGGGCCGCTCTCCCCCTTCTTGAGCGGGTGCGACTGGAGGATCAGGTAGGCGTTCATGACCTTGGTGACACTGGCGATCGAGGCCGGCGTCTCCGGGCCGGAGCTGCCGAGACTGCCGACGCCGACGACCTGGGCGGCCGACTGGCCCTTGGCCGGCCAGGCCAGGTCGAGCGGGTCGCCGCCGAAGCTGTAGCTGCCTGCGGCGGTCTGCTTCACCTTGGCGTCCGGCAACGGTCGGAGCAGCTGCGCGACCGCCACCGCACCGAGCAGGACGGCCAGGAAGACCGTCCAGATGGTGATCCGCTTGAGTGCGCGGCGAAACGGCGAGACGGGGCGCGCGTTCAGCGTCGCCAGCACCTGCATCGCCTCGGCCGTCGTCTCCGGGGCCGGCGCAGGCGCGGGCTCGGGGGCGGGCAGCGGCGCGGGCTTCGGCAGCGGCGGCGGGGGCGGCAGCGGCCGGGGGTCGGGGGTGGGGAGCGGCTCGGGGGCCGGGGTGGGCGCCGGCTTCGGGGCCGGAACGGGCTCCGGCTCGGGTGCCGGCTCCGGCTCCGGCTCGGGGACGGGCCTGGGGGCCGGGTGCGGCTCGGGGACCGGCTCGGGCACGGTGCCCGCACCGGGTGCCCGCGGGGCCCGGGGCTTCTCTAGCTTCTCGGCCTGCCCGGCCCGGTCGGCGGGCGGCGCGGGCCGCGCGGGGGTCTCCGGCCCGGCGGCGCCCTTCGGCTCGTCGGCACCCTTCGGCTCGTCGGCACCCTTCGGCTCGTCGCCGGGCTCGGCGGGTACGGCGGGCTCGGCGGGCTCGGCCGGGGGCTTCGCGGGCTCCGCCGGAGGCTTTCCGGGGGCCGCCGAGTCCGTCCGCATGGCGAGACGCGGGTCCGGCCCGGTCGGGCGCCCCGGCTTCCCGGCGGGGGCGCCGGCCGGCGGAGCGCCCCGGCCGGCGCCCCCGTCGGCCGGGGAACGGAGCTCCTCGGGCAGCCGCAACGCGGTGGTCGCGTTGTCCACGGGCACTCGCAACGAGGTCGTCGCGCTGTCCGCGGGGAGGCGGAGCGCGGTGGTCGCGTTGTCCACGGGAAGGCGGAGCATGGTGGTCCTGGAGTCCGTATCCCGGACACGGAGCTGGACGGTCGACCCCGTCCTGGGCGCGCCCGCGCCATCGGCGGCGGGCTCCCCGGTGGCGGCGGAGGCGGCCTCCGACCCCGCGTCCGAGGCATCGTCGGCGCCGGCCTCCGAAGCCGCCGCGGGGCTCCCGGGCTCGTCCGAAGCGGCCTCGGCACCGGCCCCGGCGCCCGCCCGCGCACCCGCCCCGGCGTCCGCCCCGGCAGCGTCGGCGTCCTCGCGCCCGGCCGGTTCCACGGCCGCCGCCGTCGCGTCGGCACCGGCGCCGGAACCGCTCCGCGCCTCGTCCCGCTCCCGCCTCCGCTCGCCGTCCCGCAGCACCCTGTCGGGGGACTCGCCCACGTAACCCAGCCTCCTCAACGCCCGGCGGGGCACCGGCAGACCCGATTTCGGGAAGCCGACGCCCCGCCCCGTGTACCTGTACAGTCTCCGCCACCGGCGACCGTTCCGGCCGCCCACACCCCGCCCGACCGGCGCGTATTGCCGCCGCACGGCCGCACCGCGGTCCCTCCACCGGTCAGACGCCGGGCCCGCCTCCACCGGTTCCCCGCCGCGACCGCAAGGTCACGATTCGGAGGCGTACTCGACAAGCCCGTGTGAGAGGCGTCACGCTGTCATTCATCCACGCGGGGAGGCTTGGATGGGCAAGAGCCGCAGAACTGTTCCCGAGGAACTCTTGCTGCTCGCTTTGGACCCGACCACGGGTACCACTGCGCAGCCGCAGACCCTCGACCTCGGACTCGCCGGGGCCCAGCTCGTCGAGCTGTCCCTGGCCGGACGGATCGTCCCGGAGGGCGATCGGATCGCCGTGGTACTGCCACGGCCGACAGGCGACCCGACCCTGGACCACGCACTGGAACTGCTGCGCCGACGCGGCAGCCCGGTTCGCGCGGCCCACTGGATCGGCGGGCCCAGACTGGGGCTCAGGCAGACCTATCTGGCGCACCTGGAGCGGTGCGGCATGGTCACGGCCGTGCCGGGCCAGATGTGCGGCGTGCTGCCGACGACGCGCTACCAGGCGTCCGACGACTGCACCAATGCCGCGATCAAGCAGCGGCTGGACACCGCGATCCGCACCGGCGTGCCGCCGGACCCGCGGACGGCCGCGCTGGCCGCGCTGGCCCACTCGGTGGGCCTGGGCAAGCACCTGTACCCGGGCAACGAGGGCCGGTCCTCACGGTCACGGCTGCGCGACCTGATCCGTTACGACCCACTGGGCGGGATGGTCGCGCACGCGGTGATGGACGTGCAGAACGGTCTGCCGTCGCAGCAGAACCGTTCATCCCAAGGTGGTGGCGGCGCTCCGGTCGGCGCGGACCGACCGGGACCGCGTGCGGCGGCGAGCCGCGGCGGGACCGGTGGCCGGGTCGCACCGCCCCGCGTCGGCGTCCGCTGACCCGGACCCACCACGCGCGGCGCACGCCGCACAGCTCACGCCGCCACCCGGCGGTGAACAGCCGGCAGGAAGCAGGGGCGGTCGCCCGCGACGGAAGTCGCCGGGCGGCCGCCCCTCCGCCGTACCCCGCGGGCGGGGCCGGGCACCCGTGCGGCGCCCCGTCCCGCCTGCCCGAGCACGTGCCACCGGCACGTGTCCGGGCGCCTGCCGCGCCCGTACGACCCATCGCACCGCCACCGCAGCACTACCGGATCGAGCCGCACCGTCGCCTTACCACGCGGGGAGGCCCGCCGTCTCGCCAAAGCGCTTTTCCGATGATGTGTTCTACTGCGCTCCTGCGATTCCCCGGCGCCGACCTGATCCAAGGTGTCATGCTGCTCCAAGTCAGGGGGGTTGGTCCCAATTTCCACTGTGTTCCGAGGACTGCCGTTCCAACGATCACCAGAGGTCCGGCCGGAGGTCGACGTGTCCGCGAACATCAACCCCACCGTGCGCCGCAGGCGCCTGGGCTCCGAACTCCGCAAGCTGCGGGAGGGCCTGGCCATGACGGCGGAGGAGGTGGCCGGCCGGCTGATGGTCTCCCAGTCGAAGATCAGCCGCCTGGAGAACGGGCGCCGCAGCATCAGCCAGCGCGACGTGCGCGACCTCTGCGACGTCTACAACGTGACCGACGAGGCCATGCGGGCCAGTCTGATGGAGATGGCGCGGGAGTCCCGCCAGCGCGGCTGGTGGCACGACTTCAACGACATGCCGACCCCGTACAGCGTGTACATCGGCCTGGAGGCCGAGGCCTCGTCGATCCGCGCCTACGAGTCCTCGTTCGTCCCGGGGCTGCTGCAGACCGAGCAGTACGCCCAGGCCGTCGTGGAGGGCACCCAGCCGGACACCGACGCGCTCTCCGTCCAGCGGCGGGTGCAGGTCCGGATGAAGCGCCAGGACCGCGTCCACGGCGAGAACCCGCTGGGCAGCCTCTGGACCGTCATAGACGAGGCGGTGCTGCGCCGCGAAGTGGGCAACCGGGCGGTGATGGCCGATCAGCTGAAGCACATGCTGGAGCTGAGCCAGCGCCCGAACATCACGATCCAGGTGATCCCGTTCTCGCACGGCGCCCACCCCGGCATGACCGGGACATTCTCCCTGCTGGAGTTCCCCGAGTCAGCCGATTCCACGGTTGTCTACTTCGAAGGGGTGACGAGCGATCTCTACCTGGAGAAGGAAGCCGACGTGCGCCGCTATACCAGTCTCTACGACCACCTGCGGGCAGCGGCGCTCGGAGTGGTCGAGAGCCGGTCACTGATAGCCACGATTGAAGAGGGATACCACGCATGAGCACCACCTTCGAGAACGGGACGACCTGGCGGAAGAGCACCCACAGCGGCGGCAACGGCGCCTGTGTGGAGATCGCCACGCCGGCTGCGGGCGCCGTCGCGGTGCGGGACTCCAAGGATCCCCAGGGTCCTCAGCTGAACTTCTCGGCCGAGGCCTGGAAGGCGTTCGCCGTCGATGCCGGAGCAGGGGTGTTCGGCGGCTTCTGAGCCACCGCGCCGTTCTCGGCGCAGTCGCCCGTAGCGGTGTCCGCCGCCCTCCCCCGGGGCCGCGGGCGCCGCTACCGGCACCTACGCGGCCGCGCGCCGGCGAACCGGGCCGATCGGGCCCAGGGCCCACCGGGCCGGGTGGAACGTCAGCGCAGCACCGGGTAGCGGTCCGCCCAGGCGGCGCCCTCCGGGGTGTCCAGGCCGTGCAGCTCCGGCCCGTGCATCAGCTCCAGGACGAAGTCGTCGGCCAGTTCGAGCAGGGCGCCGCGTCCCTCCAGCGCGGCCACCAGGCCGGGCGGTAGGGCGCTGTCCCCGTGCAGCACCCCGAGCAGGTTGCCGCAGATGGCGCCGGTGGAGTCGCTGTCCCCCGAGTGGTTCACCGCCAGCAGCAGGCCCGAGCGCACGTCGTGGGCGACCAGCGCGCAGTACACCCCGATCGCCAGCGCCTCCTCGGCGACCCAGCCCTCGCCCAGCGCCTCGACCCGTTCCGCCGACGGCTCGCCGGCCCGTACCGCGTCCAGCGCCGCCCGCAGCGCCGCCGTGGTCTCCTCGTGCGCCGGACGCTCGGAGAGCAGGGCGAGCGCCAGGTGGACGCCCTCCTCCAGGGTGCCGCCGCGGGCCACCGTCTGGACGATCACCGCCAGGGCGCCGGCCGAGAGGTAGCCGGTGGGGTGGCCGTGCGTCAGCACCGAGCACTCCACGGCCAGCTGGAACACCAGGCCCGGCTCCCAGGTGGTGAGCAGCCCGAACGGCGCCGCCCGCATCACCGTGCCGCAGCCCTTGGAGTGCGGGTTCTTGGGCACCTCCACGGTGCCGAGGCGGTCAGCGTCCGGGCCGGAGAGGCCGGACAGACAGGCCTGGCCGGGGGCGCGCTGGGCGTACAGCCACTCCTCGCGACCGAGCCAGCCGAGGTCGGTGCGGCGCTCGTCCGGACCCCAGTCCCGCTGGGTGGCGGCCCAGCGCAGATAGGCGAGGTGGAGGTCGGTGGGCGGGTGCCAGCTGCCGGTGTCCCGCCGGATGTGGGCGCGGATCAGCCCGTCGACCGTGAAGAGCACCATCTGGGTGTCGTCGGTGACCGCTCCGAGCCGCCCGTAGGCGGGTATGTAGCCGGTCACGCCGAGCGGGCCGTGCGCGGCCCGGATCTTCTCCAGCGACTCGAACTCGACGCCCGCGCCGAGCGCGTCACCGATCGCCCCACCGAGCAGACAGCCCCGCACCCGGCTGCGGAAGTCCTGCTGCTGGGCTCGTGACCACAGTGGCATCACGACGGAGCGCCTTTCGTCCGGGAACCGGGGAGCGCGACGCTCGGCCGGCCGCGCGCCCTCGCACTGTATTCGAATGACCGAACAAGTCGAGCGATTCCCTCGAACACCACACTTCGACACGATGGTGGCGACCCGCCACGCGCAGGCCGCGGCCGGCCACCCCGGGCTCCCTGCCGTGCCGGGGCCTGCCCGTCTCCGGGCCGGCAGGCCGTGCCGCCGGCGGTCCGCCGGGCAGGGGAGCCCGGCGGGCCGTCACCGGTACCGGGGGGGGAGGTCAGTCCAGGACCGGCAGCAGCTCCGGCAGGTGGCCGTCCGAGGCCAGGGCCGCGGCCAGCCGCTCGGCGGGGACCTCGCCGTAGGTGGTGGTGCGCTGCCGGTGCGGGCGCCCCGCCGCCTCGGCGATCGCCCGCAGGTCCCGGACCGACTTGTAACTGCCGTACGCCGACCCGGCCATCCGCGAGATGGTCTCCTCCATCAGCGTGCCGCCCAGGTCGTTGGCGCCCGAGCGGAGCATCTCGGCCGCGCCCTCGGCCCCCAGCTTCACCCAGCTGGTCTGGATGTTGGGGATGTGCGGGTGCAGGAGCAGCCGCGCCATCGCGACCACCGCCCGGTTGTCCCGCGCGGTCGGCCCGGGCCGGGCGATGCCGGCCAGGTAGACCGGGGCGTTGGTGTGGATGAACGGCAGCGTCACGAACTCGGTGAACCCGCCGGTGCGCTGCTGGATCTCCGCCAGCAGCCGCAGGTGGCCCAGCCAGTGCCCCGGGTTGTCCACGTGGCCGTACATCATCGTGGACGAGGAGCGGATGCCCAGCTCGTGCGCGGTGGTGACGACCTCCACCCAGGTCGCGGCGGGCAGCTTGCCCTTGGTCAGCACCCAGCGGACGTCGTCGTCCAGGATCTCGGCTGCCGTGCCCGGGATGCTGTCCAGCCCCGCCGCCTTCGCCTCCTGGAGCCAGTCGCGGATCGAGAGGCCGGTCCGGGTCGCGCCGTTGACCACCTCCATCGGCGAGAAGGCGTGCACGTGGATGCCGGGCACCCGCTCCTTCACCGCGCGCGCGATGTCGAAGTAGGCCGTCCCGGGCAGGTCGGGGTGGATGCCGCCCTGCATGCAGACCTCGGTGGCGCCGACCTCCCAGGCCTGCGCGGCCCGGTCGGCCACCTGCTCCAGGGAGAGGGTGTAGGCGTCCGCGTCGGTACGGCGCTGGGCGAAGGCGCAGAACCGGCAGCCGGTGTAGCAGACGTTGGTGAAGTTGATGTTCCGGGTGACGCAGTAGGTGACGTCTTCGCCTACCGCGGCGCGGCGCACGTCGTCGGCGATCCGGCAGAGCGCGTCCAGGGCCGGGCCGTCCGCGTGGAACAGCGCCAGCGCCTGGTCGTCCGTCAGCCGGGCGGGGTCGTCGGCGGCCGTCGCCAGCGCCCCGCGCAGATCGCCGGCGAGGCGCTCCGGGGCGCCCTTGGCGAGCACCTGCTCGCGCAGCACCTGCCAGTCCCCGTACACGTCCTCGAAGTCGGCCCGGCGGTCGCCGGTGCGGCCCTCGGTGTCGATGGTGGCGTGCAGGTCCGTCCGCCCGTACGAGGCGGGCAGGTCCTCCGGCTCCTGCCAGGGGAGGCCCTGGACCACGGCGTCCGGGCGGGCCAGCCCGGTCTCCGGGTCGGACAGCGCCCGGACGTGCGGCAGCACCCGCGGATCCAGCCACGGCTCGCCGTGCCGGACGTACTCGGGATAGACGGCGAGCCGCTCGCGCAGCTCGAAGCCGGCCGCCGCCGAACGCTCCGCCAGCCGGTCGATCTGCGGCCAGGGGCGCTCGGGGTTCACGTGGTCGGGCGTCAGCGGCGAGACGCCGCCCCAGTCGTCGATCCCCGCGCCGATGAGCCGCTCGTACTCGCCGTCCACCAGGTTCGGCGGCGCCTGGAGGCAGGCCGCCGGGCCCATGATGTGCCGGGCCACCGCGACGGTGGCGACCAGCTCGTCCAGCTCGGCGTCGGGCATGCCGCGCATCGCCGTGTCCGGCTTGGCGCGGAAGTTCTGCAGGATCAGCTCCTGGATGCCGTGATAGGCCCGGGAGACCCGGCGCAGCGCGAAGAGCGACTCCGCGCGCTCCTCGTACGTCTCGCCGATGCCGATCAGCAGCCCGCTGGTGAACGGCACCGAGCTGCGTCCGGCGTCCTCCAGGACCCGGAGCCGGACGGCCGGCTCCTTGTCCGGCGAGCCGTAGTGCGGGCCGCCGGGCTCGCTCCAGAGCCGGGTCGCGGTGGTCTCCAGCATCATGCCCATGGAGGCCGAGACCGGCTTGAGCCGCTGGAAGTCCGTCCAGCTCAGCACCCCGGGATTGAGGTGCGGCAGCAGGCCGGTCTCCTCCAGGATGCGGATGGACATCGCCCTGACGTAGGCGATGGTGTCGTCGTAGCCGTGCGCGTCCAGCCACTCGCGGGCCTCGGGCCAGCGGTCCTCGGGCTTGTCCCCGAGGGTGATCAGCGCTTCCTTGCACCCCAGTTCGGCCCCGCGCCGGGCCACCTCCAGCACCTCGTCGGGCGACATGAACATCCCGTGGCTGCGCCCGGGGAGCTCCGGCGCCGTGCCCTGCGCGGCCCGGCGCAGCTTGCCGGGGACGGTGGCGAAGGTGCAGTAGTGGCACTTGTCGCGGCAGAGCCGGGTGAGCGGGATGAACACGCTCTTGGAGTAGGTGATGACGCCGGGCCGGCCCGCCGTCGCGAGGCCCGCGTCGCGCACCCGGGCCGCACTCGCGCAGAGGTCCGTCAGGTCCGCGCCTCTGGCCCGGAGCAGCACCGCAGCCTCTGCCGCGTCCAGCGCGACACCGTCCCGGGCACGGCGCAGGGCGCGCCGCATCGCGTTCGCAGTCGGGGTGAAGGTTGCGTCCATGGCGCGACCCTACGCCAGTTCCGGTACCTCCGGAGGAGGTGACCCTGAGGGCCTGTCAGGGTCGTCTGCGCCGGGAGACCGACCCCGATCTGGCCCTGCAGAGCGATGACTCGGGCGCCCCGGGGCCGTGTAATGGAGCGGACAGGCAGTCGGTCACGGTTACGGAGGGGTTGGACGCTATGACGGACGACACGACGACTGAACGACACCCGGGCGGCGGCGTGCCCTACCGCTCGGGCCGGCGCACCGCGGTGCGGGTGGCGGTGCCGCTGGCGGTGGCGGGCACGATCGCCGCGGGCATCGGGCTGGTGCCCGCGCTGGCGGACGACGCCCCGCCGAACCTGCCCGCGTTGACGGCGGAGCAGGTGGTGGCGAAGGCGCTCGGCTCGCAGGCCCAGACGCTCTCCGGGACGGTCTCGGTCTCCGCGGACCTCGGGGTGCCCAGCCAGTTGTTCTCGGCCGCGGGCGGCGGGCTCGGCTCCGGCGGCGCCGGCCAGGGCTCCTCGGCCGCGCCGGAGGCCAAGCTGACCGGCCTGCTCGGCGGGGACCACACCCTGCGGGTCGCGGTGGACGGTCCGGACCGCCAGCGCGTCGGCCTGATCGAGAACCTCTCCGAGTACGAGCTGGTGCACAACGGCGACCAGGTCTGGGCCTGGGACAGCTCCACCAACGAGGCCGTGCACCTGACGGCCCCGCAGGGCGCCCGGTCCGAGGGCCACCGGGGCGGGGCGCCGCTCACCGGGGTGCCGACCACGCCGGCCGAGGCGGCCAAGGAGTTCCTCGCGGCGGGCGCGGGCACCACCGCCTTCACCGTCGACGGCACGGCGAACGTCGCCGGGCAGAAGGCGTACCAGCTCAGCGTGAAGCCCACCCAGTCCGGCTCCACCATCGGCGAGGTGCGGATCGCGGTGGCCGCCGACAACGGCGTACCGCTCGCGGTGGTGGTCAAGGGGACGGACGGCTCCGCCGTGCTGGACGTCCACTTCAAGGACGTCTCCTTCGCCAGGCCGGCCGCCAAGTCCTTCGAGTTCTCGGCCCCCAAGGGCGCCAAGGTGACGGAGCAGCGGGCGGAGGCCGGCGGCGAGGGCCGGCAGGCCCCCGGCGGCGCGCCGGAGCGGGCGGGCGCCGACGGCCTGAACGTCGTCGGCGAGGGCTGGACGACGGTGCTGAGCACCCGGCTGCCCAGCGGCGACGCCGCCCCGGCACCGGCGGAGTCCGGCAAGCAGGGCCGGCACGGGGGCGAGGGCCGGGCGCCGGGCCAGAGCGTGCAGGGCCTGGTCAAGTCGCTCGGCAAGCCCGTCCAGGGCGGCAGCCTGATCAGCACCAAGGTGCTGAACGTGCTGGTCACGGATGACGGCCGGGTGTTCGCCGGTGCGGTGACGCTGCCGGTGCTGCAGAGTGCGGCCGGGGTGAAGTAATGACCCGGGCTCCTGTAACGGGGGACGTTACGGAGCCGGCCGGGGGCCGGGGCGCCGAGGTGCGCCCGGCCCCCGTGGCCGTACCCGCCGTCGCCCCGTCCACTGCTCCCGCCGCCGGCGACGGCCGGTCCGGGTCCGCCGCTCCCTCCGGGTCCGCCGCTCCGTCCGGGTCCGCCGCTCCGTCCTGCTCCCCGTCCGACGCCGTGATCAGCACCCGGGGGCTGACCAAGCGCTTCCGGGGCGGGCAGCTCGCCGTGGACGGGCTGGACCTGACCGTCCCCCGCGGTTCGGTCTTCGGCTTCCTCGGGCCCAACGGCTCCGGCAAGACCACCACCATCCGCATGCTGATGGGCCTGATCGCGCCCACCTCGGGGATGGCCACCGTGCTCGGCGCGTCGATGCCGCAGTCCGTCACCGCGGTGCTGCCGCGGGTCGGCGCACTGATCGAGGGCCCCGCGCTGTACGGCTTCCTCTCCGGCCGGGACAACCTGGCCCGGTTCGACGCGGCCGATCCGACCGCCGACCCGCGCACCCGCCGGCAGCGGGTCACCGACGCGCTGGACCGGGTGGGGCTGACCGCCGCGGCCGGGAAGAAGGCGCGGGCGTACTCGCTCGGCATGAAGCAGCGGCTCGGCCTGGCCTCGGCCCTGCTCCAGCCGCGCGAGCTGCTGGTGCTGGACGAGCCGACCAACGGCCTCGACCCGCAGGGCATGCGGGAGATCCGGGCGCTGATCCGGGAGGTCGCGGCCGAGGGAACGACGGTCTTCCTCTCCTCCCACCTGCTGGACGAGATCGAGCAGGTCTGCACGCACGCCGCGGTGATGTCGCGCGGCCGGCTGCTGGTGCAGGGCACCGTGGCCGAGCTGGCCGCCCGGGCCCAGGGGCGGCTGGTGGTCCGCACCCCCGACGTGGCGCTGGCCGCCGGGGTGCTGGCGGCGCACCGGGTCCGCGACGTGCTGCCGGGCGAGGACCGGGTCGAGGGGGCGCCGGACGCGCTCGCCGAGGACGGCCTGCCGGAGCTCTGCGCGGCGCTGGTCGCGGCCGGGGTGCGGGTGCGGGGCTTCGGAGTGGAGCGGGGCACGTTGGAGGACGCCTTCGTGGCGCTGACCGGGGAGGGCTTCGATGTCGCGGGCTGAGGCTCCGGCCGTACCGGAGACGGTGGGGACAGCGGGTGCGGTGGGTGCGCCGGGCGCGGTGGGTGCGCCGGGCCTGCCGGGCGTTCCCGGGGTGACCGGGCGCCGGGCGCAGACGACGGCCGGGTTCCTGGCGCTGTTCCGCAGCGAGTTGCTGCTGACCTTCCGCCGGATGCGGACGATCGTGCTGCTGGGGATCCTCGGGGTGCTGCCGGTCCTGATCGGTGTGGTGGTCAGGATCGAGACCGACGGGTCGCAGGGCGGCGGGGGCCCGGCCTTCATCGCGCAGGTGACGCAGAACGGCCTCTTCCTTGTCTTCACCTCGCTCGCGGTGGCCCTGCCGATCTTCCTGCCGATGACGGTCGGGGTGGTCGCCGGCGACTCGGTGGCCGGCGAGGCGGCCGGCGGCACCCTGCGCTACCTGCTGGTCGCGCCGGCCGGGCGGACCAGGCTGCTGGCCGCCAAGTTCACGGCCGGTCTGGCGTTCTGCCTGGCGGCGACGGCGACGGTCGCGCTGGCGGCGCTCGCCACCGGCGCCGCGCTGTTCCCGCTCGGGGAGGTCACGCTGATCTCCGGGGAGACCATCGGCCTCGGCCCGGCGCTGCTGCGGGCGGTGCTGGTGGCGCTGGTCGTGGCCGCCTCGCTGTCCGGACTGGTCGCGATCGGGCTCTTCATCTCGACGCTCACCGGCAGCGGCATCGCGGCGATGGCCGCCACCGTCAGCCTGGTGATCACCGTCCAGATCCTCGACAGCTTCCCCCAGCTGCACGCGATCCAGCCGTTCCTCTTCACCCACCACTGGCTGAGCTTCGGGGACCTGCTGCGCGAACCGATGTACTGGGACGGCGTGCTGGAGAACCTCGGGCTGCAGGCCGCGTACGTGGCCGTCTTCGGCTCGGCCGCGTGGTCACGCTTCACCAGCCGGGACATCACCGCGTAGCGGGCCGGCGGGGGCCGGGGCCGCCCCGCCGGCCGGCCCTGCGCGCCCCCGTCAGCGGGTGGGCGCCGGGGCCGCGTCGAGGGGCGGGGTGGGTGCGGTGGCCGGGGCGGTCGGGGCGTCGGCCGGGCTGGCAGTCGGGGCGTCGGCCGGGACGGCGGCGGCCGACCGGGCCAGGACGGCGGCCCGCTCCGCCCGATCGCTCCGCACCCGGCGCAGCGCGTCCCAGGTCAGCAGCGCCAGCGCGGCCCAGACCAGCGAGAAGCCGGCCCAGCGGGCGGGCGGCATGGACTCGTGGAACACCGTGACACCGATCAGGAACTGGAACAACGGCGCCAGGTACTGCAGCAGCCCGAGCACGGTGAGCGGCACCCGGACCGCCGCCGCGCCGAAGCAGAGCAGCGGGATCGCGGTGATCACCCCGCTGAGCATCAGCAGCCCGGAGTGCCCCCAGCCGAACGACCCCGCCACGGTGTGCCCGAAGGTGCCGCGGCCGACGAGTGCCAGGTAGACCAGGTACCCGAGGGCGAACGGGAACATGAAGGCGCTCTCGGCGGCCAGGCTCTCCAGCCCGCTCAGCCCGACCGTCTTCTTGAGCAGCCCGTACGTCCCGAAGGAGAAGGCCAGGGTCAGCGCGATCCAGGGCAGCCGTCCGTAGCCGACGGTCAGCACCGCCACCGCGAGGGCGCCGATGCCGACGGCAGCCCACTGCGCGGGCCGCAGCCGCTCCTTGAGCACCACCACGCCGAAGGCGATGGTGACCAGCGGGTTGATGAAGTAGCCGAGGCTGGTCTCGACGACGTGACCGGCGTTGACCCCCCAGATGTAGACGCCCCAGTTGACCGAGATCACGGCGGCGGCCCCGCCCAGCATGGCGAGCCGGCGGGGCTGGCGCAGCAGCGGGCGTATCCAGCCCCAGTGCCGCTGGGCGAGCAGCAGTACGACGACGGCGACCAGTGACCAGACCATCCGGTTGGCGAGGATGTCGTCGGCGGCGGCCGGCTCCAGCAGCGGCCAGAACAACGGGAAGAGCCCCCACATCCCGTACGCCGCCAGGCCGTACCAAAGGCCCCGGCCGGCCTCCTGCTGGGTTGTCTCCGCCATCGACGGCCTGCCCTCCGCGCGCACCAATGTCGTGCCGACGGTAGCGGGCGCGGGGGCCGACTGTCATCTCCGTATTCGCATTTTGCTCATGACATGAGACGCCGCCCGACCGACCTGCGGTTTCGCGGTCGGCCCGGGCGGTGCTCCGGCGCGTCAGGCGCCCAGCGCCGTGCGCACGCTCTCCGCCAGCGGGACGGTCGGACGGCCGATCAGCCGGGCCAGGTCACCCGGGGTGCCGGCCAGTTCGCCGCGTGCGATACCGGCGTCCACGTCCACCAGGACGTCGGCGAAACCCTCCGGCAGGCCCGCGCCGACCAGGACCGCGCGGTGCTCGGCCGGGGTCACCTCGCGGTGCTCGACGGGTCGGCCGGAGACCCGCGCCAGCTCGGCGGCCAGCTCCGGCAGGCTCCACGCGACGTCACCGCTGAGCTCGTACACGGTGTCCGCGTGACCACCCTCGTCCCCCTCGCCGAGCAGCACCGCGACCGCCGCGGCGGCGTAGTCCGCACGCGGGGCGGTGGCCACCCGGCCCTGCCCGGCGCTGCCGATCACCACGCCGCGCGCCACCGTGCCGGCGGCGTCGCCCAGGTAGTTCTCGGTGTACCAGCCGTTGCGGAGGAACGAGAAGGGCAGCCCGGACTCCCGGATCGCCGCCTCGGTGGCCTTGTGCTCGTCCGCCAGCCGGAAGGTGGCCACGCCGGGCGCACTGGTGTACGCGAGCAGCGCGACGCCGGCGGCGCGCGCCGCCTCGATCACGGCGGTGTGCTGCGGGATGCGGCGGCCGACCTCGCTGCCCGAGATGAACAGCACCCGGTCGCCGGCCGCGAAGGAGCCCGCCAGGCTCTCCGGACGGTCGTAGTCGGCCACCCGGACGGTCACGCCGCGGGCGGCGAGGTCGGCGGCCTTCTCGGCGTCGCGGACGACCACCGCCACCTCGCCGGCGGGGACCTCGGCCAGCAGGCCCTCGACGACCAGTCGGCCGAGCTGTCCGGTGGCACCGGTGACGACGTACATGTTGCTGCTCCCTGGGTCGGGTCAGGTCGGTTCGGTTCGGGCCGTTGCCCGTTGAACTCCCGGTCGGACGGCCGATCCATCTCGGCCTCGACACTCACCCTAGGAGGGGCACTTACTTCTCGAAAGTACGCACTTCAAAGTAGGGTACTGACATGCAGGTAATGACATGCAGGTAATGGCCCAGGGCGCCGCCCCTGCTGCCCCCGCCGCTTCCGACGCCGCCACCCCCTCCCCGGCCCGGCCGGCCGTGCCGCTCGGCGAGCTGCCGCCGCCGGACGTCTACGACCGCATGTGCCCCTCCCGCGGCGTACTGGAGCACGTCACCAGCCGGTGGGGCGTCCTGGTGCTGGCGGCGCTGGACGAACGCGGCTACCGGTTCAGCGAGCTGCGACGGCGGGTGTCCGGGGTGAGCGAGAAGATGCTCGCGCAGACCCTGCAGACCCTGGAGCGCGACGGCTTCGTCCTCCGCGAGGCCCATCCGGTGATCCCGCCACGGGTGGACTACAGCCTCACCCCGCTCGGCCGGGAGGCCGCCCACCTGGTGGCGGCCCTCGCCCGCTGGTCCGAGCAGCGCGTCCCCGTCGTCCAGGAGGCCCGCGCCGGGTACGACGCCCGCCCGCGCTGAGGCGGGGCGGGCTTGAGGGTGGGGCCGGCGCGTTTTATGTCGGTCGGTCTACATATGTCGGTCGGTCTACTGAGATGGGCCTCAAGGGGTGTTTCTGTAGACCGGTCTAGCGATTCCGGGCCCGTGCAGCTGGCGAATATGCAGACCGGTCTACCTAAGGCGTCCAGAATCAACCGACCGGTCTACAGATTCGCGGCCCCGCCGGGTGGCTACCGCTCCGCGATCAGCGCCGCGAACCCGTCCAGCACTCGGGCCAGGCCGAAGGCGTACGCGTGGTCCGCGCTGTACGCGCCGCCGTGCACCTCGCCGGCGGCCGCACCGACACGGGCGGCGACCGGGTACCGCTCGGCGTCGAAGACCCGGGCCAGCAGGTCCGCGTTGGCCGCCCACCACTGCTCGTCGGTCATCGCACTGTCCTGCTGCGCGGCGCGGTCGTCGGCACCCATCCGGGCACAGGTCTGGACGAAACCCAGCAGGTGGGTGAGCGCGGCGTCCAGCTCCACGTCCGGCAGCCCGGTACCCTCCAGGGCGCACAACTCGTACTCGTACTTGGCCATCAGCCCCGGCCCCAGCGGCGGACGGCTGGTCGAGATGCTCGCCACCCAGGGGTGGGCGCGGTAGAGCGCGCGGTTGTCGTCCGCGACCGCGGCGACCCTGGCCCGCCAGCCCTCGTCGGAGGGGGCGCTGCGCGGCATGGTCGCGTAGACGGTGTCCAGCATCAGGTCGAGCAGCTCGGCCTTGCCGGGGACGTACGTGTAGAGCGCCATCGGGGAGACGCCCAGCTCCTGCGCCACTCGCCGCATCGTCACCGCGTCCACGCCGTCGGCGTCGGCCAGCGCGATCGCCACGGCCGCGATCTCCGCGGGCGACTTCGCCTGCCGGGGACCACGACGGCCCGGCTTCTCCTCGGTCGACACGCCCCAGAGCAGTGCCAGCGTCCGCGCCGGATCCCCCGCACTGCTGCGTTCACTCGCCATGGGGGAATCCTTTCACGCGCCCGCCCGGACAGGGCCTGCCGGGCGTACCGCCGGAGCGCACCGGGAGGAGAACAGCGGCGCGTCCGGACTGCGGGGCCGAGCAGGCCCCCGGCGGGCACCGTCGGGCAAGCTCTAGGGTCGACCCATGACCGACCGCGCCCCCGAGCCACTCCCCGGCACCGACTCGGCAGAGGTCGTCCGCTCCCGAGTCACCTGCCGCCGCTGCCACCGCCCGCTGCACGACCCGGAATCCCGCATCCTGCGGCTGGGCCCGGAGTGCCGGGACCCGACCGAACGGGTCGCCCGCCACGAGGTCGACCAGGACCCATTGCCCGGGTTCGGCCCATCCCGGTGACCGGCCGCATCGGCCGGAACCGCAACACCCGGCTCCGCCTCCACCCCGCAGCGTTCCGACGCCGCCTCCTCAGGTGACGCAGGGGCGCTAACGCGGAGCAGGACGTCGGACCGGCCGACTTCCCACTCCGCCCCGGGGCCTTCCGGGCCGGCCGTCACCAGCTCGGTGCGCTCCCGTTGCACGTGGCGCCCGGGCAGCCGGCGGCGTAGAGCTGCGTCACGCCGATCGCCAGCAGGTACCGATGGTTCGCGTAGGCCTTCGCCTGAAGTGCCTCGGCGTCCACGCGCCGCCAGTCCTGGTACACGACCCGCTCGGACTCACCGTCCGCGTAGGGCTTCGCGTCCGGCCCGCGCAGGGTTGACGAGTCGTCCCAACTGCCCCTGATCCTGGGCAGACCCTTGCCGTCCGCGACCGCGACGGTCAGGGTGACGGAGTTCTGCCCGGCGCCGTGCGTGTGGTCGACGGCGACCGAGTTCGGCCGGGCCAGCGCCTCGGCCGTCTGCTCGGCCGAGGCGTCGCCACCCGGGCTGTGCTGGTAGTGCAGCTCCCGCACCAAGTCCCTGCCGCCGCTGCGCGGCTTCCAGCCGTCGCCGGCCAGCGCCCGGTCCAGCTCGGCCAGCCGGGGCTCGATCTCACCGTCGAACGCGGCGTACAGCACCGTCGTCCGCCGGCACATCACCCCCGACCACACCGGCTTGCTGCCGAAGCTGCCGGAGGCGGCCCGGGCCTCGCACAGGTCGGCGACCGAGCTGTCCAGCGCCTCCGCCCAGGGCGCGGCCGCCCGGACCAGTCCGGTCTGCTCGTCGGCGAACGCCACCGCCCGGTCGCGGGCCGCACGCGTGTCGGCGGCCCGGGCGAGCGCGCTCGCGTCCGGTGCGGGGGACACGGTGGTGAGGTCGTGCAGTTGCCAGAGGACGACCGCGACGAGGATCACCGCCCCGGCCACGACCACGCCCGACAACGTCAGCAAGACCCGCCGTACCCCGGCCCAGGCCGATCCGCCCCCCGTACTCATGGCCACCACCGTAGCCAGGCGCGCGGGCGGGGCGTCCGGTCGAGACGCCTCCGAGACGCCTCCGCAACGGGCCCGGCACCCGCCGCGTCCCTCCGTCAGGGCCGGTTCAGCGCCTTGCGGTTCGGCAGCCGGGCGGCCGGGCGCAAGGGGCGCTACTGTACCGGCTCGTCGACAACTCCGACGCGGTCACGTCACATTCGGGCCGAACCGCGCCGAAGCCATGGCCCCCGACCCCCCGGCCCCGCTATCAAGATCTCAGCAGGGCCGCCGCCTGACGGCCCGGAACACGGGGGAACCTCCTATGAACGGCATCCACACCCGCAAGCGCATGTGGACGCTCGTCGGTCTCGCAGCGGTCGGCGCCCTGACCCTCACCGCCTGCAACGACGACCCGGCGGCCGACACGGCGAGCAGCACTCCGCCACCGGCCGCCGCGCCGACGACCCCGGCCGCCTCCGCGAGCACGCCGGCCGCGGCCAGCCCGTCGGGTGCCGCCACCGGCACTCCCACCACCGCGGCCACCAGCGCGCCCGCAGCCGCTCCCGCGGCCGGCGGCGGTACCGACGCCACCCCCGGGCAGACCTTCAAGATCGGCCAGCCCGCCCAGGTGCAGTTCAGCTCCGGCAGCACCAAGGGCGTCATCGCCCTGTCGGTCACCGCGATCGAGACCGGCGACCCGGCCGACCTGGCCGCACTCAAGCTCGGTGACAAGGCCAAGGGGCTCGTCCCGTACTACGTGCGGTACTCGATCACCAACACCGGCACCACCGACCTGGCCTTCACCAGCGTGGACCACGTCAAGGGCCTCCTGCCGGACGGCAGCGAGGCCCAGGAACTGATGATCATCGGCGGCTTCGCCAAGTGCGCGAACCCCTCGCTGCCGAAGGGCTTCACCAACGGCCAGACCGCCCAGGGCTGCGCCGTCGCCCTCGCCCCGGCGGCCACCAAGGTCTCGGGCGCCGAGTACTGGGGCGCGCCCTACAGCCTGGGCAAGGGCGCCATCTTCTGGAAGTAGTGGTGCGAGGTGCGGTCGCCGGGCCGGTCCCACCGGCCCGGTGCCCGCACCTCGCGCTCCGACCCCACCGACTTCACCAACCCCGCCAGCCGCGGCCGCACGCCGACCCCCCGAGGTACCGTCCCCTCATGAACGAGCCCCGCCGCCCGACGCCCCGCCAGGGCCCCGCGGCCCCGCGTGCCGTCCGCTCCGTTCGGGCCCGGTACGCCCGGAACTACCCGTTGCGGGTCGCCGTACTGTTCGCGGGGGCCGCCCGTGACGGGCTCCTCGCCGCCTTCAAGGCCTTCGCCAAGTCGTCCCGCCGCTCCGACCCGGGCGCCTCCGACTCCTGAAGCCCCGCCGCACCCCCACCCCCACCCCCCGGCCCCACTCGGGGTCAGCCCTCGGCCGGCACTGCGACGGGCAGCAGGCCGCGCTCCCCGAAGACCTTCTTGGCGACGAACGTCGCGTTGAGGGCGCGGGGCATCCCGCAGTAGACGGCCGAGTGCAGCAGCGCCTCGACGATCTCCTCCCGACCGAGCCCGACGTTGAGGGCCGCGTTGATGTGCACCTCCAGCTGGGGCTCGCAGCCGCCGAGCGCGGTGAGCATGCCGAGGGTCACCAGCTGCCGGTCGCGCGGCGCCAGGCCCGGGCGGTCGTAGATGTCGCCGAAGGCCCAGGCGACGACCTGGTGGCCGAGTTCCGGCGAGACGTCCGCCAGCGCCTCGATGACCTTCTGGCCGCTCTCGCCGTCGATCCGGGCCAGGACGCCCATGCCGTGGTCGAAGCGCTCCTGCCGGACAGCCGCGGTGGCGGCGGCAGTGGTGGAGGCGGTGGCGATGGCGTTCGTCATGGGTGATCCGTTTCTGCCGTCGGGACGGCCGCAATCAGGGACGGGCGATCGGGCTTCCGGCCCCGGGAGGAGTCCTCCCCGGCCGACATGACGACGGTATGAGTTGGAGTTCACTCCAACACAAGCCCCGATCCCCCGCGCTCCCCGCCCACTCCCCCTCGCAGACCTCTGGCGCAATTCTCCGTACTATGTATAGTGTACTGCGTACGGGATAATCGCCGACGAAAGGGCACTCCTCCATGCAGATCACCGGCGCCGCCGTCTCACTCACCGTCGAGGACGTCACCGCCTCCGCCGACTTCCTCCAGCAGCACTTCGGGTTCGCCGAGCAGATGGCGGCCGACGGCTTCGCCTCGCTCGGGCGCCCGGACTCCGGGATGAACGTCGTCTACCTGCGCCGCGGCCTCGACGTGCTGCCCGAGGGCTTCCGGGACCAGCACGCCGCCGGGCTGATCCTGGCGTTCACCGTGGCGGACGTGGCAGCAGAGGAGGCCCGCCTGCGGGCCGCCGGCGTGGAGATCACCATGCCGCTGCGCGACGAGCCCTGGGGCGAGCGGCTGTTCCAGGTCACCGACCCGAACGGGGTGGTCATCCAGCTGGTCGAGTGGGTCCAGCAGTAGGAGCCCAGCGACAGGAACCGGACGTCCGCGACGACACCCCGGCCGTCGGCCGGGCGACGGGCGCCGGGTCACCCTGGAGCCCGATCCAGTAGCGGCGAACGGCACCGAACTTGGTGTCCTGGACGCTTTCGAGAACACCTCCCCGGCCCTCGATGGTCCGGACCGAGGCGATGTTGTCCACCGCGCAGGCGACCAGGACGCGGTCCAGGCCGACCGTGCGGGCTTCGTCGAGCATCCGGCCCAACGCCCACGCCGCCAGTCCGCGGCGGCGGGCGGAGGGCCGGATGCCGTAGCCGATGTGGCCGAAGTACGGGACGAAGCCGTGCACTCCGTACCGCAGGACGATGCCGCCCAGGACCCGGCCGTCCTCCACGATCCAGCGGTAGCGGAAGGCCAGTGCCCCGGCCTCGGCCGGGTGCGACGGCGCCTCCTCGGCGGCCAGCCGGGAGATCCAGGCGGCGAAGCCGGCCGGGGAGTCGACCTCGTCGCCCGGCGTGAGCCCGAAGCCGTCCTCATGGCTCCCCGGGCCCCATTCCTTGTGCGCCTCAAGCCAGTTGGCGTGCAGACGGGTGGTCGGTGCGATCAGTTCGGCCATACCCGGACGATACCCAGCCGCACCGGACCACGGACCGGCCGACCTCCCCCCGGCCGACCTCCCCCCGACCGACCTCCCCCAACCGACCTCCCTCCGACCGACCGGACGCTCACGACCCCGGGTGCTCACGGGCGGCGGACGCTCACACCGCCGAGCAGGCCCCAGGCCCCCACGTGCACGGTCGGACCGCCGAGTTCGGTACGGCCATCGTCGCGGACGCCGCCGAGGCGCAGACCGCTGACCACGACGCGCACGTTCGGGCGGACCCTCAGCCTCACCCCGCCGATCAGGCTCAGCTTGGTGATCCGGAGCTCGGCGCCGTCGGGGATCTCCACATCCGTCAGGTCGATGTCCGCACCGCCGATCAGCGAGGCGGTCACGGTGCGGCGGTGGACCTCCCGGCCCGCCAGCCGGGTGCCACCGATGATGCTCACGTGGACGTCGGTCCTGGTGTCAACGAGCTTCGTGTTCGTCATGGCAAGAACGGTAGGACCGGGCGGGCGTCGGCCCGTAGTGCCCGGGGACAGCTCTTCGGGATGACACCTGTCATATCGACCCGGCGGTGGCCCCGGCGGGAGGGATCGCTCCCGCCGGGGCGCCGTCGTCCGCCCGGCGACGGTCAGTCGACCGTCCAGGTGTCGCTGCCGGCCAGCAGACCGGCCAGGTCACCGGTGCCGCGCTGCGCCACGGCGGTGGTCAGCTGGGCGGCCATCAGCTCGTCGTAGACCGGCCGGCGGACGCTGCGCAGGACACCGATCGGGGTGTGGTGCAGGGTGTCGGCGTCGGCGATCCGGGAGAGCGCGAACGCCGCCGCGGAGCCTGCGGCGTGGGCGTCGTGGACCACCACCGAGGCCTCGTTGTCGGCCGTGACGGTGTCGACGTACAGCTCGCCGTCGGCGTCCCGGAAGACGCCCTGCGCCCCGTCGGCGCCGAAGCGGATCGGCTGGTCGTGCTCCAGGCGGATCAGGGCCTCGTCCCGGGTGCCGGACTCCTTCAGGATCTCGAAGGCGCCGTCGTTGAAGATGTTGCAGTTCTGGTAGATCTCCACCAGCGCGGTGCCCTCGTGCTCCGCCGCCGCCCGCAGCACGGACTGGAGGTGCTGGCGGTCGGAGTCGATGGTCCGGGCGACGAAGGTGGCCTCCGCGCCGATGGCCAGCGAGAGCGGGTTGAAGGGCGCGTCCAGTGAGCCCATCGGCGTGGACTTGGTGATCTTGCCGACCTCGCTGGTCGGCGAGTACTGGCCCTTGGTGAGGCCGTAGATCCGGTTGTTGAACAGCAGGATCTTCAGATTGACGTTCCGCCGTAGCGCGTGGATCAGATGGTTGCCGCCGATCGAGAGGGCGTCGCCGTCACCCGTCACCACCCAGACGCTCAGGTCCTGCCGGGAGGAGGCCAGCCCGGTGGCGATGGCCGGTGCGCGCCCGTGGATCGAGTGCACCCCATAGGTATTCATGTAGTACGGGAAACGGGAGGAGCACCCGATGCCGGAGACGAAGACGGTGTTCTCCCGCTTGATCCCCAGCTCCGGCATGAAGGCCTGCACCGCCGCCAGGATCGCGTAGTCCCCGCAGCCGGGACACCAGCGGACCTCCTGGTCGGTCTTGAACTCCTTGGCGGTCTGGGGCCCTTCGGCCTTCGGCACCAGCTTCAAGGAGGGGAACTTCTCGCTCATCGGTTGTCCTCCTCGTTCGCCGAAGCAGCACCCGAAGCAGCCCCCGAAGCAGCCGCCGAAGCAGCACCCGAAGCAGCACCCGCCGCGTCCAGGCTGCCGATCGCCGCCCACAGCACGTCCGCCAACTGGGCCGCCTTGAACGGCAGTCCACGCACCTGGTTGTAGGACTGCGCGTCCACCAGGTACTTGGCCCGCAGCAGCAGCGCCAGCTGCCCGAGGTTCATCTCGGGCACGATGACCTTGTCGTAACCCTTCAGCACCGCACCGAGATTGGCCGGAAACGGATTGAGGTTGCGCAGGTGCGCCTGGGCGACCTGCCCGCCGTCGGCCCGGACCCGGCGAACGGCGGCGGTGATCGGCCCGTACGTCGACCCCCAGCCGAGGACCAGGACCCGTGCCTCGCCGCCGGGGTCGTCGACCTCCAGCGCCGGCACCGCGATGCCGTCCACCTTCGCCTGGCGGGTGCGGACCATGAAGTCGTGGTTGGCGGGGTCGTAGGAGATGTTCCCCGTGCCGTCCTGCTTCTCGATCCCGCCGATCCGGTGCTCCAGGCCCGGCGTGCCGGGCACCGCCCAGGGGCGGGCCAGCGTCTGCGGGTCGCGCTGGTAGGGCCAGAACGCGCCGTCCTCGCGATTCGGGCCGGTCGCGAAGTCCGGGGTGATCTCGGGCAGTTCGCCGACTTCGGGGATCCGCCAGGGTTCAGACCCGTTGGCCAGGTAGCCGTCCGACAGCAGGAACACCGGGGTGCGGTAGGTGACGGCGATCCGGGCCGCCTCCAGGGCCGCGTCGAAGCACTCGGCCGGGGTCGCCGGGGCGACGATCGGCACCGGCGCCTCGCCGTTGCGGCCGAACATCGCCTGCAGCAGGTCCGCCTGCTCGGTCTTGGTCGGCAGGCCGGTGGACGGACCGCCGCGCTGGATGTCGACCACCAGCAGGGGCAGTTCGAGCGAGACGGCCAGGCCGATGGTCTCGCTCTTCAGGGCGACGCCCGGGC
Organism: Kitasatospora sp. NPDC086009; assembly: GCF_044540385.1. Classification (NCBI taxonomy): domain Bacteria; kingdom Bacillati; phylum Actinomycetota; class Actinomycetes; order Kitasatosporales; family Streptomycetaceae; genus Kitasatospora; species Kitasatospora sp. NPDC086009. Next base: position 133,474 of record NZ_JBITSA010000012.1, read on the forward strand.
CGGAGGTGGTGGTCACGCCCAGCGCGCCGCCGAACGAGGCACCGAGCGCCGCACCGATGCCGGCGATCTCGTCCTCCGCCTGGAAGGTCCGTACGTCGAAGTTCTTGTGTCTGCTCAGCTCGTGCAGGATGTCCGAGGCCGGGGTGATCGGGTACGAGCCGAGGTAGAGCGGCAGCCCGGAGCGCTCGGAGGCGGCGATCAGTCCGTACGACAGGGCCAGGTTGCCGGAGATGTTGCGGTAGCGGCCCGGTGGCAGCTTGGCCGGCGGCACCTCGTACGAGACGGCGAAGGACTCCGTGGTCTCCCCGAAGTTCCAGCCCGCCCGGAAGGCGCTGATGTTGGCCTCGGCGATCAGCGGCTTCTTGGCGAACTTGGTACGCAGGAAGGACTCGGTGCCGTGGGTGGGCCGGTGGTACATCCAGGAGAGCAGGCCCAGCGCGAACATGTTCTTGGCGCGCTCGGCGTCCTTGCGGGTCAGCCCGCTGTCCTTGAGCGCCTCCAGGGTCAGCGTGGTCAGCGGCACCTTGTGGAGGTGGTAGGCCTCCAGCGAGCCGTCCCCCAGCGGGTCGGCCGGGTAGCCGACCTTGGCCAGGGCCCGCTTGGTGAACTCGTCGGTGTTGACGATGATCTCCGCGCCGCGCGGCAGGTCCGGCACGTTGGCCTTCAGGGCGGCCGGGTTCATCGCCACCAGGACGTTGGGCGCGTCCCCCGGGGTCAGGATGTCGTGGTCGGCGAAGTGGAGCTGGAAGGACGAGACCCCCGGGAGCGTGCCGGCGGGGGCCCGGATCTCGGCCGGGAAGTTGGGCAGGGTGGAGAGGTCGTTGCCGAAGGACGCCGTCTCCGAGGTGAAGCGGTCACCGGTGAGCTGCATGCCGTCGCCGGAGTCCCCGGCGAAGCGGATGATCACCCGGTCCAATCTGCGGATCGGCTTGGCTCGCCTGGGCTGCGGACCGGCCGGCACGGCGGGGCCGGAGCGGCCCTCACCGGGCCCGGAACGGCCCCCGTCGCCGTCCGGACCGTCCACCGCTTCTGACTGATCGACCTGACTGGTCACTGCCGCGGACCTCCTCGTGGGCACCAGCCGCGGGCGTGAGCCGTGTGCCCCGTCCGCCTGGTGCACCTCTCGCATCCTATGCGGGTAAGGATTGCCTTGGACGGAACTACCCGATGCGGCGGGAAATCACCGCCGGATGTCACGGAAACACGGTAGGTCACCGGCCGGACCCCGGCGGGAACGCCCCTGCTCGGGCGCCCGGACGGGTTCCGCGCGCCCCGCCCCCGCGTGTCGCGGACAGGGACGCGAACGCGGGCCGGAGGCCGTCCGGCGGGCCGGAGACCGCGCGCGCCCGCTGTCACCCCCGCCGTCGGCCCGCGGGCGGCCCCGCTACGAGTTCAGGTAGGTGAGCACCGCGAGCACCCGCCGGTGGTCCTCGGAGCTCTGGGCCAGGCCCAGCTTGAGGAAGATGTTGCTGACGTGCTTCTCCACCGCGCCGTCCGAGACCACCAGCTGCTTGGCCACCGCCGCGTTGGTCCGGCCCTCCGCCATCAGCCCGAGCACCTCGCGCTCGCGCGGGGTCAGCCCGGCCAGGACGTCGCCCTTGCGGCTGCGGCTGAGCAGCTGCTGGACGACCTCGGGGTCCAGCGCGGTGCCGCCCCCGGCCACCCGCACCACGGCGTCGACGAACTCGCGGACCTCGGCCACCCGGTCCTTCAGCAGGTACCCGACGCCCCGGGTGGAGCCGGCCAGCAGCTCGGAGGCGTAGCGCTCCTCGACGTACTGCGACAGCACCAGGACACCCACCTCGGGGTAGAGGCCGCGCAGCGTGACGCAGGCGCGCACCCCCTCGTCGGTGTGGGTCGGGGGCATCCGGACGTCGGCGACCACCACGTCGGGCAGGGCGCCGGCGCCGGCCAGGTCGTGGACGGCCTTCAGCAGCGCCTCGCCGTCGCCGACCCCCGCCACGACCTCCAGACCGCGGTCGGTCAGCAGCCTGGTCAGGCCCTCCCGAAGCAGGACGGAGTCCTCGGCGATGACGACGCGAAGCATGGTGGCCTTCCGGTTGGCGGCGCTGCGGACGGTTGGCGGCGCTGCGGACGGTGCTGACGAGGTCAGTCTTCCCTATCCGCGGACGCCCCGGTCCGCCGGGCGGAGAATCCCGCCGGCCGCGGTCGCCGACCGCCGGGCGGGTGCGCCCGGCCGGTCGGAGCAGCGCCCGGACGGCCGGTCACAGGCGGCGGACGACCGGTCACCTCCGGTGCACGGCCGGGCACATGCGGCGGGCCGCCGGTCACATGGTGCGGATGGCCACCGCGTCGCACAGGCCCTGGAGGGCCGCCTTGGCCGCGCTGTCGGGCAGCGGGTCGAGCAGCGCGCGGGCCTCCTCCGCGTGCCGCAGGGTCTCCCGGCGCGCGCGCTCCAGTGCCGGGTGGCGGCGCAGCAGGCGCAGCGCCTCGGCGTGCAGGTCGTCGTCGGCGAGGTCGCTCTCGACCAGCTCGCGCAGCCGCAGGTCGGCCGGGTCGGACTCGTCGACCGGCATCTGCCGGAGCAGCAGCGTGGGCAGCGTCGGCACGCCCTCGCGCAGGTCGGTGCCCGGGGTCTTGCCGGACTCGTGGCCGTCGCTGGCGATGTCGAGCACGTCGTCGGCCAGCTGGAAGGCGATGCCGATCCGCTCGCCGTACGCGCTGAGGATGTCGGTCACCCACGGCTCGGCACCGGCCATCAGCGCGCCGATCCGGCAGGAGACGGCGATCAGCGAGCCGGTCTTGCCGGCCAGCACGGCGAGGTAGTGGTCGAGCGGGTCGTCCTCCGGGCGGGGGCCGGCGGTCTCCAGGATCTGGCCGGTGACCAGCCGTTCGAACGCGTCGGCCTGCAGCCGGACGGCCTCCGGGCCGAGGTCGGCGAGCACCTGGGAGGCGCGGGAGAACAGGAAGTCGCCGGTGAGGATGGCGACCGAGTTGTCCCAGCGCGAGTTGGCGCTGGGGGCGCCGCGGCGCACGGGGGCCTCGTCCATGACGTCGTCGTGGTAGAGCGTCGCGAGGTGGGTCAGCTCGACCACCACGGCGGCCGGGACCACGCCCGGGGCGTTGGCGTCGCCGAACTGCGCGGCGAGCATCACCAGCAGCGGGCGGAAGCGCTTGCCGCCGGCTTCCATCAGGTGGCTGGCGGTGACGGTGATGAACGGGACGTCACTCTTCACGGCCTCGGTGAGCGCGACCTCCACCGCGTCCATCCCGGACTGGACATCGCGGGTCAGATCGCGGTCCTGCACGTTGAGCCCAAAGGGTCCCACGACGGTCACGAAGACCACTCCTCTGTCCCTGGTCGATCTAGCGGCCTGGTCCCTGAGTGCCGCCGCTGGCCATACAGGCAGGGTATCCGGTCGCGAGTGGATCACTGCACGGGCGTGCGGATCCTGTCATGATCGGGCCGGACCCGCTGGTGGGAGCCGGTCCGGAGACGACACGTCCGGGCCGCGCGGACGAGTGCGCGGCCCGGACGGTGGGGCGCGGCCGGAGCGGTTCCGGCCGGTGGAGCGGGTCCGGGCACTGCCCGGACGGCGGGCTCAGCGGACGAAGAGCGAGGCCTTCGACGCCAGGTCCAGGAAGTACTGCGGCAGCACCCCGAGGCCGATGGTGACCACCACGCCGATGCCGATCGCGGTCGCCGTGAAGGCGCTCGGGATGGCCACGGTGGGGCCGCCGGGCTGCGGGTCCGAGAAGAACATCAGCACGATGACCCGGATGTAGAAGAACGCGGCCACCGCCGAGCTGAGCACACCCACGATCACCAGCGGGGTGGCCCCGCCGGCCGCCGCGGCCTGGAAGACCGCGAACTTCCCGGTGAAGCCCGAGGTGAGCGGGATGCCCGCGAAGGCCAGCAGGAAGAGCGCGAAGACCGCCGCGACCAGCGGGGACCGCCGGCCGAGCCCCGCCCAGCTGGACAGGTGGGTGGCCTCGCCCTTGGAGTCGCGCACCAGGGTGACCACGGCGAAGGCGCCGAGGGTCACGAAGGAGTACGCCAGCAGGTAGAACAGCACCGAGCCGAGGCCCTGCTTGTTGGTGGCGATCACGCCGGTGAGGATGAACCCGGCGTGCGCGACGGAGGAGTAGGCGAGGAGCCGCTTCACGTCCTGCTGGGTGACGGCCAGGATCGCGCCGACCACCATGGTCAGGATGGCCACGCCCCACATCACCGGCCGCCAGTCCAGCCGCAGGCCGGGGAAGGCGACGTAGAAGAGCCGGAGCATGGCCCCGAAGGCGGCCACCTTGGTCGCCGCCGCCATGAACCCGGTGACCGGGGTCGGGGCGCCCTGGTAGACGTCCGGGGTCCAGGAGTGGAAGGGCACCGCGCCGACCTTGAAGAGCAGGCCGACCGCGAGCATCGCCAGGCCGATCAGGAGCAGGGCGTCGTTCTGCGTGGTGGAGAGCAGCGCCGGGGTGGCCAGGGCCTTGCCGGAGATGACGTCCGAGATCTCGCCGAGCCGGACGCTGCCCGCGTACCCGTACAGCAGGGCGGTGCCGAACAGGAAGAACGCCGAGGCGAAGGCGCCGAGCAGGAAGTACTTGACCGCCGCCTCCTGGGAGAGCAGCCGGCGGCGGCGGGCCAGCGCGCAGAGCAGGTAGAGCGGGAGGGAGAAGACCTCCAGCGCCACGAACATGGTCAGCAGGTCGTTGGCGGCGGGGAACAGCAGCATGCCGCCGACCGCGAACATGGTGAGCGGGAAGACCTCGCTGGTGGCGAAGCCGGCCCGGACGGCGGCGCGCTCCTGCTCGCCGCCGGGCGTGGCGGAGGCCTGCGCGGCGAACGCGTCGGCCGGCTCGCCGCCGGCCTTGGGCTCCAGCTTCCGCTCCGCGTAGGTGAGCACGGCGACCACGGAGGCCAGCAGGATCACGCCCTGCAGGAACAGCGCGGGGCCGTCCAGGGCGACCGAGCCCATGGCGAGCAGGTCGACCTTGGTGGAGCCGTAGCCCTGGGCGGCGAGCACCACCAGGGCGGTGAACGCCCCGGCCAGGCCGAGCAGGGCCACCGAGACCTGGGCCCAGTGCCGGTACCGGCGGGGCAGGAAGGCCTCCAGCAGGATGCCGAGCACGGCGGCGCCGAACACCACCAGCATCGGGGAGAGCTGGCCGTACTCGACGTGCGGGGCCGGGATGCTCGACGTGTTGCCGCCCGCGGCGGCGAGCCAACCGGTGGTGCTCACTTGTGCTCACCTCCTGAGGTGGCGGCGACCGGGTGGGCCGGCGCCGGGTCGGTCTCGTGGACCTGCGAGAGCGTCGCGTCCACCGAAGGGTTGACGATGTCGGTGAGCGGCTTGGGGTAGACGCCGAGCAGGATGGTCAGGGCCAACAGCGGGGCGACGACCGCGAGTTCGCGCGCCTTGAGGTCGTGCATGCCGCGCACGCCCTCCTTGACCGGTCCGGTCATGGTGCGCTGGTAGAGCAGCAGCGCGTAGAGCGCGGCGAGCACGATGCCGAAGGTGGCGACGATGCCGATCGCCGGGTACCGGGTGAACGTGCCGACCAGGACCAGGAACTCGCTGACGAAGGGTGCCAGCCCGGGCAGCGACAGCGTGGCCAGGCCACCGATCAGGAACGTCCCGGCGAGCACCGGGGCGACCTTCTGCACGCCGCCGTAGTCGGCGATCAGGCGCGAGCCGCGGCGGGAGATCAGGAAGCCGGCCACCAGCATCCACGCGGCGGTGGAGATGCCGTGGTTGACCATGTAGAGGGTGGCGCCGCTCTGGCCCTGGCTGGTCAGCGCGAAGATGCCCATGATGATGAAGCCGAAGTGCGAGATCGAGGCGTACGCGACCAGCCGCTTGATGTCCTTCTGGCCGATGGCCAGCAGGGCGCCGTAGATGATCCCGATCACCGAGAGGACCAGGATCGCCGGGGCGAAGGTCTTCGAGGCGTCCGGGAAGAGCCCGAGGCAGAAGCGGAGCATCGCGAAGGTGCCGACCTTGTCGACCACCGCGGTGATCAGCACGGCCGTGCCGGCGGTGGACTCGCCCATCGCGTTGGGCAGCCAGGTGTGCAGCGGCCAGAGCGGGGCCTTCACGGCGAAGGCGAAGAAGAAGCCGAGGAACAGCGCCTTCTCGGCGGTGCCGCTGAGGACCAGCTTGCCGTCGGCGATCGCCGAGGTCAGCGTCCGGAGGTCGAAGGTGCCGAACCCCTGGTCCTGCGCGATCACGTACAGCCCGATCACGGCGGCCAGCATGACCAGGCCGCCGAGCAGGTTGTACAGCAGGAACTTCACCGCGGCGTAGGACCGTTGGCGGGCCGACTCGGGGCCGCCCGCCTTGTCGCCGAAGCCGCCGATGAGGAAGTACATCGGGATCAGCATGGCTTCGAAGAACACGTAGAAGAGGAAGACGTCGGTGGCGTAGAAGGAGACGATCACCATCGCCTCGACGGCCAGGATCAGGGCGAAGTAGCCCTGGGTGCGGCGCCGGTTCTCGAAGCTGCCGTCCGGCGCGGGGGCCGGTTCGGCGGGCGGGTCGGCGTCGTGCCAGGAGGCGAGCATCACGATCGGCACCAGGACGGCCGTGAGCAGGGCCAGCACGGCGCCGATGCCGTCCACGCCGAGCGAGAAGGTGATACCGAAGGAGCGGATCCAGCTGTAGGACTCGGTCAGCTGGTAGCGGGCCCCGTCGGGGTCGAACCGGGCCGCCGCGGTGGCCGCCAGGGCCAGCGTGACGGCCGAGACGCCGAGGGCGACGAGCTTGGTGGTCCGCCGCCGGGGCCCGGTCGTCCCGGCGGGCAGCGCGGCGGTGAGCACCGCGCCGGCCGCCGGGACGGCGCAGGTGGCGGTCAGCAGGGCACTCATGCCGCGCCTCCCCGAAGGTCTGTGTAATCCCTGTCCATCAGACGGACCTCATCAGGAGAGTCGTGGCGACCAGCACCAGCGTGCCGCCGAACATGGAGAGTGCGTAGGTGCGGACGTAGCCGTTCTGGATCCGCCGCAGCCGGCCGGAGATCCCGCCGATGGTGGCGGCCAGGCCGTTGACGAAGCCGTCCAGGCCGCGGCTGTCGAAGTAGACCAGCGCCGCGGCGAGCGCGGACCCGGGGCGCACCAGGACGGCGTGGTTGAAGTCGTCCTGGAGGAGGTCCCGGCGGGCCGCCCGGGTGAGCGGGGAGCCGACCGGCGGCACCACGGGGACGGTGGAGCGGCCGTACATCAGGTACGACAGCGCGACACCGGCCAGCATGCAGACCATGGTGAGCAGGGTGACCACCAGCGGGCTGAGCGGGGAGTCTCCCTCGGAGTGCCCGGTGACCGGCTCCAGCCAGGTGACGAAGGAGCTGTTCAGGGCGAACAGTCCGCCGGCGAAGACCGAGCCGAACGCGAGCACGATCATCGGGATGGTCATGGTCCTGGGCGACTCGTGCGGGTGCGGGTCGTTGCCGTCCGCGTCCGGCTGCCAGCGCTTCTCGCCGAAGAAGGTCAGGATCATCACCCGGGTCATGTAGAACGCGGTGATCGCGGCGCCGACCAGGGTGCAGAGGCCGAGGATCCAGCCCTCCGTGCCGCCCTTGGCGAAGGCCGCTTCGATGATCTTGTCCTTGGAGAAGAAGCCGGACAGGCCGGGGAACCCGATGATGGCCAGGTAGCCGAGGCCGAAGGTGACGAAGGTGATCGGCATGTACTTGCGCAGACCGCCGTAGTGCCGCATGTTCACCTCGTCGTTCATGCCGTGCATGACCGACCCGGCGCCGAGGAAGAGCCCGGCCTTGAAGAAGCCGTGGGTCACCAGGTGCATGATCGCGAAGGCGTAGCCGATCGGGCCGAGGCCCGCCGCCAGGATCATGTAGCCGATCTGCGACATCGTCGAGCCGGCCAGCGCCTTCTTGATGTCGTCCTTGGCGCAACCGACGATCGCCCCGAACAGCAGGGTGACCGCGCCGACCACCACCACGGCGGTCTGGGCGTCCGGCGCCAGGTTGAAGATGGCACCGGAACGGGTGATCAGGTAGACGCCGGCGGTCACCATGGTGGCCGCGTGGATCAGGGCCGAGACCGGGGTCGGGCCCTCCATGGCGTCTCCGAGCCAGGACTGCAGCGGGACCTGGGCGGACTTGCCGCAGGCCGCCAGCAGCAGCATCAGCCCGATGGCGGTCAGCTTGCCCTCACTGGCCTGGCCGGCCGCACCGGCCGCGCCCTCGGTGCCGAGGATCGGGCCGAAGGCGAAGGAGCCGAACTCCACGAACATCAGCATGATCGCGATGGAGAGGCCCATGTCGCCGACCCGGTTGACGATGAACGCCTTCTTGGCGGCCGTCGCGGCGCTCGGCTTGTGCTGCCAGAAGCCGATCAGCAGGTACGAGGCGAGCCCGACGCCCTCCCAGCCGACGTACAGCAGCAGGTAGTTGTCGGCGAGCACCAGCAGCAGCATGGCCGCCAGGAAGAGGTTCAGGTACGCGAAGAAGCGGCGCCGGCGCTCGTCGTGCGCCATGTACCCCACCGAGTAGAGGTGGATCAGCGTGCCCACACCGGTGATCAGCAGGACGAAGGTGATCGAGAGCTGGTCGAGTTGGAACGCGACGTCGGCCTGGAACCCGTTGACCGGGATCCAGCTGAACAGGTGCTCGGTGATCGAGCGGTCCTCGGCCTCGCGGCCCAGCAGCTCCGAGAACAGCGCGAGCCCGAAGCCGAACGAGAGCGCGGCCAGAGCGGTGGCCAGCCAGTGGCCGAACCGGTCGAAGCGGCGGCCACCGAGGAGCAGCAGGGCGGCGCCGGCCAGCGGCGCTGCCACCAGCAGCGGAATGAGAGAGTTCACCGAAGGCCCTCCGCCTACAGCTTCATCAGGTTGCTGTCATCGACCGAAGCCGAGTGCCTGGTCCGGAAGATGGACACGATGATGGCGAGACCGACCACTACTTCGGCCGCCGCGACCACCATGGTGAAGAACGCGATGATCTGGCCGTCCAGGTTGCCGTGCAGCCGGGAGAACGTGACCAGGGCCAGGTTCGAGGCGTTGAGCATCAGCTCCACGCACATGAACAGCACGATCGCGTTCCGCCGGATCAGCACGCCGGAGGCGCCGATGGTGAACAACAGGGCGGAGAGATAGAGGTAGTTGACCGGATTCACTCCGCGCCCTCCTCGTCGTGGCCGGCCGACGCCGGCCGGTCGTGCGGGACCGGCTCCAGCTCCTTGCGCGGGCCGGCGACCGGCGGGCGCTCGGACGACGGGCGGCCCAGCCAGTCGGCGGTGGTGTTCTCCAGCTCGGCCATCCGCCGCAGCATCTCCTGGCTGACGTCGCGGATCTGGCCGCGGTCGCGCAGGGTCCCCATCACCGAGTCCTCGGCGACGGTGCCGTCCGGCAACAGGCCGGGGACGTCGACCGCGTTGTGCCGGGCGTAAACGCCCGGCGCGGGCAGCGGCGGCAGCTGGATGTTGTCCTTGACCCGCTGGGCGGCCAGCTCGCGCTGGGTCTTCGGGGCCGTCACGTGCTCGCGGTGGGTCAGCACCATGGCGCCGATCGCGGCGGTGATCAGCAGCGCGCCGGTGACCTCGAAGGCCCAGACGTACTTGGTGAAGATCAGCCGGGCCAGGCCCTGGACGTTGCCCTCGGCGTTGGCCTCGGCGAGGCCGGTGAAGGTGTCCAGCCTGGCGTTGGCGATGCCGGCCACCAGCAGCACGCCGAACCCGAGCCCGCACAGGACGGCGGCGAACCGCTGGCCCTTCAGCTGCTCCTTCAGCGAGTCCGCGCTGGTGACACCGACCAGCATCACCACGAACAGGAAGAGCATCATGATCGCGCCGGTGTAGACGACGATCTGCACCACGCCCAGGAAGACCGCGCCCTGGGCCATGTAACAGACCGCCAGGGCGAGCATGGTGGCGGCCAGGCAGAGCGCGCTGTGCACGGCCTTCTTCATCAGCAGCATGCCGAGCGCGCCGCCGACGGCGATCACCGCGAGCACCCAGAACTGGACGGCCTCGCCGGTGGAGGCCGTCCCGGTGGCGGCGAGGGCCGCGCCGTGTCCGGCGAGGTTCAGGGCGGTCACTGCTGGGCCTCCTTGTCCCGGTCGGTGCTCTCCTGCTGGACCGTCCCGGGCGCCGCCGCGGTGATCTCGCCCCGGTAGTAGGCGCCTTCGTCGGCGCCCGGGAAGATCGAGTGCGGGCTGTCGACCATGCCTTCGGAGAGGCCGACCAGCAGCTGGTCCTTGGTGAAGATGAGGTCCTGGCGCGAGGAGTCCGCGAGTTCGTACTCGTTGGTCATGGTGAGCGCGCGGGTCGGGCAGGCCTCGATGCAGAGGCCGCAGAGGATGCAGCGGGCGTAGTTGATCTGGTAGACCGCCCCGTACCGCTCACCCGGCGAGTAGCGCTCGTCCTCGCGGTTGTCGGCGCCCTCCACGTAGATCGCGTCGGCCGGGCAGGCCCAGGCGCAGAGCTCGCAGCCGACGCACTTCTCCAGGCCGTCCGGGTGCCGGTTCAGCTGGTGGCGGCCGTGGAAGCGCGGAGCGGTGGGCTTCTTCTGCTCCGGGTACTGCTCGGTGAGCCGCTTCTTGAACATGGCCTTGAAGGTCACGCCGAAGCCGGCGGCCGGCCCGAGGACGGACGGCTTGTCGGTCCTGTCGTTCTGGTCGGACGACATCGCGGTCAGCTCCCTTCGGAATGGTCGGACCCGTTGAGGGCGTCCTGGAGTTGCTTCGGGGCGCGGCTGGGCCGGCGCGGGACCGGCGGGAGCTGCTGGCCGGGCAGCGGGGGCACCGGGTAGCCGCCGGCCATCGGGTCGAACTCGCCGCCGGGCGGCGCGCCCTCGGCCTCCGGGCCGGCCGGTTCGGGCCCCTTCTTCAGGGTGTCCCGGAGCAGCGCCAGCAGCAGGACGGCGCCGGCCGGCGCGCCGACGTACAGCACCACCTCGCCGAAGTCGTAGCCCTCGTTGCGCAGCGCCCGGACGCTGGCCACCATGACCAGCCAGACCAGCGAGACCGGGATCAGGACCTTCCAGCCGAGCTTCATGAACTGGTCGTAACGAAGCCGGGGCAGCGTGCCGCGCAGCCAGATGAAGAAGAAGAGCAGCAGCTGGATCTTCAGCGTGATCCAGAGCATCGGCCACCAGCCGTGGTTGGCCCCCTCCCAGAAGGTGGAGACCGGCCAGGGCGCCCGCCAGCCGCCCAGGAAGAGCGTGGAGGCGACGGCCGAGACGGTGACCATGTTGACGTACTCGGCCAGCATGAACATCGCGAACTTCAGCGAGGAGTACTCGGTGTTGAAGCCGCCGACCAGCTCGCCCTCGGCCTCCGGGAGGTCGAACGGCGCCCGGTTGGTCTCGCCGACCATGGCGATGATGTAGACGATGAAGGAGACCGGCAGCAGCACCGCGAACCAGGTCGGCTGCTGCGAGGAGACGATCTCCGAGGTGGACATCGACCCCGAGTAGATGAACACCGCCGCGAAGGACAGGCCCATCGCGATCTCGTAGCTGATCATCTGCGCCGAGGAGCGCAGCCCGCCGAGCAGCGGGTAGGTCGAGCCGGAGGACCAGCCGGCCAGCACGATGCCGTAGATCCCCACCGACGCGGTGGCCAGGATGTACAGCAGCGCCACCGGGAAGTCCGTCAGCTGCAGCGGGGTGCGGGTACCGAAGACCGACACCTCGTCACCGGCCGGGCCGAAGGGGATCACCGCGAAGGCCATGAACGCGGGGATGGCGCAGACGATCGGGGCCAGGATGTAGACCACCTTGTCGGCGCCCTTGACCACCAGGTCTTCCTTGAGCGCCAGCTTCACGCCGTCGGCGAGCGACTGCAGCATGCCCCAGGGGCCGTGCCGGTTGGGGCCGATGCGCAGCTGCATCCAGGCCACCACCTTGCGCTCCCAGACGATCGCGATCAGCACCGTGCCGACCAGGAACGCGAAGCAGAAGACGGCCTTGAGCAGAACCAGCCACCAGGGGTCGCGGCCGAAGAAGCCCAGGGTCTCGTACGCGGCGAGGTTCATCGGTGCTCCCCCTCGGCGGTCGGGGCGGTCGGGGCGGTCGGGGCGGTGGTCGGGGTGCCGGCCGTCGCCGCGCCGGTGGTCGCCGGGGGCTCCGTACCGGCGTCGGCACCGGCGTCGGCACCGGCGACCGGGGTGGCGTCCGCGGTGGCGACGGCGATCGTGTCGGCCGCGATCGTGACCAGGTGGCCCACGGCGGTGCCCAGGGCGCGGTGGGCGCCGCCCGGGGTGGAGTTGAGCGGGATCCAGACCGTCCGGTCCGGGATGTCCTTGGTGATCTCCAGCGGCAGGGTGAGCGACCCGGCCGGGCCGGTCAGCCGCAGGGCCGGGCGCAGCGCCGCGGCGGTCACTCCGGTGGCGCCGACCTCCTCGGCGGTGGCCGGTGAGATCCGGGCGACCGCCGGGTGCCGGGTGCCGGCCAGGTGCGGGTCGCCCTGCTGGAGCGAGCCGTTGTCCAGCAGCTGGCGCCAGCCGGCGAGCACCGCCTGGCCGGTGGCCGGCCGGGGCAGCAGTCCGGGGTGCGCGGCGGGGGCGGCCGGGTGGTCGCCGGTCCACGGCTCGAAGCGGTCCAGCTCCAGCCGGGCGGCCCGGACGTCGGGCAGGCCCAGCCGGTGGCCCAGCGCGTCCGCCAGCATGTTCAGCACCCGCAGGTCCGGGTACAGGTGCCGGCCCATCTGCTGGTCGGGCTTGAGCGCAGCCTCGAACATCCGCGCCCGGCCCTCCCAGTCCAGGAAGGTCCCGGCCTTCTCGGCCACCGCGGCGACCGGCAGGACGACGTCGGCCACGGCGGTGACGGCGGACGGGCGCAGCTCCAGCGAGACCACGAACCGCGCGGTGGCCAGCGCCTCTTCGGCGAGCACCGGGTCCGGCAGGTCGTCCGGGTCGACGCCGCCGACCAGCAGCGCGTCCAGGTCGCCGTGGGCGGCGGCCGCGAGGATCTGGTCGGTGTCCCGGCCGAGCCGGGCGGGGAGTTCGGCCACGCCCCAGGCGGCGGCGGCCTCGGCCCGGGCGGCCGGGGCGGCGACCGGGCGGCCGCCGGGCAGCAGCCCGGGCAGCGCGCCGGCCTCGACGGCGCCGCGTTCGCCGGCCCGGCGCGGGATCCAGGCGAGCCGGGCGCCGGTGGCGTGCGCGAGGCGCAGCGCGGCGGTCAGCGCGCCGGGGGCGGCGGCCAGCCGCTCGCCGGCCAGGATGACGGCGCCGGGGGTGCGGAGCAGTTCGGCGGCGCGGCCCGCGTCGTCGTTCAGCGGCTCGTCGGCGGCGAGGGCGCCGAGCCACTCGGCCTCGGTGCCGGGCGCGGCCGGCAGCAGGGCGCCGCGCAGCTTGCCCAGGCCCCGGGAGCCGTAGGCGGCGATCGAGAACACCTTGAGGCCGGTGGCCCGGGTGGCCTTGCGCAGCCGCAGGAAGACGATCGGCGACTCCTCCTCGGGCTCGAAGCCCGCGAGCAGCACCGCCGGGGCGGCCTCCAGTTGCTCGTAGTCGACGCCGCCCGGACCGAGGTCGGTGCCCCGGCCGGCGACGGCGGCGGCCAGGAAGTCCGCCTCCTCGCCGCTGTGCGGGCGGGCCCGGAAGTCCACGTCGTTGGTGCCGAGCACCACCCGGGCGAACTTGGCGTAGGCGTAGGCGTCCTCGACGGTGACCCGGCCGCCGGTGAGCACTCCGGCGCGGGCGCCGCGCAGCCCCTCGGCGGCCCGGGCCAGCGCCTCCGGCCAGGAGGCGGCGACGAGTTCACCCGTCGCCGGGTCGCGGACCAGCGGGGTGGCGAGCCGGTCGCGCTGCTGCGCGTAGCGGAAGGCGAACCGGCCCTTGTCGCAGTTCCACTCCTCGTTGACCGCCGGGTCCTCGCCGGCGAGGCGCCGCAGCACCTTGCCGCGCCGGTGGTCGGTGCGCTGCGCGCAGCCGGAGGAGCAGTGCTCGCAGACGCTCGGCGAGGAGACCAGGTCGAACGGGCGCGAGCGGAAACGATAAGCCGCCGAGGTGAGCGCGCCGACCGGGCAGATCTGGATGGTGTTGCCGGAGAAGTACGACTCGAAGTCGTCCCCCGCGCCGGTGCCGACCTGCTGGAGGGCGCCGCGCTCGACCAGGTCGATGAACGGGTCCCCGGCGATCTGCTGCGAGAAGCGGGTGCAGCGGGCGCAGAGCACGCAGCGTTCGCGGTCCAGCAGCACCTGGGTGCTGATCGGCACCGGCTTCTGGTACGTCCGCTTCATCCCCTCGAAGCGGGAGTCGGTGTCCCCGGTGGACATCGCCTGGTTCTGCAGCGGGCACTCGCCGCCCTTGTCGCAGACCGGGCAGTCCAGCGGGTGGTTGATCAGCAGCAGTTCCATCACACCGCGCTGGGCCTTCTCGGCGACCGGCGAGCTGACCTGCGTGCGGACCACCATGCCCTCGGCGACCGGGATGGTGCAGGAGGCGACGGGCTTGCGCTGGCCCTCGATCTCGACGATGCACTGCCGGCAGGCGCCGGCCGGGTCGAGCAGCGGGTGGTCGCAGAAGCGCGGGATCTGGGTGCCGATCTGCTCGGCCGCCCGGATCACCAACGTCCCCTTGGGGACCTGCACTTCGATGCCGTCGATGGTGAGCGTGACCAGGTCGACCGCGGCCTTGGAGGTGGCTGGTTCTGTGATCGTCACGCGTGCACCTCCCTTTCGGTGGCGGACTGGTGGCCGGGGCGGGGGCCGTCGGCCCAGACGGTGGAGGCGGCCGGGTCGAACGGGCAGCGGCGCTCGGCCAGGTGCTGCTCGTACTCGGCCCGGAAGTGCTGGAGCGAGGAGACGATCGGGCTGGCCGCACCGTCCCCCAGCGCGCAGAAGGACTTGCCGTTGATGTTGTCGGCGATGTCGAGCAGCTTCTCCAGGTCGCCGTCGACGCCCTCGCCGGCCTCGATCCGCTTGAGCAGCTGGACGAGCCAGTACGTCCCCTCGCGGCAGGGCGTGCACTTGCCGCAGGACTCGTGGGCGTAGAACTCCGTCCAGCGGGTGACGGCCCGGACCACGCAGGTGGTCTCGTCGAAGACCTGGAGGGCCTTGGTGCCGAGCATCGAGCCGGCCGCGCCGACGCCCTCGTAGTCGAGCGGGACGTCGAGGTGCTCGTCGGTGAACATCGGGGTGGAGGAGCCGCCCGGGGTCCAGAACTTCAGCCGGTGCCCGGTCCGGACGCCGCCGCTGATCTCCAGCAGCTGGCGCAGCGTGACGCCGAGCGGGGCCTCGTACTGGCCGGGGTTGGTGACGTGGCCGGAGAGCGAGTAGAGCGTGAAGCCGGGGGACTTCTCGGTGCCCAGGCTCTTGAACCACTCCTTGCCGCGGGCCAGGATCGGCGGCACCGAGGCGATCGACTCGACATTGTTGACCACCGTCGGGCAGGCGTAGAGGCCGGCGATCGCCGGGAACGGCGGGCGCAGCCGGGGCTGGCCGCGGCGCCCCTCCAGCGAGTCCAGCAGGGCCGTCTCCTCGCCGCAGATGTAGGCGCCGGCGCCGGCGTGCACGGTGATGTCGAGGTCGGTGCCGGAGCCCAGGATGTTCTTGCCGAGCAACCCGGCCCCGTACGCCTCGGCGACCGCGGCCTGGAGCCGGCGCAGCACCGGGACGACCTCGCCGCGCAGGTAGATGAACGCGTGGTCGCAGCGGATCGCGTAGGAGGCGATGATCATGCCCTCGATCAGCGCGTGCGGGTTGGCGAACAGCAGCGGGATGTCCTTGCAGGTGCCCGGCTCGGACTCGTCCGCGTTGACCACCAGGTAGTGCGGCTTGCCGTCGTTCTGCGGGATGAACTGCCACTTCATGCCGGTGGGGAAGCCGGCGCCGCCGCGACCGCGCAGCCCGGAGTCCTTGACCAGCGCGATCACGTCGTCCGGGGGCATCGCGAGGGCGGCCTTCAGCCCCTCGTACCCCGCGTGGCGGCGGTAGGTGGCGAGCGTCCAGGGGCGGCTGTCGTCCCAGGACGCGGAGAGCACGGGGGTGAGCAACTTCTCGGCCGGCTCGGCGGAGGTCATCACGCTTCGGTCCCTTCGTGACGGGGCGAGACGACCCGGGTGCCACCGGTCCCGGGCAGGGCCTCGCCCTTGGCGAGGCGCAGGCCGGCCAGCGAGGGCGCGCCGCCGGCACCGGACTCGTCGACGGCGCCGGGGCGCTCGTCGGGGAAGCCGGCCAGGATGCGGGCGGACTCCTTGAAGCTGCAGAGCCGGGCGCCGCGGGTGGGGTGGACCTCCCGGCCGGCCCGCAGGTCGTCGACCAGCCGCCGGGCGCTCTCCGGGGTCTGGTCGTCGAAGAACTCCCAGTTCACCATCACCACGGGGGCGTAGTCGCAGGCGGCGTTGCACTCGATGTGCTCGATCGAGATCTCGCCGTCCTCGGTGGTCTCGTTGTTGCCGACCCCGAGGTGCTGCTGGAGCTCGTCGAAGATCTGGTCGCCGCCGAGCACCGCGCACAGGGTGTTGGTGCAGACCCCGACGTGGTACTTCCCGGCCGGCCGGCGCCGGTACATGGTGTAGAAGGTCGCGACGGCGGTGACCTCGGCGGTGGTGAGGTCCAACTGCTCGGCGCAGAACCGGATGCCGGTCGTGCTGACGAAGCCCTCCTCGGCCTGCACCAGGTGCAGCAGCGGCAGCAGTGCGGACCGGGCCACCGGGTAGCGGCCGATCAGCTCCTCCGCGTCGGCGGCGAGGCGGGCACGCACCTCCTCGGGGTACGGCCTGGCCGGCAGTGCCGGCATCCCCAACTGGACGTCTGTCACCGGTCCACGCCTCCCATCACCGGGTCGATCCCGGCCACCGCGACGATCACGTCGGCGACCTGGCCGCCCTCGCACATCGCCGCCATCGACTGCAGATTGGTGAACGACGGGTCCCGGAAGTGCACCCGGTACGGGCGCGTGCCGCCGTCGCTGACCACGTGCACGCCCAGCTCGCCCTTGGGCGACTCGACCGCCGTGTACGCCTGGCCGGCCGGGACCCGGAAGCCCTCGGTGACCAGCTTGAAGTGGTGGATCAGGGCTTCCATCGAGGTGCCCATGATCTTGCGGATGTGGTCGAGCGAGTTGCCCATGCCGTCCGGGCCGACGGCCAGCTGGGCCGGCCAGGCGATCTTCTTGTCGGCCACCATGACCGGGCCGGGGCGCAGCCGCTCCAGGCACTGCTCGACGATCCGCAGCGACTGGCGCATCTCCTCCAGCCGGATCAGGAACCGGCCGTAGGAGTCGGCGCTGTCGGCGGTCGCGACCTCGAAGTCGTAGTCCTCGTAGCCGCAGTACGGGTCGCTCTTGCGCAGGTCGTTCGGCAGGCCGGTGGCGCGCAGGATCGGGCCGGTGGCGCCGAGGGCCAGGCAGCCGGCCAGGTCGAGGAAGCCGACGTCGACCAGCCGGGCCTTGAACACCGGGTTGCCGGTGGCGAGCTTGTCGTACTCGTGCATCCGCGAGCGGAGGGTCTTCACCGCCTCGTGGATCTGGTCGACGGCGCCGGGCGGGAGGTCCTGGGCGAGGCCGCCGGGGCGGACGTACGCGTGGTTCATCCGCAGACCGGTGACCAGCTCGAAGACGTCCAGGATGAGTTCGCGGTCCCGGAAGCCGTAGATCATCAGCGTGGTGGAGCCGATCTCCATGCCGCCGGTAGCCAGGCAGACCAGGTGCGAGGAGATCCGGTTGAGCTCCATCATCAGGACGCGGATGACGCTGGCCCGGTCCGGGACGTCGTCGGTGATGCCGAGCAGCTTCTCGACCGCGAGGCAGTACGCGGTCTCGTTGAACAGCGGCGTCAGGTAGTCCATCCGGGTCACGAAGGTGGTGCCCTGGACCCAGCTGCGGAACTCCATGTTCTTCTCGATGCCGGTGTGGAGGTAGCCGATGCCGCAGCGGGCCTCCTTCACCGTCTCGCCGTCGATCTCCAGGATCAGCCGTAGCACCCCGTGGGTGGAGGGGTGTTGGGGGCCCATGTTGACGATGATGCGCTCGTCGTCGGCCCGGCCGACGGCTTCGACCACCTCGCCCCAGTCGCCCCCGGTGACGGTGAAGACCCGGCCCTCGGTGGTCTCGCGGGCGCCGGCGTGGGCGGCCTCGCCGGCCGCCGCCTCTTCGTAGTGCCGAGTACTCATCAGCTGTACGACCTCCGCTGGTCGGGTGCCGGGATCTGGGCGCCCTTGTACTCGACGGGGATGCCGCCGAGCGGGTAGTCCTTGCGCTGCGGGTGGCCCAGCCAGTCGTCCGGCATCATGATCCGGGTGAGCGCGGGGTGGCCCTCGAAGACCAGGCCGAAGAAGTCGTAGGCCTCGCGCTCGTGCCAGTCGTTGGTCGGGTAGACGGTGACCACCGACGGGATCCGCGGATCGGCGTCCGGCGCGCTGACCTCCACCCTGATCAGCCGGCCGTGGGTGATCGACCGCAGGTGGTAGACCGCGTGCAGTTCCCGCCCCCGGTCGCCGGGGTGGTGCACGCCGCTCACGCCGAGGCAGAGCTCGAAGCGGAGCGCGGGGTCGTCGCGCAGGATGCGCACCGTCCGCAGCAGGTGTTCGCGGGCGATGTGGAAGGTGAGCTCGGCGCGGTCGACGACGGTCTTCTCGATCACGTCCGCCGGGTCGAGGCCCTGCTCCTCCAGCGCGCCCTCCAGCTCGTCCGCGACCTCGTCGAACCAGCCGCCGTAGGGGCGTTCGCTCGCGGACGGCAGGACGACCGTGGTGTTGAGCCCGCCGAAGCCGGAGGTGTCGCCGCTGCCCTGGGCGCCGAACATGCCCTGGCGCCGGCCGACCACCTCGACGGGGATCTCCCGGCGCGGCTGCTCCGGGTCGCTGCGGGTTCCGGGGACCTGGTCGCTCATCGCAGCTGCCCCCGCATCTCGCTCACCGGGGTGGCCGTGAGGGCCAGTGCCTCGCCCAGCTCCTCGGCCCGGCGCCGGTTCGCGCCCAGCGGCTCGTGCTGGATCTTGTCGTGGAGCTTCAGGATGGCGTCCAGCAGCATCTCCGGGCGGGGCGGACACCCGGGGAGGTAGATGTCCACCGGGACGATGTGGTCGACGCCCTGCACGATCGCGTAGTTGTTGAACATCCCGCCCGAGGAGGCGCAGACCCCCATCGAGATGACCCACTTCGGATTGGGCATCTGGTCGTACACCTGGCGCAGCACCGGCGCCATCTTCTGGCTCACCCGGCCTGCCACGATCATCAGGTCGGCCTGCCGGGGGGAGCCCCGGAAGACCTCCATCCCGAACCGGGCCAGGTCGTAGCGGCCGGCCCCGGTGGTCATCATCTCGATCGCGCAGCAGGCGAGTCCGAAGGTGGCCGGGAAGAGCGACGCCTTGCGCACCCAGCCCGCGGCCGTCTCCACACTCGTGAGCAGAAAGCCGCTCGGCAGCTTCTCCTCGATTCCCATCAGATCCCTCTCAATGCCCTCAGTGCCCTCAAGTCCGGTGGTCCGTACGCTGGTTCGGGCCTCTGCACGCGCCCGGGCTTGTCCGCCCGTTCACAAAGTCAGCGGCCGCCCCGCCCTCAGTCCCACTCCAGACCGCCGCGGCGCCAGACGTAGGCGTACGCGACGAAGACGGTGGCGATGAACAGGAGCATCTCGACCAGCCCGAAGATCCCCAGGGCGTCGAAGCTCACCGCCCACGGATAAAGGAAGACGATCTCGATGTCGAAGACGATGAAGAGCATCGCCGTCAGGTAGTACTTGATCGGGAACCGACCGCCGCCCACGGGCTGCGGGGTCGGCTCGATGCCGCACTCGTACGCCTCCAACTTGGCCCGGTTGTACCGCTTGGGCCCGGTCAGTGAGGCCATCACGACGGAGCCGACCGCGAACGCCGCCGCGATGGCACCGAGTACGAGGATCGGCGCGTAGGCATTCATAGCCCCCGCTCCCTCCGTCCAGTCGTCCTTGACTGCAGATCGGAACCGCCGGGTCACGCTGTGGTGGCCCGCGTTCCAGTTCCCGAGATCCACCCCATGTGAGGCAGTTCACAAAGCCTGGAACGAGCGCATCCTATGCCCGTCGGCTTGTGATCTGCGACACGCAGTTCAGGGCGATCTTTGTGATCTACGCCACCCCTGGAATGCTGCCGAAAGTGAACATGACCAGAGTTGTCGACGCAAAGCAGTCAAATGGTCACAACAAGTCGCATTTATCTGCGAACTGGCAGGTCAGAGCTTCGCTCCTATATCAACTACGCAGCGCCCAGAGCAAATTTCCGGGCGTCATGTTGACGTGTTATGGCGTCTCACCCGCAGGGGTGGCGGGGCTCCGAACGCCCGCTTGACCCTTCGTTCACAAGCGCGCGAGCGTCCGTTTCCACGACCCGGGACCAAGGCTCGACGAACTGCCGCTCAGGGTCGTCGCACAGGGCTGCCGCCCAGGGCCGTCACACAGGGCTGTGACGGCGGGCGGTCGCGGGCGGTCGGTCAGACCGACGCCGGGGCCGGCTCCACCGGCCGGGGTTCGGGCCGGGCGGCGCCGGTGGCGGTGCGGCGCCCCCACTCGGTGGCGACCAGGACGATCGCGCCCCCGGCCAGCGCCACCGGGCCCAAGTGGTTGCCGGCCAGGGCGATCCCGAAGACGGCGGCCCAGAGCGGCTCGGTGCCGAGCAGCAGGCTGACCCGGGACGGCGAGGTGGCCCGGACCGCCCACATCTGCACCAGGAAGGCGAACAGTGTGCAGAGCAGCGCCAGATGCAGCAGCCAGGCCCACTCGGTCGGCCCGTACGAGGCGGCGACGGTCCACGGCAGCGGCCCGGCGAACGGCGCGGCGAGGGCGAACACCACCGTGGCGGTGGCGAGTTGGACCCAGGTGAGACCCAGGTTGTCGGTGTCCCGGATGGCCCGGACCCGGGACATCGCCAGCACGTGCGCCGTCCGCACCACGGCGGCGCCGAGCACCAGCAGGTCGCCGGAGGTGGGCGCCTTCAGCCCGCCACCGCCGGTGAGCAGGGCGACGCCCAGCACGGCCAGGCCGGCCGCCGCGAGGAAGGCCCGCGGCAACGGCTTCCGGGTGAGCGCGCTCTCCGCGAGCGGGGTGAACACCATCGTGAGGCTGATGATCAGCCCGGCGTTGGTCGCGGAGGTGTGCACCGCGCCGTAGGTCTCCAGCAGGAAGACCCCGCCGAGCACCAGGCCCAGCACCGCCCCGCCCAGCCATTCGGCCCGGCCCATCCCCCGCAGCGCCCGCCGGGCGAGGACCCCCAGCAGCGGCAGCACCAGCCCGAAGCGCAGCACCAGCATCGCCACCACCGTCCCCGGCCCGGCCACCTGCTGCACCGCGAGGAAGCTCGACCCCCACACCACCGCCACCAGCAGCACGGGTACATCACGGAGCAGGGCGGGTGACGGGCGCATGGGCGGGACCTCTCCGAAGGCGAACGGGGCGGACGAGGAGACTCCCGTACGACGTCGGACGGATCTCGGAGCACCGCGGGCCCGCTCGGACGGACCCGCGCCAAGGTCCGCCATCCTCGCGCACCGCCCCGCCCGCGATCAACGGCTTTCGGCGCACTCCTCCCATCCGGACGCCCACGGCGACGGGGGCGCCACCCGCCCCTGCCGCCCACCGCCCACCACCGGCCCCCGACGTCTACCGGATCCCCGCCCGACCATGGATGATGTCGCCATGACAATCCAGCCGTCCACCACCCCCCGGAAGGCCCGTCACATGAGGCGCAAGCACTGGGCGCTGCCCGCCGCCGCCACCGTCCTCCTGCTGGCCGCGACCACCGGAACCGCCGCGGCGGACCCCGCGCCGGCCCCGCCCGCGGCCCCCGGCTGCGCGTACACCCCGGCCGTGCCCGCCGACAACTTCAAGGGCATCCCGGTCTTCGACGCCAAGAAGGCCGCCAAGCCCTACCAGGCGACCCTGAAGACCGGCCAGGGCGCGATCACCTTCCGGGCCCTGACCGCCGAGGCGCCCTGCACGACGTTCTCGTTCCGCTTCCTCGCCGAGCACGACTACTTCGACAAGAGCCACTGCCACCGGCTCACCACCCAGCGGATCTTCGTCCTGCAGTGCGGCGACCCGACCGGCACCGGCAGCGGCGGCCCGGGCTACTCGTTCCCCGACGAGAACCTCACCGGTGCCACCTACCCCGCCGGCACCGTGGCCATGGCCAACGCCGGGCCGAACACCAACGGCAGCCAGTTCTTCATCGTCTGGAAGGACACCAAGCTCTCCCCCGCCTACACCCCGTTCGGCCGGGTGACCGCCGGCCTGGACGTCCTGCAGAAGATCGCGGCCGGCGGCGAGGACGACCAGAACGGCCCCGGCGACGGCTTCCCGACCCTCCCGGTGAAGTTCCGGAACGTGCGGATCAGCGCCCGCTGAACCCCGCTCCCGTACGGCGGCCGGCGTCACCGGAACCGTACGGGAGCGCCCCCGGGGCCGCCCGGAGCTCCGGGCGGCGGCGGATCAGGCGTTCGGGGCGACCCGGGCGAGGCCGTTGATGATGCGGTCCATGGCGTCGCCGCCCTGCGGGTCCGTCAGGTTGGCCAGCATCTTGAGCACGAACTTCATCAGCATCGGGTGGGTCAGGCCGCGCTGGGTGGCGAGCTGCATCACCTTGGGGTTGCCGATGAGCTTCACGAAGGCGCGGCCGAGGGTGTAGTAGCCGCCGTAGACGTCCTTGAGGATGCGCGGGTACGCCTGGAGGGCGCGCTCGCGGCCGCCCTCCGTCACCCGGGCGTTGGCCTGGACGATGACGCCGGCCGCGATCTGGCCGGATTCCATCGCATAGGCGATGCCCTCGCCGTTGAACGGGTTGACCATGCCGCCCGCGTCACCGACCAGCAGCAGGCCGCGGGTGTAGTGCGGCTGCCGGTTGAAGGCCATCGGCAGGGCGGCGCCGCGGATCGGGTCGGTCATGTTCTCGGGGGTGTAGCCCCACTCCGCCGGCATGCTCGCGCACCAGGCCTTGAGCACGTCGCGCCAGTCCAGCTCGCCGAAGGCGGGCGAGGAGTTGAGGATGCCGAGGCCGACGTTGGACGTGCCGTCGCCCATGCCGAAGATCCAGCCGTAGCCGGGCAGCAGCTTGCGCTCCCCGGCGCGGGTGTCCCACAGCTCCAGCCAGGACTCCAGGTAGTCGTCGTCGTGGCGCGGGGAGTTGAAGTACGTCCGGTAGGCGACGCCCATCGGACGGTCCTCCCGGCGGTGCAGGCCCATGGCCAGCGAGAGCCGGGTGGAGTTGCCGTCGGCCGCGACGACCAGCGGGGCGCGGAAGGTCACCGCACGCTTCTCGTCGCCGAGCCGGGCGGTGACGCCGACGATCCGGCCGGTCCGGTCGTCGAGCACCGGACCGCTGACGTTGCACCGCTCGTACAGCCGGGCGCCGGCCTTCTCCGCCTGACGGGCGAGCAGCTCGTCGAAGTCGGCGCGCTTGCGGACCAGCCCGTAGTCGGGGAACGCGGACAGCTCCGGCCAGTCCAGCTCCAGCCGGACCCCGCCGCCGATGATCCGCAGGCCCTTGTTGTGCAGCCAGCCGTTCCCGGTCGACACGTCGATCCCCATGTCGACCAGCTGCTTGGTGGCACGGGGCGTCAGACCGTCGCCGCAGACCTTCTCGCGGGGGAACGACGTCTTCTCCAGCAGCAGCACGTCCAGCCCGGCCTGGGCGAGGTAGTACGCGGTGGTGGCGCCGGCCGGGCCCGCGCCGACCACGATGACGTCCGCGGTGCTCTCCACGGGGCTGTCCGGCTTCGTCAGGTCGGCTGCGGTCTCGGACACGGTGGGCACTCTCCTGGAGCTACGGCTGGGGACGGAGGCGTTGACCCCGGCAGTCTAGTTGCCGCCCCCGGGACGGGGTCCGAGGGCGGCGTCCGCGGCGTCCGCCGCGCGCGGCGACCCCGGTGGTGTCCCCGGTGGTGTCCCCGCGGTCCGCGCCGGCGCCGTCCGGCACCACCGTGAGCACCACCGGCGCCGCCTCCCGCCGCCGGCGCGGGACGAAGGCGATGACCAGCACCCCGAGCGCCGCCGCCCCGGCACCGATCGCGAACGTCGCCCGGAAGCCGCCGAGCGAGGGCACCTGCGCCGGCCCGAAGGGGATCGCCGTGCGCGCGAGCACCGCACCGATGACGGCACTGGCGAAGGAGGTGCCGATCGAGCCATGCGGAGCCCGGCCACCACCATCGAGCGGCCCAGGCCGTAGCCGGGCCGACCGTTCACGCCGCACCAGCGCGCGGACCGTCGGACCGGGCCCTAGGAGACCTTGTACGCCCGGTGCAGGGCGACGATCCCGCCGGTCAGGTTGCGCCAGGCGACCTTGGACCAGCCGGCCTCCTGGAGCTTCGCGGCCAGCTCCGGCTGGTCCGGCCACTCCCGGATGGACTCGGCGAGGTAGACGTAGGCGTCCGGGTTGCTGCTGACCGCGGTGGCCACCGGCGGCAGCGCGCGCATCAGGTACTCGGTGTAGACCGTCCGCAGCGGCGTCCAGGTCGGCGTCGAGAACTCGCAGATCACCAGCTTGCCGCCGGGCTTGGTGACCCGGAACATCTCGCTCAGCGCCGCGTCGGTGTCCTGCACGTTGCGCAGCGCGAAGGAGATCGTCACCGAGTCGAAGGTGCCGTCGGCGAACGGCAGCCTGGTCGCGTCCCCCGCGGTGAGCGGCAGTTCGGGGTGGCGGCGCTTGCCCTCGGCGAGCATGCCGACCGAGAAGTCGCACGGGACGACCGTGGCGCCCGCCTCGGCGAAGGGCAGCGAGGAGGTGCCGGTACCGGCCCCGAGGTCGAGCACGACGTCGCCCGGACCGGCGGCCACCGCCTCGGCCACCGCCCGGCGCCAGGCACGGGCCTGGCCGAGGGAAAGCACGTCGTTGGTGCGGTCGTACTTGGCCGCGACGTCGTCGAACATGGCGGCGACTTCGTGCGGCTGCTTGTCCAGAGAGGCTCGGGTCACGTCCCCATTGTTCACCCTGCCACCGGCGGGTTCGGCAAGGGGGCACGCCGCCCGCCCGTCGCGGGCGCTCCGCGCGGCCCGTCACCGCCCCGGCCGGGGCGTGCCCCGGAGGGCGCGCGGCCTCAGTGCAGGCCGCGCCGCCCGCCCGAACGCCGCCTGCGGCGCGAGCGCTTGCCCTGCGTTATCGCGGGCATCCCCTCGGCCAGCGCGCCGGTCGCCAGCGCGACGGTGGTCGCGAACCGCCCGGTGCCGCTGCGGATGGCGACCGCCCGGCGGTGCCGGCGGATCCTCAGCACGCAGACCAGGAAGAGCACGACGGCCACCGGCACGCTGAACCGGGCCAGTCCGACGCCGACCGGCTGCGGGTAGGTGGCGCCGCAGATCCGGACCGCGCCCGGGTCGTCGGCGGCGTGCTCCAGGCAGACCGCGTCACCGACCTTGGCGCCGTCCGCCAGCGGCAGCGCGGCGGCGGTGTGCTGCTGGCCGGCGGCCCGGTAGCTGACGGTGCTGTAGGAGCCGCCGCCGGAGGGCATCTGGGTGACGACGCCGTCCACTCTCACCGGGTGCGCGCCGATCCGGTCGGCCTGCTCGGTCTGGCGCCAGCCGAGCAGGCACATGCCGACGGCCAGCACGGCACTGAGCACGGCGGTGAGGTACCAGCCACGGCCCAACCGCGGGAAGCGCGGCGGGGGGACGGTCGCGGATCGCATGGTTCCTGTCCTGGCTAGCCTTCGGGGCCTGGGACGGGGCCCCG
This sequence comes from Kitasatospora sp. NPDC086009, assembly GCF_044540385.1. Lineage (NCBI taxonomy): Bacteria > Bacillati > Actinomycetota > Actinomycetes > Kitasatosporales > Streptomycetaceae > Kitasatospora > Kitasatospora sp. NPDC086009. The sequence goes on from NZ_JBITSA010000012.1 coordinate 159,021, forward strand.
CCACCCGCGGGGACGGGTGGTGCGTGGTGAGGGTACGGACTGAGCTGCCGGGATCGTATCCGCTGGCGGGCCCTCAGGTCACGGCGAAGGGTGAATCAGACAATATGGCCGACACCGCAGTTCGGCGGCACACGAAGGAACGTCCGTACGTCGCACAGGAGTCCGGCTACCCGCGAGTAGCCGGGGCTCAGCGTCGGCGGTACACCAACCGCCCGGCCAGGACCGTCGCCAGGCAGCCGGCCGGCCGTGGGGCCGGCCCGCGAGCGCCGTCGGAGGCACCGGCACCGGACGCACCGGCGGCGCCGACCGGCGCGAACACCGCGAAGTCGGCCCGCCCGCCCACGGCCAGCCGCCCGTGCACCGCCGCCGCGAGCGGCAGCACGGCGAGCGGGTCCAGCGGCCCCTCCGCACCGGGGGGACCGGCCGGACCGGGCAGCGCGGCCAGCCCGGACCGGGCCACCGCCGTCCGCACCGAGGCCCGCTCGAACGGGCCGGCCACCGCCGTCACCCCGGAGCCGAGCATCCGCTGCAGCCCGCGCCGGGCGCTCGCGCCGCAGCGCGCCTCGTCGGCCTCCCCCAGCAGTCCACCGGGCACCGGCGCGTCCCCGAGCTCCTCGCGCGGGTCCGGGTGGTACGCGCTCTCCAGCAGCCAGTGCCCGTACGGGTTGCGCAGCCCGGGGGTGAGCAGGGCGTCGCCCCAGTCGCGCAGCCGGACCCGGGGGTGGGCGGCGGCCAGCTCGGCGTGGCGGCCCAGGGCGGCGATCAGTTCGCCGTGCACCAGCACCGCCCCGTCGGCGACGGACGGGGCGGTGGGGTCGGCGGGGTCGGGCAGCACGAGGGCGGCCCGGTGCAGCGTCAGCATGGCGAGGTCACCGTTGCGGGGCCGGCGGGGGCGCCCCTGCGGCGGGCGCCCCGGACGCCGGCGTCAGCCGTTGTCGAGGATCTTCAGCTCGGGGTGCGCGGTGCCGCCCGCGATCGCCGTGGAGGCGATGTGCGAGGCGACCCGCGGGTCGACCGGGTCGTTGGCCGGGTCGTCCAGCACCCGCAGGTGCTCGTAGGTGGTCGAGCGCTGGGCCGGGACGCGGTCGGCGGCCCGGATCAGGTGGATCAGCTCGGTGAGGTTGGACCGGTGCTTGGCGCCGGCCGCCGAGACCACGTTCTCCTCCAGCATGACCGAGCCGAGGTCGTCCGCGCCGTAGTGCAGCGACAGCTGGCCGGCCTCCTTGCCGGTGGTCAGCCAGGAGCCCTGGATGTGCGCGACGTTGTCGAGGAACAGCCGGGCGATCGCGATCATCCGCAGGTACTCGAAGACGGTCGCCTGGGTGGAGCCCTTGAGGTGGTTGTTCTGCGGCTGGTAGGTGTACGGGATGAAGGCGCGGAACCCGCCGGTGCGGTCCTGCACGTCGCGGATCATCCGCAGGTGCTCGATCCGCTCGGCGTTGGTCTCGCCGGTGCCCATCAGCATGGTGGAGGTGGACTCCACGCCCAGGCCGTGCGCGGCCTCCATGATCTCCAGCCAGCGCTCGCCGGACTCCTTGAGCGGTGCGATCGCCTTGCGCGGCCGGGCCGGCAGCAGCTCGGCGCCCGCGCCCGCGAAGGAGTCCAGGCCCGCCTTGTGGATCCGGGTGATGGCCTCCTCGACCGACACCCCGGACAGCCGGGCCATGTGGTCGACCTCGGACGCGCCCAGCGAGTGGATCACCAGCTGCGGGAAGTCCGCCTTGATCGCCGCGAAGGCGCGCTCGTAGTACTCCACGCCGTAGTCCGGGTGGTGGCCGCCCTGGAACATGATCTGGGTGCCGCCCAGCTCGACCGTCTCCGCGCAGCGGCGCAGGATCTCGTCGAGGTCGCGGGACCAGCCCTTGTCGCTCTTCGGCGGCACGTAGAAGGCGCAGAACTTGCACGCCGTCACGCAGACGTTGGTGTAGTTGATGTTCCGCTCGATGATGTACGTCGCGATGTGCTCGGTACCGGCGTAGCGGCGGCGGCGCACCGCGTCGGCCGCCGAGCCGAGCGCGTGCAGGGGCGCCGAGCGGTACAGCTCCAGGGCCTCCTCCGGGCTGATCCGGCCACCGCCGGCCGCCCGGTCGAGCACGGCCTGCAGGTCGGTGCTGGGCGCATCGAGGGTGGTCGCTGCGAGCTCGGACACCTGGCGGCCTTCTCTCTCTCGGTACTGCTGTGCGTTTCAGTGCTTCCGGGTACGGCCGAACCAGCCTACGCCAGCGCTTTCGCGCGTCGGCGTCAGGCCGCTTTCCGCATCGTCCCGGTCGGGTTCCCGGCCGCCGGATCGGCGGAGGAGAACCGGATCGTGCCGTCCTTCTGCAGGGTGAGCGTCTCCGCGTTGGAGCCGCCGCTGCACGCCCCCGGCAGCGAGGAGCGGACCAGCCGGGAGGTGAACACCAGCTTCCCCTCGGACGCCGAGTCCAGCGTCCAGGCGCCCTCGCAGCTGACCGAGATCAGCCCGGTGACGGCGTTGCGGCTGGTGGTGTTCTCCTGCCCGACCGCGGCCGGGCCGATCACCAGCGTGGTGGTACCGGCGGGCAGCCCCTTGTCGGTGGTCATCTCCCCGCGCCAGGTGCCGAGGAAGCCGGCCGGCACGACGCTCGGGCCGCCGGTGCCCGGCGGCACCGGGCCGGGCGGCAGCGTGGTGGAGGAGGAGGTCGTGGACGAGGAGGTGGTGGAGGTCGAACTGGCCGACCAGCTGAACGAGGACGTGACCGTCGGCCCGTCGGTGGGCGGGTGCTCCACCGCCGCCTCGCCCCGGAAGCCCCGGTAGGCGCCGTAGCCGCCGGCCGAGAGCACCAGGAGGACGGCCACCGCGACCAGCGCCGCGTTCCGCACCCGGTGCCCCGGCCGCTCCGGCCCGGTCGGCGCCCGGTCCTGCGGCACGGCGTCGCGGGGCGGATCGTCGTACGACCCGTGGCCGACCGGCGGGTGACCGACCGGGCCGCCGCCGAGCGGCACCCGGTCGGTCGGGGTCCGGCCGCCCGGCAGGTCCGGCGCCGCGGCCGGGCGCCGCGGGGCGCCGGCTCCCCCGGCCTCCACCTCCCCCTCCAGGTCGAGCAGTTCGACCGCGCTGCGGCCGACCCCCGCCGCCAGCGCGGGCGGCAGCCAGCCGCCCCGCCCGAGTCGTACGGTGGCCGCGCCGTCGGCGTCCAGCCGCTCCCGGAGCTGCCACGGGGCCGGGCGGGCGGCCGGGTCCTTGGCCAGGCAGTCCAGCACGATCGGGCGCAGCGGCCCGGCCAGCCCGGAGAGGTCCGGCTCCTCGTGCAGCACCCGGTAGAGCAGCACCGCCACGCTCACCCCCTCGCCGAAGGGCTGCACCCCGGTGGCCGCGAAGGCCAGCACCGCGCCCAGCGAGAAGACGTCGCTCGGCGGCCCGGCCGGCTGCCCGTTCGCCTGTTCGGGCGACATGAAGCCGGGCGAGCCGACCACGTAGCCGGACTGCGTGAAGCCGCTGGTCGCGTCCAGCGCGCGGGCGATGCCGAAGTCGATCAGACGCGGCCCGTCCAGCGTCAGCAGGACGTTGGAGGGCTTGACGTCCCGGTGCACCAGTCCGAGGCCGTGGACATGGCCCAGCGCCTCGGCGAGCCCGACGCCGAGGGTCCGTACGGCCTGTTCGGGCAGCGGGCCGAAGTCCCGGACGGCGGTGCCGAGCGCGGGACCGGCCACGTAGCCGGTGGCCACCCAGGGGTGCTCGCCCTCGGTGTCGGCGTCCAGCACGGGCGCCGTCCAGGCACCGCCGACCCGGCGGGCGGCAGCGACCTCCTGCCGGAACCGCGCCCGGAACTCGGCGTCCTCCGCGAGCTCGCCGCGGACCAGCTTGACGGCCACCGTGCGGCCGCCGGCCGTCCGGCCGAGGTAGACCCGGCCCATCCCGCCCGCGCCGAGGCGCCGCAGCAGCCGGTACCCGCCGACCTGTCGCGGGTCGTCCGCCCCCAGTGCCTGCATCCCGCACGCTCCCCTCGACCGCCCGGCGTCGCCGGCGCCCTCCAGGCACCGCCGACCGCACGGATCTCGCGTGCAGACGCTACCGGGCCGCGCGGGGCGGGAGGGGTGGCGCGGAAGGACCGGTGCACCCCTTCCCCCGCGGTCGGACCTCCCGGCGGGGTCAGACCACCGCCGGTGCCGGCTCCAGCAGCCGGACCGTGACGTCCGGGGCGAAGCCGCTGTCCGGGGCGACCCGGCGGGCGAACTCGGCCATGCCGGCCAGCTGCCGCTCGCCGAGCGAGAAGTCCAGCGCCTCGCTGAAGTAGCGCTCCAGCACCCCGGCGTCGAACTCCTCCCAGCGGGCCGCGTGCTCGGCCACCGCGCCGGCCTCGACCAGTGAGAGGTCGCGGGACTCCAGGAAGGCCCGGTGCACCGCCGCCGTCAGCTCGGGGCTGCGGTCGGCGAAGTCGCGGCGGGCGGCCCAGACGGCGAAGACGAAGGGGAGACCGGTCCACTCCTTCCACATCGCGCCGAGGTCGTGCACGGTCAGGCCCTGGTCGGCCGCCTGTCCCAGGTAGGCCCGCAGCGCCGGGTCGCCGATCAGCACGGCGGCGTCGGCCTCGGCGAGCATCGCGTCCAGGTCGGGCGGGCAGCTGAAGTACTCCGGCCGCACCCCCTCGCGCTCCTCCAGCAGCAGCCGGGCCAGCCGCACCGACGTCCGGCTGGTGGAGCCGAGGGCGACCCGGCGGCCGTCGAGCTCGGCCAGCGGGACCTTGCTGACGATCACGCAGGACATCACCGGTCCGTCGCTGCCGACCGCGATGTCGGGCAGCACCAGCAGCTCGTCCGCGTGCCGCAGGTACTCGACGCAGGTGATCGGGCCGATGTCGAGGGAGCCGCCGACCAACTGGTCGCTGAGCTTCTCCGGAGTGTCCTTGGTGAGGTCGAGATCGAGCAGATTGCCCGTCCTGGCCAGCCCCCAGTAGAGGGGTACGCAGTTCAGGAACTGAATGTGTCCGACCCGCGGCCTGACCGGGGGGTTCTGCCGGGGCTCGTGCGTTTCCGCATCCGGTACCGCCACTGCGCCGCTCCCTTGCTGTTCGTGGGCCTCCAGGCAGGGTATGCCCGCCCTTCCGGAAGCCCCGCACCGGCCTTGCGACACGCCCTGTCCGGCCCGTAAGTCACCCCTGGTCGTCACCGCGACCGCATGCTAGCGTTGCCCTCAGTTGCAGTTTGATTCCCCTTGCAGTACTTGAAGCCTGCGGAGCATGTAACCGCAGGCTTTTTGTAGTTTTTCAGCAATATCGAAAAACTCCGGACCCGTCCGGAGGCAGGGCGATCAGCGCAGCGGACCGGGTGCCACACGGTGTGGCCCCCAATACGTCCCTCGCAAGGAGAACGGCATGGCTCAGGGAACCGTCAAGTGGTTCAACGCTGAGAAGGGCTTCGGCTTCATCGCCCAGGAGGGCGGCGGCCCCGACGTCTTCGTCCACTACTCCGCCATCAACGCGAACGGTTTCCGCTCGCTGGAGGAGAACCAGGCGGTCAGCTTCGACGTCACCCAGGGTCCGAAGGGCCCGCAGGCGGAGAACGTTACCGCTATCTGATCATCCTCTGATGACCTGATCGCTCGGGACCCCTCGGGTCCGCAGACGGCCCCCGCGGCCGTCATCATGAGCACAAGAGCAGTACCCAAGGGGGCCCGGCCAGCTGCCGGGCCCCCTGCCTTTCCCGGCCCGGCGCCGGTCTCGCGGAACCACGCACAGGTGCCCACTCCCGGCGGCCGCGGACCCCTCCGACCCTCTCCCGGCCCGGCCCGCCCCCGTTCCGCCGCCGGTCGACGGCGTGACCGACGGCCCGCCCCGGGACGGCGGGCTCCGGTGCCCGACCGGCACCACTCGCGACGACACCGCCTGGAACGTAAAGGTGTTGTCGGACTGTCAGACGTGATCCCTATGCTGTGCTGCCGCCTCCCGGCCCGGTCACCGGTGCCCGGGCGCGCGGCACAGCCGTGAGCCCCGGCACCGCCGGGGCCGTTTCCCCAGGGAGAACGTCATCACCACGCATTCCGGCGCTCGCCGCCGAATACTCACCGCCCTCGGCGCGACGGCGGTCCTGTCCGTCGCGGCTCTGGGACCGGCGCAGGCCGCGCCCGGCACCTCGCCGGCCCCCGGCAAGAACGTCTCCTACCTCGGACACACGTTCACGGTGCCGGCCGACTGGCCCGTGACCGACCTGACGGCCGATCCGACGGCCTGCGTGCGCTTCGACCAGCACGCCGTCTACCTCGGCACGCCGGGGGCCCGGCAGGACTGCCCCGCCCACCTGGTGGGCCGGACCGAGGCGCTGCTCCTGGAGCCCGGCGCCGAGGGCGCCCCGTCCGCCACGACCGTGTCGGAGATCGACCGCGAGGTCCGCGCCACCGCCCCGGGCGTCACGGCCACCGGCGTGTACGGCGACGACCAGGCGCTGGTCCGGACGATCCTCGCCTCGGCCGGGTTCTCGGCCGGCCCGGCGCGGAAGCCGGGCCCGGCCGCCGCGGCGCCGGCCGCGGGAGCGCCCGCCACCGGGTCCGCCGCCGCGACCACGGCCGCCGCGCCCGCGCTGCCGGCCGACGCGACCAGGTACACCGGCAAGGGCTTCGACGCCTGCACCGCACCCGACTCCGCCGCGATGAGCGCCTGGCGCGCCGACTCGCCCTACCAAGCCGTCGGCATCTACATCGGCGGAGCGGCCCGGGCCTGCGCCCAGCCCAACCTGACGGCCGCCTGGATGCAGCAGCAGTACACCGCCGGCTGGCGCTTCCTGCCGGTGTACGTCGGTGCCCAGGCATCGCGGATCACCTCGCCGGCCGCGCAGGGCACCGCCGCGGCCGACGACGCCGTGGCGCAGGCCGCCGCCCTCGGGCTCGGCCCCGGGAGCGTCCTGTACTACGACATGGAGTCCTACAACGTCGCGGCCTACTCCGGGGTGGTCCAGCCGTTCCTCTCCGCCTGGACGACCGAACTCCACGCGCTGGGCTACAACTCGGGCCTCTACAGCAGTGCCGCCACCGGCATGGCGGACCTGGTCGCCACGGCCGCGAGCGGCAAGGGCTACGCCATGCCCGACGCGCTGTTCACCGCGCGCTGGAACGGTGTCGCGGACACCGCCGACCCGGCGCTCCCGAGCACCGCCTGGGCCGGGCACCAGCGGGCCCACCAGTACGACGGCAACGCCACCGAGACCTGGGGCGGCGTCACGATCGGCATCGACCGGGACTACCTCGACGTCCAGGTCACCACCAGGCCGACCGGCAAGCCCACCCAGACCGGCATCTACCGCCCCGCGAGCCAGACCTTCGCGCTGGCCGACAGCGTCGGCAACCTCACCCACGCCGCGCCGTTCGGCTCGGCGAACGACATCCCGCTCACCGGGCACTGGAGCGGGCCGGGCCGGGACACCATCGGCATCTACCGGCCGGGCGACCGGGCGTTCTACCTGACCAACGACAACGCCAACGTCACCTTCTCGGTCCCGTTCGGCGACACCGGCGACATCCCGCTGGTCGGGGACTGGAACGGCGACGGCAAGGACACCATCGGCATCTACCGGCCGGGCGACCGGGCGTTCTACCTGACCAACGACAACGCCAACGTCACCTTCTCGGTCCCGTTCGGCGACACCGGCGACGTCCCGATGGTGGGCGACTGGAACGGCGACGGCAAGGACACCATCGGCATCTTCCGGCCGAGCACGCACGGGTTCTACCTGAGCGACTCCAACACGTCGATCGGCGTCGACCACACGGTCCTGTTCGGCGACACCGGCGACATCCCGGTCAAGGGCGACTGGAACGGCAGCGGGACGGACAAGGTCGGCATCTACCGGCCGGGCGCGGCGAGCTTCTACGGCGCGTTCCAGGACTCCGGCGCTCCGCTCTACAGCCTCCGCTTCGGCGAGGCCACCGACACCCCGCTCACCGGCCGCTGGTGAACCGGCGGCCGTCGCCCGGGCGGGCCGCCGGGCCGTCCGCCCGCTGAACCGACGGCAACGGGCCCTCTCCCGGCGTGGGGAGAGGGCCTGTGGTGCTGCGGGCGCGGCTGTCAGGCCGCGGCGGGGGCCTTCGCGGAGGCCTGCGCCGGAACGGTCGCCGCGGGGGCGTCGTCGTACAGGTCACCGTGCGGGTTGTTGTAGGCGACCAGGTCCAGCGTCTTCTCCCGGGCCGCCACCAGGACCGGCACGACCGCTTGACCGGCGACGTTCGTCGCCGTGCGGACCATATCGAGGATCGGGTCGATGGCGAGGAGGAGGCCGACGCCCTCCAGGGGCAGGCCCAGGGTGGAGAGGGTCAGGGTCAGCATCACGATCGCGCCGGTGAGGCCCGCGGTGGCGGCCGAGCCGATGACCGAGACGAAGGCGATCAGCAGGTAGTCCTTGATGCCGAGGTCGATGCCGTAGACCTGGGCGACGAAGATCGCGGCCAGCGAGGGGTAGATCGCGGCGCAGCCGTCCATCTTGGTGGTCGCGCCGAACGGCACGGCGAACGAGGCGTACTCGCTCGGGACGCCGAGGCGCTCGGTGACGCGGCGGGTGACCGGCAGGGTGCCGACCGAGGAGCGGGAGACGAAGGCCAGCTGGATGGCCGGCCAGGCGCCCTTGAAGAAGTTCAGCGGGTTGAGGCCGCCGACGAACTTCAGCAGCAGGGAGTAGACCACGAACAGCACCAGGGCGCAGCCGACGTAGACGTCGATGGTCAGCGTGGCGAAGGGCTTCAGCAGGTCCCAGCCGTACTTGGCGACGGACTTGCCGATCAGGCCGAGGGTGCCGAGCGGCGAGAGCCGGATGACCCACCAGAGGGCGGTCTGCACGAGCTCCAGGACGGACTCGCTGAGCTTGAGGACGGGCTCGGCCTTCTTGCCCAGCTTGATGATCGCCGCGCCGGTCACGACCGCCAGGAAGACGATCTGCAGGACCTCGACCTCGGTGAAGGCGGTGACGATGTTGGTCGGGAAGATGCCGGTCAGGAAGTCGATCCAGCTACCGGTGGACTTCGGCGCCTTCAGGCCCTCGGTCTTCAGGTCGGTGCCGTGGCCCGGGTTGGTCAGCAGGCCCAGGCCGAGGCCGATCGCGACGGCGATCAGCGAGGTGATCAGGAACCAGAGCAGCGTCCGGGCGGCCAGCCGGGCCGCGTTGGTGACGTTGCGCAGGTTGGCGACCGACACCACGATCGCGGTGAAGACCAGCGGCGGGACGGCCAGCTTCAGCAGCTGGACGAAGATCTTGCCGATCGTCTCCAGGGTGGTGGCCAGCCAGGAGATGTCGGCCGCGCGGGCCAGGTAGCCGAGGCCGACGCCGAGCACGAGGCCGGCGACGATCTGGACCCAGAACGGGGTCTTGCGGATTCTGGCGAGCACGGACGGCGACGAGGTCGCCTCGGGCGCTGTGGACATGACGGTGCGGCTCCGGGGAGGGCGTTGCTGACGGTGGGGTGAGGCGGGGAAGGCGGCACGGCGGGTGGGCCGGACGGGAGGACGCGGCCCCGTCAGGGGCGTGCCGCCTGGATACAGCTCATGGCACGACAACGGCGCGCGCTGTCCACAGCACCCGTCAGGCAGCACGCGCGGGCGGCCGTGGGCACCGGGCCCGAGCCGTACATCCGCGCTGCTCCTGAGGTGGTCATGGCCGATACGTTAGCAGTAAAGGTTTGAGATGTTCAAAGTACTTGTTTGAGATGTGACCCGCGCAAGGGTAAATCCGGACACGAACGAGGCTGACGCACCATCAGATCACGCCAGGGGTCCGATTGACCGCTCAGCAGTTATACGTATAACTTGGAGAGAGTCCCCGCCCTCCCCTGCCCCGACCCGGAGAACCGTCCATGGGCTATGTCGCCCTGCTCCGCGCCCCGCACGTCAGCCGTCTGCTCCTCGGCACCCTGCTCGGCCGCCTCCCCGCCGGTATGACCGCCCTGGTGATCGCGCTGGCCCTGCGCGAGGCCGGCACCCCCTACAGCCGGATCGGGCTGGCCACCGCCGCCTACGCGATCTCGGCCGCCGTGGGCGGGCCGGTCCTCGGCCGGATCGTGGACCGCACCGGCCAGCCGCGGGTGCTGCTCGCCTCCGCCGTGGTCGCGGGCGGCGGGTACGCGCTCCTGGCACTCGCGCCGGGCTCGGCGCTGGCCGCACCGGTCGGCGCCGCGATCGCCGGACTGGCCATGCCGCCGCTCGAACCCTGCCTGCGCTCGCTCTGGCCGGATGTCGTCGCCGAGGAGCAGCTCGACACCGCGTACGCCTTCGACTCCGCCTCGCAGCAGATCCTCTACGTGGCCGGCCCGCTCGCGGTGGCCGGGATCGCCGGGGCCTTCAGCCCGGTCGCGGCGCTCTGGGTGGCGGCCGGGCTGGGGCTGGCCGGGGCCCTGGTGGTGGCCACCGCCGGACCGGCCCGGGCGTGGCAGGCACCGCCGCGCGCGCACTCGGCCGGTCTGCTCGGGCCGCTCCGCTCGCCCGGCCTGGTACTGCTGCTGATCGGCCTGGCCGGCGCCGGCTGGGCGGTCGGTGCCCAGAACGTGCTGTTCATCGCCTACGCGGAGGCGCACGAGGGCGGCCTGCCGGGCGGCGCGGGAACGCTGCTGGCGCTGGCCGCGCTGGGCGGACTGCTCGGCGCGCTCGGGTACGGGGCGGTGCGCTGGCGCAGCGGAACGGCGACCCGCACCTGGGTGATGGCGCTCGGGATGGCCGTCTCCTACCTCCCGCTGGTGCTGCTGCCCGGGCCGTACGCGATGGCCGCGCTGGCCTTCCTGTCCGGGATCGGGCTGGCCCCGCTGCTGGCGGCCGCGTTCGTCCTGGTCGCCGAGCTGGCCCCGGTGGGCACGGTGACCGAGGCGTTCGCCTGGCTGGTGACGCTGTTCGCGACCGGCAACTCGCTCGGCTACGCCGTCTCCGGCAACCTCGCCGAGGACTCGCTGCGCCCGGTGGCGCTCTGCGCGGCCGGCGGGATCGGCCTGGGCGGGCTGCTGCTGTTCGGCGCCCGCCGCTGGTTCCAGCCGCTGCCGGCGGCCCCGGTGGCGCAGCCGGTACCGGTGGGCTGAACCCACCCCTCATACGTGACCGCGCCCGTCGGACCGGGTGGTCTGGCCGACGGGCGCGGTCACTGACCGTCGACGGGGTCCGGCCGGCGAACTCCGTCCCGACCGGCAGGGGTGTCGGTGATCAGACCGTTGATCGGAGCGTCCGCACGCCGGAATCTCATCGTCGGCTCATTCGCCCGCCGCTGCGGCGCGAGACGCCCTGACGGCATTTCACCTGTCCGAGCTAATCCGAACGGCCGGTCCCGGTGGGCGAGGCGCCGGAGGCGGGGCTCCCGGCCGCGGGGGTACCGGTCGCGGCGGTCCCGGTCGCGGTCGAGGAGCGCAGCACCAGCGAGGTCGCCAGCGGCGGCACCGGCGCGACCGGCTCGCCGCGGAGCAGGTCCGCGAGGGCCGCGACCCCGGCCCGGCCCAGCTCCTCGCCGGGCAGGTCCACGGTGGTGAGGGGCGGGGTGAGCAGCTCGGCCACCGGGATGTTGTCGATGCCGACCACCGAGAGGTCCGCGGGCACCCGCAGACCGAGTTCGGCGGCCGCCTGGTAGACCCCGGAGGCCACCACGTCGTCGTCGCAGATCACCGCGTGCGGGCGGTCGGGGCCCGCCAGCATCCGGCGGGCGGCGCCGCGGGCGGCGGGCTGGCCCTCGTTGAGGCTGACGCCCAGCTCGACCACGTCCAGGCCGAGTTCCGCGGCGGCCTGCTCGAAGGCGGCCTGGCGGACCCGGAAGGTGTACGCGGCGTGGGTGGAGCGCAGCCGGCCGATCCGCCGGTGCCCCAGCCCGGCCAGGTGTTCGACGGCGGCGCGCATGCCGCCGGCCACGTCCAGCTCGACGGTCGGCCGGGCCCGGTCGGTGCCGGGGTCGGCGTCCAGGAAGACCGCGGGGGTGTCGGCGGGCAGCGCACCGAGCTGGCTGTCGTCCGGGGAGCAGATCAGCAGGCCGTCGAACCGGCTGGTGGTGGCCGCGTCGGCGAGGGTGGCGCTCCCCCAGCCGGAGCTGACCACGACGGCCAGGCCGTGCCGGCCGGCCTCCTCGTGGACGCCCTCCAGCACCCGGCCGAAGAACGGGCCGAGGATGTTCGGCACGGCCAGCAGGATCATGCCGCTGCGGCCGAGCCGCAGTTGCCGGCCGGCCGCCTGCGGGCGGTAGCCGAGGCTGCGGGCCGCCTCCCGGACGCGTTCCCGGGTGGCGTCGGAGACCCGGCGGCCCGCCTCGGGGCCGGAGAACACCAGCGAGACGGTGGCCTGCGAGACCCCGGCGAGCCGTGCCACGTCCCGCCCGGTGGGCTTGCGGACCGGAGCCGGCCAGGTGCCGCTGACGCTCCCGCCCTGCGGCGCGGCGGGCCCGGGCAGCGGCTCGCGCAGCGGCTCGGAGAGCGGCCCGGCCGGCGGCTCGCGGTCGGCCGGCGGCTCGGGGTCGGGGGTGGGCACGGCGGTGACGCGGATCAGCCCTGCAGGGCGGTCGCGCGCGCGGCGTCGTCGGCCGCGTCCTCCTCGGCGTTCTGGTCGGCGATCCGCGCGGCCGTCCGGCTGCGGAGGCCGTCGACCCTGCCGGAGATCTGGGCCGACATCGCGTCGCGCTGCCGGCTCAGCAGCACGTAGCTGAGCGGCGCCGAGACCACGGCGGCCACCAGGAACAGGAAGATCGCGCCGGTCTGCCCCTTGACCGGGATGACCTGGAAGTGGCCCAGCAGCAGGGCGACCAGCAGGCAGCCGAGGAAGATGCTGACCCGCATGGAGGTGTAACGGAGCGTGGCGTGGGACTTGTCGCTCACCTTGCTGCTCACGGGGGACACATCCTTCTCTGCGCGGGGACCGGACCGGTATCCCAGTGAAGCATGCCCGACGCGCCGCGCGGGGCACGGGTCACCCGGCCCCCGCGCGGCCGTCCGTCAACGCAGGTCCAGCCACATCGTGACGTCGTCGCGGTCGTCCCCGGGGGCCACCCGGATCGCGGCGGGGACCCGGCCGACCTCGGTGTAGCCGCAGCGGGCGTAGAAGGCCTCCAGCCCGAGACCGCCGCGCAGGGTCAGCCGCAGTCCCTCCAGCCCCCAGGCCCGGGCCACCCGCTCGGCCTCGGCCATCAGCTCGGCGCCGTAGCCGCGGCCCTGGAAGTCGGGGTGCACCATGACGCGCTTGAGCAGCCGCCAGTGGTCCATCAGGCCGAACCGCATGGAGTCGAGGAAGAGCAGGGCGGCCAGCCGGCCGCTCTCCCGCTCATGGGCGATCAGCAGCCGGTCCGGCCCGGCGGGCGCGAGGCCGGCGAAGTGCGGGTCGGCGGTCTTCCAGACCTCGTCCTCCGTCACCGGCGCCACGAAGCCGACCGCGCCGCCGGCGTTGGTGACGTCGGTCCAGAGCCGGACGATGTCGGCGCGCAGGTCCGGACCGGGCTCGGGGTCGAGGGTGAAGGCGAGCGTCATGACGGTGAGCCTAGTGTCCGCTCACGACAGGCTCGGCGCGGGCGCCCCCGCCCCCGGCCGGTCCGCCCGCAGGGCCAGGCAGAGCAGCACGGCGACCGCGCAGAGCCCGCCGGCCGCGTACCAGGCGAGGTCGTAGGTGCCGAGCGCGTCCCGGGCGAGGCCGGCCAGCCCGGCCACCGCGGCCGCGCCGAGCTGGTGGCAGGCCAGCACCCAGCCGAAGACGATCGGCGCGTCGTCGCCGAAGTGCCGTCGGCAGAGCGCGACGGTCGGCGGGACGGTGGCCACCCAGTCCAGGCCGTAGAAGATCACGAAGGCCAGGATCGGCGGCTCCAGCGAACCCGCGAACAGCTGCGGCAGCAGGAACAGCGAGAACCCGCGCAGCGCGTAGTAGACGACCAGCAGCAGCCGGGAGTCGAAGCGGTCGGTGAACCAGCCGCTGGCGATGGTGCCGATCACGTCGAAGATCCCGATCAGGGCCAGCAGGCTCGCCGCCGTAGTGACCGGCAGGCCGTGGTCGTGCGCGGCGGGGATGAAGTGGGTGCCGACCAGCCCCGCCGTCGTCGCGCCGCAGATCGCGAAGGAGCCGGCCAGCAGCCAGAACGCCCGGCTGCGGGAGGCGTCCCGGAGCACCCGCAACGAGCGGGCCAGCGCCCGGTTGTCCGCCACCGGCGGGGGCGGCTCCTCGGTCGCGCCGTACGGGAGCAGGCCGAGGTCGGCGGGCCGCTCGCGCATCAGCAGCAGCACCGGGACGGCGACCGCGCTGGCCGCCAGCGAGACGACGACGACCGCCGAACGCCAGCCGTGCTCTTCCACCAGCCAGGCGCCGACCGGCAGGAAGACCAGGTTGCCGGCCGCGCCGGCGGCCGTGAGCACACCGGTGACCAGGCCCTGGCGGGCCCGGAACCAGCGGCCGGTGACGGTGGTGGCGAACGCGCCGGCCATCGAGCCGCTGCCGAGGCCCACCAACACGCCCCAGCAGAGGATCAGTTGCCAGGGCTCGCGCATCAGCATGGTGAGCCCGGCGCCGACCGAGATGGTCAGCAGCGCGCAGACCACCACCAGCCGGACGCCGAAGCGGTCCATCAGCGCGGCGGCGAAGGGGGCGGTGAGGCCGTAGAGCGCGAGGTTGACCGAGGTGGCGCTGGATATCGTCCCCATCGACCAGCCGAACTCGTTGTGCAGCGCGTCCATCATCAGGCTGGGCGTGGAGCGGAAGCCGGCCGATCCGAGCAGCACCAGCAGCGAGACCGCGGCGACCACCCAGGCGTAGTGCGGCCGGGGGCGGCCGGTGCGGCTCGGCCGCGGGAGCCCGGAGGGGGCGAGGTCCGGTGCGGGGGCCGGTGCCTCGGGGCGGGCCGGCGCGGCGGTCGGGCCCGGGGTGGGGGTGTGGCGTTCGTTCACCCGGCCGAGTCTCCCGAACGGCCCGAACGACCACGAGTGGCCTGACTGCCAGCTTTCGCAAAGATCGGGCCAGCGGTTCGGCGTACGCTGGTCGCCGGCCCGGGCGACGGGCGGCGGGGTGCCCGGCGGCAGGCGGCGGGCGCCGGCGGGGAACGGAAGGGCGGGCGCGATGGCGCACAGGATCGCGGTACTGGCGCTCGACAGGGTGATCGCCTTCGAACTGGGCATCCCCGCAAGGATCTTCGAGTCGGCCAAGGACGCCGACGGCGTGCCGCACTACCAGGTGGCCACCTGCACCGTGGACGGCCGGCCGGTCCCCACCAGTACGGACTTCCGGATCGCCGTCGACCACGGGCCCGAACTCCTGGAGTGGGCGGACACCGTGGTGATCCCGGCCTCCGCGGACCAGGGGCCCCGGGAGGTCGACGCCCGGCTCGATCCCGCCCTGGTCGCCGCGCTGGCCAGGATCCGGCCCGGCACCCGGCTGGTGTCGATCTGCACCGGCTCCTTCGTCCTGGCGGCCGCCGGACTGCTGGACGGCCGCCCGGCCACCACCCACTGGCGCTACACCGAGCTCTTCGCCGCCCTGTACCCGAAGGTCCGGCTCGATCCGGACGTCCTGTTCACCGACGACGGGGACGTCCTCACCTCGGGCGGGGTGGCGGCCGGCATCGACCTCTGCCTGCACATCGTGCGCCGCGACCACGGCAGCGCGGTGGCCAACGCGGTGGCCCGCACCTGCCTGGTGCCGCCCTGGCGCGAGGGCGGCCAGAAGCAGTACGTCGAACTCCCCCGCCCGGCCGTCGACGCCGGCCCCGGCGCCGCGGCGGTCCGCGCCTGGGCGCTGGAGCACCTGGACCAGCCGCTCCCGCTGCGCCTGCTCGCCGACCGGGCGGGCATGAGCGTGCGGAGCTTCACGCGGCGGTTCCGCGAGGAGACGGGCAGCAGCCCGGGCCAGTGGCTGACGGTCCAGCGCGCCGAGCGCGCCCGCCAGTTGCTGGAAAGCACCGACATGACGATCGACCAGGTGGCCCGGGAATCCGGCTTCGGGACGGCGGCCTCACTGCGGCTGCGGCTGCGCGGGCGGCTGGACGTCGCGCCGAGCGCGTACCGGCGCACCTTCCGGTCGGCGGAGCGGTCGCACTGACGGGGCGCCACCCCCGCGGGCCGCTCAGCGGCGGCAAGTCGGCGGCGAATGACCGGAACCGGCCCTGCGGAACGCACGGATCGGACGGCGGCGGGCCGCACGCACCCCGAGCACGGCACGGCCCGCCGCCATCCGATCGTGAAGCACGGGCCCTGAACCCGCGCAAAGCCCACCGCACTCGCCAAGGAGCCACCGCGCGATCGGCGTACCACGGCCCCCCTGCTGACATGATCCCCCTGGACAGCAGCACCGCAGCGGCGTTCGGGTGTTCCCTCGGCGTCCCCTCGCAACGGAGAGCTGCTCCCAGAGTGATCAGTCGGATACGTCACGTCAATGGGTTGTCCGAAATTCGGAATGGTTGCGTCAGGTTTCGGCCCGTTGATCGTCGGGCCTCACTGGGCCAGTGCGGCCCAGTCCACGGCGGTCAGCGGGTCCACCGGCGGCGCGCCGGCGCCGATCTCGCACCAGACGCGCTTGCCCGAACCGTCCGGATACCAGCCCCAGCGGTCGCAGAGCAGTTCGACCAGCTCCAGGCCCCGCCCGTTGGTGGCGTCGGCGTCCGGCCCCGCGTGCCGGGGAGCCGGCGCGGCCTGGCTGGCGTCGGCGACCTCGACCCGGAGCGGGCCGATCGCGGCCGTCTCGCGCGGCGCGCCGCCGCAGCCCGTCCCGTCCACCGGCCCGCCGGCCGGCGGGCAGCCGCCGGCCGCCGAAGTACCGCTCCCGGCCGGGGAGTCGTCGACGGGGAAGCAGAGCCGCAGGACGGCCGGACAGCCGGTGTGCACCACGGCGTTGGTCACCAGTTCGGAGACCACCAGGACGACCGTCTCGGCGATCTGAGCGTCCGGGTCCACCCCGTGGTTGAGCAGCCGCGAGCGCACCCAGCGGCGGGCCCGGCCGACCTCCGCGGGGTCCGCCCGCACCGCAAGCTGTACCTGAAGAACCTGCACCGCTCCACCACCCGCACTCGCAGTTCGGCCATCGTCTCGATCGGGCCGGATCGTCCAGCCGGCTGGTCCCGGCTCCCGCCGGGCCGCCGCAGGCCGGGCCGCCGTACGTTCACATCCGGTACGTCGCGCCCGCGCCATCTCGTCCGTCGCGCTCCGGCTGCGACACGAATACGCCTCAGGATGGTTCGACGGGCGGACCGCAGCAAGCGCTTCGGGCATATTCCAACGATCGGGGGACAGGGCAGTGCATACTGTCCCGTTCACTCTGGCGAGCCTCGTACCGGCGATCGTCCGGCCCGGGCCGACCGGCCGGACATGCAGTGGCGAACCTACCGCCGGACACCCCGGGCGCGCCGCCCGCCACTCGCGAACCACCCGTGCGACATATGTCCAACGGCCTTCGAACAGCGGGAGCCGCGGCAGATCCCACGATGTGACGATCCGAAACCGGGTGGCCCTCCGGTACCGAATCCGCCCGCTCCCGGAAGGCCGCAGGATACCGTTGGGCACGGCAGCGAACCCCACGGTAGGAGGGTGGTTACCGATGGCCACCCCCGGCAGCGCCCCGCGCTGGGACGAACAGCTCCAACGGCGCCTCGCCCGCGGCGAGGAGACGGCACTGGGCGAACTGTACGACCAGCTCGCGCCGATGGTGCACGGACTGGCCGGGCGGATACTGGCCGACCAGGCCGCCGCCACCCAGCTGACCCGCGAGATATTCGCCCACGTCTGGGAGCACCCCGAGGCCTTCGACCCCGCCCAGGGCTCGCTCCGTTCCTGGCTCGGCGCCCTGACGCACAGCCGCGCCGTCGACCGCCTGCGGGTCCGGCGGGCCGCCGAGGCCCCGCTGGGCGTCGAGGGCGCGGACGGCACCGGCGCGCAGGGCGGGCCCGTCGAGGAGGAGATCCGGGCCGTGGCCACCGCCGCCCGCGTCCAGTACGTGGTCGACTCCCTCCCGCAGAGCCTGCGTGAGACCATCGAGGTGTCGTACTACGACGGCCGCACCTACCAGGAGACGGCCCGCCGGCTCGGCATCACCGAGCAGACCGCCAAGCAGCGGATGCGGCTCGGCCTGGAGCTGCTGGCCACCGAACTCGCCGAGGAGCGCGCCCATCAGCGGCAGCCGGGCCCGCCCGACTGCCGGCGGCACGACGGGTGCGACGGCGGGCCGCGGCAGGGCACCGCGCCGCACGAGGGACCGGGTCACCCGGGGCAGTGGCACGGCGATCGGCACCACGAAGGACAGCCCCACGAAGGCCGGCACGACGAAGGCCGGCACGACGAAGGCCGGCACGACGACGGACAGCGGCACGACGGGCGCCGGCACGACGGACCGCGCCACGGGAACGAGGGCGGGGGCACGTGACCATCACCGAGGAGCAGCACGAGGCCCTGCGCTCGCTGCTCGGCGCCTGGGCCCTGGGTGCCTGCCCGCGGCGCGAGGCCGCCGAGTTGGAGCAGCACCTGCGCGGCTGCCCGGGCTGCGCCGAGGAGGCCGCCCGGCTCCGGGACGCGGCCGGCTGGCTCTCCGCCGACGAGCCGCTCGACCAGCCCGCCTCGCTGCGCCAGCAGGTCCTCGACTGGTGCCTGACCCGGCGGCCGGCCGAACTGCCCGTCCCCGCCTGGGGCGTTCCCTACACCGCGGAGACGGCCAAGCTCGACGCACTGCTGCGCGACCTCGGCCCGGAGGAGTGGCAGGAGGTCGCCGAACTCCCCTGGCACGGCGGTACCGAGTACCTGCGCCCGGCCGAGGTGCTCTGCCATCTCGCCGCGGTGGACGGCTACGTGGCACTCGCCCTCGGGCTGCCCGACCCCGTCCCGGGCGGCGGCGCGGCGACGGCCGACCGCCGGGTGCCGCCGCAGGACGCGGCTCCCCCGCTCCCCCGGGTGCCCCGGCAGAGCGGCCCGCCGTGGGCCGGGATCACCGAGCGCACCGCCCGGCTGACCGCCGAGCAGGCCGGGCAGCCCCCGCAGCGGGTCCGGGCCCGGTGGCGCCGGCACTGCCACGAGCTGGTCCGCACCGCGGCCCTGGCCCCGCAGGGCAACACCCCGGTGGACTTCGGCTTCGTGACCGTCCCGCTGCGCGACGCCTTCGTCGACCGGGCCTTCGAGTGCTACGTGCACGGCGAGGACGTGGCCCGCGCGGTCGCCTACCCGTACGCCCCGCCGGCGCCGCAGCACCTGCGGCAGATGGTCGACCTGGCCGTACGGATGCTCCCGGCCGCGCTGGCGGGCCTGCGGGCCTCCCGGCCCGAGCACGCCGGGACCCCCGCGGGCGCACCGCCCGACGGCGCCGCCCGGACCGGCCGGCAGATCCGGCTGGTCATCGACGGACCGGCCGCCGGCGAGTGGCTGATACCGCTGGACGGCCCGGAGTGCGGACCGCCCGGCGGTGAGCCGGTGGCCGCGATGGTCCTGGACGGGCTGGAGTTCTGCCAGCTGGCCGCCGCACACCGCGACCCGGACCGGGTGCCGGTCGGCGAGCACGGCGACCGGGCGGCGATCCGCGAGGTGCTCCGGGCGGCGCCGCTGCTGTCCCGCCCATAGCCGGACGGGACGCGGGCGGACGGGACGCGGGCGAGCGGCGCCGGCAGACCCGGGCGGACTCTAGGTGAAGACCACCGTGCGGGTGCCGTTGAGCAGCACCCGGTGCTCGCTGTGCCACTTCACCGCGCGCGCCAGCGCCTGGCACTCGACGTCCCGGCCGAGCGCGACCAGCTGGTCCGGGGTGATGTCGTGGGTCACCCGGGCCACCTCCTGCTCGATGATCGGGCCCTCGTCGAGGTCGGCGGTGACGTAGTGCGCGGTGGCGCCGATCAGCTTCACACCCCGGGTGTGGGCCTGGTGGTAGGGCTTGGCGCCCTTGAAGCTCGGCAGGAAGGAGTGGTGGATGTTGATCACCTTGCCGGACAGCGCGGTGCAGAGCTCGTCCGAGAGCACCTGCATGTAGCGGGCCAGCACGACCAGCTCGACATTCTCCTTGGCCACCAGGTCCAGCAGTTCCTGCTCGGCCGCGGCCTTGTTGTCCCGGGTGACCGGGATGTGGTGGAACGGGATCCCGTAGCCCTCGGTGAGGTCGCGGAAGTCGGTGTGGTTGGAGACCACCGCGGCGATCTCCACCGGCAGCGCGCCGATCCGGGTGCGGAACAGCAGGTCGTTCAGGCAGTGCCCGAACTTGCTGACCATCAGGACGATCCGCATCCGCTCCTCGGTCGGGTGGATCTGCCACTCCATCCCGAACGACGCGCCGATCGCGGCGAAGCTGGCCCGCAGCTTGTCCACGCTCACCGGCTCGGCCGCGGTGAAGTGCACCCGCATGAAGAACAGTCCGCTGTCCCCGTCCCCGAACTGCTGGCTGTCGATGATGTTGCAGCCGGTCATGAAGAGGTAGCTGGAGACCGCGTGAACGATGCCCTGCTTGTCGGGGCAGGACAGCGTGAGGACGTACTGGGCGCTGGCCGTCTGCTGTTCCACGGTGGGGATATCCCGTCCTGAGGTCGTGCCGGTGGTGAATGGTCCAGCGTGTCACATCCTGGACAGCGACCGTTCCGCTGCCCGCACTGCGGGACGCTCCGGCCCACCGGCGGACAGGCCGGGACCCGGGCCGCCGGCGCGGGTCCGCGCCGAAGTGCCCGGAAGGGGCTCAGGACGGGCTCAGGACGAGGTCAGGATGCGCAGCACGTCCAGCGAGCGCGGCGGGGCGTCCGGGTCCTCGCCGTCGTTGACCGCCAGCTTGACGTGGGCCTCCCGGGCCGCCCGGACCGCCTCCGGCCAGCCGTGGTGGCCCAGGTAGGCGGAGGCCGGGGCGTCCGCGCCGACCTGGTGCAGGATCCGGACCACCCGCAGCACCGCGACGTCCACCACCGCCGCCTCGGCCGAGTCCCGGAAGATCGTGCCGACGTACTTCTCGGCGGACCAGCGGTCCAGCCAGGTGTCCTCGACCAGCCGGTAGACGGCGTCGGTCACGTCCCCGAAGCCCTCCCGGCCGGAGAGCCAGGTCTCCTGCTGGAACCCGGGGTCGGACAGCATGTGCAGCGCCGAGCGCAGTCGGGCTCGCCAGCGCCACCAGGGCAGGTCGTTGAGCGGCATGCCGCCCATCGTGCTGGAGCGGTGGCCCGGACGAGAAGGGTTTCGGGAAGACCGATACGAAGAATCTGAGCTGGCGGACATGGACAGCGATCGTACGTTCCCCGACGGTTCGTGCTCCACTCCCCATCTACACGCGTCCCCACCCGGAGTTCCGTCGGCGTTTGCCGTTCATTCGCTTTTCGGCCCTCTCTGCTTGCGACGCCCGGGCTTGGCTGGGCCGGTACGCAGCAGAAGCGCCCCGGGAGGGAAGACCGATGACCGGCCTCAAGGGCTCGTCCCAGGCTCAGAACCCGATCGTGGCACGGCGCAACCGCCGCCCGATCGCCGCAGCCGCCATCACCGTGGCGCTGCTCCCCACCCTCTTCTCGGCCTCCGCGTGCGGCGGACCGGCCGACGCCGCCACCGGCAAGGGCGAACTGACCGTGATGACCTGGGCCCCGTCCGGCACCGGCACCGCGGACCGGCCCGGTATGACGGCCCTCGCCGAGGCCATCGGCCGCGACCTCAACGCCAAGGGCGGTCTGAACGGCCGCCCGCTGCGGGTCCTGACCTGCAACGAGCACAACACCGCCGACGGGGCCGCGGCCTGCGCGCAGCAGGCCGTGGACGCCAAGGCGGTCGCCGTGCTCGGCTCCTACAGCCAGTACGGGGACAGCTTCATGCCCGTCCTGGAGCGCGCCGGCATCCCGCTGATCGGCGGGTACGGGCTCTCCCAGCCCGAGTTCAGCAGCCCGCTCTCCTACCCGGTGGGCGGCGGTCTGCCGGCGCTGATCGGCGGCAGCGGCCGGCAGCTGGTGGAAGCCGGCTGCAAGGCCGTCGCGCTGGTCCGGCCGGACACCCCGGCCGGCGACAACCTGCTCGGCTACTTGGCCAACGCGCTGAAGCCGGCCGGGATCAAGCTGCTGGACGTCAAGGCGCCCGAGCAGTCCAGCGACTACGCGCCGGTCGTCCGCAAGGCGATCGGCAAGGACGAGCCGGGGAACTGCATCACCTCCGCGCTCGCCGCCGAGCCGACCGGCAACCTGCTGGACTCCTACCGCCGGCTGGGCCCCAAGAACACCCGGGTCGCGTCGGTGATCGGCAGCGTCCAGCAGTCGGTGGTCGACTCCACCGGCGGCGACAGCGGCCCGCTGGCCGGCGCGTTCGTCACCAGCTGGTACCCGCCGGAGTCGGCCAAGGTCTGGGACGCGCTGCGCTCGGTGGTGTCCGGCGACTCCGCCGGCGGCCGCAGCGTGGACGTCTCCGACCCCGGGGTGCAGACCACCTGGGTCGCCTACGAAGTCTTCCGGCAGGTCGCCGACCGGCTCTCCGCCGCCGGCCGCCCGCTCACCGCCAAGACCGTGACCGCCCTGCTGGACGGCGGCGAGCAGATCGACGTCGGGCTCACCCCGCCGCTGAACTGGGGCACCACCAACATGCTGGCCAGCACCGAGTCGCCCCGGCTGGTCAACACCTGGGTGACCTACCAGGTGGTCAAGGGCGGCCGGCTGGCCCTGCAGCAGCCGGGTTTCGTGGACGTCCGCTGGGTGCTCACCGGGAGCCGGCCGCCGGCCTGACCGGCCTCGACGGGGCCCGCGGCGGGGGGGGGGCCCGGGCCCCCCCCCCCCCCCCCCCCCCGGCCCCGCCCCCCCCCCCCCGGGGGGGGCCCCCCGCCCCCCCCGCCGCCCGCC
>NZ_JBITSA010000012.1:181695-282242 GCF_044540385.1 Kitasatospora sp. NPDC086009
GGCGGCCCCTCCCCCCGCGGGGTTGGGTGGCCGCCCGCGGGGGGCCCCCGGGGCGCGGCCCGCCGCCCCCCCCGCCCCCCCGGGGGCGGGGGGGGGGCGCGCCCGGGCCCCGGGGCCCGCCCCCGCCGCATGTCCGGGCCGGCCCCGCCGGGGGGCGGGCCCCGTCGCCGTCAGAGGCCGCCGCCGTCAGAGGTCGCCGCCGTCAGAGGTCGCCGTCGCCGCGGGTCGGCAGGCCGGTCTGGCCGGCGATGGTGTTCCACAGGCCGGAGGCCTGCTTCTTCGCGAGGGTGGCGGTCCCGCTGGCCTGGACCGCGTTCTTGTAGTGCTGGTTGTCGATCTTCTTGGGGTCGCAGGCGCTCTGCGCGTCGGCGGCCCAGGCCGCGTACTCGTCGTCCGCGGTCGCCGAGGCCTGCCAGGCCGCGTTGAGCTGCTCGACCAACTGCGGGCCGCCGGGCAGCTTGTCCGTCTTGAGCGCGGCGAGCTTGGTCTGCAGCTCCCGGCGCTTGCCCGCGGCCTCGGTCAGGGCCTGCTGGGACTCGGGGAGCTTGTCGCACTTCTGCACCGCGGCGACCGCGCCGATCACCGCCTGGCGGCTGTCGTTGGCGGTGCCCAGCAGGTCGGAGAGGGGCTGGGCCTGGGCCTTGACTTCGGGGCTGACGGCAGCCGCCGAACCGCTCGCGGGCGGCGGGCTGCCGGCCGTGCTGCTGCCGGTGGCCGCCGGGGCGGCCTTCTTCCCCGGGTCCGCCGTGTCGTCGTCCCCGTTCATCAGCACGACGACCAGGAGGCCGGCGGCCACGCAGCCGGCCACCACCCCGCCGATGATCAGCTTGCCGGACGACCGCCCGCCACCGCGGTTGCCGGCCTGGGTCGGGAAGTCCTGCCCGGGGTACCCCTGCTGCGGGGCCGGGTACTCCGGCGGGGCCTGCTGGTAGGCCGGGTAGCCGTGGTCAGGCTGCTGCGGATAGCCGGGGGCGGGCTGCTGGTGCCCGGGCCGCGCCGGGTAGCCGGCCGCCTGCGGGTCCCCCGAGGGGTAGGGCGGCAGGTACTGCGTCTCCGGCGCCTGGGCGGCCTGCGGAGCGCCGTTCCACGGGGCGCCCTGGGCGGGCAGCGGCTGGCCGCCCCACGAGGCGCCCTGGGCCGGCAGCCCGTGCCCACCGCCGCCGAGGTACTCCGGCTGCCCGGAGGGCTGTCCGGGCGGCTGCTGCTGCCCCTGGAGCCCGGCCGGCGGCTGCTGGCCGGGCATCGGGGGCGGCAGCTGGCCCTGGGCGTCCGGCCCCGGGGGCTGACTCGGCTCGGGACGGAAGAGATCGTCCAGGTTGAAGTCACCCGAGTTGGGGTACGAGCGGCGCTGGCTCAACGCGATTCCTCACCTGTGCACGACCGCGCGCTGACGGCGGACCACATCTCGTCGGTTCTTGGGGGCATCACAGTTCCTTGGACGTCGCGCCCACGCTACCGGTTCACCGAACCGGGTGACCACGTGGGCGGTCCATCCCTCACCGGCCCCTCACGCGCCGCTCCCCGCCCCGGTCAGGCGGCCTCCGCCTCGGCCCGCGCCTGGAACTCGCGGACCACCCGCTGCTCCCGGTACGGCTCCAGCCGCCGCCGGAACTCGTCCAGGTACTCGACGCCCCGGTTGGACCGCAGCCCGCTCAGCAGCCGGACCGCCTGCGCGCCCGTCTCGCAGGCGCGCTCCAGGTCCCGCTGCTGCAACTGGGCCGTGGCCAGCAGCACCAGGTCCACCGCGCGGCGCCGCACCCTGGTCGGCGGGTGCAGGTCGAGCGCCCGGCGGGCGTAGTGCTCGGCCTGGCCGGCCTGCTCCAAGTCCCGGTGGCAGTGGGCCAGCTCGTCCGCCAGGTAGGCGTCGTCGAAGTGGACGATCCAGTCCGGGTCGTCCTCCGGACGGCGCCGCTCCATCGCCTCCAGCGCCTTGGCGGCCACCGCCTCGCAGGAGCGGGCGTCGCCGAGCAGGGCGTGGCCGCGGGCCTCGGCCGCGTAGAACATCGCCATCGCCGTCGGAGTGGCCACCGAACGGGCGCCCTCCTGCGCGGCGCGGGCGAGTTGGGCGATCTCCCGCGGGTTGCCGAGCGTCGCCGCCAGGTGGCTCATCGAGGCAGCCAGCACGTACCCGCCGTAGCCGCGGTCGTCGGCCGCCTGGGCGAGGCGCAGCGCCTGGATGTAGTAGCGCTGGGCCAGCCCCGGCTGCCCGGTGTCCACCGCCATGTAGCCGGCCAGCTCCGTCAACCGGGCGACCGCCGCGAAGAGTTGCCGCCCGGTCTCCTCCCGGTAGGCGCCGCCGAGCAGGCCGGAGACCACGCTGTTGAGGTAGTGGACGACCACCGGGCGGACGTGCCCGCTGCCGAACCGGTGGTCCAGGTCGACCAGCATCGCCGTGGTCGCCTTGATGGCGGCGACGTCCGTCGGACCGACCCGCGGGCCGCCGGTACGCGCCACCACCGGGTCGGGCGGGGTGATCAGCCAGTCACGGCTGGGTTCGACCAGGGCGGAGGCCGCCACCGTCGCCCCGGTGAGGAAGTCCCGCCGGCCGACGTCGCTGCGCCAGAGCTCGCAGACCTGCTCCAGCGCGGCGTTGAGCGTCGGCGCGAACTGCAGCCCGATCCCGGAGCTGAGGTTCTTGCCGTCGGCCATGCCGATCTCCTCGACCGACACGCCCCGGCCGAGCTTGCGCCCGAGCGCTTCGGCGATCACCGCCGGCGCCTGCCCGCGCGGCTGCTGGCCACGGAGCCAGCGCGCGACGGAGGTCTTGTCGTACCGCAGGTCCAGGCCGTGTTCGGCCCCGCAGAGGTTGACCCTCCGCGCCAGGCCGGCGTTCGAGCAGCTGGCCTCCTGGATCAGCTGCTGCAGACGCTCGTTGGGCTGTCGTGCGACAAGTGGTCTCGCGGCCATTGGCTTCGCCTCCCCACACCCTCCGGTCCCGGCCGGCGGGCGACGATTCTGCTGATCTGTTGCCGACTGTCCGACCGTCCAAGGAATCTGACACCAGGTTAGCGATCAGCAACGCCACCGGGATACCCACGGTGACGATCCCCACCCCCCACGCGCCCTGGTAAATGCTCCCGTGCGCCCCCACTGCGCCCACCGTCGCCCGCCCCAACTCGGTTGCCTCACCGGTTCGGGTGACAATCGGTGCCGCCGGGCAGACCCGCTCGCGCCGGGCCGTAACCAGCCTCACGCACGGTAGTTGAGCAGCGCGTGGAAGACATCCCAGACTCCCCCGACCAGGGCGGCGACGCCGGCCTCCCTCCGCTGCTCATCGAAGCCGTCAGCTATGCCGAGAACCGCCACTGGGAGGTCGCCCCGGGAGCCTGGCTGATCGACGGCGACGGGCCGGCCCGCTGCTCCTGCGGCGACGGCCGCTGCCCGCTGCCCGGTGCGCACCCGATCGACGCGGACTGGGCCCGCAAGGCGAGCGCCGGTCCGGGTGCGGTGCGGCGCTGGTGGACCGAGCGCCCCGACGCCTCGATCCTGCTGCCCACCGGCCGGTCCTTCGACGTCCTGGACGTGCCGGAGGTGGCCGGCTGTCTCGCGCTGGCCCGGATGGAGCGGATGGACCTCCAGCTCGGCCCGGTGGTGGCCGTCCCGGCCGCGCCCGGCCGGGACGGGCGGCGGCTGCACTTCCTGGTACTGCCCGGGGTGGCGGCCAAGCTGCCGGAGATGCTGCGCCGGCTCGGCTGGCCGCCGGGCCGGCTGGACCTGGTGGCCCGCGGCGAGGGCGACTGGACGGTGGCCCCGCCGTCCCGGGTCGGTCCGAGCGGCTTCGCGCAGTGGGCCCGCTCGCCGTCCGCGCTGAACCGCTGGCTGCCCGACGCCGCGGAGCTGATCAGCCCGCTGGCGTACGCGTGCGGCCGCGAGGCGCCCTCGGTCCGCCCCCGGCCGGCCCAGCCGGCGGCGGTGCGCTGAGGCCCGCCAACCGCCCGGACCCGCGCCCGGACCCGCGCCCCGGGCCGGGACGGGCCGGTGATCGGGCCGGTGATCGGCCGAATGATTCACCACCCCGTGGACAGCCGCCCTACGCCTATCGGGTGAGGGCGTGCGATGCGCGACACCCCGCGCGCGACTGACGGGCCTTGCCCCCCACCGGAGGCGGGGCCCGTCAGACGCATGTGCGGATAAGGCTTCGATGTACCCGCTGGTCAACGGCGAAAGCCCCTCGTACGAGTGACAACGCTCAAGGATTGCCATGATCTGCCGAGGGGAGGAATTCCACCGTGAGGGGACGCCGGAAGGGTCGCTCGGACGGGGAAGCCGGGTGAGGCGGTCGGGAGGGAGCGGAGGGGAACCGGGAGGGGAGCGGGAGGGAACAGGAGGGGAGCGGGAGGGGCCGTGGCACCGGCCGGGTTCGGGGAGGCCGGTGCCGCGGGAGCGGGAGGGACGGGGAGGGCGAGCAGGGCCCGGTGCTTCGGGAGCACCGGGCCCTGCTCATCGCTTCGCGTCGCACGGCCGGCGAGGCCGTCACGGCCGCGCACCGCGCCGTGGTCAGGGCTGCGCGACGAAGACGTGCGCCGCGATCTCCTTGCCCAGCTCGGCCGCGTTGTCGCCGCTGCCCACCAGCACCCCGCCGACCCCGGCGGAGACCCGCACCGTGGAGCCCGGCCGGATCCCGGCCCGGCGCAGCGTGCGCATCAGCTCGCCGTCGGTCTGGATCGGCTCGCCGATCCGGCGGACCACCACGTCGGCGCCGCCGTCACCCGGCCGCACCGAGTCCAGCGGCACGAGCGCGGCGTCGAAGCCCTCGCCCTCGGCCTTGGCGTCCCCCAGCTCGTCCAGCCCGGGGATCGGGTTCCCGTACGGGGACTGGGTGGGGTGGCCGAGCATGGCGAGCACCTTGCGCTCGACCGTCTCGCTCATCACGTGCTCCCAGCGACAGGCCTCCTCGTGCACCTGTTCCCACTCCAGCCCGATCACGTCGACCAGCAGGCACTCCGCGATGCGGTGCTTGCGCATCACCCGCACCGCGAGCCGGCGCCCCTCCTCGGTGAGTTCGAGGTGGCGGTCGCCCGCGACCTGCAGCAGCCCGTCCCGCTCCATTCGCCCGACCGTCTGGCTGACCGTGGGGCCGCTCTGCTCCAGGCGCTCGGCGATCCGGGCGCGCATCGGGGTGATGCCCTCCTCCTCCAGTTCCAGGATGGTGCGAAGGTACATCTCAGTGGTGTCGATCAGCCCAGACATCGCCGCTGGCTCCGTTCCTCGGTGTCCTCATCGCCAATTCTGACGTACCGGGCAGGCAACCGGGCCCGCGCAGGGGCTCCGGGGGCGGGTTTTCGTTCCTGTTGACAGCGGCACCGGTGAGGCAGCACCGTGCTCGCCGTAGCTTTCTCCATCGGCGGCCCGGTCGGCGGGCCGTCCCACCCGGCCGGCGGCCCCCACCGGCAGAGAGCGAAGGCAACAGATGAGCGACCTGGTCGGCCGGTACTTCGACGCCGCGATCGAGCACCTGCGGCGGGTCCGCGCCGAGGAGGCCGGGACCATCGAGGCGGCCGCCGCGCTGCTCGCCGGGGCGGTCCGCGAGGGGCGCCGGATCTTCACCTTCGGCTCCGGCCACTCCTCGCTGGCCGCCCAGGACGTGGTCTACCGGGCCGGCGGACTCGTCCCGGTCAACCTGCTGGACGTCCCCGGGATGGCCGGGGTGACGGTGATGCCGGCCCCGCTGGCCAGCGCGCTGGAGCGGGTCTCCGGACTGGCCACCACCACCCTGGACCTCACCCCCGCCACCGCCGGGGACCTGCTGTTCGTCATCTCGCTCTCCGGCCGCCAGGTGATGCCGGTCGAGCTGGCCCAGTACGCCCGGTCCCGCGGCCTGAAGGTGGTGGGGGTGACCTCGCTGGCGTACCCGGCGGAGGTCCCGTCGGCGCACCCGTCGGGCACCTATCTGAAGGACCACTGCGACGTCGTGCTGGACAACAAGATCGCGGTCGGGGACGGCGAGCTGACCCACCCGGCGGCCGAGACCACCTTCGGCCCGGTCTCCACCATCGTCACCAGCGCGCTGATGCAGGCCGTGGTCGCCTCGGCGGTCGGCTGGCTGGCCGACGCGGCGGCCGCCGGCGACGGCGCCGCCCCGCCGCTGTTCCGCTCCGGCAACGTGCCCGGCGGCACCGAGTGGAACGCCAAGCAGATGGCCGACAACGCGGAGCGGATCTTCTACACCTACTGAGCCGCCCGGCCCGGCCGCCCCGGACCCTCACGATATGGGACAACCTCCGGCGGCATCCCGGCCAATGCGGCCGGGCCCGGCCCCGGCCGGGCGTGCCGGGCGGGCGGGCTGGGCAGGAGGACGGTGCGACCGGAGCGACGGGTGGGGGCCGAGGATGGCGTCGGGTGCGGATCCGATGGGGTGGGCGCGCGAGGAGGACCTGCTGCCCGAGCTGTTCCGGGTCGCCGACACCGCCTCGCTGCGGGGCCAGCGGCGGTCGGTCCTGCTCTCCGCCTGGGAGCTGGCGCTGCTGGTGGCCGCCGCCGCCGCGGGCTCGGCCGACGGCGAGCCCTGGGCCTGGCCGGCCGCCGTCGCCTACCTCGGCGCGATCGTCCTCGCCCTGGTGATCAGCCGGCAGAACCCGCAGGGCCTCTGGTACGAGGGCCGGGCCGCCGCCGAGTCGGTGAAGACGCTCGCCTGGAAGTTCGCCGTCCGGGCCGACGCGTACCAGCCGCCGCCGCGCAGCCTGCCGGACGCCGAGGGCCTGTACCGGTTCCAGCTCGGCCGGGTGCTGAACGCCTTCCGGGGCAGCGGCGCTCTCGGCCCGGCCGCCGGGGGCGCCGACCCGGACGGCGGCGACGGCACCGGGGTCACCGAGGCGATGCGCGGCCTGCGCGGCCAGCCGCTGGCGGTGCGCCGCGAGGTGTACCTGCGGCAGCGGATCCAGGTGCAGCACGGCTGGTACCGCGCCAAGGCCCGCTACTGCGCCCGGGCCGGCTTCTGGACCGGCGTGCTGGGCGTGGTGCTGCCGCTGCTCGGCCTGGTGCTGGCCGTCCTGCGGGCGATGGGCTGGTTCCGCTACGACGCGCTCGGCACGGTCTCCGCGGTGGCCGCCTCGGTCACCGCCTGGGCCCAGCTGCGCCAGTACCGGCCGCTGGCCGCCGCCTACCGCCTGGCCGCCGACGAACTGGAGCTGATCCGCCGCCAGCTGGCCGGGCTGGACGTCGCCTCGGCCGACGCGGAGGAGATCTGGGCCCGGCTGGCCCGCGACGCCGAGGACGCGGTGTCCCGGGAGCACACCACCTGGCAGGCCCGCCGCGAGGTGCGCGGGACGACCGACCGGGACCACTGACAGGGGCCAAGCAGAGCCCGGACCGGAGCCTGAGGAGGCCGCGCGTGTCATTACGGATGGTCAAGGCGGCCGACGGCCGTGCCCTCGCCGTCGAGACCGTGGGCGACCCGCGCGGCCGGCCGGTGTTCCTGATGCACGGCATGCCCGGCAGCCGGGTCGGCCCGCACCCCCGCAGCACCGTGCTCTACCGGCTGGGGGTCCGGCTGATCTCCTACGACCGGCCCGGGTACGGGGACTCCACCCGGCTGCGCGGCCGCCGGGTGAGCGCGGCCGCCGCCGACGTGCGGACCATCGCGGACTCCCTCGGGCTCAGCCGGTTCGCGGTGCTCGGCCGCTCCGGCGGCGGACCGCACGCGCTGGCCTGCGCGGCGCTGCTGGCCGAGCGGGTCAGCCGGGTGGCCGTCCTGGTCGGCCTCGCCCCCAGGAACGCGACCGGCCTGGACTGGTACGGCGGGATGACCCCCTCCAACGTGCGGGCGTACCGGGAGGCCGAGCGCGGGCACAACCGGATGGCCGACACCATGCGGTTCCGCTCCGAGCAGATCCGGGCCGACCCGGGCCGGCTGCTGCGGGGTCTGCGGCCGGAACTGCCGCCCACCGACCGCGAGGTGGTCGCCGACACCGGGCTGCGCCGGATGCTGCAGAGCAACTACCGCGAGGCCTTCCGGCACGGCGCGGACGGCTGGATCGACGACGTGCTGGCGTTCACCGCCGACTGGGGCTTCAAGGTGGAGGACATCACCGTGCCCACCTGGCTCTGGCACGGCGCCGACGACCAGTTCTCCCCGGTCGACCACTCGCGCTGGCTGGGCGACCACATCCCCGGCGCCTCGCTCTTCCTGGAGCCCGGCGCCGCGCACTTCGGCGCCTTCCGGGTGATGACCGCCGCGCTGGCCTGGGCGGCGGGCCAGACCTCCACCGGGCTGCCCTCCACCGGGCTGCCGCCCTCCTCCGGGCTGCCCTCGGCCGGCCTGCCGCCGGGCGGCCCGCTCAGGCCCTGACGCGGCCTCCCGGCGCCCCGGGAGCCCGCGGGAGACCGGAGCCGTTCAGACCCCGACCGGGGTGACCGGTTCGCCGCCCGCCAGCACCGCCAGCACGTTCTCCACCGCCAGGCCGCCCATCGCCTGCCTGGTCCGCACGGTCGCGCTGCCCAGGTGCGGGGCCAGCACCGCCCGCTCCTGGGCGAGCAGCGCGGCGGGCACCGCCGGCTCGCGCTCGAAGTTGTCCACCGCCGCGGCGAACAGCGCGCCCGACTCCAGCGCGGCGGCCAGCGCCTCCTCGTCCACCACCCCGGCGGTCATCGAGACCACCACCGCGCCGGGCGGCAGCAGCGCCAGCCGCCGGCCGTCCAGCAGGTGCCGGGTGGCGGGGCCGAGCGGGCAGGTGACCACCAGCACGGTGGACCGCGCCAGCAGCTCATCCAGCGGCAGCCACTCGGCGCCCTCGGCCTGCTCCGGGGGCAGTTCGCGGCGGTTGTGGTAGCCGACCGGCATGTCGAACGCGCGGGCCCGGCGGGCCACCGCCTGCCCGATCCGGCCCATGCCGAGGACACCCAGCGGGGTACCGGCCAGCTCCAGGCCGAGCAGGAAGTTCGGCGCCCAGGCCCACGGCCGGCCGGACCGCAGCAGCCGCTCGCCCTCGCCGAGCCGGCGGGTGGCGGCCAGCAGCAGCGCCCAGGCCATGTCGGCGGTGGCGGCGGTGAGCACCCCGGGGGTGTTGCTGACCGCGACGCCCCGCTCGGCGCAGGCGGCGAGGTCGACGTTGTGGTGGCCGACCGCGTGGTTGGCGACGATCCGCAGGCCCGGCCCGGCCGCGTCCAGGAAGGCGCCGTCCACCACGTCGTCCAGCGTGGTGATCACCGCCGACCGGCCGCGGACGGCGGCCAGCAGCTCTTCGCGGGCCATCGGCAGGTCCGAGTCGTGCCGCGTCACGGTGTGCCGTGCGGTGAGCCGCTCGATCACCCCGGGAGCGAGGCGTCGGGTGACCAGGACCGGGGGCGGGGGCTGCTCGCTCATAGGGCCCGAAGCATACGCTCCGGGCCCTATGAGCGAGCAGCGCTCTGGTCACACCGGCTGCGGTTCCAGGTCCCGGTTGATCCGCTTCCAGCCGCGGGCCGCGACGGTGTTGGGGTGTTCCTCGCCGAACTGGCGGATCAGCTCGGCGATCGCCCGGGCGCGCAGGTCGGCGGCCTGCCCGTGCCGGCCGGCGGCCCGCAGGGTGACGGCCAGGTTGGCCTCGCAGGCCACCGCGTCCGGGTGGCGGGGCGTGTAGCGCTCGCACAGTCCGGCGTAGGCGCGGCGGCCCAGCTCCTCGGCGAGTCCGACCTGGCCGGCGTCCCCGTGGGCGTTGGCCAGGTTGATCATCGCGTTGAGGGTGTACGGGTGCTCCGGGCCGACCGAGCGGGTGAGCCCGTCCACGGTGTCCCGGCCGCGCTCGATCGCCCCCGGGACGTCGCCGCTGCCCCGCAGGTAGATGCCGAGGTTGTTGGCGCAGGCCAGGGTGAACGGGTGCTCCTCGCCGAACAGCCGGCGGTGGCCCTCGTACACGGTGGTGCAGAGGTCGCGGGCGGCCTCCTTGTCGCCGGAGGCGCTGTGGTCGGCGGCCAGGTTGAGCGCGCAGGCCAGCGCGTCGGGCGCGTCGGCGCCGTACCGCTCCAGGTAGCGCTCGTAGGTCTCCTTGGTGATCCGCCGGGCCTCGGCCAGCTGACCGGTCCGGCGCAGCGAGACGGCCAGCGACTTGGCGTTGCGCAGGTTCTCCGGGAGGTCCGGGTCCAGCACGTCGCCGAGGTCGTTGGTGACCTCCTGGAGCAGCTCCACCGAGCCCCGGTAGTCGCCGAGTTCGCGCAGGTCCCGGGCGAGGTTGGACTTGGTGGAGAGGGTGTAGGGGTGGCGCGGGCCGAGCACCGCGGTGCGCCGGTCCAGGGTCTCCTGGTCAAGTTCGCGGGCGGCCTCGCTGTCGCCGACCAGCCGGTAGTCGATGGCCAGGTTGTTCGCCATCGAGAGGGTGCGCGGGTTGTCGTCGCCGAACAGCTCCCGGAACTGGTCCAGGATCTCGCGGTCCAGGTCGAGCGCCTCCTGGAACCGGCCGAGGGCCCGGCGGTCGGCGCCGAGCGAGCCCGCGGTCATCAGGGTGTAGGGGTGGTGCTCGCCGAGCAGGGCCCGCTGGCGCTCCAGGGTGGACTCGTCCAGCGCCAGCGCGTCGGCGTAGTTGCCCTGCGAGCGGAGCACGTTGGCGAGCTGGAAGCGCAGCAGCAGGGTCTGCCGGTCGTCCTCGCCGAGCTTGCCGGTCCACTCCGCGTCCAGCGCGTGGCCGAGGTCCCGGGCGCGGTCCAGCTCGCCGCGCTTCCAGAGGTAGCGGACGCGGTCGATGAGCAGCTGCCGGGTGTCCGCCTCGTCGCAGTTGTGCGCCCTGGAGGGCGACAGGTGCGGCCAGATCTCGTCGAAGGCCGGCCAGTTCGCCGGGTCGTCGGTGTCCCCGAGGACGGGCCGGGCGCCGGTGAGGATGCGGTGCACCTCGTGGACGGCGACCTCCTGCTCGTCCTCGGTCATCTCGGCCCGGATCACCGCCTGGACCAGCCGGTGCACCTGGAAGCTGTTGGTGCCGGCGTCGACCTTGGCGAGCGCGTACCGGCCGATCGCCTGGATCACCTTGCCCAGCATGAACTTGTCGCTGAGGTCGGCGTCGTACTGCACCAGCGCGCGGATCATCTGGTCGCTGTAGAACAGGTTCATCGAGATCGGCTCCGGCGCGAAGAACGCGCAGAGCTGGAGCAGCCGGACCGCCGCCGGGGACTGCGTGCGCAGCCGGCCGATCGAGACGTTCCAGGTCGCGCCGACCGGCGTCGGGTAGTCGGCCGGACGGGCACCCGCCAGCGCGCGGGCGGCCTCGGCCTGCAGCTGGGTGACGTAGGTGTCCACCGGCGTGCCGGTGGTGTCCAGCCAGGCGGCGGCGACCTCGACGGCCAGCGGCAGGTCTCCGACCGCCTCGGCCACCCGGTCGGCGTCCGAGCGGGAGAGCCCGCGGGCGCGGCGGCAGAGGTGCTCGACGCTCTCGCCGCGGGTGAAGACGTCGACCTCCAGCGCCTCCGCGTGCCCGGACCAGGCCTGGTTGCGGGAGGTGACCAGGATGTGGCCGGAGCCGCCGGGGAAGAACCGGCGGATCTCGGCGGGTTCGTCGGCGTTGTCGAAGATCAGCAGCCAGCGCGAGGTGGGCACCCCGCGGCGCAGCGCCTCCCGGGCCGCCTCGGCGGCCTCGGTCACCGAGTCGCCGACCCGCAGACCCAGCCGGCGGGCCAGGTCGGCCAGCGCCGGGGCGACCAGCTCGGTCTGTTCCGCGTCGATCCACCAGACCAGGTCGTAGTCGGACATGAAGCGGTGCGCGTACTCCAGCGCCACCTGGGTCTTGCCGACGCCGCCGAGCCCGTACAGCGTCTGCGGGGTGGGCAGCACGGCGGCCATCCCGCCGCGCAGCTGGTTGCGCAGCTGCTCCAGGACGGCGGCCCGCCCGGTGAAGGAGGGGTTGCGCGGCGGCACGTCCCAGACCTGCGGCTTGCTGCCGGGGAAGCGCGGGCCCGTCCCGGTGGTCTCGGCGAGCGGCACGTCGGCCCGGCCGAGGGCGCGCAGCAGCGTCTGCACGGACTGCGTCTCGTCCCGTCCGACCAGGTCGACCGGGTTGCGGTTGCTGAACGGCGCGGTGAGCCGGACGTCGCCGACCCGGACCGGGACGAGCTGGCGCCGGGTACCGGACGGATCGGAGCTGACCACCGACTCCCAGAGCGCGCGGGCCTGCGGCGAGCGCTGGTAGGCGGGCGAGAGCACGGCGACCGTGCGGTAGGCGGCGTCGATGCCGCGCTCGGTCTCCTGGCGCGGGTCGGAGCCGGCGCTCAGGTCCCGGGGCAGCACCCGGAAGCCGGCCCGGGTCAGCACCGACTCGATCCAGTCCGCCCACATCCGGTCCTCGGGGACGTAGGAGAGGTAGAGGTCGGCCGGGACGGACGGACGGCGCCGGGTGAAGGCGTCGACGTAGCGCAGCCGGACCTCCTCGTCGACCGTCGGCAGCGAGGTGACCCGGCCGTTGGTGATCTCGCCGGTCAGCCGTTCGCAGGCGGCCAGCATCGAGGTCTGGGTACCGCCCTGGTCACCGAAGGTCGCCAGGATCTCCTCGTAGGCGTAGAACGGCCGGTACGGGATCTCCACCGAGCCCCAGTAGTGGGCCAGTTCCTCGCCGGACAGACCGGCCGGCAGGCCGTCGAAGCGGATCCGGGCCAGCGCCCGGCCGGCGTCCGCCTTCTCCTTCTCGCCCTCGTCGATGCGCATCGGCACCGGCAGGATCCGGATGCCGCGCTCGCGGTAGCGGTCGTGGATGTGCTGGGCGATCCGGGAGGCGCCGTCGATGGACTGGTCGCTCAGGGTGAAGCAGACCACCAGGTCGTCGGGCATCTGGACGGTGCAGATCTCGGCGATGTCGGACAGGCCGGTACGGGAGTCGATCAGTACGTAGTCGTAGCGCTTGCTCATGTCGGCCTTGAGCGCGTCGAAGAACTGCCCGCCGTCGAAGCGGTCGTAGAAGATGTCCCAGTCCAGGTGGGTGACGGCCTCGGAGTAGTCCCGGTTGAACTGGCCGGCGGAGAGGAAGTCCAGGCTCCCGCCGCCGGGGAACAGCGGCCAGGAGAGCGAGAGCGCGTGCGGGTGCACCCGGGCGAAGTCGAGGTGCCAGCCCTCCTCGTGCTCGACCGGCCGCAGCGCCTCCTCCCGGTACTCGGCGATCAGGTCCATCATCCCGGTGGTGCCGGCCAGCACCGCCGGGTCGAGGAACGGGTGGAAGAACTTGGCCAGGCCCGGCGCCTCCAGGTCCCAGTCCACGGTGAGCACCCGGAAGCCGTTGGCCGCCAGGATCCAGGCGGTGTTGGCGAGCGCCATGGTGCGCCCGGTGCCGCCCTTGTAGGAGTAGAAGGTGATGACCCGGCCCTGCCGGTCCTGCTCCGCCTCGCGCTGGGCGGCGAGTTCGGCCGCGGTCAGGCCGCCGATGCGGAGGTTCCTGGTGCGGTTCTCGCTCATGCGCCCACCTCGCTGCCCTCGGCGGTCGCTTCGCGAGACGCGCCGCCCCCGATGATTCGCTCGCTGCGCTCGCTCATACGCCCACCCCGCCGCACTCGACAGCCGCCTCGCGAGACGCGCCGCCCCCGATGATTCGCTCGCTGCGCTCGCTCATGTGATTCCTCCCCCGGGCGGCGTCCCGTGGTCCGGGCGGTCGCCTAAGTCGCTGGCTGAGTGGTCGTCGTCGCCGAAGGAAGCGGGGACCGGCCCGTCCCGGCCGCGTCCCTGGCGGAAGGCGTCGCGCAGATTGGGCCGCGGTGGTGCCGGTTCGTCGGGCTCGGTCCTGGTCCGGCCCTCGAACGCGTACTTGGCCTTCATCGCGGCCCGCGGCAGCGCGTCGTCGAACTCCTCCAGACTGCCCAGCCCGGGGGTCCCGCCGACGGCGCCGAGGAAGCTCGGCCGGGCCGACCGGTGGGTGATCCGCAGTATCTGGTCGCTGAGTTCGCCCATCTCCCGGTGCCGCTCCACGCAGTCCGGGTCGTCCTGGTTCCACGGCTCCAGGACGCTCACCCAGGTGGAGTCCGAGCGGTCGAAGCGGCGGACCAGCTCGCGCCGCCGCTCGTCCTGGAGCGCCCAGCGGTCCAGCAGCAGCAGGCCGGGGGCGCTGGGTTCACTGCCCGCGATGATCGCCTCGGCCTCGTCGTCGAACTCGTGCACGGTGGCCTGGAACCCCAGCTGCCGGGCGAGGCGGACGGCGTGCTCGGCGAGCGGGCGGGTGGCGGCGGGCCGGTAGGGGTGCCAGTCGGTCCGCTTGGCACCGTAGTAGTCGGGGTTGCGGTCGCCCGGCAGCTCGCCCCGGTGGTAGGAGAGCACGGAGATCCGCAGCTGCTTGGTGGGCGCGGTGACGTCGAACGCGCTGGGCAGGGAGTTGAAGTCCAGTCGGCGCCCGACCGGGATCACCGTCTCCTCCGCCACCTCCACGATCCGCCGGGCCAGCCGGTGCACGGCGAGCTCGTAGGCGGAGCGGAAGTAGGTGAGCTTCATCAGCGCGTAGAGGCCCTCGGTGGCGTAGTCCGGCCCGAAACTGGTGTGGTTGAACTGGAGTTCGCTCGCCACCCGGGGCAGCCGGTAGCGGCTCATCGGCGCCCAGAGCACCGGGACGATCCCGCTGGTCCGCTCCGAGTCGAGGTTCGCCGGGTACACGGGGCGGCGGGTGAAGGAGTGCCACTCCTGGCCGCACGGAACGCTGTTGAAGTAGCGCGGCGAGTACAGCGGCACGAAGACCCGGCAGGTGGCCAGCTCCTCGGAGAGCCGCTCGGCCCACAACTCCCCCTGGTGCATGGACTCGTCCATGAAACCGACCGGGACTCCCGCCGGCACCGTGGTGAGCTGGAGCACCGCCTCGCAGAGGTCCCGGTACAGCTGCCGCACCCAGTGGTTGGGATCCCCCGCACCGCGTGCCCCCGATCTCGGGGTGTGGGCGTAACTGAGGAAGAAGTACGGCCGGGCGGCGTCCTCGTCCCAGCCATGGTCGTTCACACGCGCCTCCCCCTGGCCCGCCGGCAACCTCTTTACCGCGAGTCCCCGTACGCGGGGCTTCAGTGTAGGAACGACTGCGGGACTAATGGAATAGCACCTCGCCCCGCACGAATTGACATGACCGAAACGAACCGGGTGCGACGGCGGCCCGGCCCGGGGGCGGCGCCACGGCGCGCCCGGCGGTCAGGGCCGCCGCTCAGGTCCGCCGCTCAGGCGCGGGTGCGGCGGAGGATCCGCTCGGCGAGGTCGACGGCCTCCCGAACCGGGACGAGCCGGCACGGCGCGCCGCCGATCTCGCCCGCCGTCACGCCCTCGGCCTCGCGGAGGACCTGTGCGCCCAGCGCGCCGAAGTGGAGGTCGTCGAGCTCGGGGGCCTTGAAGGAGATCCAGCCTTCCGCGCCGCGGCAGCGGTACTCGCGCAGCGGGACGTCGGGCATCCGCAGGTCCGCCAGGTGGAAGGCGGTGAAGTTGGCCATCGGGACGCCCAGCATCAGCACCCGGGCGTCGAGGTCGTAGAGCCGGCCGAGGGGGGAGTCCGGGCCCAGGTGGCAGTCGTACGGGTGCCGTTCGGTGATCCGCCGGGCGTGCCGGCCGATGGCGGCCCAGGAGGTCTGGGGGTGGCGGCTGCGGTGGGCGTCCCGGTGGGTGCGGATCGCCTCCGAGAGGGCTCCCATGGTCGGGGAGCAGGGGGTGGTGGCCGGGTCGAAGGGCGGCATCAGGGCGCGGTAGGCGGCGACCTCGGCGGGCGAGAGGCCGGCGGTGGCGGTGGCGTGGATGCGGGAGGTGGCCGAGTTCTCGGGGGTGGCCGTGTACCCGACCAGGGTGCCGCGGTCGCCGACCGCCGCCAGCAGCGCCGCCACCACCGCCGCGGCCCCGCCCGTCACCGGGCCGAGCGACCGCAGCGACGCCTGGACGTGCACGACCGCGCCGGGGCGGACCCCGAGGGCCGTGACGTGCTCGGTCAGCCGGGCCTCGGTGAGGGCACGGAGTTCGGTGAGGATGACGGCTCCCCGGGGGTGAGGGCGGCGGACGGTGGACGCGGGTGGGGGGAGGCTCAGCCGCCGGCCATCGCGCGCTCCTCCCGGGCCAGCCTGGCCGCCCGCTCGGCGGCGTCGGGCAGCGCCAGCGCGAGCCAGGGGGCGACCGCCTCCCGCATGCCGTCCGCGAAGCGCAGGCCGAGCGCGGTCAGCGAGCCGGACCCGGCCAGCCGTTCGACCGCCTCCGCGGTGTACTGCCGCCAGAGCGCGAACTGCAGCCGCGCCCGGTCGGCGGCCTCACCCGGCAGGCCGTCGTACGCGAGCGTGCGGGTGCCCCAGTACTCGGTGACGGCCAGATGGGCGTAGGTGCCCTGGAAGAGGCCTTCGAGCGGCCTCGGGTCGGGCCGCCAGGGGGCGAGGTAC
Source organism: Kitasatospora sp. NPDC086009 (assembly GCF_044540385.1). Taxonomy (NCBI): domain Bacteria; kingdom Bacillati; phylum Actinomycetota; class Actinomycetes; order Kitasatosporales; family Streptomycetaceae; genus Kitasatospora; species Kitasatospora sp. NPDC086009. The sequence continues at coordinate 197,956 of NZ_JBITSA010000012.1, forward strand.
AGCGTGTGATCGTTCCGGTCGTACAGGTCCAGCAGGTCCAGCACCGCGCCGAGCTTCACGTGCTGGAACTCGTGCGCGAGCAGCAGGGCGAGGGTCGGCGCGGTGGCGGGCCGGGCGATGGCGACCACCCCGAACGCCTGCCGGGCAGCCGAACTGACGTCCCGCCCGGCCGGGCCCGGGCGCAGCGGGGTGATCGCCGTCAGCCCCACCCGGATGCCGTCCGCGTACCCCGGCAGGTCGTGCCCGAGCAGCTCCCAGGCCTCGCGCAGCGCACCGGTCCAGTGGAGCAGTTCGCCGTCCGGCAGCCGCTCCGCCACGGCGTGGTCGTGGCTGTCGCGCAGCGGGTCGACGTCCTCCAGCGCGACGGTCCACCCCCCGGCCAGCCGGATCCGCCGCAGCGGCTCGTCCAGGGCCGTGCGCACCGACCCGTCGGCCGCCCGGACGGTGAACCCGTCGGCCCGGCCGGTGACGACCGCCTCCCCGTCGGGGAGGGCGATCCGCCCGAGCGTCGGCAGGTGCAGCCACCCGCCGCGCACCGGTACGGCGACGGCGTCGCCCCGCCCGGCCCGCACCGCCGCGGCGGCGGCCAGGCCCGCCAGCGGGCCCAGCCCGGTCCCCAGGTCGCCGGCCAGCTGCCGGGCGGCCCAGGCGCGGGCGTACGGGTGGGCGAGCACGGTGTCGACGGCGGCCGGAGCGGCGGCGTCCAGCTCGGACAGCAGCGCCCACGCCTCCAGCCGCCCCTGGCCCGAGGCGTCCCAGGCGGCGGCCAGCATCGCCCGGGTGAGGGCGAGCTGGGAGCGGCCCAGCGCGCGCACGGTGTCCGCGCCGCCGTATCCGCGGGCGAGTTCGTCGAGCTGCGCCGGGGCGAGCGCCGCCGGCACGACCGGTGCGGCGACCTGGGCCGGCAGGGCGACCGGCCCGCTGCGCGCCGTGATGCCGTTGATGAGCGTCATGAGGTCCCCGCAGTAGACGGAGGGGTTGTCGAAGCCGCCGCCACCATCGTGGCCCCGATAGCGGTGGGCGTACAGGCCGCCTCCGCAGGTGCGCACGACGGGACAGCCGCGGCAGGTGGCGGCGAGCCCGGCCAGGCCGGACTGGCGGGCGACGATGCCGGGGTGCCGGGCGACGTCGTCGAGGCTGTGCGCGAACACGTCGAAGCCGGTCGCGGGGGCGCCGTCGAACGCGGTCTTGAGGCTGTCGACCTGCTCGAAGGTGCCGTCGGTCTCCAGCACGACCAGGTCGGACGGCTCCAGGCCGAGCGACTCGGTGAGGCTGGTGAACCCGCGCAGCGTCCGGTGCACCGACTCGAAGGTGCGGACGGCGAAGCGCCGCCCGTCGGCCTCCCAGTGGTCGTGCACGGCGAGCAGCCAGTCGGCGTACGGGTGCTCGCCCCGGCCGGCGGGGCGTTTCGGCGGATCGTCCCAGGTGGCGTGCGGCAGCAGGAAGTCGACCGCGGGGGGCTGGAGTTCGGCCAGCGCGCGGTAGACGGCCACCGGGTCGTTCTCGACATCGATGGTGCAGAGCAGTCCGGCGAAGAGGTGCTGGAACTCCGGTTCGCGCAGCAGTGCCACGGCCCGCAGCACCTGGGGGTGGCTGCTGCGCCCGTCGGCGAACCGGCGGTGCCGGTCGTTGGCGGCCCGGTCGCCGTCCAGCGAGATGCCCACCCCGACGCCCAACTCGGCGAACAGGGCGCAGAATTCACGGTTCAGCAGGACGCCGTTGGTGTGGATGCGCAGGTCGAGGGCGCACCCGGGCGGGAGCGCCGCCCGGAGCGCCTCGGCCACCCCGCGCAGCCGGTCCGGGCCGGCGAGCAGGGGTTCTCCCCCGTGCAGGACGACCCGGACGCCGGGCAGCCGGTGCGCGGCCGCGTGCGCGCCGATCCGTTCGGCGGCCTTGGCCAGGACCTCGTCGCCGATGACCTTCGGCCGGGTGCGCCAACTGGTGTCCGCGTGCTCGTAGACGTAGCAGTGGTCGCAGGCGAGGTCGCAGCGGCTGTGCACCTTGACCACGAATTGCGAGAAAGGCAGCGGAATTCGCTTCATCGTAGATCTGGTGAATTCGGGCCCGGTCGGACGGAAATCCGGTCCGGCATTCCCGGACCGGTCAGATCGAGGAATTGAAGGCGGCGACCGCGACGCGACCGGCTTCCGCGCCGGGCAGGGCGCGCTGCAGTCGGGCGGCGAGCTCCTCCGCGCCGAGGGCGGCGAGCGCGGCGAGCGAGGGGCCTCGGTCCAGGTCCTGGGGGTCCGTCAGCTCGGTGCCTGGCCTGGTGCTGATTACCGGTGTCATATTCGTTCCTTAGGCGCGGTTAGGACCTGCCGGGGGTGGGTAAGCCACCCGATTGCGACCAATGTAGTGCCAGCGCGACGTCCGCGCGGCACCTTGCGGTCTCAAGTTGGTCTCCACGCCCGGTCGACGCCCTGTGGCGGCGCCCGGAGCCTCAAGAATTCACCCGTCCGGCGGTCGCGCACTTCGCCGTGGCGCGCGCCGAAGCGTTCCCTCGGCCCTTGCGGCGACTCGGCGGCCCCGGTTCCTCGCCGCCCCCGCCCACCGGCGCGCCCGGCGGGTCGCCCGCGACCCGGACCCCGGTAGGCCCCGGCGCGGCCCACGCGGGGCACGGCTCCCGGGGAACCCCGCGACGGGCCGTCCGAACGCCTGAGCGTTCGTCAATAACATTTCCCTTGTTCATTCTTACGGCAATCATCAATACCGCGTGGCAGACCGGCGCCCCGCCGTGGCGCGGGGCGACCCGCACGCTATCGAGGACCGCCCAATTCGCGTACGGTGCGCACGAGTTCCTCGGTGAACTCGCGGCCGTGCCCGGTGAGTTCCGCGCTGTCCAGCAGGGTGGCGCCCGCGGTCAGGGCGTGGCCGCGCCACCGGGTGAACTCCCCGGCGGCGCGGCGCGCGTCCCCCGCGCCGGCGGCCAGCTCGGCGCACCAGAAGTCCACCACCCCGAGGTGCGCGTAGGTGCCCTGCAGCAGGGCGCCGACCGGGCGCGGGTCGGGGCGCCAGGGAGCGTGGTGGACGGCGGCACCGTTGGGGTGGTGCAGCGGCACGAGGTCGAGCAGCGCGCCGAGTTGGAGGTGCAGGAACTCGTGTGCCAGGGCGAGCGCGAGCAGCACCGGATCCCCCGGTCGCGAGGCCGCCACCGCGCCGAACGCCCGGCGGGCGGCGGCGCTGACCGCCTCGCCGCCCGGGGCCGGGCGCAGCGGGACGATCGTGGTGACGCAGGCCGCGACGGCCTCCGCGTACGGCCGGTGGCGGCGCACCAGGACCTGCCAGGCGAGGGCCAGTTCGGTGCGCCAGTGGGCGAGTTCCCGCTCGTCGAGGGGCCCGGCCGGCGGCCGGCCGTAGTCCACCTGGCGCGGACCGGCGTGGTCGATCGCCGGCGTCCACCGCAGCCCGTCGCACTCCAGCCGGAGCGGCTCGCCCGGCGCGGCCCGGAGGAACTCCGCCAGCCCGTCCAGGCGGACGGTCTCACCCGCCACGCGGGCGCGCAGCCGGTCGGCCGCCCAGGCGTCCAGCTCCGGCCGCAACAGCACCTCTTCCCACCGCGCCCGGTCGGCCCGTTGCGACGTCCGGAGCTCGGCGTAGGCCGCCTGGTAGGCGGTGTCCTCGGGCGCCGCCCGCCGCAGGGCCAGGAGCAGCAGCGCGCGTTTGCTCAGCTGTCCGGCGCGCAGCAGCCGGACGGCCTCCGGCCCGCCGCGCGCGGCCGCGATCGCCCGGAAGGTCGCCCGGTCCACCCCGTGCCGGGGCAGTCCGTCCGTCGTCCGCCCACCCGTACCCGCCACCGGTCATCCTCCTCGCGTCGCAGCGGCCGTGTCCGCCCGCAGCCTCCCCGCGATGTGGCGGATCAGCCGGTCCAGGTCCGCGCAGTACACGGACGGGTGAGCGAAGCCGCCCCCGGCATCCGGCCCGGGGTAGCGGTGCGCGTACAGGCCGCCTCCGCACACGCGGACCAGCGGGCAGGCCGCGCAGACCGGCCCGAGCCCGGCGAGGCCGCGCTGGCGGCCCCGGAACGCCGGGTGGGCGGCGGCCTCGCCGAAACCGTGCCGGAACACGTCCAGCCCCGTCCCGGCGGCGCCGTCGGCCACCACCTTGAGGCTGTCGGCCTGTTCGATCGTGCCGTCCGTCTCGACCACCACGAGGTCCACGGGGGCCAGCCCGACCGCCTCGCTGGCCGCACGGCCGCCGAGCAGCAGCACCGCCAGCTCCTCGAAGAGCCGTACCCCGGTCTCCCGCCGCGAGGCGCCGTACCAGCGGTCGAAGGCGGCGATCAGCCACTCCCCGTACGGCGCCGCGTCCTCGCCCGAGGGCGGGCGGGTCGGCAGCGACCGCCGCACCCCGGCCGGCTGGGCCGCCCAGGTCCCGTGCGGCAGCAGCAGATCGACGCGCGGCGGCGCGAACTCCAGCAGCGCCTCGTAGGTGGCGACCGGATCGGCGGCGAGGTCCACCACGCAGAGCAGCCCGGCGAACAGCTCCCGGTGCCGGTCCGAACCCAGCAGCCGCAGCGCCCGGGCCGTCCGCTCCCAGCTGCCGCCGCCGGACGGCAGCCGCCGGTGCCGGTCGTGGTCGGGGGCGGCGCCGTCCAGCGACACCCCGACGGCGACCCGGTGCCGGTGCAGCACCTCCAGCAGCGCCGGCTCGTCCAGCAGCCGAAGTCCGTTGGTCTGCAGGCTGAACCGCACCCTCGGCGCGACTCCGGCCAACTCCGCCAGCAGCGCGTCCAGATGGCCGGCCCCGACGAGCAGCGGCTCACCGCCGTGCAGGATCACCCCGACCTCGTCGAGCCCGCACCCGGCCGCGTGCTCGGCGATCCGCCGGGCCACCCGGCGGACCGTCGCCAGCTCCATCCGGCGCGGCCGCCGGCGCCAACTCTGGTCCGCCGCCTCGTACATGTAGCAGTAGTCGCAGGCCAGGTTGCACCGGCTGTGGACCTTGAGCAGGAACTGGCGGAACGGCACCATGCCCGCGAGCCTAGTCCGCCGCGGACCGGCCGCCGCGGTGGAGTTCACACCGACGGCGGCTCGATGTCGGAGTCCAGCCGCAGCCCCGCCTTGACCGCCACCGTGGTCGGATGCTCCTCGCCGAGCGTCTGCCGGGCCCGGCGGATGCAGTCGCCGCGCAGCTGGGCCGCGCGCTCGCCCTCCCCCGCCGCGGCCAGCGACAGCGCCAGGTTGGAGTTGACCCCGATCGAGTCGTAGTGGTCCGGCCCGAGGGTCTCGGCCATCAGCGGCGCCGCCTGCTCCTCGAAGGCCAGCGCGGCCGCCGGCTCCCCGGACAGGACGAGGTCGTTGGCGTGGTTCATCATCGCGATCGGTATGTACAGGTGCTGGTCGCCGAGGACGGCCCGGAACTGCGCCAGGGTGCGCCCGGACAGCTCCCGCGCCTGCGCCGTCCGGCCGGCCAGCCGCAGGTAGACGGAGAGGTTGTTGGCACCGGCCAGCGTGACCGGGTGGTCCTCGCCCAGGTAGTCCCGGTAGCGGGCGAGGGCGCGCTCGGCGAGCTGGATGGCCCGGTCGGTGTCGCCGAGCGCGCTGAGGTCGCTGGCCAGGTTGGTGGCGGCCGCCAGGGTGTCGGGGTGCTCGGCGCCGTTGATGTCCAGGTAGCGCTGGTAGATGTCCTCGTCGATCTCCAGCGCCTCGTTGTACCGGCCGGCCCGGCGCAGCGCCACGGCGAGGTTCTTGCGGGCGCGCAGGGTGTCGGTGTGGCCGTCGCCGATGGTCTGCTGGTAGATCCGGACGGTCTCCTCCAGCAGGTCCAGGGCCTCCCGCAGCCGCCCGGTCTCGCGCAGGTCGCGGGCGTAGTTGGAGGCGGAGGACAGCGCGTAGAGGCTGTGCGCCCCGAGGGCGTCGCGCTGCTGGAGGTAGTTGCTGCGGTGGCGCTCCAGGGCGGCCCGGCGGTCGCCGGCGAGGTAGTCGGAGACCGCCAGGTTGTTGGTGATCATGAGGGTGCGCGGGTGGTCCGGGCCGAGGGTTCGGCGGGCCGCGTCCAGGGTCCTGCGGTCGCGCGCCCTGGCCTCCTCGTACCGGCCGAGGAACCGCAGGTCGGCGCCGAGGCTGTTGGCGACGGCGAGGGTGTGCGAGTGCTCGGGGCCGAGCGTGGCGGTGAAGCGGTCCAGGATGTCCTGGTCCATCGCGTACGCCTCGTGCAGGGCGCCCTGGGAGCGGCGGATGTTGCTGAGCTGGGTGCGCAGCATCAGGGTCTGGGCGTCGTTCTCGGCGTCGAAGCCGGCGCCGCCGTAGTCCTCCTGGCGCCAGATCTCCAGGGTGCGCTCGGCGAGGTCGCGGCCGGACTCGTGCAGGCTGCGCTTCCACTGGTAGCGGACCGAGTCGATGATCCACTGCCGGACGTCCTCGTCACCGCTGCCGGCCGCGCCGGAGGGCCACAGGTGCGGCAGGAGTTCGGCGTACTGCGGCCAGTTCGCGGGGATGTCCGGGTCACCGGGGTTCGCGGTGGCGAGGGCGGCGTGCACCACCGCCCGCAGCCCGGTCCGCTGATCCTCGTCGACCTGGTCCCGCAGGACGGCCTGGACCAGCCGGTGCACGGTGATGGTCTCGCTGCCCTGGTCGGTGCGGGCCAGGCCGAACCGGTTGATGGCGCGCAGGAACTCGCCGATCGCCAGCTTGTCGCGGGGCGCGCGCGGCGGCAGCCGCAGCGCGTGGGTGACGGCCCGGCTGTAGAGCAGCCGCATCGGGATGGCGTCGGGCCCGAAGAACGCGCAGATCTCCAGGATCTGGGCGGCGGGGCCGTTCATCCGGCGCAGCTCCTCGACCGAGATCCGCCAGGTGGCGGCGGCCGAGTGCGGGTACTCGGCGGTGCGCAGCCGGGTGCGCTCCAGCATCTCGGTGAGCTCTTCGTCGAGCAGTTCCAGGTAGGTGGCGATCGGCATCGAGGTCTCCTGCAGCCAGACCGCGGCCTGGCCGACGGCGAGCGGCAGGTCGCCGAGCCGGTGCGCGACCTGGTCGGCGTCGTCCGGGGCGAGGCCGCCGTTGAAGCGGCGCAGCAGCCGGACGCTCTCCTCCCGGGTGAAGACGTCGACCTCGACCAGGCCGGCGTGCTTGGACCAGCCCTGGTTGCGCGAGGTGATCAGCACGTGCCCGCCGGAGGAGCCGGCCGGCAGCCAGGGCGCCAGCTCCTCGGGGGTGCCGGCGTTGTCGTAGACCAGCAGCCAGCGGCGGTACGGCTCGCCGCGGCGCAGCGCGTCCAGCACCGCGACGGCGGTGTGGGCGACGTCGTCGCTGCTCTGCACGCCGATCCGGGGGGCGAGTTCGGCGAGCTTCTGCGGGATGTTGGCGGGCTCCTCGGCGGGCACCCACCAGATCACGTCGTAGGCGGCCTTGAAGCGGTGCGCGTACTCGGCGGCGATCTGCGACTTGCCGGCGCCGCCGAAGCCGTAGAGCACCTGGCTGAGCACCGCGCCGGGGCCGCCGGTGAAGCGGTTGCGGAGCAGCTCCAGCAGCCGGCCGCGCCCGGTGAAGGAGGCGTTGCGCGAGGGCGCCTCCTGGATCTTGGGCGCGGTGCCGGGGAAGCGCGAGGGGGCGGCGTGCTCCCCGCTGTCCCCGTCCGGCCGGCTGCTGCTGCCCGGCGGCGGCCCGAGCTCGCTGTACAGCTGGGACTCGGCGAGCACGGCCGAGGAGCGGACCAGGTCGGGGACGGCCGGGCCGACGAACGGGCGGGGCACCGGCTCGTCCGAGTCCTGCAGCCGCAGCGCCACCAGGGCCGGCGAGCCGGAGCTCAGTTCGCGCCCGCTGAGGAGCTGCCAGGCCTCGGCCGCGCGGGGCAGCGCGGTGTACTCGGGCGAGAGCAGCGCGAGCAGCCGGCCCTGGCCGTCCAGCGGCCCGGCGGCCTCCGGCGGACGGCCGCCGGGGTAGGGCTCGGCGGCGTTGTGCAGGGAGGTCTGGTAGCCGAAGCCGGTGAGGGTGGCGGCGGCCCACTCGGCCCACATCCGGTCCTCGGGGGCGTAGCTGACGAAGACCTGGCGGGGCATGGTGCGGGTGGAGCGCAGGTAGGCGCCGTACAGCCGGCGGCGGGCGTCCCCGGTGAGCGGGCGCAGCGTGCGGACCCGGCCGTCGGTGATCCACCCGGCCAGCCGTTCGAAGGCGTTGAGCAGGCTGCGCGCCTCCTGCGGCCGGTCGGCGACGGTGGCGGGCACCTCCTCGTAGGCGTAGAAGGGCTTGTACGGGACTTCGACGTCGCTCCAGTAGGCGGCCCGCCGCTCGGCCCCCAGCCAGCGGCCGAGGTAGGGCGCGAACGCCTCGCGGGCGTAGTCCCGGCCCGCTTCGAGCCGCTCCTGCTCGGCGTCCTCGACCCGCATCGGCACCGGCAGGACGCGGATGGCCCGCTCCTCGGCCTCGGCGATCGTGCGGGCCGCGTCCACGCCGCCGCGGATGTTCTGCGCGCTGAAGGTGAAGCAGTCGACGACGGAGTCGGGCATCAGGACGGTGCAGATGCCCGAGGTGTCGCTGACCCCGGTGCGGCTGTCGATCAGCACGTAGTCGTAGGCCCGGGCCCAGCGGTCGCGCAGTTCGCGCAGGAACTCGCCGCCCCGGATGTCCCGGCCGTGGTAGAAACTGCGCCAGTTGAAGCTGGTGACGGCGGCGGGGTAGGCGGCGTTCTGCCGCCCGGCCGGCAGGAAGTCGAGGCGGCCGCCGGGCGGCAGGTCGAGCGCCAGGCCGCAGATGTAGCCGCCCAGCCGGCCCGGTTCGTCCAGCCAGTCGGCGGGGGCGAGCCCGCCCGGACCGGCGGCGGTGGGCAGCGCCTGCTTGACGTACGCCCGCAGCAGGTCGATCAGGCCGTCGGTGGCGTGCAGTTCGGGGTCGACCAGCAGCGGGTGGTAGTAGCGGTGCAGGCCGGGCGCCTCCAGGTCCCAGTCGACCACCAGGACGCGCAGGCCGCGGCTGGCCAGGATCCAGCCGACGTTGGCCAGGGCCATGGTCCGGCCGGTGCCGCCCTTGAACGAGTAGAAGGTGACGACCGACCCCGGTCCGGTCCGCTCCGGGTCAGTTCCGGGCTCAGTGAACATCGTCCTGTTCCCTCCTCGACGGCACCGCCGCGCCGTCCGGGCTGCGGCGCGGTCCTGGCGGCCCGGCCGGAATGGCCAGCCCGGGCATCGCCGGGGCGGCGTCCTCGCCGTCGGGGCCGAAGCCGAAGGCGGCGCCGTCGACATCGTCCCCCCAATCGAAGTTGTCGTCCATGAGCTTGTTCTGAGCGACCGTCACCATGATGGTGAGGTCCGTGTCAAAGCTCTCCCGGCCCACCGCGACGCGGAACAAGTGCTCCAGGTCGCTCCGGCGCAACCAGTTGCGCCGGAACACGCTGCGCACGCCGGTCCACAGCGCGTCGCGCTCCGGCCCGGCCGGCGGGTCGTCCGTACCGGCCGGCACCATCACGCCGGTGACCGGGTGGTTCTGGTCGTCGTACTCGCGCAGCGCCGGCCGGTAGACCTCGCCGCCGGCCATCCACGGGTCCACCAGCAGCACGCTGACCTGGTTGTCCTCACGGGCCCGGTCGAGCTTCTCGCCGAGGCCGGGCCCGACCTCCTCCAGGGTGGTGGTGTGCCCGGCGGAGGTGATCACCTGCTGGGCGCGGACCGCCAGCGACGGCTGCGTCGGCGGGTGGTAGGGCGCCCACTGCCACGGCTTGGCCCCGTACCAGCCGCCGCGGGACGAGCCGCCCGCCTCGGCGGCGGCGGCGTCGGAGGAGCGGCCGGCGGCGATGAACAGCCGGACCATCCCGGCGGTGGGCGCGGGCCGCATCGACGGCACCACCGGGAAGTAGCCGCGGACGGCGCCGAGGTCGAACTCGGGCAGCTCGCCCAGCCGCCGGGCGGCCGCGTCCCGGATCCGCTCGGCGACCACCCGGACCACCCGCCGGTAGTCGGGGCCGAGGGGGTCGGTGCGCAGCAGGTCGCGCAGGCCCGAACGGGCGTAGGCGTCGCCCATGCCCTGCTGGACGAACTGGATCTTCCGCACCTCGTCCGGCAGCTCCCCCGGCAGGGTCTCCCAGAGCACCGGGATCAGGGCCGGGACGACCTCGCCGGCCAGCTCCTCGTGCCGGCGGACCCGCCCGCGGAACGCCGTCCACTCCTTGCCGCAGTAGAGGCTGGCGAAGTAGGCCGGGGAGTAGAGCGCGACCATGGCCCGGCAGCGGGCCAGCATCTGGGCGAGCTGCTGCTCCCAGTTGTCGCCCAGGCGCAGCCGCTCGGTGTCGCGGTAGGCGAGCTCCTCGGCGCCGGCGGCGGGCTCGATCCGGCCGAGCTCGTCCCGCAGGTCGTTGAAGAACTGGTCGACGAAGGCGTCCCCGGCCTCGTAGTCCCGCCGGGCGTAACTGAAGAAGAAGTACGGCCGCACTGATCCCCCCGGGCCCGACGGTGCCGCGACTGCGCTGCTGTCCTCCCCAGCATGTCGCGAACTCCGCGGTCGCGCCCGGGAGTCGGCGAAGCTCGTGGCTCCGGGACTACAGGGCCGACTGGAAGGCCGCGACCGGCTCCGCGCCGGGGGCCAGGACGTCCGCGACCACCCGGCGCAGCAGGTCGCCGAGGACGGTGTCGGGCAGGGCGTCGATCTCGTCCAGCGGCAGGGCGGTGACGTCGACCAGGTCAGAGCCGAGTCCAACGGCGGTTCCCGCACCGGTGACGCCCATCAGTCCCTCACTCGATCTGCTCGGCCCAGCGGGCTGGTGGCCCCGGGGAGTCGACCCGGTCCGCGACGCGCATACTACACCCGCGCATGACGGGCCATCAGCTGTGCTGCGCCGCCGCGCCAGGCCCTTTCCCGGCCGGGGCGGGGTCGACGACACCCAGCGCGGCGGCCACGACGGCGGCGTCGGCCCGCCCCCCGGCGGTCAGGGGCAGAGCCGCTCGACCCGCCAGCCGGTCGGCGCCGACGGGTCGGCGAGGAAGCGGAGCCGGTCGTGCAGCCGGTTCTCCCGGCCCTGCCAGAACTCCACGCTCTCCGGGACCACCCGGTACCCGCCCCAGAACGGCGGGACCGGCACCCCCTCGCCCTCCGGGTAGCGGCGCTCCAGCTCCGCGTACCGCTGCTCCAGCACCTCGCGGCTGCCGACCGGGCTGGACTGCTCGCTGGCCCAGGCGCCGAGCTGGGAGCCGTGCGGTCGAGTGCGGAAGTAGGCGGCGGTCTCGTCCCGGCCGACCTTCTCCACCCGGCCCTGCACGATCACCTGGCGGGCCAGCGCCACCCAGGGGAAGAGCAGGGCCGCCTGCGGGTTGACGGCCAGCTCGGTGCCCTTGCGGGAGCCGTAGTTGGTGAAGAACACGAAGCCGCGCCGGTCGAAGCCCTTCAGCAGCACCGTGCGCGAGCTCGGCCGCCCCCCGGCGTCGGCGGTGGAGAGCACCATCGCGTTGGGTTCCACCACGCCGGCGTCGTCCGCCTCGTGGAACCAGCGGGTGAACTGGGTGACCGGGTCGGCCGCGAGCTGCCCCTCGACCAGGCCCTCGTGGGTGTAGTGCTTGCGCATCACGGTGAGGTCCGGCCCGGGCCGGGCCTCCTCGGCCAGGATCCGGGAGGCGGGGCTCGGGGGCGTCGACTGGGCGCGTTCCGGGGTCTGCACGTCAACATCATCCCGTACGACAAGCAACCGGCACCGCTACCTCCGGACAAACCCCCGTGGGAGATAAGGTGTCTCGCCACCGCTCGGCCGTCCGAGCTACAGGCAATTGTCCGGAAACCGATGATTGATTCCGGAGAATCGCCGGGCGCGACCGGCCCTCAGGTGAAGGTCGAGCGGTCCTGCGGGAAACATCACCACCGTGGTGTATGGCGCAATGCACCCCGTGCCTGTCAGGCTGGCACCGAGTGCCAAACACCATTCGGTCACTGGCGTACCGCCCCACCACGGCGGCCCGCCGATCACAGAGCTGAAGGAGCCGTCGCATGTCCGACTTCGTACCCGGGCTTGAGGGAGTCGTCGCTTTCGAGAGCGAGATCGCCGAACCCGACCGTGAAGGCGGCGCCCTGCGGTACCGCGGAGTCGACATCGACGACCTGGTCGGCCACGTCTCCTTCGGCCACGTCTGGGGCCTGCTGGTGGACGGCAAGTTCAACCCCGGCCTGCCGGCCGCCGAGCCCTTCCCGATCCCGGTCCACTCCGGCGACATCCGGGTGGACGTGCAGTCCGCCCTCGCCATGCTCGCCCCGGTCTGGGGCCTCAAGCCGCTGCTCGACATCTCCGCCGAGCAGGCCCGTGACGACCTCGCCCGGGCGGCCGTGATGGCCCTCTCGTACGTGGCGCAGTCCGCCCGCGGCCAGGGCCTGCCGATGGTCCCGCAGAGCGAGATCGACAAGGCCGAGACGGTCGTCGAGCGCTTCATGATCCGCTGGCGCGGCGAGCCGGACCCGAAGCACGTCAAGGCCATCGACGCCTACTGGACGTCCGCCGCCGAGCACGGGATGAACGCCTCCACCTTCACCGCCCGCGTCATCGCCTCCACCGGCGCCGATGTCGCGGCCGCGCTCTCCGGCGCCGTCGGCGCGATGTCCGGCCCGCTGCACGGCGGCGCGCCGTCCCGGGTGCTCGGCATGATCGAGGAGATCGAGCGCACCGGCGACGCCAAGGCCTGGGTGAAGAACGCGCTGGACAAGGGCGAGCGCCTGATGGGCTTCGGCCACCGCGTCTACCGCGCCGAGGACCCGCGCGCCCGCGTGCTGCGCCGCACCGCCAAGGAGCTCGGCGCGCCGCGCTTCGAGGTCGCCGAGGCGCTGGAGAAGGCCGCGCTGGAGGAGCTGCACAACCGCCGCCCCGACCGCGTGCTGGCCACCAACGTCGAGTTCTGGGCCGCCATCATGCTGGACTTCGCCGAGGTCCCGGCGCACATGTTCACCTCGATGTTCACCTGTGCGCGCACCGCCGGCTGGTCGGCGCACATCCTGGAGCAGAAGCGCACGGGCCGGCTCGTCCGCCCCGCCGCGCGCTACATCGGCCCCGCCCCGCGCAGCCCGCGCGACATCGAGGGCTTCGAGGCCATCGCGCACTGAGAAACCGCTGGTGAGCAGCGGGTCCGACGCTCCGTCGGACCCGCTGTTTCCGCAGCTCGCAGCCGTGAAGATCGCATCTCAGCGGGCGGACTGCCGTAACACTTCCGCAATCGCGGCCGGTAGGCTGCCGCCCGTGGCTCAGATCCAGATCCCCGCTGACATCAAGCCCGCAGACGGCCGTTTCGGCTGCGGCCCGTCCAAGGTGCGCCCCGAGGCCCTGAGTGCCCTCGCCGCCACCGAGACCTCCCTGCTCGGCACCTCGCACCGCCAGGCCCCGGTGAAGAACCTGGTCAAGCGCGTGCGCGAGGGCGTGAGCAGCCTCTTCTCCCTCCCCGAGGGGTACGAGGTGGTTCTCGGCAACGGTGGCTCCACCGCCTTCTGGGACATCGCGGCCTTCGGCCTGGTGCGGGAGAAGTCCCAGCACCTCGACTTCGGCGAGTTCTCCTCCAAGTTCGCCTCCTCGGTCAAGGCGGCGCCCTGGCTGGGCGAGCCGACCGTGATCAAGACCGCCCCGGGCACCCACCCGCTGCCGGTCGCCGAGGCGGGCGTGGACGTCTACGCGCTCACCCACAACGAGACCTCCACCGGTGTCGCGATGCCGATCGGGCGCCCGGCCGGGGCGGACGAGGGCTCGCTGGTCCTGGTGGACGCCACCTCGGGCGCCGGCGGCCTGCCGGTCGACATCACCGAGACCGATGTCTACTACTTCGCGCCGCAGAAGTCCTTCGCCGCCGAGGGCGGCCTCTGGCTGGCGACGTTCTCCCCGGCCGCCCTGGAGCGCGCCGCCGAGATCGCCGGCTCCGGCCGCTACATCCCGCCGTTCTTCGACCTGCCGACGGCCATCGACAACTCGTCGAAGGACCAGACGTACAACACCCCGGCGATCTCCACCCTGTTCCTGCTGGCCGACCAGCTGGACTGGCTGAACGGCAACGGCGGCCTGGACTGGGCGGTCGCCCGGACGGCCGACTCCTCCTCCCGGCTGTACGGCTGGGCCGAGAAGTCGTCGTTCGCCACCCCGTTCGTGGCGAACCCGGCGGAGCGCTCCCAGGTGGTCGGCACGATCGACTTCGACGACGCGGTGGACGCCTCCGCCGTCGCCAAGGCACTGCGTGCCAACGGCATCGTCGACACCGAGCCGTACCGCAAGCTCGGCCGCAACCAGCTGCGCGTCGCGATGTTCCCGGCCATCGAGCCGGCGGACGTCGAGGCGCTCACCGCCTGCATCGACTACGTGGTCGAGCAGCTCTGAGCACCGGCACGGTCGCGCGGCCCTGAGCGGGCCGGCACACGCGTGAGGGCCACCGCCTGCGGGCGGTGGCCCTTCCGTTTGTTCGCGCTACCTGTTGACGAGCGAGCTGATCAGGACGACCACCAGCAGCAGCACCAGGGCGCCGGTCACGATACGCATGCGAGTCTTGGGATCCACGGTCATCGAGCGTACCCGCGACCCGTCGGCGGTCAGACCCCGAGGTTGGATCCGCCGGTGGCGTCCAGGTTCTGCCCAGTGATCCAGCGGGCGTCGTCGGAGGCCAGGAAGGCCACGATGTCCGCCACGTCGGCCGCCTCACCGACCCGGTCGAAGGCCGAGTGGCCGGCCGCCCCGGCCCGGGCCGCCGGGTCGGCCAGCCAGGGGTTGATGTCGGTGTCGACGATGCCCGGCAGCACCGCGTTGACGGTGATCCCGCGCGGCCCGAGCTCCTCGGCGAGCGTCAGTGTGAGGGTGTTCAGCGCCCCCTTGGTCATCGCGTAGGAGACGGCCGACGGGAACGCGACCCGGGTGACTCCGGACGAGACGTTGACGATCCGGCCGCCGTCCCGCAGCCGGCCCAGGCCGTGCTGGACGATGAAGAACGGCGCCTTGGCGTTCACCGCGAACACCCGGTCGAAGTCCGCTTCGGCGACCTCGTGGATCCGCCCGTTCTGACCGATCCCGGCGTTGTTCACCAGGATGTCCAGGCCCTCGCCGCCGCCGTGCGCGGCGAGCCCCGCGTCGAAGGCCGCCCAGAGCGCCCGCGCGTCACCGGGCACCCCCAGTTCGGTGCCGATCGCGAAGGCCCGGCCGCCGGCCCGCTCGATCACCCCGACGACCCGCGCCGCCGCCTCGGCGTCACGGCCGTAGTGGACGGCGACCAGCGCCCCGTCGCGTCCCAACCGCTCGGCTATGCCTCGCCCGATCCCCCGGCTGCCGCCCGTCACCAGAGCCGTCCTGCCCGCAAGCGTGCCCATGGCCACGCCCCCTATTTCTGTAGCGGTCGCTAATCAAATGAACCGTACCAGAGCTTCTGTAGTGCTCGATATAGAATGACGGGCATGGCCCCCGACCCAGCCACCCCAGCCGCCGCAGCCGCCGTCCCGCCCTCCGACGCGGGCACCGGCACAGCGCGGCGCGGACGCCCCCGCTCCTTCGACCGCGAGGCCGCCCTGGAGCAGGCACTTCGGCTGTTCTGGGAGCGCGGCTGGGAGGCGACCTCGGTCGCCGACCTCACCTCCGCCATGGGCATCCGCCCGCCGAGCCTGTACGCGGCCTTCGGCGACAAGCGCGCGCTCTTCGCGGAGGTCGTCGCCCGCTACCGGGAGAGCCACGGCGCCTACTCGACCCGCGCGCTCGCCGAGGAGCCCACCGCCCGGGCCGGCATCGCCCGGATGCTCCATGAGGCCGCCGCCGAGGCCACCGACCCGGAGCACCCCTGGGGCTGCCTGCTGATCAGCTCGGCCGTGAACTGCACGTCCCCCGAGGTCGAACAGGCGCTCCGGGAGATCCGCAACGCCAACGTCCGCGCGCTGGAGTCACTGATCCGGGCGGACATCGCGGCCGGCCGCGAACCCGCCGGGGCTGACGCGGCGGCGCTGGCGCAGTTCACCGCCACCGTGCTCCAGGGGATGTCCCAGCGGGCCCGCGACGGCGCCGACCGGGCCGAGCTGGAGCGGGTCGCCGCCGACGCGATGCGGGTCTGGCCCTGAGCGGGCCACCACGCACGCGCCGGCGGCCCGGCCCCCAGCGGGCCGCCACCCCCGGGCCCGCCTCAGCTCCAGCGGGCCAGCGGCCAGGAGGCGACCGTCTCGTAGTGCGCGAAGCCGCCGTCGAGCTCGCTCTTCATCAGGTGCAGCTCCGCGGCCTCCCAGTCCGGCCCGCGGTACCCGCCGAGCGCCGACTCCAGCGCCTCCAGCTCGGCCACCGCTCCCCGCTGCGCCGCCCGCCGGTGCCCCCGGGAGGAGCCGGCCCGGGCGAGGGTGAGGTGCGGGTGGAAGGTGAACGCGTCGACCTCACCGGCCACCTCCGCGGTGGCCTCGTGCACGGCCTCGGCGAGCCGCCGCAGCGCCCACGCCTGGCCCTCCACCCCGGCCCAGAGCACCCGGTCGCCGAACCGCCCGGCGCCCGCGAGCCGCAGCCGGTGCACCCCGTGCACCCCGGCCACCGCCGCCAGCCCGGCCTCCAGCTCCGGCAGCCGCTCCACCGGCACCTCGCCGAGGAAGGCCAGGGTCAGGTGCCAGCCCTCGACGGCTGTCCAGCGCAGCCGGTCCGCCCCCGGCAGGGCCCGCACCGGGGCGACCGCGTCGGCGAGCCCCTGCAACGCCTCGACCGGCGGCAGTACCGCCACGAAGAGCCTCATGGGCTCATCTTCCCCCGCCGCCCGGTTTGGGTTAGAACCTTTTTCATGAAGATCCGTACCGGCGGCCGCGCCGACACCGCCGACATCCTCGCCCTGCTCGACGGCGCGGTGGCCTGGCTCGCCGCGCGGGGCCGCGCCGACCAGTGGGGCGACCGGCCCTGGAGCAGCGTCCCGGCCCTGATCGACCGCATCGACGGGTACACCGCCGAGCCGTTCCTGATCCGGCTCGCGACGGACGACGAGGGCCGCACCATCGGCTGCTGCGTGCTGTCCGAGCAGGCCAGCGCCTACGCCACCGCCGTGGACGAGCGCGAGCTGTACGTCCGCAACCTGGTCACCGACCGCTCCCTGAAGGGCTCCGGCATCGGCGCCGCGCTGATCGCCGACGCCCTCGACGAGGCCCGCCGGCGCGGTATCGGCCTGCTCCGGGTGGACTGCTTCGCGAGCGAGGACCGCCGTCTGGTCGAGCAGTACCGGGCGCTCGGCTTCACCGAGACCGAGGCCTTCGAGTCCGAGTACAAGGGCAGGTCCTGGCGGGGCCAGATCCTGGAGATCCGGCTCTGACCCCGCGCCCGGGGCGCACCACGCGGTGCGCTCCGGGGTGACGAGTCGTCAGCAGGCCGGTGCCAGCTCGGACTTGGCCGGGGCGACGGTGCGCGGGACGAAGGCCACCACCCGCCCGCCGCGACCCGGATGCAGATCGACCCGGACCTTCAGGTCCGCACTGCGGGCCAGCACCAGACCGACCGTGCCGGCCGCCAGCGCCGAGACCACCCCGCAGGCCAGCAGCCCGAGCCGGGGCCCGTACGAGGCCGTCACCCAGCCGACGACCGGCGCGCCGATCGGCGTGCCGCCGGTGAACACCAAAACCAGCAGGCCCATCACCCGGCCCCGCATCGCCGGGTCGGTGCCCAGCTGGAGCATCGAGTTGACCGAGGTGTTGAAGCTCAGCCCGAAGACCCCGATCAGGGTCAGCAGCAGCGCGAACGACCAGTAGTCGGGCGCGAAGGCGGCCAGCACCTCCAGCGCGCCGAAGGCCAGCGCGGCGGCGACCAGCCGGCGCAGCCGGGGCGCGCCACGCCGGGCCGCGAGCAGCGCGCCGGCCAGCGAACCGACCGCCATCGCGGTGTTCAGCAGGCCGTACTGCCCGGCGCCGACCTTGAAGGTGTCGTGGGCGAAACCGGAGAGCAGCGTCGGGAAGTTGAACCCGAAGGTGCCGATGAAGCCGGCCAGCACCATCGGCCAGAGCAGCTCGGGCCGCTCCTTGACGTACCGCAGCCCCTCCCTCAACTGCCCCTTCTCGCGGGCGATCGGCGCGGTGGGGCGCAGTTCGGACGACCGCATGGCGAGCAGCCCGCCGATCACGGCGGCGAAGGAGAGCGCGTTCACCGCGAAGGCCCAGCCACTGCCGACCGCGGCGATCAGCAGGCCCGCGACGGCGGGGCCGACCAGCCGGGCGGTCTGGAAGTTGGCGGCGTTCAGGCTGACCGCGTTGGCCAGGTCCTTGGGACCGACCATCTCGGAGACGAAGGCCTGCCGGGTCGGGTTGTCGACCACCGTGACGAGGCCGAGCAGCAGCGCGAACGCGTACACGTAGTAGGGCGTCACCACGCCGCCGACGGTCAGCACGGCCAGGCCCGCGGCGAGCAGGCCCATCGCGCCCTGGGTGTAGATCAGCAGCCGGCGCTTGGGCATCCGGTCGGCGAGCACGCCGCCGAAGAGGCCGAGCAGCAGCATCGGCAGGAACTGCATGGCGGTGGTGATGCCGACCGCGAGCGGGCTGCCGGTGAGGCTGAGGACCAGCCAGTCCTGGGCGATCCGCTGCATCCAGGTACCGGTGTTGGAGACCACCTGGCCGGCGAAGTAGTAACGGTAGTTGCGGACGCGCAGTGAGGAGAACATCCCTCCGGGCCGGGTGAAGCGGGCTCCGGTCGGGGATTCCTGAGCGGCGGGGGTGACCGCCGCGGTGCGTTCGTCGGGGTCGTCGTCGCCGTTGCCGGCCGGCCCCGTCGGGGCGGGTGCCTGGGCGTCGGCGGCCGCGGCGGTGGCCGCGGCGGGTTCGGTGGTCGGTTCGTCGGTGCGGATGGCGGCGCTGGCTGCGGCCGGCGGTGTCACGGTGCTCTCCCCTCGCGGCGCGACGACCCGGCAGGGGGTCGTCGCGCTCCTGGTTTCGGTGGTCGGTGCTGCGGTGATGCGGTTCTCCTTCGTCCTCCGGCGGCTGACCGGAACGGCTGGGCCCCGAGCGTGTCTTACAGGTGTGCGAGCTTGTAGAGCACCGGCGCGGCCGCCCGCAGGGCGGCCCACTCCTCCTCGTCGAGACCCTCGGCGAGTTCGGCGAGCCAGGCGTTGCGCCGGCGGCGGCTCTCCGCGAGGATCACCTCCGCCTGTTCGGTACTGCTGACGACCACCTGACGGCGGTCCTCCGGGTGCGGCTCCCGCCGCACCAGGCCCTTCTCCTCCAGCATCGCGACGATCCTGGTCATCGAGGGCGGCTGCACGTGCTCCTTCCGGGCGAGCTCACCCGGCGTGGCCTTCCCGCAGCGTGCGAGGGTGCCCAGCACCCCCATCTCGGTAGGGCTGAGCGACTCCTCGACCCGCTGGTGACGCAGGCGGCGGGAGAGGCGCATGGTGGACGACCGCAGCTGACTGACGGCTGCGAGGTCCTGCTCGGACATCTCGGGC
This sequence comes from Kitasatospora sp. NPDC086009, assembly GCF_044540385.1. Classification (NCBI taxonomy): domain Bacteria; kingdom Bacillati; phylum Actinomycetota; class Actinomycetes; order Kitasatosporales; family Streptomycetaceae; genus Kitasatospora; species Kitasatospora sp. NPDC086009. The sequence continues at coordinate 217,250 of NZ_JBITSA010000012.1, forward strand.
ATGTCCTTAGTCTATGTCATTACTCTCGCTAATGAAAATTGCTTCAGGCGCCGGCCCGCAGCCCGACGGCGGGGGCCGCGGCCCCGTGCGGCCGGGGCCGGGTGTCCACCGCGGCGAGGCCGTCCGGCATGCCCAGCACCAGCAGCGTTCCGGCCAGCGCCAGCGACCAGACCTCGGAGCCCGTCCGCAGGTCCAGCACCCCGCCGGTGCCGAGGTCGCGCACCCGGACCAGCCCGTCGGACCAGGCCGCGGCCACCACCGGGCCGGCCGCGGTCGCCCCGGCGGCCACCGCCGTCACCGGGCAGCCGCGCCGGTCGGACGGCTCGGGCATCGGCGCCGAGCGCGGGCCCCAGAGCCGGACGGCGCCGTCGAAACCGCCGCTGACCAGCAGCGGGATCTCCGGATCGGACAGCGGTCCGCCCCCGAGCGCGGCGCCGGCCAGCGCGGTGACCGGCCCCTGGTGCAACCGCTCGCTCACCACCGCGCCGTCCTGGTACCAGTGCACGGCGCCGGCCGCGTCGCCGAAGGCGGGCGCGGAGTCGGCCAGCCCGCCGATCGCGGCCACCGCGCTCAGCCCGCCGCCCGGACCGCCGGCCACCGCGCGGACCGCGTCCAGCGCCGCCATCAGCCCGTATCCGTCCAGCCCCGGCCGCGGTTCGGCCGGCACCACCAGCTCCGCCCGGCCCCAGGCGTCGAGCAGCACCACGGAACCGCCGGCCGTCACGGCCAGCCCCCGCAGCGGGCGCGGGGACGGCACCACCACGGCACCGACCCGGCGGCCGGTGGCGACGTCGAAGGTCCGCACCGCGCCGGTCGGATCGGCCACCAGCACCTGCGACAGGTACGGCCCGACCCCGGCGGTGACCGCGACGGCCGGGCCCGGCCAGTCCCGGTCAGTGCCCTCCCAGCGCGCCCAGCGCCCGGACCACGGCGCGGGCAACTGCGCGAGGACGGCCGCGGCGGCCGCGGCGGCGGTGTCCGCGCCCAGCAGCCTGGTCCGCAGCACGGCGGCCCGGACGGCCGGGTCGGGCTCCTCGATCACGGCCGGACCGGCGGCGCGCCAGGCCCGGCCGAGCGCGTCGTCCCGCCGCTCGACGGCCGCCGTCACCGGGACGGGGCGGGCCAGCGCGTAGAGCAGCGGATCGGCGGTCAGCGGGCCGGGGTCGCCACCGGCCGCGGCCGCCGTCCAGAGCGCGGACAGCGCCTCCTCGCCGGCGGACCGCAGATCGGCACCGGCCGGCACCACCGGCGGAGCGGCCGGCGTCCCGAGGACCGGGCCGGGCAGCGGGTAAGCGCCCGCGTCGCCGCCCCGGGCCGCCGCCCACTGCGCGAACCGCTCCCGGTCCGTCCACTGCGGATCGCCGAGCTCCAGCACCGCCGGCGCGGGCACCGCGGTGAACGCCGCGGCCGCCGCGCCCCCGGTCGTCGCCTCGACCACCAGGCGCACCCCGGGCAGCCGGAGCAGCGGGTCGAGCAGCCCGGTCACCAGGCCGGCCGGGTCGTCGGCCCTGTCCAGCTCGGGGACGCAGATCAGGGTCGGGCGGTTGTCCGCCGCGATCGCCTCGATCAGCGGACCCGGGGCGTGCGCCACCAGGTCGAGCTGGTGGCCCAGCGACCAGACGGCCGTCCGGAGGGTGGCCCCGGCGGCGGGCAGCACGGCGTGGATCCGCCGCTCGCCCGGCGCCTCGTCCGTCGTGCAGCCGCGGACCAGCCAGGCCAGCAGGTGCGACTTGCCGGCCCCGGGCGGCCCCGCCACCCGGCAGAGCCGCGGTGCCCGCATGTCGTCCAGCCAGCCGAGCAGTGCCAGTCCGGCCGCCCTGCGCCCCGCCCCCAGCGGCGGCATCCGTCGCCCGTCCCGCACCATTCCCGCTTCCCTCTCCTGGTTCCACCGCGGCCCGACCGCTCGGGCCTCCCCGCGCGGCCCGACCGCTCAGCCCTGCCGCTCGGCCAGGCTGATCATCAGTGCCTTGATCCCGCTCTCGCGCGACTCGGCCGTCTCCCCGTAGTCGAAGCCGTGGGTGAACTCCGCCTGCGGGAACTCCGCCGCCATCCAGCGCGCGCAGTAGTGCCCGGGCATCATGCACGGCTCCAGCTCGCAGTAGACCCGCACCACCTGCTCGGGCTCCACGCCCTCCGCCCGCAGGCGGTGCCAGAGCACCTCCTCGGGGTGCAGCAGGCCCGGGCCGCCGATGGCCGTCTCGATCCGCGTCCCGCCCTGCTCGTCGACCACCTCGAAGGCCGCCGAGGAGTCGACGTTCAGCGGGCGCCGCAGGTCGTCCAGCACCCGCGGCCACCAGCCCTCGCGGTCCTCGAAGGCGGCCGGGTCGGCCGCCAGCAGCCCCTGGCGCAGCTCCCGGTAGGCGGCGAAGGCCGCCTCCGGCCGGTCGGACGCGGCGACCGCCGGCAGGTACCGGTCCAGCAGCAGCAGCCCGGCCGCGAACGCCTCCACCGTCGAGGCGACCGGCAGCTCCGCCGGCTCGGACCCCAGCAGCAGCGCGCGGACGGACCGGTCCGGGGCGAAGAACAGCTCGGCCCCGCCGTCGGTGCCGATCCGCAGTTGGGCGGCCGACGCTCCGGCCTCCAGCCCGGCCCCGGCCGCGTACTCACCCAGCGACAGCGGGTCGGACTCCTCGGCGGCCCGGAAGTACGGCCCCACCTGGAGCGGCAGTCCGGGGTCGCGCAGCGGCCCGGCGGGCGCGACCGACAGGCTGCGCAGCCCCCGCGGCCCGAAGTGCGCCGTAAGCGCCGCCGTCAGCTCGTCGTCCATGTCCGCACCGGCCCTCTCACGTCGTCTGGTAGAAGTCGAGGAAGGAGTTCCAGAACTCCGCCTCGCTGCCGAACGGCAGATCGTCCCAGCGGCCCATGCCCTCCCGGATGTACTCCTCGGCATCGGCCCAGTCGTACGGCGTCGGCCGTTCCTCGGGCCGCGGCCGCTCGATGGCGATCTTGTACACCAGGTACGCCAGCGAGGAGATGTCACGGTGGATCAGCTGGTACTCCTCGTCGGCGTCCGGGTCGCAGACCCAGATCGTCCCGTCGTCGAGGTTGACGAACACGAACGCGCTGGACAACTCGCCCAACTGGCGCAGCGTGCCGTGCTCGGTCTCCACCAGCGAATCGGTCAGCGGCCGGGCGAACGCCCAGTCCGGGTTCTCGGGCCGCCGGTCCGCGAGCTCCTCCAGCAACCGGAACAGCCCGTTGGAGAACGGCACCCCGATCTCCGTCACGAAGCGGGCGCCGTCCCCGTCCGGCCAGATCCGGGCCGCCTCGTCGGGCTTGAACCTCAACAGGTCGCCGGGCGCGGCCTCGGCGACGACCCGGGGCCAGTCGATCCCTACCAGCACCGGTCATCCGTCCTCTCGGTCCGCCCGCCAACTGCCCTACTGTCCATGCTTCGCCTTCTTCGCCACGTGCTTCGTCTCGTGGGCCGCCTTGTCCTGCTGCCCCTGCGCGTCGAAGTCCTTCGTGCCCATCGTGCCACCATGCTGGCCCGCGGTGTGATCCTGGTGGAGCTGGTCCAGGTACGCCCGGTGGCCCCAGTCCCGGTTCTTCGTGGGGACCTTGCTGTCGTACTCCACGCCGTAGTTCACGTCGAGGTCGGGGTTCTTGGGCTGGAAGTGCCGACCGAGCCAGCGCTCGCAGTTCTCGTTGGCCTGACAGGGGGCCCGCTCGGTGTACAACTCGGAGACGTGGTCCTCCCGGCCGCCGAGCAGCGGTTTGCCGATGGACCGTTCGGAGTGGCTCCGGTCACCGCTGCGGCCGACCAGGATGATCTCGTCGCCGTCCGGGTGCTTGTACCGGAGCGCCGCGTAGTTCTTGCCGCCGTAGTCGCCCTGGGCCCGGCGGGCCTCCTCGACGGCCCGGGAGAGCGGGGTCGGAGCGTCGATCCGGCTGCTCGGGACCTTCTCGTCCTTCTTGGGGTTCCCGTCGTCGTCCTTGTCGGACTTCTTGTACTTCTTCGCGTGGTACTTGTCCTTGAGGTCGTCCGGGGAGGGGTCCTTGACCTTCTCCGAAGCCCCGTCCAGCAGGGTCTTCAGGGACTTGTCGCTCCCGTCGACGTCGACGAACTTGCCGTCCTTGATCTCCTGGACCCGGCCGTCGTCGTGGACGTAGTACTTCCGGGGCGGCGTCTTCGGCCCGTCGCCGCCGCTGCTGCCCGCCTTCGGCGGCGGCGCGGCCTTGTCCTTGTTCTTCTCGTCGAAGGTGTGGGCGTTGCCGGAGTCGTTGTCCTTGTGGTGCTTGGCGGCCTTCGACAGGTTGTCGCCGGCCTGCTTGTACATCTTCTTGGCGGCCTTGCCCATGTCGTCGGCGAGCGCCTTGCCGAGCTTCTGGGCGCCCTTCTCCAGGGCCTTGACGATCGGGTCCGTCACGCGAAACTCACCCCCGCGACCCGGCTGCTGAAGACCTGCGCGTGCTGGGCCACCTTCTCGGCCTGTTCGTGCAGGGCCTTGGCGTGCGCCTCCACCGCGTCAGGGTTGATCTTGAACTGGGTTCCCCCCGACCCGCCACCGCCGCTCAGCGCGGCCTCGGCGGCCTCGAACACCAACCCGGCCACCGCCCCGGAGACGATCTCCACCAGCGGGGTGATCGCCGCCTCGATCACCTCGGAGACGATGTGGTCCTCCAACTGGTGCGCCAGGTAGGACATCAGCTTGCGCCCGGCCTGCTGGATCGCGATCACCCCGGCCTCCGCCAGGCCGAAGGTCGCCACCGCGGCGGCCTGGGCGGCGACGAAGGAGGCGGCCAGCACGATGAGCTCGCCGAGCGCCTCCAGCTTCATCGCCACGATCACGTCGGCGGCGGTGTCCAGCGCCTTCGCCACCACGTGGGCCGCCTGGACGACCTCGTTGAAGTGCTTGTCGGACATCAGCGCCCACTTGGCGATGAGCGCCTCGTAGGACGCCCCCTCGTACGCCCCGCCGAGCTGATGGACCGTCGCCGTCGAGTCCGCGTGCAGGTCTTCGAGGCCCTTCGCGAACTCCTTGACGTGCTCCCCGAATTCACGGACCTTGTCCTCGTTGACCGAGGGCCAGTGGATGCCGATGAAGTCCAGGAGCGTCGCTACCTCGCTCGGCAGCTCGATCGCCATTGGAGAACCCCCCGGTTAACAACAATCCTTCGATATCGTCGAAAGTTTATACATCCCGCATCCCACCGACAGTGGCGGAAACGTCCTGATTCTGTAGCGATCCACCCGGCTCTACGGCGCACAGCGCCGGACACGAGCCCCCCGCACCACCGGCCGCGCCCTCCGTGACTCCCGGTGCGATGCTGGTTCTGGGGCCCGATCCACGCGGGCCCCGGCACCACCCCTCAGTAGAAGGGCCGACCAGAAATGACCGACGTCGCCGCTGAGCAGGCCGAGCAGGCCGAGCAGAACGACACCGGCTTCGCCCGCCTCGCCATGGTCACCATCGACTGCGCCGACCCGGTCGCGCTGGCCGCCTTCTACGGTGAGCTGCTCGGGTGGGAGACCAGGCACGTGGACGAGCGCTTCGCCATCCTGGACAACCCGGAGGGCGGCAGCCCGCTCGGGTTCGGACGGGTCGCCGGGTACCGCCAGGAGCCGTGGACCGAACCCGACGGAAGCAAGCACTTCCACCTGGACTTCTACGTCGACGACCTGGAGGAGGCCACCGCCCGGGCACTCGCGCTCGGGGCCACCGAGCCGCAGTTCCAGCACGGCCGCACGCTCAGGGTGCTGATCGACCCGGCCGGCCACCCGTTCGGCCTAGCCCCCCTGGAGTGACCGCGCCCCGGCGGCCGGACGCCGGCGCCGCGGCGGGCCCGGACGACACATGCGCAGGGCCCGGACGACACATGCGCAGGGCCCGTGTGCGTGCGCAGGCGGCGTCAGGGCTTGGTGGCGAGATCTTGCCGATCACGTGAAGGACGGCTCTGACCTGCGGTTTCACCAAATGATCGAACATTGTGCGACTCACCGGTAGTGGTTACTGTCCCCCGTTGTCAGGGGCACCACACGCCAGGCTTCCCCCGGGCAGGACCACGACGCCGCACGTGCCGCGTCCCGGCACTGCCGCCATCCATGACCGGCCGTTCCCGGCCGACGAGTCCGCCCGATCCTGGCGTCCGTCCTCCCCCAATCCGTCCAGGAGTTCCTCGTGGGTGAGATCCACCATGCCGACCTCGGCTGGGTGACGCCGGCGGTTTCGTACTTCGTCGCCTGTCTGGGCGCCTTCGTCGCCCTGCGCAGCGCCCGATGGGCCCTGGTCTCGTCGGGCCGCACCCGGACGTACTGGCTGCTGTTCGCGTCGACGTCGCTCGGCGCGGGCATCTGGTCGATGCACTTCATCGCGATGCTCGGCTTCTCCGTCACCGGGGCCGAGATCACCTACCGCCCGGGCCTGACCGTGCTCAGCCTGCTCGTCGCGATCGCGGTGGTCGGGCTCGGCATCTTCACCGTCGGCTACAGCCGCCACCCCCGCACCGCGCTGCTCGCGGGCGGTCTCACCACCGGCCTCGGGGTGGCCGCGATGCACTACCTCGGCATGGCCGCGATGGTCCTGCCCGGCCACCTCAACTACGACCACACCACGGTGGGGCTCTCGGTCGCCATCGCGATCTTCGCGGCGACGGCAGCGCTCTGGGCCGCGCTGAACATCAAGGGCACCGTCGCCGTCCTGGCCGCCGCCCCGGTGATGGGCGTCGCGGTGTGCGCCATGCACTACACCGGGATGGCGGCGGTCTCCGTCCGGCTCGACGCCGAACAGGGCACCCAGGGCGGTGTGATGGCGCTCCAGTTCATCTTCCCGCTGGTGGTCGGGCTGGGCTGCTACATCTTCTTCGGCTCGCTGGCCTTCGCGGTCTCGCCGAGCCGGGGGACCCTCAACGCGCAGCCGGTGCTGATCGGCCGGGCCGCCCCGCTGGCCGGCCGCGGGCGCTGAGCGCCCGGTCCGGTGGGGGCGCCGGCCCCGGCGCGACGCCCCCACCGGACCGTTCCGGCCGGTCGCACTGCGGCCGCCCGCTACTCCGGTCGGCCGAGCAGTCCCGTCAGGTGCTCCGGCGTCGCCACCGGGCAGACCTTGTGCACGAAGTCGCGCCGCAGCCGGTGGTAGGGCTCGCCCTCCCGGTAGAAGTTGCGGTGCATCCGCCGCAGCTCCTCCGTCCGGTGGTCGGCCAGCGGCCGCGCCTCCTCGTCCTCGGCCCGGCGGCGCTTCTTCTCCACCAGCCGGCCGGTCAGCTCCGGCGAGCCGGCCAGCGCGGCCGCCTCCCGCTCGACCCAGCCCCGGAACTCGGCCGCGTCGCCGCCCGCCGTCCGGTCCACCAGGCCGAGCCGCTCGGCCCGGGCCGCGCCCACCGGCAGCGTCTGCGTGGTCAGCTGCTCCGCCTGCTCGGCGCCGACCCGCCGGGGCAGCGTGTACGTCCAGTACTCGGACCCGTAGAGGCCCATCAGCCGGTAGTGCGGGTTGAGCACGGCCGACTCGCGGCACCAGACCTCGTCGGCGGCGATCGCCAGCATCAGGCCGCCGGCGGCCGCGTTCCCGGCCAGCGCCGCGACGGTGAGCTTGTCGGTGGTGGTCAGCACGGCCTCGACCAGGTCGTCCATCGCGTTGATGTTCTCCCAGGACTCCAGCGCCGGGAACGACGCCCCCTCGATCACGTTGAGGTGGATGCCGTTGGAGAAGAAGTCCCGGGCCGCGCCGAGCACCAGCACCGAGGTCGGCCGGTCGGCCGCCTCCCGGTAGGCGGCCAGCAGCCGGCGGCACTGCTCGGTGCTCATCGCCCCGCCGGCGAAGGAGAATTCGAGGAAACCGACGTCCTCCCGCTCGTGGTAGCGGATCTCCGCCCAGGTGTCCCGGCCGGCCGCCGAGGCCGGGGTGACCGGCACCTCGCGGACCCGGTGGAGGTGGTCGGCGAGCACCGTCGCGGCCGGCAGCTTGAAGGTGGCCGGCCCGCCGGGCGTCCGCCGCGGGCGCAGCTGCGGGATCCAGACCGCGCCGTCCGTGGTCGCCCGGCAGATCGCGCCGTCCCGCTGGGCGATCACCGCGCCGGGCCGGGCACCGCGCAGCTCGTCCTCGGGGTGGCCGCCGTGCAGGAAGTACTCGCGCCCGTACAGCTCGTCGAGCACGCCCGGCTGGGAGTCGCCCGCGCGCAGCTTGCGCAGCACGGTGGCGGTGTCGTCGGCCTCCCAGTCGATCCGGCGGGCCTCCTGCTTGAGGAAGGGCCGCAGCCGGCCGCCCACGTCCGGCCGGTCGTAGTCGAGCGGTTCGGGCGTGAACAGCCCGCCCTCGAAGCGGCTCACCGCGAGCAGCACCGCCTCCACGGCGGCGTCCGCGACCTCGCCCCGGTACAGCTCGCTCTTGCCGCAGGCCCGCACCGGGAAGTCCACGGACGCCCAGATGTCCCCGGCGTCCATCTCCTCCACCGCCTGGAGGACGGTCACCCCCCAGCGTTCGGCGCCTTCGGTGATCGCCCAGTCGAGCGAGGAGGGACCCCGGTCGCCCTTCGGGCCGGGGTGCACGATCAGGACGGTCCGGGTCGACCAGACGTCCTCCGGGATCGCCTTGGTGAGCATCGGGCAGATGATCAGTTCGGGGTCGGTCCGGGCCACGGCGGCCCGGACCGGCTCGTCGCCGAGCGCGAGCTGTACGGCCACCTCGTGACCGCGCTCGCGGAGTTCGGTGTGGACGCGCTGGGTCAGGCTGTTGAACGCGGTGGCGATCAGAAGAACGCGCAAAGGGGGCCTCCGGGCAGTGACTGACGTCGTGCGCGGAGGCGATGAAACCAGGGCATGGACACGTAACGATTACGGACGGCGCTTCTCCGGCCGACCCTCACCCACCTCGCACACCTGTGCCGACAGCACCCCGTACATTTCGCCCGATCTCCTCACGACCTCCCGATTCCACACCGGGTCGGCCGCTCACCGGGGGAAGGCGCGCCGGGCCCGCCAGGTGGTGTGCTCGCGCGAGACGGCGTCCTCCGCCTCGGCGGCCAGCCGGGCCCAGCGGGCCTCGGCGTCCGGGGCCTTCAGATCGAGGTCGGAGAGCTGGTTCCCGACGTTCTCCAGCTCGCGCGCGGCCAGCTGGTACGCGGCGGCCAGCGGGCGCAGCTGCTTCAGCTGGGTCCAGGCGATCACCGCGGCGGCCGCTGCCGAGCTGGCCCCGAACACGTGCACCGGCAGCGCGCCGACCGCCTGCGCGATCGCCGCCGCCGCCCCGATGATGATGAGGGCGGCGATCCCCAGCCCCCAGGAGACCGCCTGCGTCTCGCACGCCTCGGCCCGCGAGCGGTACCAGGTGCGCTGCCCCTCGACCCGGGTGCGCAGGTAGAACGTCCGCCGCGCGACCAGGCTCTCGGCGCGCACCCGGCGCATCTCCGGGGTGATCTCCACGGTGGTGTCCGGCGGCACGATCTCCGGGTCCTCGAAGGCGTGCAGCACGTCCTCCATCTGGAGCAGGTAGCCGCGGTCCACCTCCGCCGACTCCGCCTCGCCGTCGAACGGCCGGGCCCGCATCGAGTACTTCCAGGCGAGCGTCTTGACCGACTCGGCCGCCGCCCGGGCCTCGTACCACCGCCCCTGCGGGTTGCTGCGGCGCAGCCGTGACCAGAAGTAGCCGGCCACCAGGAACGCCACCACCGAGAAGAGCGGCGTGATGTCGCTGTCCCCCCGGTGCTCGGGCCCCGGCAGCGAGCCGACCACCGCGGCGATCACGAGCATCCCGATCAGCCCCCGGTACCAGCGCAGTGTCTCGCGCTGACCGTCCAGCGAGGCCTGGTCCGCCGTCCGGAACAGCTCCGGCAGCAGCCTCGCCTCGTCTCCCCCGGGCGGATCCTGTTGCACCATCGGTAGAGCCCCCTCCCCGTCTCCCGTCCAGGCAGTATGCCCACCGCCAACTGCCCTACACAGTGCCATTTTTGGCAGGCCCGTCAGGTCGGTCATTGATCGCGCGTCAGGTAACCTATATAACGGGTTACATGCCTCTGCACTGGAAGCTCGTCATCGACTGCGCCGACCCCCACCGCCAGGCCGCCTTCTGGGCCGCCGCCCTCGACTACACCGTCGAGGACCACAGCGCCCTGATCGCCCGCCTGCTCGCAGCCGGCGCCGTGACCCCCGACCTCGTCACGGAGACCGACGGCCGCGCCGCCTGGCGCACCCTGGCCGGCGTCCGCCACCCCGACGAGCCCTTCGACCCGGTCAGCGGCACCGGCCTCGGCCGCCGCCTGCTCTTCCAGCAGGTCCCCGAGGCGAAGACCGCCAAGAACCGCCTCCACCTCGACCTCCACCCCGGCCCCGACGCCCGCGACGCCACCGTGGAACGGCTGGAGGCCCTCGGCGCCACCGTCCTGCGCGCGGTCGACGAGCCCGGCGGCTCCTGGACGGTCATGCAGGACCCGGAGGGCAACGAGTTCTGCGTCCACTAGGGAGTGCACCGGCCCCCGCGAACGCACCGGGCCCCTCCCCGCACGAGGCGGGGAGGGGCCCGGCGGGCACTACGGCTCAGAGCAGGCCGAGGGCCGGCATCAGGTAGTAGAAGGCGAAGACGGCCGAGACCGCGTACATCGCGATCGGCACCTCGCGGCCGCGCCCGGCGGCGAGCCGCAGGACGCAGAAGGCGATGAAGCCGAAGCCGATGCCGTTGGTGATGGAGTACGTGAACGGCATCATCACGATGGTCAGGAAGGCCGGGATCGCGATCGTGTAGTCGGCCCAGTCGATCTCCTTGATCGAGTTGGCCAGGATCAGGAAGCCGACGGTGACCAGGGCCGGGGTGGCGGCCTGGGCGGGGACCATGGTGGCGAGCGGGGTGAGGAAGAGCGCGACCATGAAGAAGGCGCCGGTCACGATCGAGGCGAAGCCGGTACGGGCGCCCTCGCCGACGCCGGCCGTGGACTCCACGAAGCAGGTGTTGGCGGAGGAGGAGGTCGCGCCGCCGGCGGCGGTGGCGATGCCGTCCACCATCAGGATCCGGTTGATGCCGGGCAGGTCGCCCTTGGCGTCCAGCAGGTGGGCCTCGTCGGCGACGCCGAGGATGGTGCCCATCGCGTCGAAGAAGCAGGACATCAGGACGGTGAAGACGAAGAGGACGCCGGTGAGGACGCCGACCTTCTCGAAGCCGCCGAACAGGCTGACCTTGCCGACCAGGCCGAAGTCGGGCGCCGCCACCGGGTTGCCGGGCCAGCTGGGGACGGTGAGGCCCCAGCTCGTGGCCGGGATGTCGGCGACCTTGTCGATCACCACGGCGAGGCCGGTCATCACGACGATGGAGACCAGGATCGCGCCGGGCACCTTGCGGACCACCAGCACCAGGGTGAGCAGCAGGCCGAGCACGAAGACCAGTACCGGCCAGCCGAGCAGGTGGCCGTTGCCGCCGAGCTGGAGCGGGACGGTGGTGTGGGCGGCGTCCGGGATGCGGCTGACGAAGCCGGAGTCGACCAGGCCGACCAGGCTGATGAAGAGGCCGATGCCGATCGCGATCGCCTTGCGCAGGCCGAGCGGGACGGCGTTCATGACGCGCTCGCGCAGACCGGTGGCGACCAGGATCATGATCGCGAAACCGGCCAGCACCACCATGCCCATGGCGTCCGGCCAGGTCATCTTGGGCGCGAGCTGCAGCGCGACGATGGTGTTGACGCCCAGGCCGGCGGCGAGGCCGATCGGGACGTTGCCGATCACGCCCATCAGCAGGGTGGTGAGACCCGCGGTGAGCGCGGTCGCGGTGACCAGCTGGGCGCTGTCCAGGTGGGCGCCGGTCATGTCCGTGGCACTGGCCAGGATGATCGGGTTGAGCACCAGGATGTAGGCCATGGTGAAGAAGGTGGCGATGCCACCGCGGATCTCGCGCGGCAGGGTGGAGCCGCGCTCGGAGATCCGGAAGTAGCGGTCCAGCGCGCCGGCGGGGGGCTTCGGCGCGTTGGAGGCGGGCTCGGGCGACTCGGTGGTCGGCTGGGCCACAGGCATGCGTGCGTCCTCTGGTGGGGGCTGAGGAGGGGGACACCCGGAGCGACGGTGGTGGCCGGGCGGGCCCGGTGGGACGGGCACGAACACAGGCGTCCTGGGCATGGCGCGGCCAACCGGAATCACAAGTATGAGTTCCCCAATCGCACACGCGCTATCTTCGCGCGTAGAACGATCACACCCCAGGAACGGCGGGGTGGCCGCCGGCCCGGGCGCGCCCCCACCGCCGCGGCGACGCCGGGGCCACCCGCCGAAGGTGTCCGGGACCGGCCCGCGTGATGGCGGACAACCGCACCCCGCCCCGTACGCTAGGCCTCATGCCGAAGAGCCCGCTGCACCCCTCGCCCCCGCCGCTGGAGGCCAACGACGTCGCCATCGTCGGCGGTGGCACGGTGCTGTGGTTCGTCGCCTTCCTGGTCCTGCTCCCCTTCCAGGGCACCCTCTCCGACCACGGCCACGGCAGCTGGCCGTGGATCTGCCTGTCCGGCGCCGGCCTCGGCCTGATCGGCCTCTGGTACTGCCGCGCCCGCCGGGACGCCATCGCCCGCGACCGGGCCGCCGCGGCCGCGTCGCAGGCCGCCGCCGGTGACGGCGGCGACCCGGCCACCCAGTCGGACTGAATAGTCCTTTAGTAGCACGCATCGGACATAAGGCGCCCGTAGAGTCGGTGCCATGACGCACCCTGCGCAGCCTGCCGAAGAGACGCCCGGGGACCGGCACGACGGCGCCCACCCGCTCGGCCTGCTGCCCGGCCGGCGCGGCGGACTGAGCACCGCGGAGGTCGCCGAACGGGTCGCCCGCGGCGACGTCAACGACGTGCCGGTGCGGTCCAGCCGCTCCACCCGCGAGATCGTCCGGGCCAACGTCTTCACCCGGTTCAACGCGATCATCGGCGTGATGTTCGGCATCATCCTGGTCGTCGGACCGATCCAGGACGGACTGTTCGGCCTGGTCATCGTGGCCAACACGGCGATCGGCATCATCCAGGAGATGCGCGCCAAGAAGACCCTGGACAGCCTCGCGCTGATCGGCGAGGCCAGACCGCAGGTCCGCCGGGACGGCGCCGTCCAGCAGATCGCCACCGGCGAGATCGTGCTGGACGACACCGTGCTGCTCGGCATCGGCGACAAGGTGATCGTCGACGGCGAGATCACCGAGGCGGACGGTCTGGAGATCGACGAATCGCTGCTCACCGGCGAGCCCGACTCGGTTCTGAAGCAGCCGGGCGACCAGGTGATGTCCGGCAGCTTCGTGGTGGCCGGCGCGGGCGCGTTCACCGCCACCAAGGTCGGCCGGGAGGCCTACGCGGCGCAGCTGGCCGAGGAGGCCAGCCGGTTCTCCCTGGTCAAGTCGGAGCTGCGCAGCGGCATCGACAGCATCCTGCGGTTCATCACCTGGCTGCTGATCCCCACCGCGATCGGTCTGATCATCAGCCAGCTCGCGGTGGAGGGACGGGACTGGAGGGAGGCCGTCCGGCGGATGATCGCCGGCATCGTGCCGATGGTCCCCGAGGGTCTGGTGCTGCTGACCTCGGTCGCCTTCGCGATCGGGGTGGTCCGGCTGGGCCGCAAGCAGTGCCTGGTGCAGGAGCTGCCCGCGATCGAGGGCCTGGCCCGGGTGGACACCGTCTGCCTGGACAAGACCGGCACCCTCACCGAGGGCGGCATGGACGTCGTCGAGCTGCGCACCCTGCCGCCGGGGCCGGAGGCCGACGGCCGGCCGAGGGCGGACGCGCCGCCGGGCCGGCCGGTCCTCTCCGACCCGGAGGTCGTCAAGCAGGCGCTCGGGGTGATGGCCGGCGCCGACACCCGCCCCAATCCCTCCATGCAGGCCGTCATCGACGCGTACGGCAGGGGCGACACGGAGCACGGCAACGGCGGCGGCTGGCGGGTGATCGAGGCGATGCCCTTCTCCTCCGCCCGCAAGTGGAGCGGTGTGCAGCTGCTGGAACCGCAGGGCGGCGAGGCCAGCTGGCTGCTGGGCGCCCCGGACGTGCTGCTGCCCACCGGCCACCCGGCCCTCACCGAGGTGGACGAACTGGGCACCAAGGGGCTGCGGGTGCTGCTGCTCGGCCGCACGCCCGTCCCGCTGGACTCCCCGGACCCGGCCGCCGACCTCCAGCCGCTCGCCCTGGTGGTGCTCCAGCAGCGGCTGCGCGAGGACGCCGCCGACACCCTGCGCTACTTCGAGGGGCAGCGCGTCCGGGCCAAGGTGATCTCCGGCGACGCCGCCGTCTCGGTCGGCGCGGTCGCCTCGCACCTGGGCCTGCCCGGCGCCGACCACCCGCTGGACGCCCGCACCCTGCCGACCGATCCGCAGGAGCTCGCCGACACCGCCGACCGGACCAGCGTCTTCGGCCGGGTGACCCCGCAGCAGAAGCGCGACCTGGTCGGCGCGCTGCAGTCGCGCGGGCACACCGTGGCGATGACCGGCGACGGCGTCAACGACGTGCTGGCGCTCAAGGACGCCGACATCGGCGTGGCGATGGGCACCGGCAGCGACGCCACCCGGGCGGTCGCGCAGATCGTGCTGCTGAACGACTCCTTCGCCACCCTGCCGTCGGTGGTCGCCGAGGGCCGCCGGGTGATCGGCAACATCGAGCGGGTGGCCGGGCTCTTCCTGGTGAAGACGGTCTACTCGGTCCTGCTCGCCCTCCTGGTGATCTTCACCCACTCGCCGTACCCGTTCCTGCCCCGGCACTCGACGGTGCTCTCCACCCTCACCATCGGGATCCCGGCCTTCTTCCTGGCGCTGGCGCCCAACAACGAACGGGCCAGGACCGGCTTCGTCCGCCGGGTGCTGCGGATGGCCGTGCCGGGCGGGATCATCGCCGGCACGGCCACCTTCACCGCGTACGCGCTGGCCCGGGCCGACCACGCCACGGACCTGAAGTCCGACACCAGCGTGGCGACGCTGACGCTGTTCCTGGTGGCGTTGTGGGTGCTGGCGATCGTCGCCCGGCCGTACAACTGGTGGCGGCTGCTGCTGATCGCGACGATGGGCGGGGCGTTCACGCTGGTGCTGACGGTGCCGTGGCTGTCCGACTTCTTCCAGCTCTCGCTCTCCGGCACCCGGGACCCCTGGATCGGTGTCGGCATCGCCCTGGTGGCCGGACTCCTGCTGGAGGTCTCCTGGCGGATCATGCGGCGGAAGGCGGATGATTGACCCTGAAGGGGGTCCTGAATGGCGCGCAGGGGTGGGGACTTGGAGGCGTTCACCGCCTTCCTGGGGGGAATGCTGGCGGCCGGGGCGGCCGGGCTCGCCCTGGTCGGCGCCGATGCGCTGATCGAACCGGGGCCGTGGCTGCGCAAGGCCGCGCCGGTGGTGGTCGCGGTGCTCTGGCTGACCGTCACGGTCGGCCTCTACCGGTGGCTGGGCGCGGCCGCCCGGACCGGCTGGACCGGGGCACGGGCGCCCGGGCCCGGCTCCCGCCCCGCCGGCCGGGACGGGCACCGGGCGGGCCACCCGCGCCCGGCCGGAGCCGACCGGGCGCCGGCCCGCCGCCCCGGCCGCGGGCCCGCCAGCCCGGTCAGCCCTCGAAGTCCCGGGCGGCCGAGAGCTCGTAGGCGCGGTCCGGCTCGGTGAGCGCGGCCAGCACCTCGAACCGGCGGTGCCACTGCCCGACCGACCAGGCGAGACCGGCCGCCAGACCCTCCGGGGTCGCGGCGTGCAGCAGCCCCGGCACCGGCGGCAGCTCGAACTCGTCGTCCTCGTCCGCGGCTTCGGCGGCGTCCGGGTCGTAGGGCGCCTCCGGGGCGTCCGCCGCGGTGTCCCACCGCCAGTCCACGGCGGCCTCCTCGCCGTCCGGGCCGACCACCAGCAGCTCCTCGTGCTCCTCGTAGGCCACCGGGCAGCCGGGCAGCAGCTCGCGGACCACGGCGGGCACCCGGTGCAGCTGCCCCTCGGAGAGCACCCGGCCGCCGGCCACCTCACTGGCCAGCGAGACGTGCAGGCGCTCGGCGAGGTCGGCGGCCAGCGCCGGGGCGACCGGCAGCAGCGGGTACGGGTGGAGCAGCTGGACGAGGTCCGGGGCGTCGGCGACGACCGCCTCGGTGGCGTCCACCAGCACCGTGTGCGCGGGCCGGCGGCCGGTCTCCCGGTCCAGCGGCGGCAGCGCCCGGACGACGTCCAGCGGCTCGATCCGGTCCGCCGCCACCCGGGCCAACGCGCTGTGGATTCCGTGCAGTTGACGGTGCCCAATAACGGAGGCCGGGTCGGTGAGCCGGTCCAGCAGCTCGTCCGGCCCGTGCGGTTCGGCCAGCAGCGCGGTCAGCGTGGTGCGCACCCCGAGCGCGTGCAGGAACTGCTCGTCCAGCGTCGTCCGGGCCTCCTCGAAGAGGCCGCGCAGCAGCGGGTCGGCACCTGCCGCCCGCAGCCCGGCCGGCTCGCGGCCGTCCAGCACCGGGTGGTCGCGCAGCCACCACGCGGTGTACGGCGGCAGGTCCGCGTACGAGCCGTCGGGCAGCAGGGTGCGGACGGGGTTGACCACGGCCTCCCGGTACGGCGGGCGGGCGAGGGCGGCGAGCGCCTGCGGCCACGCGTCGTCGTCCACCAGGTCGAGGTCGCGGACGACCAGCAGTTCGGCCGCGACCGGCGGGACACCGACCGGGTCGGCGTCGTCGGCGTGCAGTGCCTCCAGGGCGTCCTCGGCCCACTCGGCGAGGCCGTCGGGCGCCTCGTCCAGCAGCCCGGTGGGGTGGCCGCCGGCCGCGCGGTCGGCGGGGGCGGTCGGGTCGAGCCGCTCCAGGTCGTCCGGGTCGAGCACCACGTCCTCGGCGCGGACCAGCACGAAGTCGGCCAACACCCCGACGGCGGTCAGGACTTCGGGGCCCCAGCGGTCCAGCAGCTCGTCGTCGATCCAGCCGGCGTCCTCCTCCCGGGCCAGTGCGGCGAACGGGCTGTCCGGCAGGATCAGCTCACCCGCGCGGGCCGGCTCGCCCTCGTCGTCCAGCAGCGCCAGCCGGGCCAGCCACGGGTGCTCGCCGACCGCCGGAGCGGCCGCCTTGACCAGGGCGAGCACGGACTCGGCGACGTCGGTGGCGGCGTCCAGGTCGTCCTCGGCCAGCTCGTAGGAGCGGGCCACGGCGGCCCGCACCTCGGGAGTGTCCAGCACCCCGGCCGGGGTGGCGGTGCCGGCGCCGAGCTTGGCCAGCAGCGGGTGCGCCGCCTCCGGGTGGGCCAGCCGCAGGTCGAGCAGGGCCAGCGCGCCGGCCAGCGCCTCGGGGTAGCCGGGGAAGGCCGCCCAGTCGGCGTCCTCCGAGGGCAGCAGGACCCGGCGCGGACCGGTGACCGTCCGGCCGTCGGCGAGCGGCACGGGCAGCGCGCCGAGCGCCTCCGGGTCGGCCGCGCCGAGCGCCGCGTAGAGGTTGCGCCACCAGGCGGGCTCGCGGTCCAGGCCGCCGAGCTGGTCGACCACGTCGGCCAGCGGCACCCGGCGCACGTTCAGCACCCGCAGCTCGGTGCGGCGCTCCAGGCCGGCCGGCAGCAGGCCGGGGAAGATCGGGGCCAGCGCCTCGACGACCGAGTGGTCCGCGCCCTCCAGCACCGTGGCGTCCCGGGGCCGCAGTGCGGGCGTGCCCTCCTCGACCGGTGCGGTGTGCGGCAGGAACGGCGTGCCGGGCAGCCGGGCGAGGATGCCGGCCCGCAGCGCGTTGTCCAGCGCGCCCTGGCCGAGCGGGCCGGGGACGAGCCCGAGCGAGCCGAGGTCGCCGCCGCGGGCGCGCAGCAGGTCGGCGTAGCTGTCGGCGGCGCGCTCGGTGACGAAGTCGGCGAGCGGGCCGGGGGCGACGTGCCGGCGGGTGGAGTCCAGCGGGTAGGAGGCGATCAGCAGCGCGGGCAGGCCGAGCGGTTCGTCGCTGGGGGTGGGCGCGTGCAGCACCGGGGCGATCCCGGTCGGCTGCGGGCTGCCGTCGGCGGCGACCGGGACGGCCCAGGTCACCGTCCAGTACGGACGGGCGCGCTCCTCGGTGGGGCGGTCGGCGAGCAGCGCGGCGTCCAGGGTGCCGGAGGCGCCGGCGGTCTGCCAGACGGCCTGCCGCAGCCGGCCGCCGGCGTCGTCGGTGACGGTCACCTCGGCGACGCCGTCGGGACGCGCCTCGGCGGCGCCGCGGGTGAGGGTGCGGGTGCCCTCCTCGGTCTCCACCACGATCTCGGCGAGCCCGGGCAGGGTGAGCAGCAGGGCGTCGTCGATCCCGGCCAGCAGCCGGCGGGTGAGGTCCTCGGCGGCGGCGTCGCGCAGCGGCAGCACGACCACCGTGTCGTACCCGGCCGGGGCCGGGCCCTCGGCCGAGAACGGCAGCCGCAGCAGCGGCACGTGGCCGTCGCGGCGGCGCAGCTCCTCGCCGAGCGCCGGCTGCGCCTCGGCCAGCGCGCGGGCCTCGCCGAGCGACCAGCGCACGCCGCCGGCGGCACCCAGCACGGCGGGCTCGTCGGTGACGGCGAGGACGGCGGCGAAGCCGACGCCGAACCGGCCGACGGTGGGCTGCTCGTCGGCGCGCTTGGAGGAGGCGCGCAGAGTGGACAGCGACTCGACGGCGGCCGCGTCCAGTGGCGCACCGGTGTTGGCGGCGGCCAGCACACCGTCCGCCAGGGTCAGCCGCAGCCGGCCCGGGGCACCGCCCGCGCGGGCCGCCGCGTCGGCCGCGTTCTGCGCCAACTCGACGACCAGCCGGTCACGGTAGCCGCCGAGGGCGAGCTCCTCCTCGGCGTTGGCGTCCTCCCGGAACCGGGCCGGGGAGGCGGCCCAGGCGTCCAGCACCCGGCGGCGCAGGACGGCGCTGCCGAAGGGGTCCGCGTGGTGCTCGTCCGTGCCGCTGCCGATGATCCGAGGTTCCACTGGAACTGCCACCCTCCGCCGCCCTGTACTTCGTACGGGGGGCATTCTCCCCCGCCCGGGCACCCCCTGCGGACCGGGCCCGGGCCGCGGCGCCGTTCCGCCCGGTGGGGGCGGTTCCGGGCCGCTCCCGGGCCCGGGAACAGCCGGGCTCGGGAACGCGGCCCGGCTCAGGAGCCACCGTGCTCAGGAGTGGCCGAGCTCCTCGGCCGGGGCGTCGGGCTCCACCGAACCGGAGGTGCGGTCGGGGTGCAGCTGGAGCGGCTCGATCACCAGCTCGTCCAGGATCAGCTCGGACGGCGCCGGCGGGGCCGGGATGACGGCCGCCTCGGAGTGCCCGCCGCAGCCGTACGCGAAGGAGACGATCTGACCGTCGGCCGGGCCGAACTCGTTGCCGCAGACGCCGAAGGCCTGACCGAGCGAGCCGCCGATCGGGACGAGGAAGCCGCAGCTCGCGCAGGAGGCCGGCGCGGCCTGTGCCATCGGGGTCTGCGGGCCGTGCGCCTTCTCCCAGCGGTCGGCGGCCAGGTGCAGCCCGAGCCGGGAGAGCACCCGGCTGCGGCCCAGGCCGAGCTCCTCGGCGAGGGCCCCGATCTGGGCGCGGGCCGGGGCCGGCTGGACCGACGGGTCGGAGACGACCACGTCCTCCTCGGCCAGCGCCACCACGGAGTTCGGGGCCGGCTCGTCCTCGCCGGTCCAGCCCGGCTCCAGGCGCAGGTCGTCGGCGTCGGTGGGCAGCAGGTCCCCGGGGCCCATGTCGCCGGGGCGCAGCCGCTCGCTCCACGGCACCCACTGCGGGGCCAGCACGGCGTCGTCGCCCGGCAGCAGCACGACCTCGTCCAGGGTCACGTTCTTGGCGCGGGGGGCGCGGGCCACGGTGACCGCCCAGTGCCAGCCCCGGTATGCCGCGTCCAGGCACTCGAAGGTGTGGGTGACGACGCGGTCGGCATCCGCCTGGACGCCGAGGTGCGCCCCTACGGTCTCTGCTCCGACGGCCTCGTCCGCTGCCTGCCGGGCGAGTTCGACGGCCTCGGCACAGAGCCGATCGGGGGTACGGCTTCGCATCGCAGCACTCACGGCGTCGATTCTCTCCCAGTTCTTCTGTTGCCCACGGCGTGTTGCCTGTTCCGTCGCGGCTCGGTTTCCCTCGACCATTCTGCGCGACCACGGGCCGCCACGGATACCGGCCGCGCCGCCCGTCCGGTCCTCCGGAGTCCGGCGCGCGTTCGGGCGGACCCTGGGCAGGCTACCCGCCGGTCGGCCACCCGGCACAGTCCGGGGCGCCCGCCGGCTCCGGAAGGGCCGCGCCGAGCGGAGCGGAATCCCGCGTCGCAGTACCGATTCTGGGGCAGGATGGGCTTGTGGCGGACGAAAAACCGTCGCAGCACGCACTGCGCGCCTCGCAGGCCGGCAGCCCCGACGAGGCGAACGCCGTGCCGCGACAGCAGGCTCCGGCCCCCGGTGCGGGCGAACCGCACCAGGTGGGCGCCTCGACGGTGCCCGGACGGGACGGCGACGGGCCGCCGGTGGATCTCGTGAAGCGCCCGGACCGGCCGGCCGACGAAGCGTCCGACGCCGCCGGAGAACTCGACGGCGCGCCCGAGGCCCGCCGACACTTCCTGGTCCGCACCGCCTCCGCCGCCGGCGCCCGAACCGGAAAGGTCGTACACGGCACCGGCCGGCGGATCCGCCGGGCGACCTCCGCCGAGGGCGCCGGGGAGTCCGGCCTGGCCAAGCTGATCGAGCTGCACGCGCTGAACTCCTTCGGCGACATGCTGATCACCGTGGCGCTGGCCTCGACCATCTTCTTCTCCGTCCCCACCGGCGAGGCGCGCGGCCGGGTCGCCCTCTACCTGCTGATCACCATGGCGCCGTTCGCGCTGCTGGCGCCGGTGATCGGCCCGCTGCTGGACCGCCTGCCGCACGGCCGGCGGGCCGCGATGGCGATGTCGATGCTGGCCCGCGCGGTGCTGGCGTGGACGATGGCCGGCACGGTGTCCGGCGGCGGGCTGGCGCTCTACCCGGAGGCGCTGGGCGTCCTGGTGGCGTCCAAGGCGTACGGGGTGGTGCGCAGCGTGGTGGTGCCACGACTGCTGCCGAGCCGGCTGTCACTCGTGAAGGCGAACTCCCGGGTCACCCTGGCCGGGCTGCTGGCCACCATGGTGGCGGCCGGGGTCGGCGGGGTGCTGCACCTGATCGGGCCGGGCTGGCCGCTGCGCGGCGCCTTCCTGGTCTTCGTGGTCGGCACCCTGATGGCCTTCCACCTGCCGCACGAGGTGGACTCCGCCAAGGGCGAGCAGCGGGCCGTCCTGCACGCCGAGGCGCACGGCGAGCCCGCCGCCGTGCCGGGCGCCGAGGAGGCCAGGAGCGCCGACACCCCGAAGGCGTCCCTGCGCACCGTCGGCCCGTCGGTGATCCTGGCCCTGCGGGCGATGTCGGCCCTGCGCTGGCTGGTCGGCTTCCTGGTGATGTTCCTGGCGTTCCTGCTGCGCGAGGATCCGGTCGGCGGGCTGCAGCCGACCCTGGCGCTCGGCCTGGTGGCGCTGGCCGCCGGCACCGGCAACGCGCTCGGCTCGGTGCTCGGCTCCTGGCTGCGGACCCGCGGCTCGGAGGCGACGGTCACCGCGATGCTGCTGCTGGCCACCTGCGCGACGGCCGCCGCCGCGCTCTGGTCCGGCGTGGTGACGGTGGTGGTGGTCGCCGCCGCGTCCGGGGTGGCGGCCTCGCTGGGCAAGCTGGCGCTGGACGCGCTGATCCAGCGGGACGTCCCGGAGTCGGTGCGGACGTCGGCCTTCGCCCGCTCGGAGACGCTGCTGCAGCTGTCCTGGGTGGCCGGTGGCGCGGTCGGCATCCTGCTGCCGCTGGACGGCGCGCTGGGGCTCTCGGTGGCGGCCGGCGTGGTCGGCGTGGTGCTGCTCTGGACGGTTCGCGCGCTGTTCAAGGTGGGCACCCGGCGCCGCGCGACCGCCCCGCGGGTGGCCTAGCCCCGCGCCGCCCCCCGCACCGCCCCCGGGCCGCAACACGCGGTTGCCGACCCCCGCGTAGCGTGATCGGCAAAGCCCGGTAGCCTCTGACGCATGAGCCTCAGCACCCGTGTCATCGCCGCCGTCGGCGCCGTCGTCGTGATCGGCGCCGGCACGGTCGGCGGGTCCATCGCCTACGCGACGGGCCAGGAAGAACCCTCCAGCCACCGTGTCACCCTCACGGTCGGCCGGTCCTCCATGGAGGTCGGGCCGTTCTGCTTCAACGACGGCAAGCCGCTGACCGACGAGCAGCAGGAGGAGTGCCAGAACCGGGCGAGCAAGGCGCTGGACGAGGGCAAGCTGCCCTCCTCCGACGTGGTCGCCAGCGACCAGCTCGGCCTCGGCGTGACCCCGGACGTGGCCGACCGCGGCTGGTGGGCCAACACCAACGGCGGCCAGCAGGCCCAGGGCGGCCGCTTCATCCTCGCCTCGGCCGCCAAGGGCTCGACCTACTCCGGCTCGGTGTCGGCCTCCAAGGCCCTCAACGCCTCCGGCAAGACCCTGGTCACCGTGGTCGAGTCGGACCCGAAGCAGCCGGACGCGATCTACGGCGTCTGGTACTTCCAGCTGAACACCCAGGACGCCTGACCGGCCGTCCGATGACCGCGCGACTCCACGACGACGAGCAGTCGGCCCCCCGGCGGGGCCGACTGCTCGTCGTCGTCGCGGTACCGGCCGAGGCCGCCGCCGTGCTGCGGGGCCTGGGCCGCCGCGAGGACGGCGCGGAGGCCGCCCCGGTGCCGGTGCCCGGCGGCGGGCTGCACCGCGCCGAGCACCCCTCGGGGGTCACGGTGGACGTGCTGGCGGGCGGGGTCGGCCCGGCCGCCGCCGCCTCGGCCGCGTCCGCCGCGCTCGCCGTCGGCCGGTACGACCTGGTGCTCTCGGCCGGGATCGGCGGCGGGTTCGCCCCGGCCGCGCCGGTCGGCGCGACCGTGCTCGCCGAGGCGATCGTCGCCGCCGACCTGGGCGCGGAGACCCCGGAGGGCTTCGCCGACGTCACCGAACTGGGCTTCGGGACGGTCCGGCACACCCCCGCCCGGGCCACCGTGGCCCGCGCCGCCGAGGCGCTGGGCGCCGCGGCCGGCGACTCCCCGGTGGTCACCGGCACCGTGCTCACCGTCTCGACGGTGACCGGCAGCGCCGCCCGCGCCGCCGCCCTGACCGCCCGCCACCCCGACGCGGTGGCCGAGGCGATGGAGGGCTTCGGGGTGGCCGAGGCCGCCGCCCGGCACGGGGTGCCGGTCTTCGAGCTGCGCACCGTCTCCAACCCGGTGGGCCCCCGCGACCGGGCCGCCTGGCGGATCGGCGAGGCCCTCGCCGCGCTGGAGCGGGCCTTCACCGCGCTCCCCTACCCGGAGCTCCTGACCACGTCCGAGGAGGCCCGCCGTGGCTGAACGGCTGACCATCGCCCACTCGCCCTGCCCGAACGACACCTTCGTGTTCCACGCCTGGACGCACGGCCTGGTGCCCGGCGCGGACGCCCCCGAGGTCACCTTCGCGGACATCGACGTCACCAACGGCCTGGCCGAGCGCGGCGAACTGGACCTCCTGAAGGTCAGCTACGCCGCGCTGCCCTGGGTGCTGGACGAGTACGCGCTGCTGCCCTGCGGCGGCGCGCTCGGCCGCGGTTGCGGCCCGCTGGTGCTCACCCGCCCGGAGACCGGCGACGACCTGAGCGGCCGGACGGTCGCCGTCCCCTCCGAGCGGTCCACCGCCTACCTGCTGTTCCGGCTCTGGGCGGCCAAGGCGGTGCCCGGCGGCCTGGGGAAGATCGTCGTCCTGCCGTTCCACGAGATCATGCCCGCCGTCCGGGACGGCCGGGTGGACGCCGGCCTGGTGATCCACGAGGCCCGCTTCACCTACCGGCAGTACGGCCTGCGCAGCCTGGCCGACATGGGCGAGGCCTGGGAGCGCGAGACCGGCCTGCCGATCCCGCTCGGCGCGATCATCGCCAGGCGCTCGCTCGGCGCCGAACGGCTGCGCGCGGTCACCGAGGCGATCCGCGCCTCCGTCCGCCAGGCCTGGGCCGACCCGTCGGCCAGCCGGGAGTACGTGCTCGCGCACGCCCAGGAGATGGACCCGGCCGTCGCCGACCAGCACATCGGCCTGTACGTCAACGAGTTCACCGCCGACCTCGGCGAGGACGGCTACGCCGCGGTGCGGGCGCTGCTCACCCGGGCCGCCGCCGAGGGGCTGGTACCCCCGCTCGACCCGGGTGCGCTGGACGCCTGAGGACGGCCGGACCGGCCTACACGTCGAACTGGTCGGCCACCGCGCGCAGCACCCCGGCCAGCTTCTGGCCGGTCGGCTTGGCCGGGTAGCGGCCGTGCTGGAGCCCGGGCAGCACCGCGTCCATCATGGTGATCAGGTCCTGCACCAGCGCCGCCATGTCGTCCGCGCTCTTGCGCGTGGCGGCGGCGACCGACGGCAGCGCGTCCAGCAGCTGCACGGCCATCGCCTGGTCCCCGCGATGGCCCGCGACCACGCCGAACTCCACCCGCTGACCGGGCTTCAGCACGGTGACACCGGCGGGCAGCGCCTTGGTGTGGACGAAGACGTCGCCGCCGTCGTCGCGCGAAAGGAAGCCGAAGCCCTTCGTCTCGTTGAACCACTTCACCTGGCCGGTGGGCATCTCGAACAGTCCTCGATGTGGGTGTGAGGGATCCCGGCCCTGGCCGGGGATCACTGGGTGGTGGAGGGCGGGCCGACCTCGGCTCCGCGCCCGTGGGGCGCTCATGGTCAGCACGCTGTGGAGAGCAGACTAACGGTCAGTCACTGCCTCATCCGCGATCCGCGGAGGATCCGTACCGGGCTCTGGTGGCCAC
Organism: Kitasatospora sp. NPDC086009; assembly: GCF_044540385.1. Classification (NCBI taxonomy): domain Bacteria; kingdom Bacillati; phylum Actinomycetota; class Actinomycetes; order Kitasatosporales; family Streptomycetaceae; genus Kitasatospora; species Kitasatospora sp. NPDC086009. The sequence continues at coordinate 241,853 of NZ_JBITSA010000012.1, forward strand.
CGGCGACCAGGTACTGGCACGGCGGGGACGCGGCTTCGCGCTTTCCACTGGCTCACACCCCCGGTCTGAGGAGACGGGGCGCACCTGTCGCACCCCTCGGCACAGCGTGCATACCCCTGCCCAGCAGGGATCAAAACTCCCAGCTTCCGGGAAACTGCGCAACGTGACCGGACGGGTCGCCCCCGAAACGGTCCGCCGCCGGCGCGGGCGGCGTCCTCTGCCAGACTGGGACGGCCGACCGACCGCAGAGGAGCACCCCAGTGAGCAGCCAGAGCGCCGACCGCGGCGACGCCTACGTCAAGGCCGGAGCGATCGTCTTCGGGTTCGGCGCGCTCGCCACCCTGGTCACCTTCGTCCCGCTGTTCCTGCACCTGACGCCGCTGCCGACGGCCGCGTACTGGCTGAGCATGCTGATGCCGCTGGGCTTCCTGCTCGCCCTGACCGGCCTGCTGCTCTCCGCCCGCGCCCAGCGCCGCCGGGTGCACGCCGGGGCCTGACCGGCCCGCGCCCTAGCCGACCGGCCGCGCGGCCAGGTGGCCGGCCAGCCACTCGGGGAAGCCGGTGAGGTCGGCCAGCACCACGTCCGCGCCCGCCGCCAGCAGGTCCTCGGCGCCGTACGGCCCGGTCGCCACGCCGACCGCCACGGCGTCCGCGTGCTTGGCCCCCCGGATGTCGCCGAGGTGGTCGCCGACGTACACCGAGGCGCCGTGCTCGCGCAGCGCGACGCCCTTGGTCTCCGCCCAGAGGTCCCCCACCAGCGCGTCCGCGTGCAGCCCGGCGTGCTCCAGGTGCAGCCGGGCGTTCGGCTCGTACTTGCCGGTGATCACCACGACCCGGCCGCCGTGCGCGCGCACCGCGTCGATCGCGGCGTGCGCGCCGGGCAGGGCGACGGTCGGGGCGAAGGCGAGGTCCCGGTACAGCACGCGGTAGCGGTCGGCGACCGCCTGCACCCGCTCGGCCGGGAACCAGTTGCTCAGTTCGTCCAGCAGCGGCGGGCCGAGCCGGGTGACCACGAGGTCGGCGTCGATGTGCGCGCCGGTCTCCGCCGCGAGCGCCAGATAGGTGGCCCGGATCCCGGGCCGGGTGTCCAGCAGGGTCATGTCGAGGTCGAAGCCGACGGTGAGCGGGACGTCCGGGGTAGCAGGCATGCCGCCAGGCTATCCAACCCCGCCGCCGGAACGGCCGGCTCCGTCCCGGTCCGGCTCCCGGCCGGGGGCCGGAGCGATTTGCCCCGGCTTCTCCGTGGAACTTAGGTTTGCCTGAGCTATCTGCGAGAGAGAGCCATGACCGACACCACCGCGCCGACGGCCGCACCCCGGTCCGCACCCGCGCCCGGCACGCGCCCGCTGCCGCGCCGCCGAATACTGTGGCTCGCCGCCGCACTGGCCCTGCTGGCCGCCGCCGTCCTGCTCAGCCTGGCCGTCGGCAGCCGCACCATCCCGCTCGGGGAGACCCTCGACGCCCTGTGGCACGGCGGGGACACCACCAACGCCGTGGTGGTCCGCGAGCTGCGGGTGCCGCGCACGGTGGTCGGTCTCGCGGTGGGCGCGGCGCTCGGCCTCGCCGGCGCCGTCATGCAGGGCATCACCCGCAACCCGATCGCCGACCCGGGCATCCTCGGCGTCAGCCAGGGCGCGGCGGCCGGCGTGGTGCTGGCGATCTCCGCGTTCGGCGTCTCCACCCTCACCGGGTACGTCTGGTTCGGCTTCGCCGGGGCGGTGATCGCCACCGTGCTGGTGTACGGCCTGGCCGGCCGGGGCCGGGGCGGAGCGACCCCGATCAAGCTGGCGCTGGCCGGCTCGGCGATGTCGGCGTTCATCGCCTCGCTCAACACCATGGTGCTCACCACCGACGCCGCCGCGATGGACCAGTTCCGGTTCTGGCACGTCGGGTCGCTCTCCGGACGCACCGCCGACGTGGCCTGGCAGCTGCTGCCCTTCCTGCTCGTCGGCACCGTCCTGGTGTTCGCGGTGGCGCGGGGGCTGGACGCGCTGGCGCTCGGCGACGACACCGCCAAGGGGCTCGGTGCCAGGACCGGCCTGGTGCGGGCGGTCGGCGCGCTCGGGGCCACCGTGCTGACCGGCTCGGCGGTCGCCGCCGCCGGTCCGATCGCCTTCGTCGGACTCGCCGTGCCGCACGCCGCCCGGGCGGTGGCCGGGGCGGACCACCGCTGGGTGCTCGCCTTCTCCGCCGTGCTCGGCCCGGCGCTGCTGCTGCTCGCCGACGCCTTCGGCCGGGTGCTCTTCCCGCCGTCCGAGGTGCCCGCCGGGGTGATGACCGCCCTGGTCGGGGTGCCGGTGCTGGTCGCGCTGGTCCGGCGCCGCAAGGTGGTGGCCGCGTGAGCGCCTCCGTCGTCCCGCTGCGGGGCTACACCGTGCTGCGCGCCGGGCGCGCCTCTTTCCTGCTGCACCGCCGCTCCGCCGTCGCGGTGCTCGGCCTGCTGCTGGCGCTGGCCGCCACCGTCGTCGCCTCGCTCTGCCTGGGCGAGTCCACCGTCTCCCCGGCCGAGGTGGTGAAGGTGGTGCTGGGGCGGCCCAGCCCGCACGAGCTGGTGGTCGGCGAGTTCCGGCTGCCCCGGGTGGTGGTCGGGCTCCTGGTCGGCACCGCGCTCGGCCTGGCCGGCGCACTGGTGCAGACCGTCGCCCGCAACCCGCTGGCCAGCCCCGACGTGGTCGGCGTCTCCTGGGGCGCCACCGCCACCGTGGTCGGGCTGATGGCGTACGGCGTGGTCGGCTCCGCCGGCCAGGTGCCGTGGGCGGCGGTCGCCGGCGGCCTGGTGGCCGGGGTGCTGGTGTACGTGCTGGCCTGGCGGCGCGGTCTGCACGCCCAGCGGTTCGTGCTGATCGGCATCGGCATCAGCGTCGCGCTCTCCTCGCTCACCTCGGTCTTCCTGACCAAGGGCGACGGCTTCCAGGCGCAGGCCGCGAAGGTGTGGATGACCGGCAGCCTGAACGGCTCCGGGTACGGCCAGGCCGGCTGGCTCGCCTGGGTGCTGCTGGCCGCCGTACCGGTGGCGCTCTGGGCGGCGCGGGCGCAGCGTTCGATCTCCTTCGACGACGCCACCGCCGTCGGGCTCGGCCTGCGGCTGGACCGGATCCGGCTCGGCATGGGGCTGCTCGGCGTCGTGCTGGCCTCCTGTGCGGCGGGCGCGGCCGGGCCGGTGGACTTCGTCGCGCTGATGGCCCCGCAGATCGCGCTGCGGCTGGCCCGCTCGGCGCAGATCCCGCTGTTCTGCTCGGCCCTGACCGGTGCGCTGGTGGTCGTCCTGGCCGACCTGCTGGCCCGGCGGCTGCTCTCGCCCACCGAGCTGCCGGTCGGCGTGGTGACCGGCCTGGTCGGCGCGCCGTACCTGATGTGGCTGCTCGTCCGATCCCGCCGTGGAGGTTCCTGATGTCCGCCCGTCCGACGCCGGCCCACCGTCTCGAAGCCCGGGGCCTGACCCTCGCCTACGAGGCGCGCACGGTCGTGGAGGGGCTGGACCTGACCGTCCCGGACGGCCGGGTGACGGTGATCGTCGGCCCGAACGCCTGCGGCAAGTCGACGCTGCTGCGCGCGCTCGGCCGGCTGCTGAAGCCGGTGCGGGGCGCGGTGCTGCTGGACGGCGCCGAGCTGGCGCGCGTCCCGACCAAGCGGATCGCCCAGCGGATCGGGCTGCTCCCGCAGTCCCCGACCGCGCCCGAGGGCATCTCGGTGGCCGACCTGGTCTCCCGCGGCCGCCAGCCGCACCAGAGCTGGTGGCAGCAGTGGTCGGCCGAGGACGAGCGGGCGGTCGCCGAGGCGCTGGAGCGCACCTCCACCGCCGAACTGGCCGAGCGCAGCGTGGACGAGCTGTCCGGCGGCCAGCGCCAGCGGGCCTGGATCGCGATGGCGCTCGCCCAGGGCACCGACATCCTGCTGCTGGACGAGCCGACGACGTTCCTGGACATCGCGCACCAGGTCGAGGTGCTGGACCTGGTCCGGCGGCTCAACGTCGAGCGCGGGCGGACGGTGGTGGCCGTGCTGCACGACCTCAACCAGGCCGCCCGCTACGCCGACCACCTGGTGGCGATGCGCGCCGGCCGGATCGTCGCCCAGGGTGCGCCGGCCGAGGTGGTGACGGCGGAGCTGGTGCGCGAGGTGTTCGGTCTGGACTCGGTGGTCGTGCCGGACCCGGTGACCGGTACCCCGCTGGTGGTCCCGGGCGCGCCGTGGGCGGTGAAGGCCGACGCCTAGCGGGCAATTCGGACATAATCGACGCGCCCGCGGCCACCGCGGGCACGCCCGTTCCCCGTCCGCCCGCCCGAGGACCGCCGATGCCCCCGCTCACCCGCCGCACCCTGCTCGCGGGGCTCGGCGCCGCCGCCCTCGCCGGGTGCAGCACCCGGCACACCGCCCCGCCCGCCGACGGCGCCGCCGCCGCCGCCGCGAGCGTCACCCCGACCCCGACCCCGGTGCCCGACGCCACCGTCGGCGCCGCGACGGGCCCGGTCGCGGTGCCGGGTGCGCCGATGCGCGTGGTCACCCTGGACACCGCCGAGCTGGACTCCGCGCTGACGCTGGGCATCACCCCCGTCGGCGCGGCCCTGGCGCCGCTGGACACCGGCTTCCCCGACTACTGGCCCGCCTCCCGGGTCGCCGGGCTCACCCGGGTCGGCGACGCCGGTGCCCCGGACCTCGCCGCGATCCGCGCCCTGCGGCCCGATCTGATCCTCTCCAACCAGGCCCGTGACGGCGGCCGCTACGACCAGCTGCGCGAGATCGCCCCCACCGTGCTGACCCAGACCACCGGCTACCCGTGGAAGGCGAACGTCCAGCTGCACGCGCAGGCGCTGGGCCGCCAGGACGCCGCCGAGGCCTTCGTCGGCTCCTACCAGCGGCATGTCTCCCAGGTCGTCCAGGCGCTGTCGAACGCCAAGGCCTCCGGGCGCCGGGTCGGCCTGGTGCGGTTCGTCGAGGGCGCGGGCATCAGACTGTACGGTCGGCAGAACTTCCCCGGCACGGTGCTGGCGGACGTCCAGCTCGGCCGGCCGGACGCGCAGAACGTCGACCAGTTCGACGTCGAGATCCCGGCGGACCAGATCGCCCGGGCCGACGGCGACCTGCTGCTGTACGCCACCTACGGCGACCCGGAACGGGCCGGCACCAGGGCCGTACTGGCCTCCCCGGCCTGGCAGGGCCTCGGCGCCGTACGCGCCCACCGGGCCTTCGAGGTGGACGACCGGCTCTGGTTCCAGGGCATCGGGTACACCGGGGCGAACTACGTGCTCGCCCAGCTCCAGCGCTTCCTGGGGGCCTGAGCCGGGACCGGTCCGGGGCCTGGACCGCGCCCCGCGCCGGGGCCTGACGGCGCGTGACCGGTGCGACCGGGGCCCCGACCGGTCACCGCGCCGCACCGGAACCGGACCGCACGGCCCCGCGTCACTGTTCCCGGGCGCCCGCAGGACGCCTGCTCGGCACAGACGGGAGGGCTCATGGCAGACGGATTCAAGGTCGATCTGGGTGCCTTGGACGACGCGGCTTCGGGGATCACCAACACCCTGGCGAAGATGCAGTTCAAGAAGGTCAGCGACCTCGACCCGAAGAAGGAGGACTTCGGGCACGGCCACCTGGCCGACGTCGTCGAGAAGTTCTGCACCCGCTGGCAGCTGGGCGTGGAGAACCTGGCCAAGGACGCGCAGGCCGTCACGGCCCGGCTGAACGCGAGCGTGAAGGCCTACCGCGAGGTCGACGGACACGTCGTCGGCCATCTGAGCGGCACCCTGAGCCGCGACAGCGGCGAGGACCCGGGAGCGAAGTGATGGCGAAGGAACTGGGCGGCACGTCCGACCCGAAGGAGCTCGTCCCGGGCGACCCGGAGGCGATCGCCTCCACCTGTGCCTGGCTCAAGAGCTACGGGGACACCCTGCACTCGACCGGCGAGGGCCTCAAGCGGATCGACACCGTCGAGGGGTGGTCGGGCAAGGCCGGCGACGCCTTCCGGAAGGCCTTCGAGGGCGAGCCGGGCAAGTGGCTGGAGGCCGGCGACTGCTTCCACAACGCCGCCACCGCGCTCACCGCCTACCAGTCGACCCTGACCTGGGCGCAGGGGCAGGCGGCCGAGGCGATCCGGCAGTGGGACGCGGGCCAGAGCGCCAGCAGCCGGGCGAAGGGCGACCACCAGGAGGCGGAGCGCAACGCCGGCCACGAACTGCCCTTCACCGACCCCGGCGAGAGCACCCGGGACGGCGCGCGGCAGACCCTGGCCAACGCCCGCGGCCAGCTCAAGTCGGCCGGCGACACCGCGGCGAAGACCGTCGCCACCGCGCGCGACAAGGCCCCCGAGGAGCCCGGCTTCTGGGACGACGTGGGTGACTTCTTCTCCGACGCGGGGGACTTCCTGGGGGACGTCGGCCAGGTCGTCGTGGAGGACCTCGCCTCGGTCGGCAACGCCATGCTGCAGAACCCGGGCGCCGCGCTGGAGGTCGCGGGCGGGCTCGCCCTCGCCACGGTCGGCGCGGGCGGCGAGGTCCTCGGCGTCGGCCTGGACCTCACCGGCGTCGGCGCGGTGGTGGGCGTACCGGTCAACGTGCTCTCGGCCGGCGTCATCGCCACCGGTCTCGGGATGGCCGGCATCGGCGCGGGCGAGATCGCCCAGGACGCCATGGGCTCCAGCCGGGTCCACATGGAGGGCGAGGGCGGTGGCGGCGGCGGGTCCGGCGAGCTGCACACCCAGCCGTCGAAGGGGGCCGACCCGTCCGCCACCCCGGAGGGGCACACCACCAACATCCCGAGGAACGCCGACGCGACGACCCGCCGGGCGTTCGAGCGGGAGAACGAGTCCGCCGAGATCATGGCGCGCAACGGCTACAAGGTCGAGCAGAACCCGAACGTCACCGGGACGACCAAGAACCCCGACTACCGCATCGAGGGCGAGGTGTTCGACTGCTACGCGCCCACCGCCTCGAACCCGCGCTCCATCTCCACCGGCATCCAGAAGAAGGTGGACTCGGGCCAGGCCGACCGCATCGTGCTGAACCTCTCCGACAGCGGTGTCGACGCGGCCGCCATGCGCAAGCAGCTCCAGGACTGGCCGATCGAGGGTCTCAAGGAGATCAAGGTCATCGACTCGTCCGGCAACGTGGTCCACTTCTACCCCTAGACGAACCGAGAGAGACGCCCAGCATGGCTATTGCCTACAGCCTCGACCTGGTGACCCCGCTCACCGCGGCCGAGGTCGCAGAGAAGCTCGACGAAATCGCCCGTCCGCAGGCGCTGTTCGGTGCCGGGGAGGACGCCGGCACCCTGGTCGCCGACGGCGCCGTCACCGCCCGCGGCACCTGGATCCGGGTGGTGGCGACCAAGGCGATCCCGTGGGGGGACCCGCTGATCGGCGGCCGCCCCTTCGGCGCGACCGTCTCGGTGGCCTTCCGCCTCGACAAGGCGGCCGACGTCTCCGACCAGCAGGACGACACCGTCCGGCTGACGCTCGGCCTGCTCGGCCGGGTCCCCGGCGACGCCGCGCTGCACCTCGACTACGAGGACGTCTGGCTGGTCCGCCAGGGCGGCGAACTGACCCTGAGCGAGCGCTCCGACCTCTGGCCGGCGCACCGCCTGGCCGCCGTGCCGGCGCCCTACCGGCGGCAGACCCAGGACTTCTTCTTCCCCGAGGACGACTGACCTCCGGGTCGGCGCCGGGAGCGGGACGTCGGACCCGCCGACTTCCCGCTCCCGCACCGGCGGCGAATCCGCGCTGCCGGCCGGCACCGCGGCGCCTCAGTGGTCGACGGAGACCACGATCTTGCCGAGCTGGTTGCCGGCCTCCAGGTAGCGGTGGGCCTCGGCGACCTCGTCCAGGCCGAAGACCCGGTCCACCACCGGGGCGAGGGAGCCGGTGCGCAGGCCGGAGGTGACGAAGGCCTCCGCGCGGCGCAGCCGCTCCGGGTCGCGGGTCGTCTCGTGGATCACGTAGCTGCGGATGTTCACCGCGGGCATGCCGAGGTCGAGGTTCGGGTAGGGCGTCGGCTCGCCGCTCAGCCAGCCGTAGAGCAGCACGGTGCCGCCGGCGGCGGTCGCCCGGACGAGGTCCGTCACACCGGGGCCGGCGACGGCGTCGAAGACGAGTTCGGCGCCCCGGCCCGAGGTCAGGGCCAGCACCCGCGCGCTGATCTCCTCCTCCTCGGTGACGATCACCTCGGCCGCCCCGGCCTTGAGCAGGGCCTCCCGCTTGGCCCCGGTCCGGGTGGTGGCGATCGGGACCGCCCCCGCCCGGCGGGCGATCTGGATCGCGGCCAGGCCCACACTGCTGGAGGCGGCGGTCAGCACGACGGTGTCCCCCGCCCGCAGGCCGCCGACCTCCACCAGCGCGCCGTAGGCGGTCACATAGGGCATCCAGACCGCCGCGCCCTCGACCGCGCCGAGCCCTGCGGGCCGGTGCAGCACGGCCGCCGCGGGGACGATCGCGCGCTCGGCGTAGACGGGGTAGTCGTTCATCGAGAACGCGGGCACCACGCTGACCGGCTGCCCCGGCTCGAACCCGGCCACCCCGGCCCCGACGGTCTCGACCACGCCCGCCGCCTCGGCGCCGAGCCCGGCGGGGAAGCTCCGGGGTGCCTCCAGGTAGGTGCCGCGGCGGAACAGCGCCTCGGCCCGGTTGATCCCGATCGCGTCCACCCGGATCAGCAGCTCGCCGGGGCCCGGCGAGCCGACCTCGACGTCCTCCAGCCGCAGTACCTCCGGCCCGCCGTGCTCGTGGAACCGCACTGTCCTGGCCATCGCGCATCGCCCCCTTCCGGTCGGTGACGGCGGTGCGGACCACGCGCCGCCGCGTCCCACTAGATCCGAAAGGGCGTCAGCTGTCAAACTTCGACCGTCGTCGTACTTTGACGTCTGCCGTACCATGTGCGCCGGAGGTGGCCGAACCATGGCAGCAGCACAGCGCGGCGGGCAGCAGCACCGCATCCCGCCGCACCCGGACGTCCGGGAGATCGGTCTTCAGCAGGTCCTGGAGGCGCTGGTCGACCCGGTCCGGCGCCGGATCGTCGCCGAGCTGGACACCGCCGTCGAGGACCTCGCCTGCGGGACGATCGACCTGCCGGTCAGCAAGTCCACCGCCACCCACCACTTCCACGTGCTGCGCGAGGCCGGGCTGATCCGCCAGTACTACGTCGGCACCTCGCGGCTGAACGCGCTGCGCCGCGAGGAGTTCGAGGAGGCCTTCCCGGGGCTGCTCGGCGCCCTGCGGGTGGAGCGCGAGCGCGGCTGAGCGGACCGGGACGGCCAGGAGCGGACCGGGCCGGGCCGGCGCGTCCCCCGGCCGGGGGCGGCTCAACCCTCCGGCTGGACCCGCTTCTTCAGCGCCATGCCGAGCAGGAACAGCGCCGACAGCACGGCCGCGAGGCGGAGCACGCCCGGGGCCGCCGACCAGGCGATCTCGCCGGCCGGCTGCCCGGGCTGGAGCCCCCCGCCCCAGCGCCCCTGGGCCCGGCCCCAGTACCAGAGACTGGTCCCGCTGATCGTCGCCAGCGGGATCCCGAGAATGGCGAACTTCCTGGTGAGATCGCTCAGTTGACGGGACATGTAGCCGAGCGCCCAGCCCACCAGCATCACCACGATCTGGCCGCTGACGGCTCCGCCGACCAGCGTCACCGAGGCGAGCAGCAGGAGCGGCGACGGGCGGCGGCCGGCCATCGCCGACGGCTTCGGGGGCGCGGCGGCGGGCTCGGGCTGCGGCGGCGTCTTCCCCCGGCCCCGCGCCCGGCCCCCGGCTCCCGCCCTGCTCGCGCCCTTGTCCTTGTCCTTGTTCTTGCCCTTGCCCTTGTCCTTGCCCTCGGCCGGGTCGGGCTCGGCGGGCGGCCCGGCCGCCGCGGCCGCCTCCCCGCCCTCCGCCCGCTGCTCCGGGATCGGCGTGATCGCCGCCCCCGGACCGTCCGAGAAGTTGAGCATCACCAGATCCCAGCCCCCGGCGTCGGAGGACGCGTACAGCTGCGGGGACGGCAGGGCGTCCGGGTCGGCCGGGGCGTCCCGGAACGACTCCGCCACCCACGGCGAGCCCTGGTCCTCCGGACCGGCCGGCCGCCCCGACCGCGGGGGCGCGGGCGGGGCGGAGGGGCGCGGGGGCACCACCGGCGCGCCGGTGGCGTACACGCTGTCCTCGTTCGCCGGGCCGCCGGAACCACCGGCCGCACCGGCACCGCCCGCGCCGTCACCCGTCCCACCGCCCGCGCCGTCACCGCCGCCGGACGGCTCGCTCCACGGCCCGCGCCTGCGCCACCACTCGCCGTCCGCCATCACCCAGCACCCCGCCTCGCCCGAGCCCGTCCCCGAAGACCTCGCGGGACCGCGCGGGACCGCGCCGGGCCCCGCGGATCCCCGCTGCTCGTGACGCTACCCACCCGGCCCCCGCCCACGCGAGCCCGGTCCGCCCACCGGCCGGTCCACCGCCTCGCACTCCCGGGCGACCACGGCCGGATCACCCTCCGACGACGGATCCCCACCACCACCCGACCCGACTAACCTAGGTCGAATGACCACACAGCAGGGCCCCCAACGCACCGGCAAAGCGCCCGCCGGCCCCCGCACCCTCGCCGAGGAGCTCCGCAGCCGCGCGGACGACGACCTCGCCGCCCTGCTCCGGTCCCGCCCCGACCTGCTCGTCCCCGTCCCCGGCGACCTCACCCAGCTCGCCGCCCGGCTCTCCTCCCGGGCCTCCGCACTGCGCGCCCTGGAACGGCTGGACCGCTTCACCCTCCAGGTCGCCGAGGCCCTGGCCGCCGCCCCCGACGGCGCGCCCCCGGCGACCGTCCGGACCCTGCTGACCGGCCCCGCCAAGGTCAAGCCGCACCCGGGCGCCACCCCGCTGAGCACCGCCGACCGGGCCGCCGTCACCGCCGCGCTCCCCCGCGCCCTCGCCACCCTGCGCGACCGGGCGCTGCTCTGGGGCCCCGACAACGGGCTGCGACTGGTCATCGCCGCCCGCGAGGCACTCGCGCCGACCGCCGCGAACCCCGGCCGCACCGGCCTCGGCCCGACGCTCGCCGACGCGACCGCCGGGATGTCCCCGGCCCGGATCCAGCAGTTGCTGGTCTCCGCCGGGCAGCCGCCGACGCCCGACCCGGTGACCGCCGTCGCCGCGCTCACCGCCCTGCTGACCGACCGCGCCCGGTGCGACGCGCTGCTCGCCACCGCCCCCGAGCCGGCCCTGCGCCTGCTGGACCGCCTGGTCTGGGGCCCGCCCACCGGCACCGTCCCGGACGCCACCCGCCCGGTCACCGCCGAGGACGCGCAGAGCCCGGTCGAGTGGCTGCTGGCCCGCGGCCTGCTGCTGCCGAGCAGCCCCGGCAGCGTGGTGCTGCCCCGTGAGCTCGCCCTGCACCTGCGCGGCGGCCGCACCCACCGCCTGGTCGAGCCGGTCCAGCCCGAACCGGCCCCGGCCGCCGCCGCGCGCGATCCCCAGGCTGTGGACGGCGCCGCCGCCGGGCAGGCGTACACCGCCGTCCGGACCGTCGAGGAGCTGCTCGACCTCTGGGGCCTCAACCCGCCGCCGACCCTGCGCGCCGGCGGCCTCGGCGTCCGCGACCTCAAGCGCACCGCCCAGACCCTGGAGAGCACCGAGCAGCAGACCGCGTTCTGGCTCGAACTCGCCTACACGGCGGGCCTGCTGGCCCCGGACGGCGAGGCCGACGAGCGCTGGTCCCCCACCCCGGCGTACGACGGCTGGCTCCAGCAGGACACCGCCGACCGCTGGGCCGTCCTGGCCGCCGGCTGGCTCACCGCCACCCGCGTCCCGGCCCTCACCGGCACCCCGGACGGCAAGGGCAAGCCGCGCGCCGCCCTCGGCCCCGAACTCGACCGCACCCTGGCCCCGTCGGTGCGCCGGGCCGCCCTCGCCCTGCTCGCCGAGCTGCCGCCCGGCACCCCCGCCACCGCCGACGAACTGCTGCCCACCCTGCGGTGGCAGCGCCCACTGCGCGGCGGACCGGTCACCGCCCGGCCCGCCGCCGACGGGCCGCACGGGGGCGCCGGGGCGCACCCGGCCGCCGGTCCGGGGCGCGACCTCCGGGACGACCTCGTCGGCTGGACCCTCGCCGAGGCCGAACTGCTCGGCATCACCGGCCGCGGCGCACTGGCCTCCCCCGGCCGCGCGCTGCTCACCGCCGAGGCCGACCCGGCCGAGGTGCTCGCCCCGCTGCTGCCGCGGCCGCTGGACCACGTGATCCTCCAGCCGGACCTCACCGCGATCGCGCCCGGCCCGCTGCTCACCCCGCTCGCCCAGGCGCTCGCGCTCTGCGCCGACATCGAGTCCAAGGGCGGCGCGACCGTCTACCGGTTCACCCCCGAGTCGGTCCGCCGCGCCCTCGACGCCGGCCGCAGCGCCGCCGACCTCCAGGCCTTCCTGGAGCAGCACTCCCGCACGCCCGTCCCGCAGCCGCTCAGCTACCTGATCGACGACGTGGCCCGGCGGCACGGCATCCTGCGGGTCGGCGCCGCCTCCTCGTACCTGCGCTGCGACGACCCGGCGCTGCTGGGCGAGGTGCTGGCCGACCGGCGCTCCGTCGACCTGCGGCTGCGCCTGCTCGCCCCGACGGTCCTGGCCTCCCAGGCCGCGCCGGACGTCCTGCTCGCCACCCTGCGCACCATGGGCTATGCGCCCGCGGCCGAGTCCGCCGAGGGCGACGTCCTGATCACCCGCCCGGACCGCCACCGCACCCCGCCGCGCGCGGCCCCCGTACCGGTACCGGACGGTCCTCCGACGCCCGACGACGTCCTGCTCGCCGCCGCCATCAAGGCGATCCGGGCCGGCGACCGCGCCGCCACCGCCGTCCGCCGGGAGCCGGCCCCCGACCCGCGCCGGCTCCCCCGCACGGCGGCGGCCGAGACCCTCGCCTCGCTCCAGACCGCCGTCCTGCTCGGCGAGCGGATGTGGATCGGCTACCTGAACGCCGAGGGGATCGCCAGCCAGCGCATCATCGACCCGGTCAAGGTCGAAGGCGGCTTCGTCACCGCCTTCGACCACCACGCGGACGAACTCCGCACGTTCGCCCTGCACCGGATCACCGGCGTGGCCGAGCTGGAGGAGTAGCGCCCTCCCGGGGCAACCGCCCGGCGACCGGCGGTCAGTGCCCCTGCTTGGCGGCCTGCTCCTTCGCCTTCTCCTGCATCGCCTTGTCGGCCATGGCCGCGATGTCCCCCTGGCCGACCGGCAGGCTGCCGCCGCCGACGGTGTCCGCGAGCAGGAAGGCGGGGGCGGCCATCAGCCCGCCCGGGCCCTCGCCGATGCCCGCGAGGGCGTGCGCCGAGCCGGCGGAGGAGGCGGTCGCGGCGAAGGCCGAACCGAGGAGGGCGAGGGCGGTGAGGGCGCGCTTCGACTTGTTCATGCCCCGCACAACGACCGACCGGTCCGCCGGTCACTGCCCGCGGTTGACGAGCCGGTCGTACCCGGCGTACTCCGGAAGGTGGGGGCTCGCGAAGGGAGTCATCGTGCTCGGCAACCGGATAGTCACGCAGACCACCAGGGACACCGGCCGGCGGGTGCTGGCCACCACGGACGGCATCCATCCCGTGGTCGAGGTCTCGTTCGAAGCGACCGGCGACGTCCTCGGCGTCGGGGTCAGGGAGTTCGCCACCTACGAGTCGCAGCTTCGCTCGGACGGCACGCTGTTCGGCGAGGGCCAGGGCGTGGGCATGAGCGAGCGCGGCGAGGGCTACAGCTGGCACGGCAGCGGCATCGGCCGCTTCACCGGCCCCGGCGGCGCCATGGCGTGGCGCGGCGCGATCTTCTTCGAGAGCCAGTCCGAGTCCTTCGCCCAGCTCAACGACACCGTCGGACTCTTCGAGTACGACACCGACGGCAGCGGCACCGGCAAGGTCACCGTGCACGAGTGGAAGTAGCCCTCCGGGTTCGCGGCGGAATGCGCGACACTGGAGGGTCTGCGTCCCTGCAGACCTGTCAGCCAGTGGAGGGCTCCCCCGCGTGAACGACGGACCGCTCATCGTCCAGAGCGACAAAACTCTTCTTCTGGAGATCGACCACCCCAGGGCCTCCGACTGCCGTCGCGCCATCGCGCCGTTCGCCGAGCTGGAGCGCGCGCCCGAGCACGTGCACACCTACCGGGTGACCCCGCTCGGGCTGTGGAACGCCCGTGCCGCCGGGCACGACGCCGAGCAGGTGGTCGACGCCCTGGTCAACTTCTCCCGCTACCCGGTGCCGCACGCGCTGCTGGTGGACGTGGCCGACACGATGGCCCGCTACGGCCGGCTCAAGCTCACCAAGCACCCCGTCCACGGGCTGGTGCTCTCCACCACCGACCGGCCGGTGCTGGAGGAGGTGCTGCGCTCCAAGAAGATCGCCCCGCTGGTCGGCGCCCGGATCGATCCGGACACCGTCGTCGTGCACCCCTCCGAGCGCGGCCAGATCAAGCAGGTCCTGCTCAAACTCGGCTGGCCCGCCGAGGACTTCGCCGGGTACGTGGACGGCGAGGCGCACCCGATCGAGCTGGACCAGAACGGCTGGCAGCTGCGCCCCTACCAGGCCCAGGCCGTCGAGGGGTTCTGGCACGGCGGCTCGGGCGTGGTCGTGCTGCCCTGCGGCGCCGGCAAGACGCTGGTCGGCGCGGCGGCGATGGCCGAGGCCAAGTCGACCACCCTGATCCTGGTCACCAACACCGTCTCGGCGCGGCAGTGGAAGCACGAACTGGTCAAGCGCACCTCGCTCACCGAGGACGAGATCGGCGAGTACAGCGGGACGCGCAAGGAGATCCGCCCGGTCACCATCGCCACCTACCAGGTGATGACCACCAAGCGGAAGGGCGTCTACGCCCACCTCGAACTCTTCGACGCCCGCAACTGGGGCCTGGTCGTCTACGACGAGGTCCATCTGCTGCCCGCGCCGGTCTTCAAGTTCACCGCCGACCTCCAGGCCCGCCGCCGGCTCGGCCTGACCGCCACCCTGGTCCGCGAGGACGGGCGCGAGGGCGACGTCTTCTCGCTCATCGGCCCCAAGCGCTTCGACGCGCCCTGGAAGGAGATCGAGGCGCAGGGCTACATCGCGCCCGCCGACTGCTGCGAGGTCCGGGTCACCCTCACCGACTCCGAGCGGCTCTCCTACGCGACCGCCGAGCCCGAGGAGCGCTACCGGTTCTGCGCCACCACGGCGACCAAGCGCCGGGTGGTGGAGGCGCTGGTGAAGAAGCACGAGAAGGACCAGACCCTGATCATCGGCCAGTACATCGACCAGCTCGACGAGCTCGGCGAGGTGCTGGACGCCCCGGTGATCAAGGGCGAGACCAGCAACGCCCAGCGGGAGAAGCTCTTCGAGGCCTTCCGCACCAAGGAGATCAGCGTCCTGGTCGTCTCCAAGGTCGCCAACTTCTCCATCGACCTGCCCGAGGCGACCGTCGCCATCCAGGTCTCCGGGACCTTCGGCTCCCGCCAGGAGGAGGCCCAGCGGCTCGGCCGCGTCCTGCGCCCCAAGGCGGACGGGCACTCGGCGCACTTCTACTCGGTGGTGGCCCGCGACACCGTCGACCAGGACTTCGCCGCCCACCGCCAGCGCTTCCTGGCGGAGCAGGGCTACGCCTACCGCATCATCGACGCGGACGACGTGCTGTAACTCCCGGCGGCGCTCAGTACTTGACGCCGTCGCGCCCGAGGAAGACCACGCGCGCGGCGGTGTCGAGCGCGATGCCGACGTTGCGGACGGCCGTGGTCAGCGGGGAGCGGCGGTGTCCGGGGCCGACCGCGGCGGTGGCCCCGGCCGGGCGGGCGGGGGCGGACTTCTGGGACGGCACTCGCGGCGCCGTGATGTGTACGGTGCTCATGTGTTCCACGGTAGTTTCCGCCCGCCCGAAGCACATCACCCCAAAGGCCGTACCGGGCAGGACGTAGGTCGTCCTCCAGGTGTACGCAGGCCCTGAGGGCCCCGGAGGGGGAACGGGGTGGAACCCCGAGGCCGCCGGGTCTAGGATCACTCGTCTGCCCCCTCCCGAACCGTGGTACCTGCTGAGTCGCGCAGGCAGCCGGGGGAGGCGCCGACCGCACGGATGGGCCCCTCCTGCCCGTCGCCGGGCAAGGAGGGACGGTCGGCTGTATCCACCGTGAGCTCCAACGATCCGCTGCGCCCGTCTCCGGGGCAGCCGGGAAGGTTCGCTGTGCCCGCCACCCCCACCACCGACCCCCTCCAGCGCGAACGCGACCACCTGGCCGCCTCCCGGGCCGCGCTGCGCGCGATGCGCGAGGACGTCGAGTCCCTGGACATCAGCGACGTGACCGGCACCTGGGTCACCGCCGTCGTGCTCCAGAACCAGATCGAGGCCCGGATCGCCGCCCTGGCCGACCTCTCGCACACCCCGCTGTTCTTCGGCCGCCTCGACTACCTGCACGCGATCAGCGAGGACCTCTCCGAGGGCTCCGGCGGCGAGAACTTCTACATCGGCCGCCGCCACGTCCACGACCACGACGGCGACCCGATGGTGATCGACTGGCGCGCGCCGGTCTCCCAGCCGTTCTACCGGGCCAGCCGCACCGCGCCGATGGACGTCGAGCGCCGCCGCCGCTTCGGCTACACCGGCGGCGAGCTGACCGCCTACGAGGACGAGCACCTCACCGACCCGGCCGAGACGGACACCTCCTCCGCGCTGCTCGCCGCCGAGATCGAGAAGCCCCGCGTCGGCCCGATGCGCGACATCGTCGCCACCATCCAGCCCGAGCAGGACGAGATCGTCCGCGCCGACATCACCGGCACGGTCTGCGTCCAGGGCGCCCCCGGCACCGGGAAGACCGCCGTCGGCCTGCACCGCGTGGCGTACCTGCTGTACGCGCACCGCGAGCGGCTCGCCCGCACGGGCACCCTGGTGATCGGCCCCAACAACGCCTTCCTCTCCTACATCGAGCAGGTGCTGCCCGCCCTCGGCGAGCTGGAGGTGGCCCAGGCCACCGTGCAGCAGCTGGTGGCGCACGTGGAGGTGCGCGGCGAGGACACCGCCGAGGCGGCCCGGCTGAAGGGCGACGCCCGGATGGCCGAGGTGCTGCGCCGGGCCGTGCGTTCGGGCATCAGCGCGCCCACCGAGCCCTGCGTGGTGGTCCGCGGCTCCCGCCGCTGGCGCGTGCCGGTGTACGAGCTCACCGAGATCCTCGAGGAGCTGACCGCCCGCGACATCCGCTACGGCGCGGCCCGGGAGGCCCTGCCCCAGCGGATCGCGCACGCCGTGCTGCTGAAGATGGAGCAGGGCGGCGAGGCGCCGGACGACCGGGTGCAGGACGCGGTGGCCCGCAACGCGGCGGTGAAGGCGACGGTCAAGGAGTGCTGGCCGCCGGTCGATCCGGCCAGGCTGGTGCACCGGCTGCTCTCCGACCCGGAGTTCCTGGCGCGGTGTGCGGAGGGCGTCCTCACCCCCGAGGAGCAGCGCACGGTGCTCTGGTCCAAGCCCGGCCGCTCGGTGCGGACCGCCCGCTGGACGCCGGCCGACGCCGTCCTGGTGGACGAGGCCACCGACCTGGTCCAGCGCACGCCCTCGCTCGGCCACGTGGTGCTGGACGAGGCCCAGGACCTCTCCCCGATGCAGTACCGCGCCGTCGGCCGCCGCTGCACCACGGGGTCGGCGACCGTCCTCGGCGATCTCGCCCAGGGCACCACCCCCTGGGCGACGGCGAGCTGGCCGGACGCGCTGCACCACCTGGGCAAGCCGGCCGCCCACATCGAGGAGCTGACCAAGGGCTTCCGCGTCCCCGAGGAGGTCATCGCCTACGCCTCCCGGCTGCTGCCCGCGATCGCCCCCGGTCTCGCCCCCGCGACGTCCGTGCGTGCGGCGCCCGGCTCGCTGACGGTCACCCGCGTCCCGGACGACGGGCTGGAGAAGGCGGTCGTCGAGGCCTGCCACCGGGCCCTGGAGCACGAGGGCTCGACCGGTCTGATCGCCGCCGACGCGCGCGTCCCGATGCTCGCCGCGGCACTGACGGCGGCCGGCCTGCCGTTCCTCTCCCCCGGCGCCGAGACCAGCGCCGAGGCCCGGCTGACCCTCGTCCCGGCCTCGCTGGCCAAGGGTCTGGAGTACGACTACGTGGTGCTGGACGAGCCGGCCGCGGTGGTCGCCGGCGAGCCGGACGAGCGGACCGGCCTGCGCCGCCTGTACGTGGCGCTGACCCGTGCCGTCTCCGGGCTGGCGGTGCTGCACGCCGAGCCGCTGCCCGACCGGCTGGGCTGACCGCGCCGGGCCCGGGACGCGCGAAGGGGACCGGCGGTATCCGCCGGTCCCCTTCGCGCGTCGAGTCGCGGACCGCCGATCGCTCAGCTGTCGGCGCTCTCACGCTCAGCCATCGATCAGGGACCGCCACTCGGCGACCTTGGAGGCGTCCACGGGGGACTGCCATCCGGCGACCCGCACCGCTCCGCCGACGTGGAAGCCGTCGAAGCCCGCCGCCCGCAAACCGGGCAGGTGTTCGGCCCGCAGGCCGCCGCCGATCAGGATCCGTTGCCCGTACCCCGGCTCGCCGGCCCTGGCCAGCTCGGCCAGCAGCACCTCCCGGCCCGCGTCCACCCCGGCCACCGCGCCCGAGGTGAGGTAGGTGTCCAGCCCGGGCAGCGCGCCGAGGGCCGCCCGGAGGGCGGCCCGGTCGGCGCTGTGGTCGATCGCCCGGTGGAACGTCCAGCGGCAGCCCGCCACCGCGTCGGCGACGGCCTCGGTGGCGGCGAGGTCGACGGCGCCGTCGGCCGTCAGGAAGCCGAAGACGAACTCGTCGGCGCCCTCGGCCCGCAGCGCGGCGGCCCGGGCCACCAGCTCGTCCAGGTCGCCCGGCGCGAAGCCGTCCCGGACGCGCAGCATGACGCGCAGCGGCAGCTCCACGGCGGCCCTGATCTTGGCGAAGTCCTCGACCGACGGGGTGAGCCCGTCGGCGGCCATGTCCGTGACCAGTTCGAGCCGGTCGGCGCCGCCCGACTCGGCGGCCTGGGCGTCCTGGGGCGTCAGCGCGATGACTTCGAAAATTGGTCTAGACATATCAGACAGCCTGCCACATCGCGAGGCGCCCGGCGAGGCCCGTACGGCCGATCGGTCACAGAGCCGAGCGGCGCAGACCCTCGATGCCCCGCCAGCCGATCCCGGCCACCGCCACGAACGCCGCGCCGACCGCGCCGACCCCCAACAGGTTCCAGATCCCACCGGCCGACTCCCAGAGGCTGAACAGGCTGAACGAGAGGGTCAGCGGCAGCACCGCCAGCCCGATCGCCGCCGGCACCAGCCAACCGCGCGCCGCGGCGCACACCAGCAGCAGCGGAACCACCAGCAGCAGGGCGGCCCACGGGTCGTTCATCAGGTACCGGGTGTCCCAGCCGCCCTGGGCGGTGACCACCAGCAGACCCCCGACCGCGCCCAGCGGCACCAGGGCCGCGGTCCGCCAGGTCGGCCGGCCCAGCAGGTCCCCCGGTGCGGCGAGCACCAGCAGGCCGGACAGCACGAACGGCAGCGCGGAGGTGGAGCTGTAGGAGAACCACCACCAGGTGACGGACCCAGCGCCCAGGACGGAGTCGGCCAGGTTCAGCAGACCGGCACCGACCACCCCGATCGACAGGACCCGGGCCGCCGTCCAGTGCCCCAGCACCGCGGCCACCGCCAGCAGCAGCGAGGCCACCGGCAGCGCGAACACGGTCAGCGCCAGCAGGACCGAGGAGTGCGCCCCCTGGATCCGCCAGGCGATCAGGTCGGGGTCGCTGACCCACGGGTAGAGGGCGGCCCCCGCGGCGGTGCCGGCCACCAGCGGAACCGCCAGCGCCAGCAGCCGCCCGGCCGCCGACGCCGAGGTCAGCCGGGCGCGCATCCGCAGGCCGTAGGCGGCGAGGTCCAGCGCCTCCCGCAGCAGGGTGGGCCGGTCCGCCTCCGCCGTGGTGTCGGCGAAGACCGCGGCCAGCTCCTCGCCGCGCTCGCGGCGGTAGCGGGCCGGGTAGAGCTGGAGCGCCGCCCGCAGGGCGACCGGCCGGTCGATGGTCTGCATGCTCACGCGAAGACCCCCCTGACCATCGAGAGCACGGCGGAGAGCCGGCGCTCGGCCTCGGAGGCGACGGCCCGCAGCCGCCCCGCCTCGGCCGCCAGCGCGCCGCGGCCGGCCGGCGTCAGCGCGTAGCTGCGCCGGGCCCGGCCGTCCACGACCTCCTCGGCGGCGACCTCGATCAGGCCCTGCTGGAGCAGCCGGTCGAGCGCGCCGTAGAGGGTGCCGGTGCGCATCTTCACCCGGCCGTCGGAGATCGCGGCGACCTCCTGGATGAGCGCGTAGCCGTGTCTGGGCGCGTCGGCCAGCGCGGTGAGCAGAAGCAGCGTCGGCTCCTGCATGGCTCGTTCTGTCATAGGACTACATATATCGTCAAACTACATATGCGTCCAGTGGACCCGCCGGACTCCGCCCGTACCGCGACCGGCACCCGCCAGAATGAGCCCATGCCGAACCAGCCCGCCGCCCCCGTCCCGGCCGACCTGCTCGCCGACTGGACCGCCCTGCTGCGCCGCTGCGGCGCCGGCGCCGACCCCGCGCCGTACGGCCGCGACCTGCTGGGCCGCTGGGCCGAACCGCAGCGCCGCTACCACACCACCGCCCACCTGCGGGCGGTGCTCGGCCACGTGGACGTGCTCGCCGCGCACGCCGAGGACCCGGACACCGTCCGGCTGGCCGCCTGGTTCCACGACGCCGTCTACCGCCCGGACCGCTCCGAGAACGAGGAGCGCAGCGCCGCCCTCGCCGTCCGGGCGCTCACCGAGGCGGGCCTGTCCGAGCCGCGGACCGCCGAGGTGGCCCGTCTGGTCCGGCTCACCGTCTCGCACCGCCCCGAACCCGGCGACCGGGACGGCGAGGTGCTCTGCGACGCGGACCTCGCCGTCCTCGGCGGCGACCCGCGGGCGTACGCCGCCTACGCGGCCGCGGTGCGCGAGGAGTACGCCTTCGTCCCGGAGCCGGACTTCCGCGCCGGGCGGGCCGACATCCTGCGCCGGCTCCTGGCCCTGCCCGCGCTCTACCGCACGCCCCTCGCCCGCGAGCGCTTCGACGCCGCCGCCCGGGCCAACCTGGCGGCCGAACTCGACCGGCTCGAAGGCTGACGCGCCGACTCGATGACTCACTGAGCGGCCGGTCCGCCCAGGACGCGCGAAGGCCCGGCCCGGCGCACGGAGCGCCGGAGCCGGGCCGGGGCAGGATCAGCCGTCGAGCCGGCCGACGGGCGCCACCACCGCCCCCGCCTTGCCGCAGACCCAGTGCGGCTCCGGCCCCAGCTCGGGCTCGACGCCCAGCGCGTGCGGGTCCCCGTCGGCCGCGCAGGAGGTGCAGAGCGGCCAGCGGCCGTAGGCCTCCAGCAGTGCGTCCTGGACGTCCTGGGCGACCAGCCCGAGCACGTACTCGGCGCCGTCCGGCCACTGCTCAAGCCACCACCGGCGGTGCGTCACGGCGTCCTCGACCAGCGACACCACGGCGGCGTCCGCCACGTCCCGCGCGGTCAGGTCGGCCAGGATCAGCGCCCGCGCGTTGTGCAGGGCGGTCTCGATGTCATCAGCGGTGGCAGCCATCCGTCCATTGTCCCAAAACGGCGCCGGACACAACGCCGCACGGGCGGCTCCCCGAGGGGAACCGCCCGTGCGATCGGGAAACGACCGATCCCGGAGGGGATCAGAAGTCCATGTCACCGCCCGGCATGCCGCCGCCGGCGGCCGCGGCGGCCTTCTCCGGCTTGTCGGCGATGACGGCCTCGGTGGTGAGGAAGAGCGCCGCGATGGAGGCGGCGTTCTGCAGCGCGGAACGGGTGACCTTCGCCGGGTCGATGATGCCCTCGGCGATGAGGTCGACGTAGGTGTTGGTGGCGGCGTTCAGGCCGTGACCGGCGGGGAGGTTGCGCACCTTCTCCACCACGACACCGCCCTCGAGGCCGGCGTTGGTCGCGATCTGCTTGATCGGGGCCTCCAGCGCCACGCGGACGATGTTGGCACCGGTGGCCTCGTCGCCCTCCAGCTCCAGCTTGTCGAACGCGACACCGGCCTGCAGCAGCGCGACGCCACCACCGGCGACGATGCCCTCCTCGACGGCGGCCTTCGCGTTGCGGACGGCGTCCTCGATGCGGTGCTTGCGCTCCTTGAGCTCCACCTCGGTGGCCGCGCCGGCCTTGATGACGGCCACGCCGCCGGCCAGCTTGGCGAGGCGCTCCTGGAGCTTCTCGCGGTCGTAGTCCGAGTCGCTGTTCTCGATCTCGGCACGGATCTGGTTCACGCGGCCGGCGACCTGGTCGCTGTCGCCGCCACCGTCGACGATGGTGGTCTCGTCCTTGGTGATGACCACCTTGCGGGCGGTGCCCAGCAGGTCGACGCCGGCGTTCTCCAGCTTGAGGCCGACCTCCTCGGAGATCACGGTGCCACCGGTGAGGATGGCGATGTCGCCGAGCATGGCCTTGCGGCGGTCGCCGAAGCCCGGGGCCTTGACGGCGACGGACTTGAAGGTGCCGCGGATCTTGTTCACGACCAGGGTCGACAGGGCCTCGCCCTCGACGTCCTCGGCGATGATGACGAGCGGCTTGCCGCTCTGCATGACCTTCTCCAGCAGCGGGAGCAGGTCCTTGACCGAGCCGATCTTGGAGTTGGCGATGAGGATGTACGGGTCCTCGAACGTCGCCTCCATCCGCTCCAGGTCAGTGGCGAAGTAGGCGGAGATGTAGCCCTTGTCGAAGCGCATGCCCTCGGTGAGCTCGAGCTCCAGACCGAAGGTGTTGCTCTCCTCGACGGTGATGACGCCTTCCTTGCCGACCTTGTCCATGGCCTCGGCGATGAGCTCGCCGATCTGGGTGTCGGCGGCCGAGATGGAGGCGGTGGAGGCGATCTGCTCCTTGGTCTCCACGTCCTTGGCCTGGGCCAGCAGCTGGTCCGAGACGGCCTGGACGGCCTTCTCGATACCGCGCTTCAGGGCCATCGGGTTGGCGCCGGCGGCGACGTTGCGCAGACCCTCGCGAACGAGCGCCTGGGCCAGCACGGTGGCGGTGGTGGTGCCGTCACCCGCGACGTCGTCGGTCTTCTTGGCGACCTCCTTGACGAGCTCCGCGCCGATCTTCTCGTAGGGGTCCTCGAGCTCGATCTCCTTGGCGATGGAGACACCGTCGTTGGTGATCGTGGGGGCGCCCCACTTCTTCTCCAGCACGACGTTGCGGCCCTTGGGGCCGAGCGTGACCTTCACCGCGTCGGCGAGCTGGTTCATGCCACGCTCAAGGCCGCGGCGAGCTTCCTCATCAAAGGCGATGATCTTGGCCATCAGAAGTGGTCCTCCGGGACACGGTCGACTGCTCGGACCAAGGGGTGCCCGCGACGGACGGCCCTGGTGTGCGGGGGTCCTTTCCCCTACCGCTCCCGGGGGCCTCACCGACCCAGTCCGCTGTCACTCTCACACTGTGAGTGCTAACGCCAATGATTAGCACTCCGGGTAGGCGAGTGCAAGCCCAATCGCCCAACCCGCGAGCCGCGTCCGCCCCCTGCGGCCGCCGTCGGCGAGCCCCCGACGAGCCCCCGACGGGCCGCCGCCGCGGTGTCCGGCACCCCCGCGCCGGACGCCGCGCGGGCCCCCGCCGGACATGCCGACGGGCCCGTACGACATGTGTCGTACGGGCCCGTCGTGAAGCAAGAGGTGCACCAGCCGAATGGGCCGAGCCGAACTCCTGGGGTCGGAAAGGTCAGACCGCGGCGCGGACCATGTCCGCCTGCGGGCCCTTCTGCCCCTGAGAGATCTCGAACTCGACCCGCTGGCCCTCCTCAAGGGTGCGGTAGCCGTCCATCTGGATCGCGCTGTAGTGGACGAAGACGTCCGCACCACCGTCGACCGCGATGAAGCCGTAGCCCTTCTCCGCGTTGAACCACTTGACGGTGCCCTGAGCCATTCCGAACTCCCCTAGTGCTGTGCTGGCCCTTCACGCGCCCGCAGGTCGCGGGCCCGGGTCTGGTTTGAGGCCGGCCCGGGGAACCCCCCCTGGGCGCAGCCGTGCACGCCACAATCGTCCGCGGAGACCACCGGAAGGCCTCCGGTGAGCGGGTGATTGCGTCGACCGCGGCTGAATGTATCCGGATCGACGCCCTCTGCAACAGGGTCAACCGCTGGGAATTCCCTAGGTCCGCCAGGGGACAGGCCAGACCAAAGCGGGAGGAAATCGGCATTTCACGCCGGACATAGCGGACGAATTACTCAAATGCCTTCGAGAATTCTGACATCGGCCTGACATGTTTCACGGTCACGGCCCCGGCGCCGGTCTCAGCGGCCGGACAGACACCGGCGGTACGGGCGCGGACGGAGTTCGAGTACCGGCGCGAGGGGGGTGGGGCGGCCCTCTTCCCGGACGAGCCACACTCTACTCCCCCGGACCGCGAAATATTCCCGCCGGAATGCGGCGGGCCGCCCGCGCGTACGGAGATCGGAATTCCGTACGCACGGACGGCCCGGTCGAAAACGGGTCGGCCGATGAAAGGCCAGGTCGGAAAGGGGCGGATCAGCAGCCGCCGGCCACCGCCGGAATGATCGAAACGCTCGCGCCGTCCTTGATCTCGGTGGCCAGGCCCTCGGCGAACCGGACGTCGTCGTCGTTGACGTAGACGTTGACGAACCGGCGCAGCTTGCCGGCGTCGTCCAGGATCCGGGCGGCGATCCCGGCGTGGTTCCGCTCCAGGTCGGCGATGACGTCGCCCAGGGTGGCGCCCTCGGCGGCCACCTCGGCGGCGCCGCCGGTGTAGGTGCGCAGGATGGTCGGGATGCGGACGGTGGCGCTCATGGGGGATCTCCTCGGGCGGTGCGGCCGGGCGGCCGGTACGGGCTGCGGGGGCTGCGGGCGGGTCAGGCGGACGCGAGGCCGGCGTCGCGGAACGAGGCCAGCGTCGGGCGGATGACGGTGGTCATCCCGGAGTCGGAGACGGCGTCCAGCGTCTTCAGGCCGTCACCGGTGTTGATCGCGACGGTCTCCTTGGCCGGATCCAGCTGTCCGGTCTCGACCAGCTTCTTCAGCACGCCGACGGTCACCCCGCCCGCGGTCTCGGCGAAGATGCCCTCGGTCCGGGCCAGCAGCTTGATCGCGGCGACCACCTCGGCGTCGGTGACGTCCTCGACCGCCCCGCCGGTGCGCCGGGCGATGTCCAGCACGTAGGGGCCGTCGGCCGGGTTGCCGATCGCCAGCGACTTGGCGATGGTGTCCGGCTTGACCGGCCGGATCACGTCCTGGCCGGCCTTGAAGGCCGCCGACACCGGCGAGCAGCCCGCCGCCTGGGCGCCGAAGATCCGGTACGGCCGGTCCTCGACCAGGCCCAGCTTGATCAGCTCCTGCAGGCCCTTGTCGATCTTCGTCAGCTGCGAGCCCGAGGCGATCGGGATGACGATCTGCTCCGGCAGCCGCCAGCCGAGCTGCTCGCAGATCTCGTACGCCAGCGTCTTGGAACCCTCGCCGTAGTACGGGCGCAGGTTGACGTTGACGAAGCCCCAGCCCTCACCGGCCGGGTCGCCGATCAGCTCCGAGCAGAAGCGGTTCACGTCGTCGTAGTTGCCCTCGATGCCGACCAGCTCGCCACCGTAGACACCGGCCATGACGACCTTGCCCTGCTCCAGGTCGTGCGGGATGAACACGCAGGACTTGAACCCGGCCCGGGCCGCCGCCGCGCCCACCGCGCCGGCCAGGTTGCCGGTCGAGGAGCAGGAGAGGGTCGTGAAGTGGAACGCGCGGGCCGCCTCGATCGCGCAGGCGACCACCCGGTCCTTGAAGGAGTGCGTCGGGTTGCCGGAGTCGTCCTTGACGTGCAGCTGGGCGGTGAACCCGAGCTCGCGGCCCAGGTTGTCCGCCTTCACCAGCGGGGTCCACCCCGGGTTGAGGTTCGGCTTGTCGGCCACGTCGGCCGGGACGGGCAGCAGCGGGGCGTAGCGCCAGATCGACGCCGGACCGGCCTCGATCCGCTTGCGGAGCTCCTCCGCGCCCTCGCTCCCGAAGTCGTAGGCGATCTCCAGCGGCCCGAAGCACTCCAGGCAGGCGAAGCTGGGACCGAGCGGGAACCGGGTACCGCACTCCCGACAGGACAGTGCGACGGCGGGACCGAGATCAACGGTCGCGGGGGCGGCTGCGGCGGTGTCGATAGCCATGATGGCGGAGGCCTCTCTCCTCATCTTCCCCGTGACGCGGGCGCGCCACAGGCCGGAATTGGCACCTGTCCCGCCGGGGCCGGAGGCCTGCCGTGCGAGAAGGTTGCCGGGACGTCAACGGGCCGTTCCCTCAGTCCCTCTGGATGAGCTCTGTGAAGTTGTGGTCCTGCTCAGCGGCGACCCCGGCGTGCGAAGGTCCGATCGCTGTACGAAGACTGTATCCGAAGGCGTCAACCCTGAACGGGACCGTCCGCCACGCGAGATGCCCCGTCCCACCCCGATCCGTCGAGGAGAGTTCCGTGCCCGCCGAACCGACACCCGCGCTCCTCCCGAAGGCGGCGTCCTGGCTGCGCCGCCGCTCCTGGAGCGCGGCCGACCGCCCGGTGGGCGCCCTGCTGGCGGCCAAGCAGGCGGCGGGTCGGGCCGGCACCGTCAGCGTGGTGCTGCCCGCCCTGGACGAGGAGGCCACCGTCGGCGACATCGTCCGCACCGTGCGCCGCGAGCTGATGGAACGCCTGCCCCTCGTCGACGAACTCGTCGTCGTCGACTCCGGCTCCGTCGACGGCACCGCCGCCGCGGCCGCCGAGGCCGGCGCCCGGGTCGTCCACCGCGACGACATCCTGCCCCGGCTGCCCGCCTCCCCCGGCAAGGGCGAGGTGCTCTGGCGCTCGCTGCTGGTCACCAGCGGCGAGATCGTCTGCTTCGTCGATGCCGACCTGCGCTCCTTCGACCCCGCCTTCGTCTCCGGCATCATCGGCCCGCTGCTCACCGAGCCGGACATCCAGCTGGTCAAGGCCATGTACGACCGGCCGCTCGAAGTGACGAACGGCTCCGGCTCCGGCGACGCCGCCGTGGTCCCCTCCGGCGGCGGACGGGTCACCGAGCTGGTCGCCCGCCCCCTGCTCAACCTGCACTGGCCGGAACTCGCCGGTTTCGTCCAGCCGCTCGGCGGCGAGTACGCGGCCCGCCGCTCGCTGCTCGAACGGCTGCCGTTCCCCACCGGCTACGGCGTGGAG
This sequence comes from Kitasatospora sp. NPDC086009, assembly GCF_044540385.1. Classification (NCBI taxonomy): domain Bacteria; kingdom Bacillati; phylum Actinomycetota; class Actinomycetes; order Kitasatosporales; family Streptomycetaceae; genus Kitasatospora; species Kitasatospora sp. NPDC086009. Next base: position 268,936 of record NZ_JBITSA010000012.1, read on the forward strand.
CTCGGCCTCCTGGTGGACGCCCTGGAGCTCGCCGGCCTGGACGCCCTCGCCCAGGTGGACGTCGGCGTACGCCACCACCGCCACCAGGACAGCCAGGCACTCGGCCGGATGGCCGCCACCATCTACCGCACCGCCCTGGAACGCCTGGACCGGACCCACCGGCTGAAGGCCTCCGCCGACCTGGTCCACCCGCTGCTCACCCAGTTCACCCGGGACCCGCGCACCGCGGCCGGGCCCCCGGCCGGCGGCGCCGCCATCTTCACCCCGCACACCCATGCGATCACGGCGGAGGAACGGCCCCCGATGCACACCGTCCCGGAGTACGCCGCCCACCACGGCCACCAGGCCTGACGCCGGACGGGGGTTTGCCGACCCGGGCCCACGGCAACGTACCAACCATGGGCGATCTCACGACCGAACGTTCGAGTGCGACCGGTTCCGCCACCGTACTGGTGGCCTCCAACCGGGGACCGGTGTCATTCAGTACCGCGGCCGACGGCACCCTGACCCTGCGCCGGGGCGGCGGCGGGCTGGTGTCCGGACTCTCCGCGATCGACGACCCGCATGCCGTCTGGGTCTGCGCGGCGCTCGGCGACGCCGACCGCCGGGCCGCCCGGGAGGCCCCCGACGGCCGCCTCGACCGAGCCGGCCACGACGTCGGCGGACAGGCCGTCCGGATGCTGGACATAGACCCGGAGACCTTCGCGGCCGCCTACAACGGCGTCGCCAACTCCACCCTCTGGTTCGTCCACCACCTGCTCTACGCCACCCCGACGGCCCCCTCCTTCGGCGCGGAGTTCCGCTCCGAATGGCAGTCCTACCGCGCCTACAACGCCGCCTTCGCCGAGGCCCTCGCCGCCGAGGCCGCGCCCGGGGCCGCGGTACTGATCCAGGACTACCACCTCTCGCTGGCCCCGGCCCTGCTCCGGACCGCCCGCCCCGACCTGCGCATCGGCCACTTCTCGCACACCCCGTGGGCCCCGCCCGAGTACTTCCGGCTGCTGCCGGACGACGTCGCCGAGAGCGTCCTCACCGGCATCCTCGGCGCCGACCGGGCCGCCTTCCTCACCCGCCGCTGGGCCCTCGCCTTCGCCGACTGCTGCGCGGACGTCCTCGGCGCGGACGTCGACCGCGAGGCCCTCACCGTGACGCACGCGGGCCGCACCACCCGGCTCGGCGTGCACGCCCTCGGGGCCGACGCCGACTTCCTGCGCGAGCGGTCCCACCGCCCGGACGTCGACGAGCGGCTCGCCACCCTGCGCGAGGCGGTCGGCGGGCGGCGCACCGTCGTCCGGGTCGACCGCACCGAGCTGAGCAAGAACATCGTCCGCGGCTTCCAGGCCTACCGGCACCTGCTCCGCACCCGCCCCGAGTGGCTGGACAGCGTGGTGCACATCGCCTTCGCCTACCCCTCGCGCACCGACCTCGCCGAGTACCGCGCCTACACCGCCGAGGTCGAGCGGCTCGCCGCCGAGATCAACGCGGAGTTCGGCACCGCCGACTGGCAGCCGCTGATCCTGCACGTCAACGACGACTTCCCGCGCTCCCTCGCGGCCTACCGGTTGGCCGACGTCGCCCTGGTGAACCCGATCCGCGACGGCATGAACCTGGTCGCCAAGGAGGTACCGGTGGTCTCCGACCGCGGCTGCGCCCTGGTGCTCTCCCGCGAGGCCGGCGCCCACGCGGAGCTGGCCGACGACGCCCTGTGCGTCAACCCGTACGACGTCATCGCCACCGCGGAGGCCCTGCACACGGCGCTCACCATGCCCGAGGACGAGCGCGCCGACCGCACCAAGCGCCTCGCCGCCGCCTCGACGGCGCTGCCGCCGCAGCAGTGGTTCCTCGACCAGCTGACGGCGCTGGACTGACCGCCGCCGTGGCGGCCGGCGGCCCCCCCCCCCGCCGGCCCCGCCCCCCCGAGGGGCCCCGGGGCCCGGGCCCCCCCGCCGCGGCCCGGGCCCGGAGAACCCCCCCCCCCCCCGCCGCGGGCCGCCCCCCCCCCGCCCGCGCCCCCCCCCCCCCCCCCCCCCCCCCCCCCCCGCCCGCCTCTAGGAGCCCTGGGCCCGGTCCCCGAGCGCCGCTCCCAGCGCCGTCAGCAGCCCCACCACGCCGGCCGGGCCGGCGACCACCAGGTCCGCCCGGTCGGCGAGCTCCCGCACCGGCGCGTCGCCGTCGACCGTGCCGCTGCACACCAGCAGGCCGGCCAGCCCCTCGCCGCGCAGCTTCTCCACGGCCGCGAAGGCCGCCACGTCCCCCAGGTCGTCCCCCGCGTAGAGCACCGCCCGGGCGGCCCGCTCGCGCAGGAACCCGGTCAGCGCGGCGCCCTTGTCCACGCCCGGCGGCCGCAGCTCCAGCACCAGCCGGCCCGGCTCCACCACCAGCCCGTGCTCGGCGGCCAGCGCCTCCACCGGGGCGCGCAGCAGCTCGAACGCCTCCTCCGGCGCCTCCGTCCGCCGGGTGTGGACGGCCAGCGAGCGCCCCTTGTCCTCCACCCACGTCCCGGCCGGCGCTCCGACCCGCGCCAGTACGCCGTCCAGCGCGGCCCGTGCCCGTGCCACTCCCGGGTGCGCCGGCGGCGCCGTCAGCTCACCGCCCTCCCAGCGCTCGGCCCCGTAGTGCCCGAGCACCACCACGCCGTCGACGTCGCCGAACCCGCCGTACTCCACCGCCAGGGCGGCCGGCCGGCCGGTCACCACCACGATCGCGCCGACCCGGGGCGCCAGCTCCGCCAGCGCGCCCGCCGCCCCCGGATGCGCCCGCGCCCGGCTCGGATCCGCCACGATCGGCGCCAGCGTCCCGTCGAAGTCGAGCGCCACCACCGCCTCCCGGGGCGCCCGGAGGATCGCCTCCAGCCCCGCCCGTCCGGCCTCGTTCCCCGGCTCCGCCATCTCCTCAAGACCCATGTCCTCAAGACCCATGTCCGGAACCTACCCAGCCTTCCGGGCCCGACCCGCCCCCGGACCCGGGAACGCCCCGGCAGCCCGAGCGGCCCGGGGCCACCCGGGCTACCGGGCCGCGCGCCGTGCCTCCCGCACCCGCCGCAGCCGGTTCACCAGCACCGGCGCGTGCGCCAGCGCCGCCGGCCGGTCCAGCAGGGCGTTCAGCAGCTGGTAGTAGCGCGTGCTGGAGAGCCCCAGCTCCTCGCGGATCGCCCGCTCCTTGGCCCCGGCCGTCCGCCACTGCCGCCCTTCGAGCTCCAGCACCGCCGTGTCCCGCTCGTCGAGCCCGTCCGTCCCCGCACCCATCCGCGACCCACCTCCGTCCAGCACTACGGAGTGTCATTCTCCCCCGGCGAGGCGACACACCTTGCGCCCCCGCCGGCGTCCCCGCCCGGGCTAGCGTCACCCCCATGACGCCCAGCTTCGCCGTGCACATCCCGACCGCCGAGCTCGAACCCGACCCGCTCGACCCGGCCCAGATCGTCTCCGGCACCCCCGAGGTCTCCGGCCGCGTGCTCTCCGAGTCCCCCGACGGCCGCCAGCTGCGCGGCATCTGGCAGATCACCCCCGGCGTGGTCACCGACGTCGAGGCCGACGAGATGTTCGTGGTGCTCAGCGGCCGGGCCACCGTCGAGGTCGACGGCGGCCCGACCCTGGAGGTCGGTCCGGGCGACTGCGCCGTCCTGCGGGCCGGCGACCGCACCACGTGGACGGTCCACGAGACCCTCCGCAAGGCCTACGCCATCACCCTCTGACGTCCGCACCGACCGCCCGGCCCGGGATCCGTCACTTGCGGACCCGGGCCGCCTCCTTCACCGCGGACTCCTGGAGCCCCTCCAGCACCTGCTTGGCGTCGCCCGTCACGGCGCCGCCGATCCCCGCCTTGATCCGGTTGCTGACGTCCGCCCAGGCCGGGTCCCCGAAGGGGTAGAAGCTCGCGTTGGTCAGCCCGGCCGCGAACTGCTTGAGGTCCTCGTGCCTCCCGTCCTTGGTCACCGCGGTGAAGGCGTCCTGGGTGACCGGCAGCAGGTTGTACGTCTCGTCGAACTTGAGCTGGTTGTCCTTGGCGTACACGAAGCTGAGGAACTTGCGGATCTCGTTGCGGTGCCCGTTCGCCTTGAACGCCATCATCCAGTCGGCCACCCCGAGGCTGCCGGTCTTCGCCAGCCCGTCCTTCTTCGGGATCGGCGCCGTGCCGAAGTCGATCTTGCCCTTGGCCGCCATCCGCAGCAGCGTCGGGTGCCCGTTGAGCATCGCGACCTTCCCGGCCGCGAAGTCGGTGAACATCGGCGTGCGGTTGGTCTTCCCGGGATCGGGGTTGGTCAGCTTGGTGTCGACCAGGTTGGTGCGCAGCCAGGTGAAGGTGGCCTGGTTCTCCGTGCTGTCGATGGTGTAGTTGCCGACGTCGTCGGAGAGGCTGCCGCCACCGCTCAGCGTCCACAGCATCGACTCGGCCGGGGCCTCCTCGGGGCCGAGCGGCAGCCCGTACGGCGTGACCCCCGGCACCTTGGCCTTGATCTTCTCGGCGGCCTGCCGGAGCTCGTTCCAGGTGGCCGGCGGCTGGGTGATCCCGGCCTTCTGGAAGACCGCCTTGTTGTAGAACAGCACCCGGGAGGAGGAGACGAACGGGATGCCGTACTGCGTCCCGAGCACCTGGCCGGCGTGCGCGAACGACTCCATGATGTTGGCCTGGGTCTCCAGCGAGAGGACGTCACCCGCCGGGTACAGCCGGTTCGCCACCGCCTGGTCGGCGAAGCCACCGGTCTGCAGCAGGTCGGGCGACTTGCCGGCGGCCACCAGGTCGTCGACCCGCTTGCCGATGTCGGTCCAGCTCGTCACCTCGACGTCGATCCGGATGTCCGGGTTGGCGGCCTCGAAGCGGCGGGCGACGTCGTCCCAGTACAGCTTGGAGCTGGTGGCCGCGTCCTCGCCGTAGTCGGCCGCCACGAGCTTGAGGGTGACGGTCTTGTCGTCCTGGCCGCCGCAGCCGGTGAGCAGCAGCGCTCCGGCCAGCGCGGTGCCGAGCAGCCGGGTGGGGGCCTGGGCGCGCCTGATCAACGCGGGTACCGCCTTCGGGGGGTGAAAGGAAGCGGGGGGCCGGAGGGGGGAATCCGGCGGAGGGGAGGCGGCAACCCTGCCAAATGCGGTGCACAGTGGTCCACACCTGTGGGCCGTCCCCGCCGGGTAGTTATCGAAGTGCGGAGGTCATTGCACGATGCGCAATGAATCGGCGTGAAAACCGCCCTCTCCGGGCGGGCGCAAAGTGCCGCACACCACATGGTTCTGCGACAAAGCTCACCTACTTTGGACCAGACCAATCCGACAGCTGGACTAGACCTCTCCGACCCAGCCAAGGGAAACTGTCCTCCGTGAAGCACGTCATCGCACTCGATGTAGGCGGCACCGGCATGAAGGCCGCGCTGCTCGCCCAGGACGGCTCCGTGCTGTTCGAGGCACGCCGACCGACCGGGCGGGAGCACGGCACTGATGCCGTCGTCGCCGCCATCCTCGACTTCGCCGCCGACCTGGCGGACGAAGGTCGCAGCCGCTTCGGCGTCGCCCCGCTGGCGGCGGGCGTCGCCGTCCCGGGGACGATCGACGAGAAGAACGGCATCGCGGTCTTCTCCGCCAACCTCGGCTGGCGGGACCTCCCGATGCGCGAACTGCTGGGCGCGCGCCTGGCCGGGGCGGGCGGCACCGCGATGCCGGTCGCGCTCGGCCACGACGTGCGCTCCGGCGGGCTCGCCGAGGGCCGCCTCGGCGCCGGGCGGGGTGTGGAGCGCTTCCTGTTCGTCGCGCTGGGCACCGGGATCGCCGGCGCCATCGGCATCGGCGGCCGGATCGAGGCCGGCGCCCACGGCTACGGCGGCGAGATCGGCCACGTCGTGGTCCGCCCGGGCGGGCCGCGGTGCGGCTGCGGTGCCCGGGGCTGCCTGGAGACCCTCGCCTCCGCCTCCGCCGTCTCCCGGGCCTGGGCCGCGGCCAGCGGGGACCCCGACGCCGACGCGGCATCCTGCGCCGTCGCGGTGGACGCCGGGGACCCCCGCGCGGTCGCGGTCTGGCAGCACGCGGTGGATGCCCTCGCCGACGGCATCGTGCTCGCCCAGAGCCTGCTCGACCCGTCCACGGTGATCGTCGGCGGCGGCCTCGCCGAGGCCGGCGACACCCTCTTCACGCCCCTGCGCGCGGCGGTTTCCGAGCGGCTGACCTTCCAGATGCCCCCCGAGGTCGTACCCGCCATGCTCAAAGACACCGCCGCGTCCCTGGGCGCCGGCCTGCTCGCCTGGGATCTGCTCTCCATGGAGGTGACCGCGTGACCACCGCGCGAATCGAATCGGCGGCCCGGCCCGCGGGCATCGCCCTGGCCGGCGCCCGGCTGGTCCTGCCGGGCGGTGTCGTCGAGGGCGACCGGCTCACGGTCGAGGGCGACCGGATCGCCGGCATCACGGGCGGCGCGGCGCGGCCGGGCGATCTCGACCTGACCGGGTACACCGTCGTCCCCGGCTTCGTGGACCTGCACGTCCACGGCGGCGGCGGCGCCTCCTACGCCTCCGGGATCGCCGAGGAGGCCCTGCGGGCCGCCCGCGTCCACCTCGAACACGGCACCACCACCACGGTCGCCTCCACCGTCACCGGCGAGATCGACGAGGTCGCCCGCCAGGCCGGCGTGCTGTCCGAACTCGTCGAGGACGGCGTCCTGGCCGGCATCCACTTCGAGGGCCCGTTCATCTCCCACAACCGCTGCGGCGCGCACCGCCCCGACCTGCTGCGCGACCCGGACCCGGCGCTGGTCCGCAAGCTCGTCGACGCGGCTCGCGGCCACGCCAAGATGGTCACCCTCGCCCCCGAGCTGCCCGGCGGCCTGGAGTCGGTGCGGATGCTCGCCGACCTCGGCGTGATCGCCGCCGTCGGCCACACCGACTCGGACTACGCCAAGACCCTCGAAGCCGTCGACGCCGGCGCCACCGTCGCGACCCACCTGTTCAACGCCATGCCCGGCATCGCCCACCGCGCCCCGGGCCCGATCGTGGCGCTGCTGGAGGACGAGCGGGTCACCGTCGAGCTGATCAACGACGGCGTGCACCTGCACCCGTCCGTCCTCGACCTCGCCTACCGCACGGCCGGCGCCTCCCGGGTCGCGCTGATCACCGACGCCATGGGCGCCGCCGGGATGGGCGACGGCCTCTACCCCCTCGGCCCGCTCCAGGTCGAGGTCAAGGACGGCGTCGCGCGGCTGGTCGAGGGCGGCGCGATCGCCGGCTCGACGCTCACCCTGGACGTCGCGTTCAAGCGCTCCGTCACCGTCAACGGCCTCTCCCTGGCCGAGACCGTCGAATCGCTCAGCACCGTCCCGGCCCGCCTGCTCGGTCTCGCCGACTCGACCGGCTCGCTGGAGGCCGGCAAGAACGCCGACCTCGTCGTCCTCGACTCCGACGGCTACGACCTCGTCGCCGTCATGCGCCGGGGCGAGTGGATCACCGGCGGCGACACCTTCGCCGCCGTGCGGCCCGCCTGACACCGGACGCGCGACGGCCGCCCGCTCCCCCTCGGGAACGGGCGGCCGTTTCGCGTCCGCGCGCCGGTCAGCCGCCGTACGGCTCGACGGTCAGCTGGTCGATCAGCACCGGGCCGCCGCTCGGGTTCATGATGGCGACGGTGTTCGAGCCCGCCTGGAACTGCGGGAGTATGAACGTGGTGTACCAGGAGGACGCCGGGTCCTTGCCGGGCGAGTAGTTCTTGAGCGACAGCCCGCTCGGCCAGTCCTTGCCGTTGACCGCGGCCGAGGCCTTCACGTCGCTGCCCGCGTTGTTGAAGTGCACGGTCAGCTTGTACGTGCCGGCCGTGGCGATGTCGCCGGTCCAGCTCACGGTCGCACCCGGCTGGAGGGTCAGGTAGCTGCCGTCCGCCGACTTGGCGCCCTTGACGGTGTTGCCGGACGGGGCGTTCTGGCCCTGCAGCTGGCCCGCGTCGACGGTGGCCGGACCCGAGGTGGCGGTGGCGCCGGGCGAGGCCGTGCCGGAGGCGGACGGGCCGGCGGTGGTGGCGCTCGGGGCCGGCGGGGCCGTGGTCTGGGTGCCGCTCTTTCCGCTCTTGCCGCCGTCCGGATCTCCGGTGGAGAGCGCTATGCCCGCGCCGATCGCGATGGCCGCGACCACCGCCACCGCGCCGATCACCGCGCCCTTGCTCCTCCCGCTGCTCGCCCGCTCCTCACCCGGCTGCGGCCGGGAGCGCTCGGCGTACCGGGTCTGCTGGGTGGGCGCGTCGCCGCCGTACTCCAGGTGCTGCGCGGGCTGGTGCGGCACGGGCGGCTGGTGCTGCGTGGGCGCACCGCCGTACTCGGCCTGCTGCGGCGGGTACGGCTGCCCCTGCGGGTAGCCCTGCTGCGGCGGGTACGGCTGCTGGCGCTGCTGCCCGTACTGCGCACGGCCGACCGCCATCGGCCGGTTGTACGACGTACGGGGTACGCCCTGCTGCGGCTCGGCCGGCTGCGCGGCGCCGCCGCCGGCCGGACGGTAGAGGTAGCCGAAGGGATCGTCGTCCTGGGGGGCACCGCCCTCCGGGCCCTCGGGCACTCCGTTGCTGCCGGCGGTCGTCACGGTGGTCAACTCCCCATCGCGGTGGCGCCGCCGGACTTCCCTGCCGTCGGCGCACGTGGTGGTCGCTCGTACCCGGGAACCCTACCTGCCGCAGCCGATCCGCCGAAAAGACCCCTTGACAACCTGCGAGTAGCTTTCACCTCACCGCCACGGGACACCGGGCGCCCGGGCCTAACCCGCCCGGCGGTGGGAGCGTTCGCCCCGGGCCCCGCGCACCGCGCCGCCCCGGGCCCGCTTCTCGTCGTACATCCGCTCGTCGGCGGTGTGCAGCACCTCCTCGATGCTCATCCCGCAGCCGGCCCAGCCGACGCCGAGGCTGACCCCGACCCGCATCCCGCGGCCGTCGATCCGCATCGGCGGGATGATCGCGTTGCGCAGCCGGTGGGCGAGGTCCTTGGCCTCCTCGCGGCCGATGCCGTCGGCCAGCACCACGAACTCGTCGCCGCCGAGGCGCGCCACCGTGTCGCCCTCCCGGACGGCCTGGCTCAGCCGGCGGGCGACCTCGACCAGCACCGCGTCGCCCGCGTTGTGGCCGAACCGGTCGTTGATCGACTTGAAGCCGTCGAGGTCGCAGAAGAGCACCGCGAGCCCCTTGTCCGCCGCGGCCGCGCCGCCCGACCGGAACGGGCCCGACCAGACGTCCCCGCCCGGGCCGTGGTCGGCGGGGACCACCGCGTGCTCGTGCTCGCCGTAGCCGGCGGCCGCCACCGGGTAGCCGTCGGGCAGCCCGTAGCCGTGCGTCCCGCCGGTCCGCGGGTCGGCCCCGTCCAGCCCCTCGTAGGCGGCGTGCGCGCTGTAGGAGTCGACGGCGTAGCCGCCGTACGCCGGCGGGTACGCCCCCTCGCCGTGTCCGGCCGGGTGTCCGGCGACGGCGCCGACCGTCTGCGGTTCGTTGCAGAGCCGCCGACCCAGCCGGGCCTTCAGCTCGGCACCGTTCGGCAGCCCGGTGAGCGCGTCGTGGCTGGCCCGGTGGGCGAGCTGGAGCTCGTGGCGCTTGCGGTCCTCGATGTCCTCGACGTGGGTGAGCAGGAAGCTCGGGCCCTCGGCCGCGTCCGCGACGATCGAGTTGCGCAGGCACACCCACTGGTATCCGCCGTCCCGGCGGGACAGCCGCAGCTCGGCCCGGCCGCTCTCGGCACTGGTGCGCTCCAGCAGGGCCCGGTCGTCGGGGTGGACGAGGTCGGCGAAGCTCTGCTGGCGCAGCACCGCGCGGGGGCGGCCGAGCAGTCGACAGAGCGCGTCGTTGACCCTGGTCAGCTGGCCGCGCCCGGCGCCGTGCAGCTCGGTGATGGCCATCCCGCTGGGCGCGTACTCGAAGGCCTGGCGGAAGCTCTCCTCGCTGGCCCGCAGGGCCTGCTGCTCCTTCTCCAGGCGGGCCAGCGCGCGCTGCATCTCGGCCCGCAGCCGGGCGTTGCCGATCGCGATGGAGGCCTGCAGCGAGAACATCTCCAGCGCCTCGCGGGTCCAGGCCCCGGGTCGCTTGCCGCTGCGCGGGCGGTCCACCGAGAGCACGCCGAGCAGGTCGCCGCCGGCGCTGTACATCGGGGCGAGCAGCCCGTCCGCGGGGTGCCAGTCGTTGGCGTAGACGGGCATCGGGCCGTCACCGATCCAGCGCGGGATGTCGCTGGCCACGGCCCAGCCGCGGTCGTAGGGCAGGAAGCGCAGGGTGCCCCAGTGGTCGCTGACGCCGAGCAGCCGGTCCCAGGACTCGCGCGAGCCGACCTGGCCGAGCAGGACGGAGGGGCCGCCCATGGCGCTCTCCTCCAGCTCCCAGACGGCCGCCACCACGAGGTCGCCGTCCGGACGGACCAGGCTGACCGCCGCGGCGTCGAATCCGAGCCCGTGGACCGCACCCTCGACCACAGCCTGCAGCGTGCCCGCCAGGCTGCGGGCAGCGTTGAGGTCCGCCACGACCCGGTGCAAGGTGCGGAGGGTCGCGAGGCGGACGTACGGCTCCGACTCGGCTTCCATGCGGGGGCTCCCCGGCTGCTTCGGATAGTTCTTGAATGGTTATCGTCCGATTGCCAGAAGAACTGAATCACAGGGAGCACAGCGTTCGGCACGCTCGGTCAGCAATAGGCCACCACTTGTGACTTAAATCACACGACACTTATGCGCCCTTAATCAGCTCATCCGCCCCATAACGGGACATAAGGCTTTATAGGAACATTTCTGGTGGTCGGCCGCATTGCCCGTGCACTGAAGCCGCCTGCCGCCCGGCAGTCCCTCCACTTCACCCCTGAGGGTGAGCCTCGGCGCGGAACGTAACCTCTGCGCCGATGGTCCTACGACCACGGCCCGATGCCGTTTCGCGCGGCCGCCGACTACCGTGCGGTACGTGTACTCGGCTCCGCAGCCCGAAGCTGCCTCCCAAGCGACGCCCGACGAGTTCCGGGCGGCCCTCTCCCAGCTCGCCTCCGGCGTGAGCCTGGTGACCGTCCACGACCCGGAGGACGGCGAGGACGTCGGCATGACCGCCACGTCCTTCCTCTCCGTCTCGCTGGAACCGCCGCTGGTGCTGATCTCCGTCCGCGAGGACTCCCGGATGGACGAGGTGCTCTCCCGCGCCGACACCTGGGCGGTCTCCCTGCTCGCCGAGGAGCAGAAGGCGCTCGGCTCCCGGTTCGCCATGAAGGGCCGGCTCAGCGACCGGCTGCTGTTCGCCGACGCCCCGCACCACCGGGGCCGGCGCAGCGGAGCGCCGCTGATCGACGGCGCGCTCGCCACCGTGGAGTGCCGCACCGAGCAGCGGATAGCCGCCGGCGACCACACCCTGCTGCTCGGCCGCGTCCTGGAGGCCGCGGTACCGCACGCCGGCGGCCGCCCGCTGCTCTACTTCCACGGCGGCTACCGGCAGCTCGGCTGACCGCGGCCGACGCGCTACTCGCCCTTCGGCGAGCGCCGGCCCTGCTTCAGCTCGGCGCGGTGCCGCTTGTTGGTCAGCCGCCGCTCCACCATGCCCCGGCTGGGCTTCGTCGCCCGGCGGGCCTTCGGCGGCGGTGCGGTGGCCTCCCCCAGCAGGGACGCCAGCCGGGCTGCGGCGACCTCGCGGTTGCGCCACTGCGAGCGGTGCTCCGACGCGCGCACCACGAGCACCCGCCCGTCCACCAGCCGCCCCGCCAGCCGCTCCAGGGCGCGCTGCTTCCACACCTCGGGCAGCGCCGCGGAGGCGGCCAGGTCGTAGCGCAGCTCGACCTGGGTGTCGGAGGTGTTGACGTGCTGGCCACCGGGGCCGGAGGAACGGGAGAAGCGCCAGACGAGCTCGGCGTCGGGGACGACCACCGATCCCCGGACGCGAATGGGCTCGGGCATGCGCCCATCATCCCGTGCCCCGCGCCCCCGGTCACGCGGTTATCCGGTCACCCGGTTATCCGGGACCGCCCGCAGCCCCGACAATGGCGTACGTGATCGAGCTCGGCTACTCCCTCTCCAACCGCTTCCCCGACCCCCCGCAGACCGACTACCGCAGTGCCTCGGTGCACGCCCTGCGGTACGACCTCTTCTGCGGCGACGTCTACCTGGACGCCGACGGCTCGGAACTCTCCACCGCCTGGGGCTGGGTGCCGGTGCTGGACTTCGCCTGGGCGCTCTGCGACATCGTCGAGGAGCTGGACCGGGACCCGGACGGCGGCCGCGCCGCCCGGGTGCAGGCCTGCGACCTCGACTTCACCCAGAACACCGAGCTGCTGCGGTTCGCCCGCCGGTTCAACTGGGTCGAGGTGAGCGCCACCTGGCTGCCGGACGAGGCGCCCGCGGTGGTCCGCCACGGCGACCTGCGCCGCGAGGCCCGGGATTTCCTCCAGGACACGCTGGCCGATCTCTTCGACATGCACCCCGAGCTGGCCGACAATCCGAACATCTGGTCACTTCAGGGCCGCTTCCGCCGAATCTGAGCGAGCTCGGCCCCGGCCATTGCCCACCGGTCATCCGCTCCGAAGAATGTGTGCCGCGCGGCGTGGAACCAAGTCCACGGTCTCCCGCGTTATCCCGGCAAAGCAACGAAGGGACAGCAAACACCATGCCAGTGAGCCTCTCCAAGGGTGGCAACGTCTCGCTGACCAAGGAGGCCCCCGGCCTGTCCGCGGTCACCGTCGGTCTCGGCTGGGACGTCCGGACCACGACGGGCGCCGAGTTCGACCTCGACGCCAGCGCGATCGTGCTGAACGCCGACGGCAAGGTGCTGTCCAACAGCCACTTCGTCTTCTTCAACAACACCAGCACCCCGGACAGCACCGTCGTCCACACCGGTGACAACCGCACCGGCGAGGGCGCCGGCGACGACGAGGCGATCAACGTCAACCTCGCCGGCCTGCCGGCCGAGGCCGTCAAGATCACCTTCCCGGTCTCGATCTACGACGCGGTCGCCCGCTCGCAGAACTTCGGCCAGGTCCGCAACGCCTACATCCGCGTGATCAACGCGGCCGGCGGTGCCGAGATCGCCCGCTACGACCTCTCCGAGGACGCCGCCACCGAGACCGCCATGATCTTCGGCGAGCTCTACCGCAACGGTGCCGAGTGGAAGTTCCGCGCCGTCGGCCAGGGCTACGCCTCCGGCCTCGCGGGCATCGCCCAGGACTTCGGCGTCCAGCTCTGACGCCACGCTGAAGCGCCCGGCCTCCATCTCGGCGGCCGGGCGCTTCGCCGTTCCCGCGCCGCGCGCCACCCCGGAGGTGCGGCCACGAACGCCCCGGCGCGGGGCCCCCCCGGCCCGCCCGCCCCGGGGGGCGCGCGCGCGGGGGGGGGGGGGGGGGGGGGGGGGGGGGGGCCCCGG
>NZ_JBITSA010000013.1:0-210350 GCF_044540385.1 Kitasatospora sp. NPDC086009
GGATCGTCGTCATGCAGAACGGCCGCATCACCGGCGAACTCCCCCGCGCCCGGGCCACCGAGGAAGCCATCCTCGCCCTCGCCATGGCCGACGACATCACCCACGACAAGCCGACCACCGCCCCCACGACGACGACCGCCCCTGGAGCCCGCGCATGAGCACCACCACCGCCCGGCCGACCGCCGAGAACGGCGCACCACACCGGCCCACCAAGAACCGCGCCTCGCTCCTGGCCTCCATCGGCGGTCAGAACCTGAGCCTGATCGGCGCCCTCGTCCTGGTCCTGGCCCTGTTCGGCATCCTGAACGACAACTTCCTCAGCATCACCAACATGCAGGTCATCGCCGAGGCCGCCACCATCACCGGCCTCCTCGCCGTCGTCCAGACCGTCGTCATCATCTGCGGCGGCCTCGACATCTCCGTCGGCTCCCAGGTCGGCATCGCCTCCGTCGTCTCCGCCATGGCCTTCACCTCCGCCGGCTCCAACGCCCTCGCCGGCATCGCCGCCGCCATCGGCATCGGCATCGCCGTCGGCATCCTCAACGGCGTCATCATCGTCTACGGCCGCGTCAACCCCACCATCGCCACCCTCGCCGGCCTCGCCGCCTACAAGGGCATCGCCCAACTCGTCTCCAACGGCCGCGCCCAGGGCTACGTCCTCAACAACGACCTCTTCGTCTTCCTCGGACGCGGCAAGATCGCCGGCCTGCCCGTCATGGTCTGGCTCCTCATCCTCGTCGCCACCACCGTCCACCTCCTCCTCAAGTACACCGACATCGGCCGCAACATCTACGCCATCGGCGGCAACGACACCGCCGCCCGCCTCGCCGGCATCAACATCAACAAATACCTCGTCTCCGTCTACGCCCTCATCGGCATCGTCGCCGCCCTCGCCGGCATCCTCCTCACCGCCCGCACCGGCTCCGGCCAACCCACCTCCGGCAGCGAAGGCCTCGAACTCAAGGCCATCACCGCCGCCGCCCTCGGCGGCTGCGCCCTCAAGGGCGGCAAGGGCGGCATCGGCGGCACCCTCCTCGCCGTCGCCCTCCTCGGCTGCCTCGAGAACGGCCTCACCGTCGAAGGCATCAACTCCTTCTGGCAGAACGTCGCCCAAGGAGCCCTCCTCGTCGCCGCCGTCGTCATCCAGCAACGCCGCAACGGCGAACGCGCCATCGGCCTCCCCGCCTAGACACCGGGCCCGGGCCTCCGGACCGATCGGCCCGGAGGCCGTGCCGGGTCGGCCGACTTCCGCACCCGCCCGGACGGCGGCGCCCGTTCGACGAACGGACCGCCCCGGTCGCGCCCGTGGGGAAGGGCGAGGGCCGCCGAGGGTCGGCCCGCTCGCCACAGACTGCCGGTGGTACCCGACTGGACCGGGTGCCACCGGCGGTTCCGTACCGGCCGCGTGGCCTCCGACTCACCACCGGGCCCGTCCCGGAACCGCGTTCGACGGAGCCGTCCTCGACGGGACCGTCTCGATGGAGCCGTATCCGATCCGCCCGAGGGAGCTGACCACAGTATGGTGATGCCCGATCAGGGGCTGCTCGCCCAGCAGCGCCGCGCCCTCATCCTGGAGGCGGTCCGGCGCGACGGCGCCGTGCGGGTGTCCGACCTGTCCGTCGCGTTCGGGGTCTCCGACATGACGATCCGGCGCGACCTCGACGCCCTGGCGCGGTCCGGGGCGGTGGAGAAGGTCCACGGCGGCGCGGTCACCGCCGGCACCGCCCAGGAACTCGGCTTCGAGGTGAAGTCCACCCTCGAATCGGCTGCCAAGGCCACCATCGCCGAGGCGACCGCCGCCCTGGTCGAACCCGGCACGGTGGTGGCCCTCAGCGGCGGTTCCACCACGCACGCCGTGGCGACCCAGCTGCTGAACGTCCCGGACCTGACCATCCTCACCAACTCGCTGCCGATCGAGCGCCTGGTGCGCGGCGCCACGGACACCGCCCAGCGGCCACCCGTCGTGCTCCTGACCGGCGGCAGTGCGACGCCCTCCGAGGCCCTCGTCGGGCCCATCACCGACCAGGCCATCGCCTCGCTCCACGTCGACCTGCTGATCCTCGGCACCCACGGGGTCACCGAGAACGAGGGGCTCACCAGCCCCAATCTCGCGGAGGCCCAGGCCAACCGGATGTTCATCTCGCGCGCCCGCCGCGTCGCGGTGGCGGCGGACCACACCAAGTGGGGCGTCACGGGGCTCAGCACCTTCGCCGACCTGGACCAGATCGGCTGGTTCGTCACCGACGACGGGATGCCGCCGCAGGCCCGTGCGGTCCTCGCGGAGCGGGTCGGCAAGCTGATCATCACCGCCCCCGGCGCCCCGGAGAACGACGGCAGGAAGCCGGGCCCGGTCCCGCGGGGGCCGCGGCCGCCGGAGTGACCGCCGTGGACCGGCAGTGGCACGGCCGGTCGGTCCTCGGGACCGGGTCGGTCCTCGGGACCGGGTCGCCCCTCGGGAACGGGTCGCCCCTCGGGAACGGGTCAGTCCTTGGGGACGGGCGCGACGACGAGTTCGCCGACCGTGTCCACCAGCACCGCGCGGGCCTGGCCGGAGATCCCGTCGTCGGTCACGAAGCAGTCCACGTCGGCCAGCGTGGCGAAGGAACTCAGTGCCACCACACCCCACTTGGTGTGGTCCGCGACCACCGCCACCCGGCGCGCGGCGGCCACCAGGGCCCGGTTGGTCTCGGCCTCGGCGAGGTTGGGGGTGGTGAGCCCGGCCTGCTCGGAGACCCCGTGCGTGCCGAGGATCAGCAGGTCCATGTGGAGGCTGCGGATCGCCTGGTCGGCCAGCGGCCCGACCAGCGCCGCCGAGCGCGTCGGGCTGCCGCCGGTGACCAGCAGGGTCGGCGCCGCGTCGCCCAGCTCCCGGCGGGCGGTGCGCAGCAGCTCGGCGACGGGCAGGGAGTTGGTGACGACGGTCAGGCGGGGGACGGTGAGCAGTCGCGAGGCGACGGCGAAGGACGTGGTGCCGGCGGAGAGCGCGACGACGGTGCCGGGCTCGACCAGGGCGGCGGCCGCGTCCGCGAGGGCCGCCTTGGCCGCGGACTCCCGGGTGGACTTGGCCTCGAAGCCGGGTTCGTCGGTGGTCGCGGTCGGTCCGGTCACCGCGACGGCGCCGCCGTGGACCTTCTCCACTCCGCCGCTGCGGGCGAGCGCGTCGAGGTCCCGGCGGATGGTCATGTCCGAGACGCCGAGTTCCTCCACCAGGTCGGCGACCCGGACGGCGCCGTCCCTGCGGACGTACTCCAGGATGAGCGCCCGACGCTGCTGCGCCAGCATGCCCTGATCCGCCACGACGCTCCCCGTTCCGGTCCCTGTCCCGCCCACGGCCGCGCGCGGCGCGCCTGTGCGCCGTCGGCCGGGTCTGCCGGCCACCAACGTAGCGCAGGGGAGAACAGGATCGAACGGCGGAGCGCCTCCTTCCGGTCGTGTCCGGGGGCTCGCCCGCCCGCTGCTGGTGGAACGTGTTGACCTGGCCGTCCTCCGCCCGCTGCTGCGGCGAACCGCGGCCCGGGCACGTCCTGGGGCGGCCGCCGAGCGCGCCCGGCGCGGTCCGCGCGCCCCCTCGGGCACCGTCGCGACCCGCGAAACCGCCTGGACCCCCGCGCTTCCCCGGCGTCCGCCCGGCCCCGCGGCACCGGCCCCGCGGGGCCCGCGTGTCCGTCCTGGCGCGGCCGTCGCCCGCCGTGCCAGGCTCGCCGTAGGTTCCCGATTCACCACCGTTGCTTTTTGCTCATTTATGTTTGATTATGTGGTGCCACAGTCCGTTGGCGGAGCGAGGCACTCGCCGCCCGGGACCCCCGCCGAGAGGAAGCCGTGATCAGGACGACCAGCAAGCTCGCCGACGGGCGCGAGCTGATCTATTTCGACAGCGACGTGCCCGCCCACCGCGGCACCGCGGACCTCCGCCCCCTGGAGGCCCCGGCCAACCGCTCGGAGATCCGCCGCGACGCGGTGACCGGCGCCTGGGTGACCGTCGCCGCCCACCGCCAGGCCCGGACGTACCAGCCGCCGGCCGACGAATGTCCGCTCTGCCCGTCCCGCGACGGCCGGTTCAGCGAGATCCCCGACGCCGACTACCAGGTCGCCGTCTTCGAGAACCGCTTCCCCTCGCTCGCCGCGGACAGCCCCGCCCCCGAGGGCGTCGCCGGCGACCCGCTGCGCACCGCCCTGGCCGGCACCGGTCGCTGCGAGGTCGTCTGCTTCACCTCCGACCACCAGTCGTCCTTCGCCGCCCTGGACGAGGCGCACGCCCGGCTGGTCCTGGACGCCTGGACCGACCGCACCGCCGAACTCTCCGCGCTGCCGGGCGTCGAGCAGGTCTACTGCTTCGAGAACCGGGGCGCCGAGATCGGCGTCACGCTCGCCCACCCGCACGGCCAGATCTACGCCTTCCCCTTCGCCACCCCGCGCACCGCCCGGATGGTGGAGCAGGCCGCGAAGCACCGGGCCACCACCGGCCGCAACCTCTTCGAGGACCTGCTCGACGCCGAACGCGGCGACCCCCGGCGCACCGTCCTCACCGGCCGGCACTGGACCGCCTTCGTGCCGTTCGCCGCCCGCTGGCCCTACGAGGTGCACCTCTACCCCAACTGCCGGGTCGGCGACCTCACCCAGCTCACCGAGGCCGAGCGCGCCGAGTTCCCCGGTGTCTACCTGGAGCTGCTGCGCCGCTTCGACCGGCTGTTCACCGCACCCGGCGCCGACGGGCCCGCCGCGCCGACCCCGTACATCTCCGCCTGGCACCAGGCCCCCGCCACCAACGGCGCGGAACTCGCCCTGCACCTGGAGCTGTTCACCATCCGGCGGACCGCCGACAAGCTCAAGTACCTGGCCGGCGTGGAGTCCGGCATGGACGCCTTCGTCAACGACGTGTCGCCCGAGACGGCCGCCGAGCGGCTGCGCGAGGTGGCGTCATGAGCGCCGCCCGCAAGTACCTGGTCACGGGTGGCGCCGGCTATGTCGGCAGCGTGGTCGCCGCCCACCTGCTGGAGGCGGGACACCAGGTGACCGTCCTGGACGACCTCTCCACCGGCTTCCGCGAGGGTGTGCCGGCCGGCGCCGAGTTCGTGCGGGGGCGGATCCAGGAGGCGGGCGAGGTCCTGGACGCCTCCTTCGACGGGGTGTTGCACTTCGCGGCCTCCTCGCAGGTCGGCGAGTCGGTCGCGGACCCGGAGAAGTACTGGCGCAACAACGTGGCCGGCTCGCTGGAGCTGATCAGCGCGATGCGCGCGGCGGGCGTGCGCAAGCTGGTGTTCTCCTCCACCGCCGCCACCTACGGCGAGCCGGAGTCGGTGCCGATCGCCGAGACCGCCCGCACCGCGCCCACCAGCACCTACGGCGCGACCAAGCTGGCCGTCGACCACCTGATCACCAGCGAGGCCGTCGCGCACGGCCTGGCCGCCGTCTCGCTGCGCTACTTCAACGTGGCCGGCGCGTACGGTGCCTACGGCGAGCGGCACGACCCCGAGTCGCACCTGATCCCGCTGGTCTTCCAGGCCGCGCTCGGGCAGCGCCCGCACATCGCGGTCTACGGCGACGACTACCCGACCGAGGACGGCACCTGCGTCCGCGACTACATCCACGTCGCGGACCTCGCCGACGCCCACCTGCTGGCGCTGGACGCCGCCGAAGCGGGCGAGCACCTGATCTGCAACCTCGGCAACGGCAGCGGCTTCTCGGTCCGCGAGGTCATCGAGTCGGTCAAGCGCGTCACCGGCCGCGAGATCCCGGTGGTCACCGCCGAGCGCCGCGCCGGCGACCCCGCCGTCCTGGTGGCCTCCGCCGAGCGCGCCCACCAGAGGCTCGGCTGGACCCCCAAGCGCCCCAACCTCGACGACATCGTCGCCGACGCCTGGAACTTCACCCTGGAGCACCCCGCATGACCACCTTCCGGACGCTGTTCTCCGCCGACCCCGAGGGCACCTGGGCCGCCCCCGGCCGGGTCAACCTGATCGGCGAGCACACCGACTACAACGACGGCTTCGTCCTTCCCGTCGCCCTCCCCCACACCACCCGCGTCCAGGCCCGCCGCCGCGACGACAGCCTGCTGCGCCTGCACAGCACCCGGGGCGGCGACGAGATCACCACCCTCGACCTCGACAAGCTGGAGCCCGGGACCACCACCGGCTGGACCGCGTACCCCGCGGCCGTCGTCTGGGCCCTTCGCGACGCGGGCCACGCCGTCGCCGGCGCCGATCTGCTGATCGACAGCGACGTCCCCGAGGGCGCCGGCCTCTCCTCGTCCGCCGCCCTGCAGTGCGCCGTCGCCACCGCCTACAACGACCTGTACCACCTCGGCCTGGACGGGATGCGGCTCGCCCTGCTCGCCCAGCGCGCCGAGAACGCCTACGTCGGCGTCCCCTGCGGGATCATGGACCAGACCGCCTCCCTGTGCTGCCGCGCGGGCCACGCGCTCCTCCTGGACACCCGCGACCTCACCAGCCGCCAGGTGCCGCTCGACCTCGAAGGCGCCGGCCTGCGGCTGCTCGTGATCGACACCCGGGTCAAGCACGACCTCGCCGACGGCGCCTACGCGAAGCTGCGGGCCGGCTGCGAGCGGGCCGCCGAGCTGCTCGGCCTCGCCGCCCTGCGCGACCTCACGGCCGACGCCCTGCCCGCGGCCCTCGACCGGCTGCCGGCCGAACTGCGGCCGCTGGTGCGCCACGTGGTCACCGAGGACGACCGGGTACGGCAGGCCACCGCCCTGCTCGACGCCGGCGACCTGGCCGGCCTCGGCGCGGTCCTCACCGCCGGGCACGCCTCGCTCCGCGACGACTACGCGGTCTCCTGCCCCGAGACCGACCTCGCCGCGGACACCGCCGCGGCCGCCGGCGCCCTCGGCGCCCGGATGACCGGCGGCGGCTTCGGGGGCTCGGTCATCGCGCTCGTCCACCGGGACGACGCCGACCGCGTCACCGCCGCCGTCACCGCGGCCTTCGCGGCCGCCGGCCACGCCCCGCCGCGCACCTTCGCGGCCACTCCCGCCGACGGCGCCCGCCGCATCGCCTGACGGGCCTCGACGGGCGGCCGTCGACGTGCCCGGGCCGCCCGTGTCGTTCCCGGGCGGGCCCGGGCACGAGCATGTCCGCGGCTGCGGTCCCCGGCCCCGGCCCGCGTTTCGCCGGCCGGGGCCGGCCCGTTCAGGGACGGGGACGTTCAGGGGCCGGCCCGTTCAGGGACGGGGACGGGTGGCGGTGTCGAGGTAGAAGGCGTCGATGGTCTGGACGGCCTGCTCGAACTCGTCCAGGTTGACGGGCTTGGCCACGTACGCGTTGGCGTGGCTGCTGTAGGCGCCGGTGACGTCGTCCGGGGCGGTGGAGGTGGTGAGCACGACCACCGGGATGGTCCGCAGGTCGTCGTCGTTCTTCAGGACCTTCAGCAGGTCGCGCCCGTTCATCCGGGGCATGTTGAGGTCGAGGACGATGAGGTCGGGACGCACGCTGTCCGGGGCGCGCAGGTATTCGAGGGCGGCGACGCCGTCGGTGACCTGGACCAGGTTGCGCTCCCCGCGCTCGGAGAGGGCTTCCTCGATGAGCATCGCGTCGGCGGCGTCGTCCTCCACGAGCAGGACATCGAAGGGGCGGGCGGTGGTCATCATCGGGTGCTCCGCGGGTTCTCGGTCGGGTGGTGGAAAAGCCCCGGCCAGCGCCGGCGGGCACCTTGACGGGTCATGCCGCAGGCGGCGCCGATCTGCGGGTAGCCGGCACCCGCGCGCGCGGCGTCGCCGGCCGCCTCCCGCTGGAGCCGTTCGGTGGCCTGCCGGAGGTGGTCGAGTACGTGGAGCAGGCTCAGCGCCTGGGCGGTGTCGCTCACCGCGGGAGCGGCGGGGACCGCCGTCAGCCGCCCGGCCAGCCGCCGGGCGAGGTCTCCCATCGCGGCGTCCGCGATCGCGGCCGCCTCCTGCGAGGTGGTACGCAGTACGAAGTTCTTGCCGGGCATGTCAGGCACTCTAGGCCCAGAACCAACCCACGACAACAACCGTTGTCGTCCGCCCTCTAGAGTGGCCTCGCCGCATCCGATCGAAGGCATCGGGCAGAGCGAGGAGTTGACACGATGACCGGCGACGACAGTGACCGGAGGTCCGGCGGGGGCCTTGCCACATGGACGACCCGGCAGTGGCTCCGGGTGGGAGTCACCGCGTCCCTGGTGATCCTCACCCTGCTCGGAGTGGCGGGGGCGTGGGTACTGTCCCGCACCCAGTCGATCAGCACCGACCTGGTGGACGTGCGCTCCCCCGCGCTCGCCAGCGCGTTCCGCCTGGAGTCGGCCCTGCTCAACCAGGAGACCGGGATCCGCGGCTACGGCCTCACCGGCACCCCGGAGTTCATGGCGCCCTACCAGCAGGGGCTCGCCGAGCAGCGGACGGAGACCGCACAGCTGACGGAACTGCTCCACGACGACCCCTCCGGCCTCGCCGACCTGAAGGCCGTGCAGGACGCCGTGACGAGCTGGCAGGAGCGGATCGCCCGGCCGATCGCCGCCGCGCCACCCGGCACGCCCTCGCCGCTCGCGGCCGGCAGCGCCCCGGAGGGCAAGAACGCCTTCGACGACGTACGGGCCGCCCTGAGCGGCCAGGAGGACCGGCTGCGCGAGAACCGCGATGCCACGCGGAGCGACCTCGCCGCCATGATGCGGCTGCGGAACTGGGTGTTCGGCGCCGTCGCCGTGCTGATCGCCGCCCTCGCCGCCCTGGTGTTCGAGGGGCTGCGCCGGGGCATCACCGAGCCGCTGGACCAACTCGTCGCGGACGCCCGCACCATCGGCGGCGGCGACTTCGACCACCCCATCACCCCGACCGGCCCCGCCGACCTCCGGCGCCTGAGCGGCGAGATCGACTCCATGCGCCGGCGCCTGGTGCGGGAACTGGCCTTCACCGAGGAGGCCCGGCTGCGCCTGGACGAGCAGGCGGCGGACCTCCAGCGGTCCAACACCGAGCTGGAGCAGTTCGCCTACGTCGCCTCCCACGACCTCCAGGAGCCGCTGCGCAAGGTCTCCAGCTTCACCCAGCTCCTCCAGCGCCGCTACGGGGGCCGGCTCGACGCCAAGGCCGACCAGTACATCGCCTTCGCGGTCGACGGTGCGAACCGCATGCAGGTCCTCATCAACGACCTCCTCGACTTCTCCCGGGTGGGCCGGCTCCACCACGCCCACCAGGAGGTCGACCTGGACCAGGTGCTGGAACAGACCCTGGCCGCGCTGAGCGTGGGCATCGAGGAGGCCGACGCGAAGATCACCCACGATCCGCTGCCGACCCTGGTCGCCGACCCCACCCAGATGGGGATGCTCTGGCAGAACCTGATCGGCAACGCGGTCAAGTTCCGCCGCCCCGGCGTGGCGCCGGAGATCCACGTCACGGCCGTCCGGGAGGACGCGCTCTGGCACTTCGCGGTGACCGACAACGGCATCGGCATCGCACCGGAGTTCGCCGAGAAGGTGTTCGTGATCTTCCAGCGGCTGCACACCAAGGACGCCTACTCCGGCAGCGGCATCGGGCTGGCGATGTGCAAGAAGATCGTCGAGTTCCACGGCGGCACCATCGCCATCGACCCCGACCACCGCGAGGGCGCCCGCATCACCTTCACCCTGGCACCCGAACCGCCGCAGCGCCCCGGCCCGCCGACCGGCGAGACCGCGGCCCGATCCGACACGGAGCAGGCACGATGAGCACGGCCGTGGCAGCCACCCCCGGCGCCGCCCCCGACGAATCGCTGTACCGCGTCCTCCTCATCGAGGACGACCAGGGCGACGCCCTGCTCGTGGAGGAGCTCCTCCACGACACCGGGCTGCGGTTCGAACTCACCACCCGGCCCACCCTCGCCGAGGCCCGCGCCGCCCTCGCCGCCCACCCGGCCGACTGCATCCTCCTCGACCTGCACCTGCCCGACGCCACGGGCACCGCCGCGGTCACCGCCGTCCGCGCCGTCGCCCCCCACACGGCGGTGATCGTCCTCACCGGCTTGGCGGAGGCCCAGGCGGGCACCGAGGCGATGGCCGCCGGCGCCCAGGACTACCTCGTCAAGGGCAAGGTCGAGGCGGACCTGCTGCACCGCACCGTGCGCTACGCCGTGTACCGCAGCCAGACCGAGCGCGCCAGCATCGAGGCCCAGGCCGCCCGCCTGCGGGCCGAGGAGAACGCCCGCCTGGAGCGGGGGCTGCTGCCCCCGCCGATCCTCGGCACCTCCACGGTCACGGTGACCGCCCGCTACCTGCCCGGAGCCACCACGGCCCTGCTCGGCGGGGACTTCCTCGACGTCGTGGAGGGCGACGACGGACTGCTGCACGCCGTCGTCGGCGACGTCAGCGGACACGGCCCCGACGCCGCCGCACTCGGCGTGCTGCTGCGGATCGCCTGGCGCTCCCTGGTACTCGGCGGACACCGCGGCGAGAGCCTGCTCCACCTGATGGAGCGCATCCTGATCGCCGAACGCGGCAACCAGGTGCTCTTCGCCACCTGCACGCTCCTCACGCTCGACCAGAACGCCACCACGGCCACCCTCCACCTGGCCGGCCACCACGAGCCCCTGCTCACCACGGCGCACGGCACCCGTGAGCTGACCGCCGCCCACGGCATCGCCCTGGGCATCGCCCCCGGACTGGGGAGCTGGACCCCGACCGTCATCCCCCTCCCGGCCGACGGCGCGCTCACCCTCTACACCGACGGCCTCACCGAGGGGCACAACGGGACGACGAAGGGACGGCTCGGCGTCGACGGCCTGCTCCGACTGATCGGCACCCTGCCCCCGGCCGACCCGGCCGCCCACGTCGACCTCCTCATCAAGGAGACCCACGCCCTCAACGCCGGCCGCCACACCGACGACCTCGCCGTCCTGCGCCTCGACTGGGGCAGCCGCCCCCCGTCGGACTGACCGGCCGGGGGCCGCCGGAGCGCGCCCCGGCGGCCGGAGCCGGGGTCAGGCGCGGTGGTACTGGACCGGGGCGGGGAGGGGGGCGCCGAGGGCGATGGCGGCGTGGCGGGGCCAGTAGGGGTCGCGCAGGAGTTCGCGGCCGAGCAGGACGGCGTCGGCCCGGCCGGCGGCCAGGATCTCCTCGGCCTGGGCGGGGTCGGTGATCAGGCCGACGGCCGCCACCGGCATGCCGGTCCCGTTGCGCACCGCCTCGGCGAAGGGCACCTGGTAGCCGGGGCCGGCGGTGATCCTGGCGTCGGGGGCGATGCCTCCGGTGGAGATGTCCATCAGGTCCACGCCACGGGCCTGGAGCTCCTTGGCGAACCGGACGGTGTCCTCCGACGTCCAGCCCTCGCGGTCGTCCTGCGGGTCCTCGGTGAGCCAGTCGGTCGCGGAGATCCGGAAGAAGAGCGGCAGGTCCTGCGGCCACACCGCCCGGACGGCGTCGACGACCTCCAGCGCGAAGCGGATGCGTCCCTCGAAGGAGCCACCGTAGGCGTCGGTGCGGTGGTTGCTGTGGGGCGAGAGGAACTGGTGGATCAGGTAGCCGTGGGCACCGTGGATCTCGGCGACCTGGAAGCCGGCGTCGAGCGCCCGGCGGGCGGCGTCGGCGAACTGCCGTACGACATCACCGATCTGCTCCTCCGTCAGCTCCTCCGGCGTGGTGTGCGCCGACGAGAAGGGCACGGCGCTCGGACCGACCGGCGTCCAGCCGTGGGCCTCGTCCGGGCCGATGGCGCGGCCGCGGTCGACCCAGGTGCGCTCGGTGGAGGCCTTGCGGCCGGCATGGGCTAGTTGCTCCGACTCTCGGTCATAAATTCCTTGTCTGACCAGCTAGGGCGCAGCACAGAGCCCCCGGACATGACACCGCCAAGCGTCGTCCGGGGGCTCTGCTCTGCCCGCTTCCTCACGTCTGCGCGCCGGCGCAAAGAAGGGGCGTCTAGGGGCCCGACCGCCCCGCGGGGGACGTTGACGGTCGGGCCGGCTCAGGGTCAGCGACGGCCAGGGCGCGACTGCATCGCCTTGTCTTCCGCCACGCGACGCTGACGGTCGGCCCGGTCCTTGGCGGCTTCCTTGCGCGCCACGGACGAACGCGGGGGCTCCACGACGTAGTTACACGAGCCGCAGACGTACCCGCCCTCCGGGCCGTAGTTGATCTCCGCTCCGCAGTGCGCGCAGTGCATTCCGGAGACACCAACGTCCCCGGTGGTCACCCGTCGCTGATCGGTCCGGCTGGGGGGTACGACGTGCCAGCACGAGCCGCACACGTATCCGCCCTCCGGGCCAACGTCAACGGACTTCCTGCACTTGCCGCAACGCGGAGCGCTCATTGCCGCCTACCTTCCGGGTGTCAGCGCGCCAGAGGCGCCCATCAGCATCCTGGCCACCGTAAGGGGGCCGTACGCCTGGGTGGGCGGAATCGCGACACCCATGACGTTGCCGCACGAGTGGCAGACATACGGACGCCTGCTCGTGTCCATCGCGCTCCCGCAACGGGAACATGCCATCGGTGCACTCCTTTGATGGAGGGTTCCGGCCGTACGGTTGTGCGGCCGTAGTGCACTTGCTGACCCGCACCGGCCGGCTAGCTGTCCACGGGGGTAGCCGGCTGGCGCGGGAGTCTGAGGAAGGCCGGCGGGCGGCCGTCGCGGTTCTGCTCGTACCGGTTCTCCGTCACGGGTGCGTCGGCACAGCGAATGGTCTTGAAGACCGGCCGGCCAGCCTCCATGCGCCGGAGCATGACGGTCGTCGCGCGGACCCTGCCGCTCACCGGGTCGGCCGCTCGCTCCCGCCCCAGCACGGTCCACACGCGGCGGTAGCGGTCGCGGAACTGTTCTTGCAGCCCGGGTAGCCCAAGGTCTTCGACGCAGCCACCTTCGATGCGTCTGGGGCACTGGCAGCCCTTCGCGCTCTCGTTCGGATCGAACTCCGGCGCGTAGACGTAGGCCTCTACGCTGTCGTACATGGGCACCGCCAGCGGCTCGCGGTACCGCGGGTATCTCAGTTCAGGCACGGCTGCCCTTCCCTGGACGTCATCGGATCCCCGGGTGGTTGGCGCTGCGGACCCGGGCCAGCAACTCGGCCCGCCGCTGGCGCTGGTCCGCCGTCAACGGGGCCTCCGTGTGCTCCTCCGGCGTCAGCACCGGGCGCGGGCCCCGGGGTCGTTCCGGCGGCCAGCCGTGGCCCTTGAGCCAGGCGTAGGGGTCGACCGGCTCGTCGTCCCACTCCGTCGGCTCGTACGGGGCGGGACCGCCGAGGAACGCGAGCCACGTAGCTGGCCACTCACTAGCGGGCACGTGCTGCCTCCAGCGATGCGATCTGTTCGTCGTCTTCGTGCGCTGCGCGAGCCCTGGCCAGCTGCCGCGCGATGGTGGGATAGTCCGTCTCTGGGTACTGCGCGATGGCGCGAGCGAAGTAGTCACACTCGGGGCACTCGTTGCGGCTCTCGTCGGCTGACACTCAGTGCTCCGACGGGTAGAGCCGGGCCGGCGGCGTGTTCTCCTCCGGCTCGACCTCCGGGCTCAGAACGTAGGGCATCTCGACCACGTCGTAGAACGAGCGGTGTGCGAGCTGTTCGCCAGCGTGCGAGAACACCCAGGCGTGGGCCTTCTTGGCGGATTCGGAGCGCGGGCCCTTTGCCCCGCAGACGGTCCCGTCCTCGTCCTCCGAAGCACAGCAGAGCTGATGCGTAACCGGCCGTGCATCGGGTTTGTGGTCCGGGCTGAGCGTCCATGCAACCCTCGTGGATAACACCGGTGCCTGGTCGTTCGCGCCGTGCTGCGGGACGTGCTGTCGCGCCACCATTGGTGGTCTCCTCTCGGCTTGACGTCTTCAATCATCGACCGCAGAGGTACCTAATGCGCCGCGCAACGTGCGGACATGACGACCACTCAGGCGCTACAGTCTGAGAAAAGCCAAATGTCCGGGGGTCATGTCTTGAACACACAGCTGCGTGATGCTATGGCGAGGGCAGGGATCAAGCCGGCAGGACTGGCTGCCGCCGTTCGGGTAACACCTAAAACCGTGGGACGCTGGCTTCGAGACGAGTCGGAGGTGCCACACCAGCGGAATCAGGAAGATGTGGCGCGAGTGCTAGGGGTGGATGACGTGGCAGTTCTGTGGCCGTCGGGAATCCGTGCAAGGGTGAAGACGGGGTACGACAAGCAGGTTTTCGCCGTCTATCCCTATCGCTCTGCCTGCCCAACGGCGGTGTGGGGTCAGCTAATCGAAGACTCATCCTCAGACTTGATCTTCAGCGGCTACACGAACTACTTCTTCTGGCCCCAGCAGCCGGACTTCAGCAACACTCTGCGGCGCAAGTCGGACGCAGGCTGCCGGATCCGCTTCCTGCTCGGCGACCCCGAGTCCGAGACGACCAAACACCGAGAGCGGGTGGAGGGCGTTGCCCTGACCGTGTCGACGCGCATTCGGATGACCCTGGAGGAGCTGGCCAAGGTCGGCCCGCTGCCCGGGCTGGAGGCCCGCTTCAGCGCTGCGGAGGACGGCCCGAACCACGTCAGTCTCAGCGTCTTCCGGTTCGACTCGGACGCCATGGTGACACCCCACCTAGCGTCGGTCGTTGGCCACGACTCACCCCTCATGCACCTTCGACGAGGCGAGCCTGGTGGATTGTTTGACCGCTTCTCGGACCACGTCGAAGAGCTATGGGAGCGCGGGCGCCCGATCGCCTAGACCGCGTCTCGCATGGGTACCCGCGATCGCCATCCCCCGCCGACCACAGCGCCGGGGAGCGCTTCCGTCGGCTTAACCTCGCGGCACTTCCGGCACACCCCGGGTCGGGACATCCCCGGAGCGCGGCAGTTGTCGCAGTCGTACGTCACGGGTCGGGGCACGGGCGCACTCTTGCTCTCGGAAACGGGCGCGATCGGCGGGATCTGCGACAGCCGGGCGGAAATGACCGCCCCGACAGTGCGGCGGATCTTCTCCGGAAGCGGGGCGGCCAGGATCGGCATCAGCGTGGCGCGGGTCCACCCGCCGGCCAGCAGTCCCTCCACCATGGCGGCCTGATCCGTCAGCACCTTTCCCGCCAGAGCCTTCCGCGGTTCACGCTGGCCCAGCTCCAGCAGCAACGCCATGCCTTCGGTCATCCGTGCCGGAGCAGCCGCCTGACGGGGCTCAGTGGCGCGCTGTGCGGGCGCCTGCGGCTCGTTCTCGGGCTCGGTGGGGGAATCCCCGTCCGTCCCTCCGAGAAGGGCGGAGAAGGCCGCGTACGCCTCCGTCAGCTCCTCCGGGTCGGCCGGCTCCATCAGCTCCGGATCCTCAGTCAGCAGCCCTTCGGCCGGAGGGATGGACGGTACTTCAACTTCCTGCCGAGACACCGTCTTTACCGTCAAGGACGGGCTTCCCGCGTTCCCGGCGCCCGCGCCTCCAGCTCCAGGTCCACCGGCGGCCGGGGATGCGGGAAGCGGCCGAGCCGTGTGCGCCGACTTGCCCAACGTCACCGGGACCTCGTGGACGGACACCGTCGTCCGCACCTGGCCCGTCAGCGGGTCGCGCGCGGTCCGACGGACGTAGTGGCCGGCGGCCTCCAACTCGTTCAGCGCGCGAGCGATCGCCGTGCGCCCTTCGCGCGACTTCGCGGACAGCGTCCTGACGTCCTCCCGGGATGCGTCGGGGAGGCTCAAGAGGTACGCGAGCAGTCCGCGGGCAGTCCACGAGAGGCTGTGCTTTCGGATGACGTGCCCGTTGTCCAGGATCGTGAACCCGCGCGTGTGCCGCGCGATACGATGGATGCGCATTCGGAGTCCCCACTCCTAGTGCCATGACCCCGGGGCGTTACAGCGCCGCCGGGGTTTCTTGTGTCGCGATGATCGCACGGCTGTGCTGCGCAGCACAAGTATGGTTCGGGACCTTCGCGCTCGTTGCTGCATCCTCTAGCGCATGCAAAAGCCCCGCCATCCTGGAGGACGACGGGGCTTGCAACCCCCGCTGACGCGGGGAAGTGAGGAATCTCTCCTCGTGCCTGTCGGAGTGCGACGGGCGACCCCCGCTTGCGCAGGGAGCGAGCACAGTGGCTCTCAAAGAAGCCAACCAGAGGCGGCTGACCCCCGCTCACGCGGGGAAGTCGACACAACAGCCCTCAAACCTGCCAACTAGAGGCGGCTGACCCCCGCTGACGCGGGGAGATACTTCATCACCCTGTGGAGTGCAAACCCCGCACGGCTGACCCCCGCTTGCGCGGGGAGCATCTATCCCTTGAACACAAAGGCTCCAGGGTCATCCCTAGTTGCCCGGGGAAGAGCCGGTCCGGGCTGCCCCGGTCCGATGAGGAAGACTCTGCCACGGGCCACTGACAGCGTGCAAGCACCAACGCGAAAGGGCCCCCGTTCGAGTGAACGGGGGCCCTTTCGCGGTCCACGTTGGCCCCTTCAGATCGCGTTCGTCGGTTGCACGTCCGACCACAGTACGAGCTGCCCGCGGGGGCCCTGGTGGACCGGCAAGGTACCTGCATCCCGCCGACGGTATAGCGTCGTCACGTGGACGCCGAGCAGATCCGCAGCGCGCTGAAGGCTCAGCGCCTTCTCGGCGGCCGGCATCTTGCGAGACTTGTGGGTCGTGACCGTCCGGTCACGGATGAAACGCTTGTTGAGCTCCACCTTCCACGGGGCCGGCTCGGTCACGGCCAGCGCGGGCAGCACCTCGGGCGCCTCGTCAGCCTCCGTGTCCTCCGGCGGGTCCAGGTGCAGCACGTGCGCCGCGACGAGAGGCGGAACGGCGCTCACCACGATGACGACCCACGCTCGCGCGCCTGTCGCACCGGTCGTGAGTACGTGTTCTGTGATCTGCGCGGCTGTTGCAAGGATGAGCGCGAGCAGTGCACCACGTGTTGCGCGGCCTCGCTTCACCTTCGCGTCGGCTGCTCGGTCGACGTCGTCGCACTTCTTCAAGCTGCGGAGGAGGTCCGACCACTCGCGAGCGTTTCGCGCGGAGATGGCGGCGTAGAGCGACAGGACGGCCGGCATCAGCCAGGCCACGTACGGGCTCCAGCCGGCCATGACGCCCAACGAGTACTCCCCGGGGGCGGAGAGGGCCAGAGCGGCGTACAGAACAGTCGTCGGGCCGTGGCGACGGGCCATACGGATGTGCCAGGGGGTGTGGGTCATATCTCCTTCTTCTTCGTTCCTCAGCTTCGATGGGTGGGGTAGCCTGGCACCGGCCCGCTCCAACACCTTCCCGGGCCACTCTGCCGCCCCTGCAAACATGGTTCCTAGGCCTCAGTGCAGGGGCGGCCGTTTTGTGCCGTCCCTGACCGGCCCCGCGTCCTCTACTCGCAGGTCCGGCAGCAACTCAGTTAGCCGGGTAGGTCCGTGCAAACCCGGTGGCGTCACAGGCCTGGCACGTGGGCATCTTCGCCACACCCTCGACCCAGTCGTAGTGCGAGCGGCTGATGCGTCCCAAATCCCGGCCGGTACCGTGGCATCGGTCGCAGTGCCGGGCCAACGGGGCTCCGTGGGTGACGGCCCGATGCAGCCGGTCAACGCGGACGGTTGGCTCGTAGTCGGGGAAGTACCGCAGCACGCGGCCGGAGACGTCGCGCAGGGAGCCACTAACCCGGTACGTCCCACACTGCTTGGGGAGCCACGGGGCAAGCGTCACGGTGACGCGCTCACCAACCGCGACGATGAACGGGTTGCCGTTGGCGGTCGTCACGGTCAGCGGGCGGACGACGGTGACGATCTGCGGGGCACTGGCGCTGGAGCTCACCGGGGTTCCTCTCGCATTCCGGGGGCCGGCCCTGCGTCCTCTACTCGCAGGGCCGGCGTGGGTGGAGGTCAGGCGTCCTTAAAGCACTCCGGGCAGGTGTCCGTCTGCTCGTCCTCGTGCTCACGGCACTTGCGGCCCCACGTAATGTCATCCTCGGTCGCGCTCTCCTGCGCGGCCTGATTGGCGACGTCGACCGCGCAGTCGTAGGCGTAGAAGCAACCCTCCGGGTTGAACGCGCCCCACTCCGTCCCGCCATCGATGTCCTTCGCGGCGCACTCGGCGATGGGGTCGCCCGTAACGTCCTCGCGGGGCGCGTTACCGTGCTGGCACATCTTCGTGACGAGGGGCTCCAGCGGCGGGCGCCGGCTGTCCTCCGCCTTCGCCAGCTCCGGGTAAGCCTTACGGATGTGGTGGGTGGCCAAGGCGAGGCGCTCGTTCGTCTCGTCGTAGCTGAACTGGTCAGCCCATCCGTCGATGTAGTCGGTGCCGCGTTGCTCCATCTCGGTGCGGACCGTGTCGCGGACCTGCTTGGCGGAGAGGCTGCCAGCGATCTCCTGGAGGCGGTCCAGCTCACCAATGTGTCGGTGAGCGGCGGCAAGGTAGTTGGCCAGGTCGCCGATGGAGACGCGGCGGGTGATTCGTACGTCGATCCGGTAGACGCCGTCCTGGCTCATGGTGGGCTTTGCCATTGCTCTCTCCCCTGTCGTCGCTGCTTCTTCGGTACTTCAGGTGGCCGGGCCCTGCGTCCTCTACTCGCAGGGCCGGCCGATGGGATGACTACTTCTCGCCCATCCGCTCCATCTCCTCGCAGTGGGCGAAGAACCCGGGGATCACGCGGAGGTGAAGGTCCTCCCAGCTCTGTGCGTTGAAGACCACGCCACCCGGACGGTTGCGGCAGTACTCGTGCGTCGTGCACGTTGCGCGGTGAGTGATGCCGGCACGGAACGCAAGAGCCGACGCCAGCTCGACGACCAGACCCTCGACGGTGGCGACGTCCTCAACGGTGGTGGCGTTCATCTTCGTTCTCCCCTGCGTGAGTTCCTTGCGTGGCTCCATAGTGGCATACTTGTGCTGCGCAGCACAAGTCCTCTGAATGCACAGAAGGGCGCCGCCGGGAATACAACTCCCAGCGACGCCCCAACAGTTGTCAGTTCGCGCGCTGCGCGTCGAACATCTTGTGCGGCTCCGTGATGATCTCGCCGCCGTTCGTCGCGAAGATCGTGCAGCCGTCGCCAATCCACCAGACGGAGGCCACCGTCCAGCGCCGGCCGTGGTGCTCGATCCGGTCCCCCTCCTCCAAGTCCCGTGCCTCGCAAACACGGTGCACCGGAAGGGTGGCACCGGGGGCACCGTCGCGCCAGTACCAGGGCCGGCCCGGGTCGCCGAGCGGGATGGTCTCGTGCTCCGGGGACGTCGGGTGCGGGGCCAGGACACACGGCAGCGTCTCGGCGCCGGGCGGGGTGAAGGTGGCGGTGCAGCGCGGGACGGCCTCCACATCGGTGGGACCCATCCACGCGGACAGGCGGTCCACGGCGTTGTCCAGCATCACGCCGTACCCGGTGACCCTGGCCGGGTCGTTATGGGCGTAGAAGACGTGGTCCACGGTCCCGAACGAGCCGGCCGGGATGTCGGGCTGCTCGGGCGCCCAGTTGACCGACGTGAGGTCGATCAGCGTGCGAACGCGGGTGCCGACCGTCAGGCCGCCCGCCTCCGTGGCGATGCTGGAGGCGGTGACGTGCGGGTTGTGCTTCATCTCTCTGCCTCTTCTCTGTGCAGGGCCGGACCCGCGCCCTCTACTCGCAGGTCCGGCAGTGGGGTGGGTCAGCCCTCTTCGCGGTTTCGCCTATCGGCGTGGTCCTGCGCGGCGTACCGGCTGTGGCTGCTGATCCCCTCCCGGCCGGTGGCC
This sequence comes from Kitasatospora sp. NPDC086009, assembly GCF_044540385.1. Classification (NCBI taxonomy): domain Bacteria; kingdom Bacillati; phylum Actinomycetota; class Actinomycetes; order Kitasatosporales; family Streptomycetaceae; genus Kitasatospora; species Kitasatospora sp. NPDC086009. Next base: position 19,543 of record NZ_JBITSA010000013.1, read on the forward strand.
GTGTCGTACACGGTGAAGCGGGTGCCGTTCGGTCGGACCTCGTAGCGGGGGCCGTCGTCGGCCGTCTCGGGCGCTGCGGGCACCATCTCAACCGTGGCGATCATCGTTTCGGTGAGGACCCGGAAGATCCGTCCCTTGGGCCCGTGCTTGACCTGGTACTCACACTCACGTCGGGCGTCGGAAGCGGTGACCTCGCCCAGCATCATGATGTTGGACCAGTGGTAACCCCCGTCCACGCTGAACTGAGGCCGGTAGGTGGTCCGCGTGGTGGTCGTCATCTCGGGCTGGACGACCAGCTCAACCGGGGAGGCCGCTTCGGACTTCTCGGCGGCGATCTCGGCCTTGAACTTGGCGATGAACTCGGCGGACTCGGCGGCGTAGGCGGCGGACTGCTCAGCGTCGTAGTCGTCGCGGTAGAGGGCGGTGGCCTCAGCCATGTCCGCACCCTCGCTGCCCGAGGTGACGATGACGGCACCCTCGACCGCCTTCTTCTCCGGCTGCGCTGCCGCCCGCAGCTCCGCGATCACCTCACGACCCTTGTCGGTGAGGAGGTGGCGACTACCGGTAGCCTGGGTCTTCGGCGTGATCAGCTGGCGGTCGATCAGAGCCACCAGGGTGCCGGTCCGGCCCTGGGCCCCGTCAGCGCTATCGCCGGACATCAGAGCCTCCACCATGCGCATGCTGAACCGGTACCTCTTCATGACGGGGGTCATCGACATGGAGTGCTCCTTCGCGTGAGTCCTTGGCGTGGCTCCATAATGGCAGACATGTGCTGCGCAGCACAAGTCCTAGATGTGAAGCGGTTCCATCTCCCAGCCGTCCACCCCAACGTCGGTACCTGTCGCTCCACATCCCTGGCAGCGTCCACCAGTCGGCGTGCCACCGCCCGGGCCTCTGTCGGCGTCAGCTCGTCCCAGTTGGGGCCGATAGTCAGGACGACGTGGCCCGTGCCGCGCTTCACCCGAACAGCCATGTTCTCCTCCAGAACGACAAAGGGCCCCCTGCGTCCTCTACTCGCAGGGGGCCCTGAGGGGGTAGGTCAGGCGGTCTCGCCGAGCAACCAGTCCGCCAGGCGGATGACGGCCTCCGGGTCGACGGCCGCGCGGATACCGAACGGGCCGGCGGCCGTGAAGCTCAGGATGTCGCGCGCCTTGACGGCCGCGGAGTGTCGACGGTCCACGTCGGCAGCGTCCTGAGCGGCCGACACGCGGATGTGGTCAGCGAGTTCGGGGTCTTCGTCGACCTCTGCCGGCGTCGTCTCACGACGAACGGAGTGGCACCACGCGCTGTACTCCTCCCCGTCAACGGCCACGAGATACGGGTAGCGGTCACCGGGGTCCAGGCTCTCGACCACGCCCGCCTGTCCGTCCAGTCGGGTAATGCGGGCAGGATACTCACGAACGACCACCACGCGGTCCCCGACCTTGATCGGCTCGCTTGCGGGGGCCGGCTCGTTCTCCCCCAGGATGTTGGTCAGCTCGTCACGCAGCCGACGGGTCTCGGCCTCCGTCATGTGTGCCGACTCGTCGGCCAGACCGACGAAGGCGGCCGACTGGTTGAACGCCGACGGCTTGACGGTAAGCGTCACGACCGACGGGCGGTTGATCGTCGTCTTCGTCAGGTTGATCCGGGTCACTGTATCTCCTCTGTCGCGTTCTTCAGCCGGCCAGGTAGTCGGCAAGCTTGATCAGGTCGTCGGCGGTGGCGGAGGGCGGAAGCAGCGCCTTGACGCGTTCCAGGAGTTCGGCGCGGGTGAGGGCCGTCGGCTCGTCGATGACGCGTTCCACGTGTGTCGTCCACCGACGGTCGTACTCAAGTTCATCGAGCTGCACGAGATAGGGGCACGAGTCCGTGTCGATCTGCCGCAGGTGCCCAACCTGCCCGTACCATCCGTGGCCCAGCTCAGTGATCCGCACACGGTCCCCGACACGGAGCGGGCGGTCCGTCGTCACCCCGCCATCGATCTCGTCGGCCAGCGCGAGCAACCTGCGGGCGAACTCCCGGGCCGGGCCCGGCTCCAGGAACGCGGACATCACGGCGTCGTCGCGGCGGAAGGCGTGGAGGCTGATCGTTTCGACGTCGCGCTCAGCCAGGATGTAGTCCCCGGCGCGCACTCGACACTGAGCCTTGATCTCGTTCATCTCTCCTCTTTCAGGATCGGTTTTACGCGAGTCGCGTGAGTCGACTTACGGGGCTCAGCGCAGCAGTTCCTCCGCAGCGCTCCAGCTCTCGGCGTCGCGCTGCCTGTCGTAGGCGTCTCGGGCGTCCTCGTCCCAGCCGGCGGCCTCGTCGCTGCGGACGCCGGCCATGTCGTAGCCGTCCAGGGAGGGAAGGTGGTTGCGCATTGCCGTGCCTTTCGGGGGTGTGGGTCGTTGAAGAGACATGAGCGACTTACGCGGCTACACCCAGCACGGTGCGCCCCTGCTGGATACCGTCCCAGCGAATGCGGCGGACTCGTGCGGGGCCAACGCCGATGTGGCCGCCGATCTCGGCGTCTTCCATGGGCGGCATGCCGATGCCATAGCTTCCGCGAAGGACAAGCGCGCGCCGGGCGGTAACGGACGCCAGCACGATGTCCGCGAGGTCCCGGGCGTCCGAGGCGTCGGCAGCGGACGAGACGTCCGCCAGAGTGTCACCCAGGGTCATACTGCCCTCCTGGTCGTCGACCGGTCGGTCCAGGCTCTCCACCGGCGTGAGCGCGAAGCAAGCCGCGTCGAAGAGCCGCCGGGAAACGTGGGCGGTCGCGTTGACGATCTCGAACGCCTTGTCCATGTCGCCGCCGGACTGGGCAAGCGCCCGACGCACCCGGACGAGCTTCTGGGGGTCGACGGATCCCGGCCGGGTACCCATCCACGCGGCCGCCACCGCACCGCGAACTGCCGGCCACGCCTTCGTCTGGAGCTGGGCCGTGCCGTCAGTGTCGTAGCTCGACACACTGGTGATTAGCGCGATTCGCGCCTCTTGCATGAGGTCGGCCACATCCTCCCCCGTGGCCTGGCCGGCGGTGACAGTGCGGACGATGTTGGCCAGCATGGGCTCCAGGCTGGCGACGATTGACCACATGGCCTCTCGGTCACCCGTCTTGGCGCTCGTGATGATGTCGGTGGAGATCGTGGCGTTGCTCATTTGCGCCCCCTGGGCTGCTCTGGTGATGCCGGGGTTACTGTGCAAATCGAGAGACCTGTTTGCCTGCTCAGATGTGACCTGCATCACATGACGATCGCCCGATCCGGGCATGCGCTCCCGCGGGCTCTACTTCCGGGGATGACGAAGGCCCCGCCCAACGTGGACGGGGCCTTCGGTCAGGCGCTCTGCGGGTGCGTCAGCGACATTCGGTGATCGGCAAGGTAGTGCAGGGTCAGGCCCGCGTGATCGGCCACCGTCACGTCACAACGAGCTGCGGAGCTGTCTTCCCAGCCCGCTACGACGAGCAGCGCGCTCACGCCGGCCCAGAGCCAGGATGCGTCGCGCTCAGCCACGTCCACGCCGAGCGACGAGGCCACCCACTCCAGGTATCGGATGTCCTCACGCGTCTCCATCGGCCCCGTGAGTCGCGCCGCTCCCTGCGCGATGATCATTCGTGTCGCCAGCTGATGCACCTGCGGCCCCCTCTATGGCGGACTCCCCCTCCCACACAGAGAGAGCCCTGTCCAGTGCTGCCGCCGTACCCTTGACCAGTGCGGCAGCGTGTTTCATGTGCGTGGCGGCCGTGGCCAGCTCGTCAATGACGAGTAGTCGCGCGTCGTCTAGCGCCGTGTCCTCTGTCGGACGTCCGGGGCCGGCACTTGCCCGCCGACCCGTGTTGTCGGGATCGCTCGGGGGGCGTCGCCCCCGCATGTCGCTTACGGCGTCACACATTTCGGCCAACGTGCAGACAGTGGCCAGGTCATGCCGAAGTACGGCCGCCATAGCCTCCACCTGCCGCGTTGCTGGAGTGACGTGGGATGGACTGTAGGTCATGGCACCCTTTCGGACAACGGATTCAGTTCAGTTTTGAACATGTCAGGGCGGGTAGTTTGACCCGTTTTGGTACCTAGTTCAGGGCAAGGTCCGATGACGGACACCTGAGCTGCGCAGCTCATGACCTGCGGGTTTCCTCACACGTGCTCGTGACGCAACCGTTATGAAAATCTGCCGATCGGCGGGTCGCGGCGGGCGTGTTGAGGTGCTGTTACCGCTGGTCACTGGCGCTGTGTGAGGCAGCCTGTACGTGTAGCTACCGCCCCGGAGCCCCGTGTGCCAGTTGTGAAGGTGTCAGCCGGCTCGTCCCCCTTGGCTCCGTTGCACGCCGCGCAGGCAGGCACAAGATTCGACGGGCCGTCAAGCCCCCCGCGCGAAAGAGGGACCACGTGATCGAGCTGCATGTCCGTCAGTGGGCCGTCGCAGTAGAAGCAGCCGTACCAGCCGCGTTCGTCCCACACGGCCATGAGAGTCCGCAGGTCGGGGCGGGGGCGGGGGTTAGCTGGCCTTAGCACGGGTACCACCCAGACCGGTCGCCGGGCCGGTCGAACGAGGCCACCTTGCGCAGATTCGAAAGCCTGTTCCCTTTGTCGGTGGCCCCCGCTACCGTCGTCACATGTCACTCGAACCGCTTCCCGCATCACGCTCGCGCCAGCTCTGCCGCGTGCGCTGCCTCGGGATGCGCGGCGTACCAGGTGTCGTTTTCGATCATGACGCCCGCCTTCTTCATGTAAAGCGATCCCCAGCTACGCCCACCCACGTCCGGGTCGGTGTCCAGGGGCACGCCCATGAAATCCATGGACATGATCTTTCCGATCTCGCGCGCCACTTCTTCGGCCTCCAACTCCGGCGCAGAGGCAACGAGTTCGTCATGCACGGGAAGGAGGAGGTACTCCGTCAACCCGGCTTCGTCCAGGTCCAAGAGGGCTTGGCAGAGGACATCGCGTGCCGTCGACTGCACGGCGTAGTTCGTGGCGGCGTACACGCGGTCACGGTCCAGCGGAAGCCGTCGTCCTGCTGGCGTCCACACCACGTAGCCGGCCGCGCGCGCGTCGCGCTGGAGCTGTCGCGAGTACCGCTTGATGCCGGGGTACACGCGGTCGTAAGCAGCGATCGCGGTCTTGACCTCCGGGAGCGGCGCCCCCGTCTGGCGGGAGAGCGTCAGCGCTCCACCCCCATAAACCTTGCCAAAACCCACACCCTTGCCTATCTTTCGATGGTGCTTGGTGAATTTGGCGCCCCAAATCAATTCCGCCGTGAAGTCGTGGAGGTCTCGGCCCTGCGCGATGGCGCGCTTCATGGTGACCTCGTCCGCCAGGGCGGCCAGGACACGCATCTCCACCGCGGAGTAGTCCACGGAGATGATGCGGTGGCCCTCGTCGGCCATGAGCGCGCGGCGAATCGTCCAGTCCCCGGAGGGGAGTTGCTGGAGCGGCGGGTTGGAGATGGACATGCGGGCGGTCCGGGCCTGAAGCGAATTGATCTTGCAGTGGCTGCGACCATTGGCGTCAAGGCCGTCCCGCAGCGCGACGCCGTACGACGACTTCCACTTCCCCGCCCGCTTCGACCGAAGTACGGCGTCCGCCAGCGGGTTCGGCGTGCGTGTTTCGCGCGGCTGCCACTGACCGTCGAGATCGGCCAGATCGAGCAGGATGGCCTTGTCCACCTTGAGTGCCCCGGACGGGGTCCGCTCCGTCAGCGTCTCGCCCATGCCCAGCAGCGCGGCCGACACCTGCGCCGTCGCGTTGACGGACGCTACGCCGTACCGCGACGCAATGGCCGACTGCCGGCCTGCCTCTTCCTCCAGTCGACCAACAAGACCGCGAACGTAGTCGACGTCCACCCTCATGCCCCGCCGCTCCATGCGGGCGCAGAGCAGCATCACACGGTGCTCGAAGTCCACGAGCCGCTGACTGATGCCGTACTCCCGCAGCTTGCTTTGGAGCTTAGGCAGCAGACGGGCGCCCAGGATGACGTCCAGGCCTGCGTAGAGCAGGTAGGTGGGGTGCCAAATGTCGATCTTGGCAAAGCCGGTGGCCTTCGTCAGTCCCATGTGGTTGAAAATCGCCGTCAGGTCGCCCTGAGTGTCCGGCGCCGACGGGTCAACGTACGCCCCGGAGAGAGGCTTGAGGCCGAGCCCGACTCCACCTTCTTGTGGCTGCCGTGGGTCGCAGAGATGGGCGTACACGCGGGAGTCGCTCACCTTCGGGCCCAACTCCTCCAGCGGCACGCCAGCATGGCGGTCCAGGACGAGCAGGTCAAAGGGCGCGTTGTGGATCGTGAGCGAGGGAAGCACCCGGAGCGCCCAGCGTGCGGCCTCCAGCAGCGCGCGGCCGATCTCCACGGGCAGGACCCACGCGGTAACGGCGTCGCCGAACTGAACTGTGCGGAGACGGTAGGTCGGACTGAATGTGTCGAGCCCGCTCGTCTCGGTATCGACCGCCACGACACCGCCCCTGGCGGCCTGATCGTGAACCCAGAGACGAAAAGCGTCCAGATCCCGGATGTCCTCCGGCACCTGGACGCTTACCTCGTCTCCCGCCACCGTGTGACGGAAGTACCTCACGCTGCCTCCCTCACCTGCCCGAATATGTCGCTCGGCCCGCCGGCGGGTGCCGCAGGCTGCTCGCTGTCTCCGTCCTCCGCCCGTCGCTTCTCCGCGTCGGTGGCCAGACGGATCCCGTTGAAGCCCCATCGGCCGCCGCTTTTGTGCTTGCGAAACCCGCGCGACTCCATCTCCACGCCGAGAGCCCAGCCGGACAGCACTTCCTTCCGGCTGAGGCCGGCGTCCTCTGCCCAGTCCGCGTAGGCCCGACGGAGCTGCATCGGCTGAACGCGGGCGCCTTCCTCGCGGACGAGGCAGGCAGTGATGAACTCCTCTAGACGGTCTTCGCTCTCGCGGTAGTCGGTCGTCGCTGCCTGGACGGTGGATGGCTCTTCGAGCCCGTGGGCGTACCACTCCGCCGCTCCGTCCACGGCCCACGCGAGAATGCCCTCTGCCTCAGCACGCAGGGCGGCCGGGAGAGTCGGATCCGCCTTCGCACCGCGGAACGTGGCCTCAAAGGGGATCAGCTTTACGCGGCGCCAGATGCCGAGATCCTGCGAGAGGATCGCAGGCCTGTAGTTGCCGGCCACGAGCAGCAGGAACTGCGGGACGTACGTGAAGGGATTCGCGTGGAGGTTCCGGCACGTCACCGGGTCGCCGCCGGTCAACTGCTTGACCAGCGCCTCCGCCAGGCGCGAGTACTTCTCTGTCTCCGACGCCGTCACCAGCCTGGCGCCCCTCAACGCGGCCAATTCAGGCGACGCCTGGCCAACGTTCACGCGCTGCTCGAACGTGCTGAACTCCGTGCTCTTCGTGATGCCCTTGAAGACGTGGCCAAGGGCGTCCAGGAACGCAGACTTGCCGTTCGCTCCCTGACCGTGCAAGAACGCAAAGCACTGCTCCCGCGTCGACCCCGAGACGCCATACCCGACGAGCCTCTTCATGTACCCGGGCAGTTCGGGGTGATGGGGGAACACTTCCGACAGGAAGAGCAGCCACCGAGCAGCGGGCGCCCCCGGGACGTAGCGAACCGCCAGACGGCGTGTGATCATGTCCGCCGGGTCGTGTGGTCGCAGGGTCTTTGTCGGCAGGTGGAGCGTGCCGTTAGCGACACAGAGGAGTTCCGGGTCCGCGTCGAAGTCACCCGCGTCAGCCGGCACGCCGGGAACCGACGGCAGCTCCTTCAGAATCCCCTCAATGTGGCGGCTGGTGAGCGCCTTCAACGCCAACCGGCGCTCAGCATCCCCGCCCTCCGCGATCATCTCCGCGCCCATGCGGTGGAGTGCCCGGCGGACGGCGTCCTGACCCGTGACCCAGATAGATCCGTCCCACGTCAGGAAGCCGAGCCCGCTCGCGTACCGGACTCCCCCGCCAGACGCCCGCATGTAGTCGCGGAGGCGGACGGCCAGGCCGACGTCAGTGCTGTCGAAGGCTTCCCGGGCGGAGCCTGCCAGGACGGGAAGGTCGTCCCCCTCGTCCTCGATCACAGCCGGCGCGGACGGGGTCGGCGGCTCCGGCTCGTCCAAGTCGACAGGCTCAGCCATGCGTACCGCCCGGTGAAGAGCGGCAGGGAAGGCTGCCGGGTCACGCTCCCGCCAGTCGGTCAGGTCGTCGCCCTCGTGGGGCAGGACCAGCTGTCGGCCGTAGATTCCGTGTGCGGCCAGGGAGCGAGCGAGAGCGGTGGAGAACCCCCTGCCGGCCCGGTCCGCGTCGCCCGCGAAGACGACGTCACGGCCGCGCAGGACGTCAGCCAGCTCACGCACGACGTCAGCACTCTGTGCGAGCCCGGCACCGCGGATCACCACAGCGTCGTAACCCACACCAGCGGCCGTCAGTCCGTCTCCCGGGCCCTCCGTGACCAGCACCGTGTCATAGCCGGAGCCTGCCGAGAGGAGTCCCCACTTCGCCCACGTCCGGCCGTCAACGTTGGCGAGCGATACCCAGCGCGCGGGGCACTTCCCGCCAATGTCCCGTCCCTGCAGTCCACGCGCGATGCCGTCAGCACCGGTCAGCGGGACCGTGATGCGCGGGTGTCGACTGAACCCACGGCTAAGCCACCTCTGAGGACGGTCACCGGGGGCCGCGTAGCCGATGCCCAGATCCTCCGCCAGTTCCAGGCCGACGCCGAAGCGACGGGCCAAGTAGTCGACGGCCTCCGGGCAGCCCGGGAGCGCATCGGCCCACTCGTCCGCGACAACCCGAAGCCCGGCTATCTCGCCCGGACCGATCGACTCGGGCGGGGCCGCGGACACGGTCCGGGTCGCGGTGCCCGGGGTGACGTCGAAGAGGTCCGACGTCGACAGGCGGAGCGCCTTCAGGACGTCGTCCTTCATGCAGCCGGCGCGGCAGACGAGCAGGAGCTTCCCGTCCTCCCGGAGGGTCAGCTTCAGCGACGGCGTCCGCCGGTCCGCGTGGACGGGGCAGAGCGCTAGGTAGCCGTCGTGGTCCTCCGTGACGCCCTTCAGCCGGCCTAGCAGGTCCGACAGTCGCACGAGCGGTCTCCTCTCTTCTGGGAATGCGAAAGAGGGGCGCCCTCCGAAGAGAGCGCCCCGTGTGAGTTGCGTGGTGTCAATCCGCGAACTCGGTGGTCCAGTCCTCGGGCGGGATCTCCACGTAGACGCGACCCGACGGCGTGTGCTCCAGGCTGAAGATGATCAGGTCACGGGGGCCGGACCAGCGCCGGCCCCGACGAGCGGTGTCGATAGCGCGTCGGACGCCCAACTTCGACGGGTGGCCCACCCACGTTGCGCGTCGGTCTGCCGAGTAGCTGATGTACGGGTCCACGCCGCTCACTCCTCGTCCGGGACGTCCTCGACGCTGAGCACCTCGTCCAGGCTCAGCGAGTACCCCGCGTGCTTGTCGCCCAGCTCCAACGCGATGTCAACTGCGTCGTCCGGGCTCCGGTCCCAGTGTCCGCTGTACGTCAGCCACCCCGTGAAATGAATTTGCTTCGCCATCAGTGCCCCTCTCCGTGTCGCTGGACGTGGTCCGCGTAGACCGTCGGCGCAATGGCCTGAAGGGTCTGCTCCGCGTCCTTCAGGCGGTTCACCAGCCGAACATCCGTCGCCAAATCCCGGACGACGTAGCCGGCCGCGACCCCTGCCCGGCGCCGCTTCACCACGGAACAGCCGTAGGGCTGGCCCGCGTTGATCGCCTCCCGGTTGGCCTGCGCGATGTAGTCGGCCAGCGTGATGCGTTGCTCGTCCTTGCACTCGGCGGCGTGAAGGTAATAGCCGTCCAGGTCCCCGATGTCCGCCCGGCCCATCTGCACGTTGCGGCGGGCGGCCGGATTGTGGTGTTCCTGGAGGTAGGCGCGAACGGCGGACTCCCACTCGGTTCCGCGCTTCTTCGATGGGTTAGCCATCGACACCGCCCCGTACTACGCCGATGATCAGGCCCAGCAGGGTGCCGATACCAGGCCAGTCCCGAGCAGCCTTGGCCTGAAGATCTGCCACGACGCGCTCACGAACCGCCGCGTCCACGTCCGGTGTCGGCCCAATGTGCGCCGGCGCCGTGCCGTCCGCCTTCCGCAGGACAACGGTGTTGTATCCGAGTTGGCCAGTCCGCTGACGTGGAATCTCCGCCATGCCGTCAACCGCGGAAAGCTCGATGTCCATTACGATGCCGGTCCGGCCCTGCTTCGCGCGCCCGACCTTGACGCGACCGGACGTGGTGGAGGCCGAAAGGATGTAGTCCCCGGGCTCGATCTCGACGCCGAAACTGTCCTTCACTCAGTCACCTCCGCCGGCTTCACATCGCCCCGGAGGACGGCATCCGCAGTCTCTCGAACCGCCTCCAGCAGCACGTCAACAGCGCGCCCAGCCGGGGAGCCGGCCAACTCACGGTGGTAAGCGAGGCACAGCCGTACCACGACGTCCTGAAGAGCGCCCGCCACGAGCGCCCGAACGGCGTCCGGGGCCGGCTCCGACGTCAGCGGGGTGCCGCTCTCCGTGCAGGGAACGAGAGGACCCCAGATTCCCTCTACGTACGTACGAGAGCCGGTAGCCGCAAACGCGTCCGCCCGCCGGCCGTCACTGTGGCGATGGTGAACCAGTTCACCAGGGGTTGCCGCCCACACGTCCCCGTCCCGGTCCTTCAGGTACTCAGTCACGGAACCACTCTCCCCATTCCAGTTCGGTCTCCTCGATGTGCGCCGTCCCGCCCTCCCGCTCCACGACGGTGCGCTGTGCGACAGCCTGAGCCGCGTTGTCGTAGGGGCCGAAAACGTGACCAGCGGCGTACGGCTCGCGCATCCCGGGGCGTGCTGGCCGGGTGCAAGCGTCGTCAACCTCGGTGCGGTAAAGGCGTTCTGCGTTAGGGCGGATCTTGGCTGTCACTCGCCGCCACCCCAGTAGTCCCCGTAGCCGGCCACATCGCAGCCGTGCGAGACATAGGTCAGAAGGCTGACCTCCACGGCCGTGACGCCCTGCGCCCGCCACGATTCCACGAGGGTCCGGGCAGTGCCCGCGTCATCCGCATAGTGCACCGCCTCCGTCTCCACCGTGGCGCCGTTGACCTCACGCACCCAGCGGGAGCGGACGCGGTAAATCTCGCCGTCGAAGACGCCCATCAACGCTGCCTCTCCTCTCGGCGCAGCCACAGCCGGTGCGCCCCTTCGATCAGCACGGCCAGTAGCAGGGCCGCCAGCGCAATGCAGCCGGCGGCCCAGAGGGCGCCGACGATGTAGATCAGCAGCCCGTTCACTCCGCCGTCACCTCCGCGTGAATCACGCGTGCACCGCGCGTGATCGCGACGCCGACAGCGTCCATGTAGCGCGGCCAGTCACGCCGGCCGGTGGCTCCCGCCGCGACGATGATCAAGTCGCGCTCACCGAGAGCCCGGACGTCACCCAGTGCGGGGGCGGCGTCCGGGCTGATGATGGAGACCGCCATCAGTCGGTGATCTTCGTCAGGGGTCCGTGCTCGTCGATCACACCGTGCAGTGCACGGCAGGCGAAGCGGATGTCCCCCATCGTCGCCAGCGGGATTCCGTCTGCGTCTCGGGTCAGGCGCCACACGTCGCCGTCCTGGTCGCGGTACTCCGCCGTCAGGTCGTAGGTCACGCTGTTGTAGACGAAGATCGAGCCGGCCGGAGCATCATCCGTGATGCGCTCGACCCGACGAGCGTTGATGATGCCCCCGTTGTCCAACTCGACGCGATACGGGTGAAGTTCACCGTCGCGGGGCGTCCACGTTCCGTCGGTCCGGATTACGCGGCCGGTCGTCCCGTGGAACTCCTCCGCGTGCTTCGCCTCCAGCACCCGCACCCGGTCACCGACCTTGATCGGCTCGTCTGCGGGCGCCGGCTTCAGGCGGCTCTCGCTGCTGGTCTCGTGCGAGCCGTCGGCGTTCTTCACGACGTACCACGGCCGGTCGGGGTCGTACTTGTCCACGAAGGGCCCGGCCTCCACGGTGCAGCTCTCGCCGTAGGCGAGCACCCGGTCACCGTGCTTGTAGGTGGGGACGGCCGTCAGGTCACCGGCGTCGAACGTGCCGTGTCGGCCGGGGTGACTCTCCAACTCCACAAGGAATCGGGTCGCCTCGTCGCTGAGGGCAGGGGCGTAGGGTCCGAATCGGACGACACCCTGGCCGAAGGTCCGATGCGCCACCTTGTCGCCCAGCTTGAACGTCTGCTGCTCCGTCACGCTGTCTCTCCTCCAGTACTACATGGCGAAGCCCCCGCATCATCGGTGTGCGGGGGCTCAGAGTTCGGATGTGCGTCAGGCCTGCGGGGCGTCCGGCGGCTGCTGGTAGCCGGTCACGGCGAAGTGCTCAACCGCGACAGCGACGACCTTCCGCGTCTTCCGCTGGATCTGCCCGGAGTCGCGGCCCGTCGGCTGGACGAGCAGCTCCGGGTGCGACCGCCCGCGCGCGTCCTTGACGGAGCTGATCTGAAGGACGATGCCCTCCGAGTTGCGGACGGTGTTGCCCTGTCGGGACGGGTAGACGCCGATGCTGCCCTCTCGGATGTCCTGGCCCGTGAAGTCGGTGAGCTTGCGTGCCATGTGGTCTCTCCTCTGCTGCACTACAGTTGGTGGCGCCCGGTCCTGCGGCCCTTTACATCGCAGGACCGGGCGCAGCTCGTCATCAGGCCGCGTCGGCCAGCGGGACGGCAGCCTCGTAGGCGCCGAGTACCTTGATCACGGGGCGGGTGTAGTTGACGAGCGTCCCCTTCTTGGGGCCCTTCTTGATCGTGAACTCCACGGGGTCCAGGGTCAGCATCGCCCGGGCCGGCCCGCCGACCTGGTCGAGCGCCTCCAGCACCTCATGCAGGGTGGCTGCCAGGTCCCACGCGCCGGAGCGGAAGCGGAACCGGCCGAGGTCCGGATCCTCCTGAAGCTTGAAGGTCGTCACGATGTTCGGCTTGGGAGCGCGCCCGATCTTCGCCTCCGCCTTGCGCGCCGCAAAGCTCTCCGGGCAACCGCAGGGCTGACCCTTCTTCTCGTCATCCAGGAACTCCACGCCGTCGCAGTGGTGCAGCAGCTCACTGCCGAACTGCCCGTAGAGGCGCATGTCCGACTGGATCGCCGAAGCGCTGTCGATGATGATGCCGACGCTTGGCGCGGTGGTCAGGACCTCCAGCGTGTCCTCACTCTCCGTCGCCCACTCCGCTGGCGTGCCGCCGAAGAGTGCCGCGATGCGGGCCGCCACGACCGGGTCCCCGGTTGTCACGCGCCACTCGTCAAGGCTCTCCGGCATCGGCGGACGCGAAGGCCGGTCAGGGTCGACCACCATGCGGCCGGATCGGAAGCGGCCCACTACGTCGTCCGCAAAGGACGCGCGCGGCTTCGGCTTGGCCTCCGGGTCGGTGTCCCACAGTCGCAGTCCAGCCATGTATCTACCTCTCGTTGGTGTCTTCGTCTACCTCTGCGCTCCCCCGAGCGGGGTACTCAAGGGTTACTGTGCAAATCGGCGGTTCTGTTTGCCTCCACCGCAAGCAGTCCCGAGAGTCGACTCACGGGACTGCTCACGGCCGTACAGGTGGGCGTAGAGCCACACGGCACCGCCCACAAACGCCGCCTGCCCGGCGCGGGCGTGGAGAGGGCGTCGACGGATGCCCAGCACGGCCCGCAGGTGGCTGGAGAGCGGCGCATCAGGGTGGCGAGAGCGAAGTGCGATCGTCTCCGCGACGGCGAAGGCGCCGGCCCACGTCAGCCAGACGCAGGACCAGCGGGCGCGCGGGGTCATCGGGTGTCCCGACGGATGAGAGGCACGTACGCCCGGCCCTCGCGCTCTGCCTCCCACAGTTCGTAGAGACAGCCGTACACCACGCGAAGGCGGTCCCGGTGCTGGCCTTCCTCGCCCGTGAACGCCCACCCGTGGATCTGCCTGACGTCGTCGGCGAAGGCGCGAACGCGACGGAGTTCCGTCATGCGACGCTGCACGGAGGGTCGCAGCTCGTCAACGAAGCTCTTGCTCCGGCGAACCTCCGCGTCGTGCCGGACAGTCGCCTCCGTCGCTCGCTTCCGGGCGGAGAGCCAAGCGGAGCGGTAGCGGGCAGCCGATCGCCGAGCATGTCCAGCGCTCTCGGCGTACCGGAAGGCGTAGTCCTCGGCGACTCCATGCATCGCACGCAGAATCCGCGCGCGGAAGGCGAGTTCGTCGCGCTGTCGGCGAACCGCCTCCAGGCCCCGACTCAGCCCGCGGAACCGCTCCTTCTCCTGCCCCAGTTGCCAGCGCAGTTCGTACGACCATGTCGCCCGGTAGTCGTAGCCCTCGCAGAACTTGCACCGGGCCGAGCGGCCGTGCCACGGGGTCTCCCGGAACTCCAGCCGAGGCTTGCGCCGGTAGCAGCCGGCGCATTTCAGCGCGGTGTGGTCGTCGCGGAGCTGCTGCGCGAAGTACTCAGCGAAGGTGACCACGGGGCCCCCTACGGGTTCGGACGCTGCTGGTCTGAAAGATCACGAGCAGAGCAAGCGCTTCACTCCACGTCGGCCGCGCACCCATTGACGTGAACGCCCACCCGGGCTCAAAAACGTGCCAGCGCTGGCCCACTCGTCGGATGCGCCACTGGGAGGCCCTCACGACGCCTCCAGGTCCGTGAGCAGCGCGGAGGCGCCGTCCCAGTCGTCCACGTCTCCGAAATCGCGGACGAGCCGGAGCGCGCGACGGACGAGCGCCAGCTCTGCCGTGGTGACCTCTACGGTGACGTGGTCCGGCGGCTTGATCGTGGCCATCAGCTCTCTCCCCTGGCGTCGTAGTCGCCCTGGTACGCGTTCACCGCGTTGACGAGCACGCTCCGCTGCGAATGCGACAGACGTGCGTGGTTTGCGCGCACACACGCGTCGATGACGGCCGCATCTGCCGTCGCGTGCCTCCATTCCTGAACGCCAGCCAGGGCGCCGGGGACCGGACGGCTCCCGACCCGGCGACGCAGCCGTATCTCCACTACACAGCTGAAGTACTCCCGGCGGATCCGGTAGAACATCCCCTCCGGCAGCGCCGGCGCGCCGAGCGCCACGAGGTCGAGCTTCATCCCTTGCCTCCCGTCAGCAGATTGGCGAGCCACCGGCCGGCCACGTACTCCGCCATGGCGGACGACCAACCGCGGGCCTCCATGTCGCGCCGCATGCCGTCGGCAGCGTCGAAGAAGGGGACGAGGTGTTCGCGCACTTCCAGCAGGCCTTCCGACACGCTCGCGGACTCAGTCACCGGCGCCGCACTCCTCCGCCAGCTCAGCTGCGCCGCGCAGTACCCTCGCGAGCCGGCGCGCGTCATCCGGCGCCAGCAGCGCGTCACCGTCGTCGCCGTGCGGGTCGGTCCAGTCGAGCGCGACGTCCGCACCGTGGATGTAGACGTGGAAGCTCTTGCCTCCGATGGACTTGATCATCTCTAGCTCTCCTCTCCTGCAAGGAATCGAGCGACCGCCATCACGTCGCCCACTTCGTAGCCGTCAGGCCACGCGTGCTCCGCGACGAAACGCCGGGCTGTGCGGAGGATCAGCAGCCGGTCCGCGACGAGGTCAGCTACCAGGTCATCCGGGTCCCAGTCCTCTGGCGGGGGCATTACGGCTGCTCCGGGTCGATGTAGTCCGCAATGCTGGCCGGGATAGTCGCAGAGTCCCACCAGTCCCAGTCACGCCCTTCGCCAGAGTCGAGAACCCGGCGCACCCGCTCCGCCAGCTCATGAGCGTGGGCGTGGAGAAGGTCGTCGAGCATCTCCGCCAGGCGGTCGTACTCTTCACCGTGCCAGCGGTCCAGGTCGGCATGGATCTCAGCGCGGACAGCTGCGACGGTGCGCTTCACAGCCACTCTTCCTCCCCCTTCTGGTTCCACTGCGACAGCCTGTGCAGTGAGCGAAGGTCACCCATCGTCAGCCCGGTACGGACGCCCGGACCATAGATGTTGGATGTGGCGTGGATCATCATCCTGTCGTCCGGCTCGTCATCGTAGATCGCAACGACGTGTGCGAGGGCCTCCGCCGGCGTCGTCGGAGGTTCGGGGCAGCACTCCAGGGTTTCGCGCCGAAGACTGCTCACCGGACACCCCTCTCCCACATCTCCCGAGCCTCGTCCTGGCATTCCACGCCAAGCCGGCGCAACGTGGCCTGTGCGCGCGGTACCCAGTGCGACGGCCAGTCGCCGATCTCCGCGTAGGCTCGGACCTCGCCCACGTCGACACCGACAAGCCAGGCCAGGAAGGCGGCGTCCGTCGGCGGACGCTGGCGGATGAGCTGCTTCGTCGCACCGTTGGTGCGGCGGGTCGCGGTGCCCTCCGAACGCAAGTGGGGGTATCGGGTCTCGCGGAAGCGGCGGACGCCGTTGGCGGGCTTCATTAGGACTCCTCCTTCAAAGCGGCGTTCAGGTCGTCCACGGAGGCGGTGCGCTTCCCTTTCAGCACGGCTCGGAGCCGGCCAAACAACGCACGCACGCGCGCCTGCTCAGCGTCCGCCACGTCACGCCAGCGTTGTGCGCGGGTCTCTGCGGACTCCCGATTGAGCTTCTGGAGCTTGATCTCCGCAACAAGCTCTTCGCGCGTCCACGAGGCGTAGGTGTTGGCCAGCGCTTCGTCTGCCTTGCGCTGCTGCTCCGCCGACTCCAGCCGGCGCCGCTCCAGTGCCTCCCAGATGTCGGCGCCGGATCCGGACGTGCCCGCGGAGTACTTCGCTCCCTGACCAGGCTCCGGAGCCCCGTCGACAAACCCCGCCCAGCCGGTTACGAGCCACTGACTCAGCGCGTCGTGAAGCTGAGACACCTCGTCCCGGGTAAGGACGAACGACCTACCAGCACCCGTCGTGGGATGGAAGACGCGGATCAGCACTGTGTCGCTGATGGGCTGCTTGTGCGTCGCCCCTACAGCAATGGCGCTGCGCCCAGACGTGGCCAGTTCCTCGTTCAAGGTGTGGGTTCTGCTGAACAGATACACGCCCGCTCCTTTCTGTGCCTGTACGCCGAAAGCCCCCGGCGCCGAAGCAACCGGGGGCTCAAGGGAGTTGCTAGGTCGTCAGCGCTCGGAGTGCGGATACGTCGCCCATCCTGCGATCAGGACAAGCAGGAACGCGGCGTGGAAGCCGACGGCTGGAACCTCCGCGTACTGTGTGTGCAGGCTCCCGATGAACAGCATCACCAGCCAACTCCGCACGAGCAGACTGATCACGGAACCCACGAGCTCCACCGCGATCTCCGCACCGCTCTTGTCAGACATCTGCGTTCACTTCCTCTTCGTCAGCGCGGGAGCCGGCTTCGGCTGCACGGTCTTCGTAACGGTCGTCTTCGGGTGGTGCACGTCGATGTCCACGTCGCAGCCATCGGGGCTGTCCCCTGCCGCACAGCCGGACAGCACGAGTGCCGAAGCCGCCAGCAACGGGGCGAGCGCACGTCTCACGCTGCCGCCTCCCACTTCCCCCGGTCGTGGTTGTCCAGGGTGACCTTGTAGACCGTCCTGCTCTGCGAGTGGTACACGCAGATGCCCTCCGGGTTCATGAAACCGGGAACGGCGAACGAGCCAGCACGCCGCAGCTCTGCCATCACGAAGACGATCATCTCTTCGCGGAACGTGCCCCGGTAGAGCACCGGAACGACGTCGACCACGCCGCACAGCGACGACTGCTCCGCTCGGGAGTGCATCGACTCGCCGTCCGGGCCGGCCTTGTGCCACCGGTCGACGTTGAAGAGCGAGAAGCGGCGGTCCACCACATGCGACTCGTCACCGACCGGTCGCTCCGTCAGCCCGTACCGGCGCTGGATTCCCTGCCCCCACCACTCACCGAAGTGGAGGCCCGGACCGAGGATGTGAGCCAGTTCGTCGGCGTTGTCCGCTACCCACCGCGCGAAGCCGTAGTTGTCGCTGTCCGGCGTGATGATGCGGTTTCGCGACTGCGCGGCCACCTGACCGTCAGGGCTGACGTGAATGCCGGCGTTGGTGCCGTCGATCTTCTCCGTGATGATGATGTCCCGGAAGAGTCGCGGGGTCTTGCCCATGTCCACGAACTCAGGTGCGTAGCCGGTCACTTGCTCTCCTCCAGGTCCTTCACAGCGATGTCGAACCCGTAGCCGTAGTAGAACGGGTTACCGCAGCTCCATCCCACCGAGAGCTCCAGCACGTCACCCATGTCGGCGTAGATGTGCCAGGTCGTGTACTCGTCGGTGGTTCCGACGCCGGTGATGATGTGGTCCACGCGATCCGGGTGCAGCAGGAAGCCAGAGAGTTCCGTGTACGCGCAGCAGTCACCCGCGTTCCGGAGCTCGACCCGTTTCCCGTTGTCAAGGGTGATCACGAGCCGGGGCGGACCGTCGTAGTTCCACAGGGACTGGCCGTCCTCGTGGGCCTCCACCTTGACGATCCGGTGACCCACCACGGCTTCCCGGAGGGAGTCCACGTTCTCCGGCATCGTGCCGTCGTCGTCGTACTCGCCCAGTTCCTCAGCGGGGTACAGGCTCACTTACCGCTCTCCTTCTCCAGTTCGGTGATCTTGAGCGCCTGGCGAACGATGGTCTCCCGAAGCGGACCCTCCGCGGACAGTGCCCGAGCGGCGTCCACGACCCGAGCCATGTGGTCCTCGTCCCAGCGGTGTCCGGGGCCAGAGTCGATGTCCACGCCGAGAATGGACGCGACCTGCGCCACGATTTCGCGTGCCTGACCTCCGCGCTCGTTCTCCGCGTTGACGGCATCCCACTTGGCCTCTGCGGCCTCGTCGCGGATGTGCTGCGTCAGGCCGTCCCACGCTTCCCGCGTCAGCCGGATCCTGGCGCTTGTCATGGCTCCCACGTCGAAGACTCCGCGCCCTGCCGGCGTCGCGCGATACTCCACTGACACCCCTGAGTCGACAACGATTTGCACGTCGCCATTCGGCATGTCCACGAATCGCGCGCGAGTGCCGGCCGTCGCATCACGCGTCGTCACGCTGCCCGCCTCTCCGTACCGGTCTCTGCGGTTCCGGTCTGCCACACCGGCTTGCCGAGCACCGTCTTCTTCCGATCCCGCTCCCACTGAAAGATGGGAAGCAGCGACAGGAAAACGTCGAACAGGTCGTCAGAGCATGAGACCGGCACGAGCTTTGCACCCTCCGGTCGCACGTGAAGTACGGCAGCCGCGTCAATCGCCGGCACCGGAACGGACGAGCCATCGACCGCCAAGATGATGCGGTTTGCCATCGCGTACGCCTTGAGCTGGAGCGCGACGTCCTCGTGCACGCCGGAGCGGGTGGTCTTCCAGTCCAGGATCACCGTCTCACCATCGATCCGAGCGATCGCGTCGAACGAGCCGGCGTAGCCGTGATCGTCGCTCCAGACGGTCTCTTCCAGGAAGAGGAACTCCGGCTGCATCTCCTGGAGGAACGTGGCAAAGTGCGTCGCATACCGCACCATGTCGGGGCTGACGCGCCCCACTCGCTCTCCACGGGCCAGGCGCTCAAAGATGTCGTGCGCCTGGCTGCCGACGCTCGCAGCCTGACGGGTGAACCGATCCGGCGCGCGCTTCAGGTAGTCAATCGCGCCTTCGGGGTCGGTCCGGGCGATGCCCTGGACGTGCTCCCAGTGCGAAACGGCCGTTTCGGCCGTCAGCTTGGCGGCCCAGAACTTCAGGAAGTCCTTGGGGAGCATGCTGAGCACGCTCGTCACGCCCGGGACCTTGATCTCGCCGTTGTCCGGGTCGATGTAGAAACGGGACTGGCCCCGCTTGATCGTCGCTACTACCACAGTGTCTCCCTCTGCTGTCGGGTGCAGAGGGGTTACTGTGCAGAATGGCCGGTCCTGTTTGCCCCGGCGTCAAGATCTTTCGTCGTCAGCCTCCCCGGGTCCAAAGTGCCCAAACAACGGCCCTTTTCCTATTTACTCTTACACGCGTTAAGGGGTTTAGAAATAAGGGGTCAGTACGGCACTTTGGCCAGTCGGGCACTTCAACGTCCCCGCCGGAGGGACGACGGGGACTCTGGGCGACGAACCAACACGCAGTGTTAGCGCTTGCCTGCCTTGCGGACGACGCCCCGAAGGGTCTGTGCGGATTTGATCAGCTCAGCAAGCCGCGAGTCCAGCACACCCCGCTGCTCCGGGGTCATGTCGTCGATGATGACGTCAGCCTGCATTCCACCGATCACACGGGTAAGCATCTCGGACAGCCGCAGGTGGTCCGCCACCTGCCGCGCGCCCGGCGCCTCACGGACTCCGGCCTCGTCTGGAACGAGCTGGCTTGACGTCTCCTCCGCTCTGGCGGACACGACAAGCGCCCGGGTGACCCCGCGCCGATCAGCCTGACGTCCTTGGGCCGACTTTTCCTTCAGGCCAAGCGCCGCGATCTCCTCGGGAGGAACTGCTGCCCGTAGCACCTGCGAGATGTGATAGCGCACCGAAGCCTGTGTAGTGGCCCTCGCGTCCGCAGGGACTCCAGCGTCCCGGTAGATCGATGCAGCCTTTTGGATGTAAGCGTAAGACGAGCCGGCGGGGTCGTCCATCTGCAACCGCACCGCGACCAGCACAGCTGCGAGACTTCGCAGAATCGTGGTGTCTGCGTGCTGGAGCTGCGTGTGCGCGCGGATTAGAGCCTGAGCCTGCGCCGTCAGAACGTCCATGGGTTCGTCGCGCACGTCATCCAACGTCACGGACGCCGGAATCGTAGCCCGCGTAGTTGCTGTCTGACGTCGACGGGCAGGGAGCTTGGCCTCCGACACGGGGCCTCCATCGGGTAGTTGGGGCGGCAGCCTACCAAGCCACGGTGAAGCCGTGGCACGCGGTGCCGCCAGCGGTGACTAGGCGGGCGTCGTGGCCGCGAACAGGGCGCCACAGATCTCGCACCGGATCGGCCCAGCGTTCAGCGTGCTGGCAGGAAGTTCGATCCTTCTGGGAGGGGTGCAAGCGCAGTGAGCCGTGACGCGCGTCCGACTTCTCGCAGTCTCCCGGCGCGGAGCCAATACGGGAAGAGCTGCCGCAATGGCCTGTTCCAGCTCAGCCAGAAGGGGGGCCGTCCCGGGGTACGCCTTGGCCCGATCAGACAGCACCACGTCTCGGAACCCGCTGGAGGCCGGCGCGGGCTGTCCCGTTGGCCAGCTCAGTCCGACGACGTCCGCGGCCTCCGCAAATCGTCGGTTGTGGTAGCTGCCCCTACGGGTCGTGTCGGAGATGCCCTTTCCCCAGTTCAGGAGGTGTGCGGCGTCATGCAGAACTGCCGTAAGCGTGGCCTCTGCCCCCTCCTCCAGGGTGTCCCGGCTAACGGCAATCTGGACGGCGGACCCATCTCCCCATCGCTCCGGACCGTGGTCCGACGAAGGGTGCTGCGTGGTGATTGCGATCGTGACCGGCGGGAGGGTCGGGTGAAACCCGCAGATACCGTCCCATAGTCGGGTCAGCACATCTGAGAGAGAGCGGTCAGGGGATGGCGGTGTCATGAGGCGACCCTAACCGGCTTGTGTTGCGCAGAACAACAATGGTTCGTCGGCGTGGCTAAAAAGCCGCCCTAAAAACGCAAAAAGCCCCGTCCTCCCACTGGGGAAGACGGGGCTTTTGTCAGGTGCGTTACTTCTCGACGGGCGTGACTCGGGACCGAGTCTGCTCACCCATGGCGATCTGGAGGACGAAGAGGACGATACCGGTCACCTGGCCTGCGACGCTCTGGTTTGCCAGCGCCGGCACGAAGACCGCCAAGGCGACAACGCCAGACATGACAGCCGCTCGTACTCGGGCCGGCTCGGTGATGAGCAGCGTCCGCAGCCAGGTGACTGCGGACGCTGCCACGAGCTGAGCAGTGGACTTGATCCACGCGAGGATCTTGCGCATGGGCTCCCTTACTGGTGGGCCCGGCCGTAGTGCCGGGCGGATTCCGCGTCCAAGACGCGCTTGTGGAAGAGCTGGACGGCGGACTCCAGGTCAGCGACGGACCCGGCGTTCATGATCGTGCAGTCCGCGTCCTCCGGCCCCAACGCGCCCTCGCTTTCGTGGACGAGGTGCGGGATGCCGGGGCGGTCGATGTAGAGGAGATGGAAGCCCCGGGAGCGGAGCATCTCGGCTTCGTTGGCGTATCGGACATCGGTGACGACGCACGCGCGTCCAGCGTCGTTGGCTGCGTCGGCCTTCGTCAGCGCAGCGCGCAGCCAGAACTCCGGGTCGATGGCGCGGATGGCGGCCCCGAGTTCCTGGAGAAAGCGGCGGACCTCCGGCCACGCCTTTGCCCCCTCCCACCCTTCCTCGTCGACGTGCTGCGAGAGACGAACCTCGTCAACACCGTGGTTGGCCGGGTTGTACTCGTCTTCCCACTCGTCGGCCGTGATGATCGGATCGATCTTCAGTGCCGCGTCCTTCAACGCGTCCGCGAACGCCTCCCTCTGATACCCGCGCTCGCGAACGAGCCAGGCTCCGGCGGTGTCCTTGCCCGCCCTGGCCCGGCCGATGATGCCGATGTTCATGTCGCTCCCCTCGGTGAGACGTCTCGCAGGGGATTACTGTGCGGATCGGCGATTCTGTTTGCCCTTCGGCTCAGTTTTCGGGCCGGCGCATGAGCAGGTGTTCGGCGTCGTGGCCGGCCTGCCAGGCACGGACGTCCGTGACATCCTCGCGTAGCTCTGCGACGTCGGAGCGTAGCTCGTCACGCACGGCCGCCAGCTGAGCGGCCAGTCCCGCACCGAGCACTGCCACACTCTCTCGCGTGGCGGCCCCCTCCTCCTGTGCTGCCCCACGGGCGCGACGAAGGCCGAGAACGGCCGGCACCGTGGCTGCTCCCACGACACCGGCCGCACTGATAGCCGCGATGATGATCTCTGGGCTCATCGCATCAGCCGCTTCCACGTCTCCGGGCCCGGGTAACCGTCCGCGTCATTGCCGCGCCAGCCCTGAGCGCGCTGGAAAGCAGCGGTGGCCCGACGGTCGGCCTCAGTCCAGGTCGGGCCCGGGCCCTGCTTGTAGTACGCGCCGTAGCCGTGGCGGACGAGGGCCTGGCCCAGCTGCGTGACGTAGCGGTTCGACGCGCCAGCGTGGAAGTACCGGTCACCGGGGAAGGCCGGCGGGGCGGCCGGGGCTGGCTTCGACGTTGAGGCGGCCGGGATGCTCTTGCCCTGGCCGTTCACGAGGTAGCTCCATGTCGTCGGCCCCGGGATGCCGTCCGCGTCCGCCCCGCTCCAGCCCTGTGCGGCCTGGAAGGACGCGACAGCTGCCCGATCAGCGCTGCCCCACGACGGGCCGGCACCGACGGAGTAGAAGCGTCCGGCGCCCCGCTTGATCAGCATCTCCCCGAGCCGAGTGACGTAGGCGTTGCTCGCGCCCGGACCGAACTTGTCGGCGCCAGGGAAGGCCGACGTCGGGGCTGGATTCGTCGGCTGCGGGGCCGGCACTGGAGTCGGCGCGGGCGTCGGAACGGTCGGCGCCGTCGGGGTCTCCCCAGGGACAGCCGGCACAGTGATGACGTCGCCAGGCTTGATCACGTCGGGGTGGCTTGCTACGCCCGGGTTCAGTCCCAGGATCACGCTCAGCGCGACACCCGCAGCAGCCGCGATACCCGCGAGGGTCTGGCCGGCCTTGACGACGACGCTCTTCGTCGCTGGGGCCGAGGCGGGCGCGTCACCGATTACCCACTTCGCCTCCACCGCCCGTCGCGGACCGTGCGCGAAGTCGGGGTGGCCGTAGCCGTAGGTGTACGCGTCCCGGCGACGGCGGGTCTTGCGGTAGACGCCGTCACCCTCCGCGCTACCGTTGTTGTTGGTGTTGCCCTCAACGGTGGTGATCGTGGTGTCATCGAAGTCGATCACGAGCCCCGTGTGCGAGCCACCGCCGGGTCCGAAGAAGACCTGCGCACCCACGCTGGGATAGTCCGAGAAGCGACCCCGCGCACGGAACCACGCGACGCCAGTGGAGCACGAGGCCGTGTTGGGGTAGACGTCGGCGTTGCCGGACTTCAGCGCGAGCCAGGATACGAAAGTGGCGCACCACGGTTCGCCGTCGTTCGACACCCATGCCTGTCCAGGAACCTCTGCCGCGTACTTCTCGCGGTTGTTCCAGCTGCCGTTCGGGTTTCGACCTTCGTGGTAACCGACTTCAGGGAGCGCGACCGCGATGATCGCGGCGGGGGACGTCGACATACAGACCCTCCTCAGGGCATAAAGAAAGCCCCTGCGCCAGACGGCGGGGGCTGCGTGGTGCAGGTTGGGTCAGCTGGCGGACTCGTAACTGATCGACCAGGACAACTCGTTGGTGTCTGCGGTGGCAACGGGGGTGCTGTCGCCCACGTTGGTGGTGTAGGCGCTCATGAGCTGCTGCGTCACAAACCCAACCTTCGTCCCGCCCGCGCTCAACACGCAGGTGCCCAGGTACTCGTTGCTGCCCGGCCGTACGTAGCTCGCGGGTCCTCGCACCGGCATAGTCAGGGTGGCTGCCGGCACAGGCAGGGACATGTACCAGAAGCCGCTCCCACCGTTCGTCAGCGGGCCACACCTCAGGTATCCAATCCACGTCACCCGGCGGCCGTCCTTGACGTAGCGGCTCGTCAGGATGCCGCCCACTCCGAGCGTTGGGTTCACGGAGTCAGCGGTCCACGTCGGGGTGTACGTGGTCCAGGCGCCGGCCGGTGTGTACGTCCTCCACGCGGCCCCGTCGTAGATCTCCAGCCGCGCCTCCGCGGCCAGCCAGACCGTCATGCCGGCCACGGGTGTGGGCAGGGCCGCCGAGCGGGCCGTAGCGCTGGCGAAGCGCATGACGGTCTGGCCGACAATGCCATTGACCAGGGTTGAGAGCCCCGCTTCCGCGTTCGGTGCGTCGCCCAGTACCGGGTACGGGATGTTCTGCTGAAAGGCGTCAGTTCCGGGCATGCGGCCCCCTCCCCGCCAGATGCGGGCTCGTCGGTTGTTGGCTAGGCAAGGGCGTCCACCACGAGCCAACTGCCAGTGGCGTTCCGTGTGGCCATGACGGTGTCTCCGACGGTGGGCGCGTAGCTCTTCAGGTGCCGTACGTCAGCGATAGGGCCGGTAGCGGTGGAGATCGTCACCACACCGGTTCCAACGGCCGTGACGCTCGCGAGCATCCACGTCGGCCCCTGCGCGACAGCGGACTCCAGGGCTCGCTGTATGGCGTCTGCGAGAGCACTCATGAGGTGTCTTCCTTGCTGCCGCGGAGCGTTATGGCGAAGTCCCCGTCGACGTCGAGAGGTACGCTGAAAGCCTGCGCTAGAACGAGGTCCCGCCGTCCCCCGGCGTAGGTCAGCCGCAGACAGTCCCCGGCCTCCAGTGCCGGGTTCGGCAGGCTGGAGATGGAGGTCTGCACGTTCGGCGCGAGGGCGTCGCGCAGCAGCGTCGCGGCCACCGCGTCGCAATCCGCGCTCGTCGTCAGCAGGCCGGAGGAGTAGAAACGGGGCACCTTGCCGTACGGGCCGCCCCAGCGCGTTGGGCTGGCGGGGTCGGTGTCGTACGCGGAGCCGGAGACGGGCGGGATCCCTGATGCGGTGCTCTCGCCGCTGGCGATCACTGCGTTGTAGACCCCGGCGCGCGACATCGTTCGGCCCGCCGCAATCAGGGTTCCAGTCGGGCCCTCCGCCACGTCCCACACTGGCAGTGCAGCCGAGAGATCCGGCACGTCCACAAGAACGAACCGGTCCGACACGTCCACGTAGACCTCTGCGCGCATGCTTGTCGCAAGCTGCGTGACAGCGTCCCACCGGTCAGCCTGTGCGTCCCACACCACCGTGGCGCACGCCTGGTCCCGGCCGCCGGCAGTCAGATTGACGACGGTGGCTGTCGGGATCACGTCGTGAATCAGGTCGGTGATCGCACCGACGGTCGATGATGCGTCGGCCGTCGACCACGGGGCCAGGAAGCGCGCGTCTTGGATGATCGCCTCGCTGCTCTTCCCTGACACCGTGACCGGCCCCATGTCGACGTCGCCGGACGGCTCATCGACGCGGAAAAGGCCAAGCGGCGCCAACTCCACCGACCCATCAGGGAATTGGATTCCCCGCGACACTGCAAGCTGCTGCCCGTAGACGGCCAGCGGATCCGACACATCCCACGGCAGGTAAGCCGGATCCGCGAGCGTCAGGGACAGTGAGCGGCGGACCTTGCTCCCGCGGTCGACCGTGACGGACCCACCCGTGTGAGGCAGATCCGCCACGGTAAGGACGCCACCGAGATACGCATCCACTCGGGTGACGACCTGGTGAGACGTGGAGAGAGCCGCCATGAAGGCGGGACTCACGGTGTACATCAGGTTCCCTCCACTCCGGTGAGCACGCCCAGCCACGTCTTGTAGTGGGACAGCACGTCGCCCCACGTCGCATATCCATCCTTGACGGTCTGCCAGGTACGGCCGGCGGAGCCGATCAGGCCGCCGATCGGGCGGTCTACCTCCGTCAGCGCGAGCGTCCATTCCCGGTCGGGCTGAGGGGCGTACTCGCTGAGACGGCCTTCCTCCGCGTCCCCGACCTGTACGTAGATGTCCTCCAGGCCCCACGAGGCCGGCCACTGCGCAAGCAGCGTGTGTCCGGACTCCAGCAGCCACCAGACGGCAGCACGCTCGGCATCGGTCTGCGTGCTCAGCACGAGAGTTCCTGTGCGGGACGCGCGTACGTCGGTGAGGATCACGGGCCGCACCCGCTTGCGCACGTTGTGCACGCCCTGTCGGGCCTGGCGCTGCCACGTAGGGACGGTCACCACGGTGGCGACGAGGTTGCGCGACGGGATCGACGGGTCCTTCAGCACCACGCCCAGCTCACTGGGGTGAGCGACGGTCACGGGCGCGGAGGTGTAGGTCACCGTGTCTGTGCCTGGAGGCGTCCAGGCCTTGACGTAGTACGTCACCGGGACATCCAAAGGCGCCTCGTAGTCCTCAACTACCGTTACCGCACCAGTGGTTGTCTCCGCCGCCAGGTCGCCGCCGTACCCACGGACGGGCGTCTGTGCTCCATCCGGGCCCGTCCTCCAGAGGCCCCATCGGGTCCGGCCCCCCGTGGTGAGCCCCTGAAGGTGCACGGCAGCGCCGTAGCCTGCTGGCGTCGGAGCGGCCCATGCGGCCAGGCCGCCGGCAGTGATGAGGATCTTGTCCAGGTACCAGACCTCGCCTGCCGTGCTTCCGCTCCGCACGACGGACGGACGAAGCGTCACGGCGCCCACCGGCGCCAGGTCGACCGTGGAGGACGACGTCCAGGTGCTCGCGGTCGCCGTCCATGTGGTCGACGTCTGCCGGATCACCTGTCCGCCGGCGTCCAGCCAGGCCATGCGAACGACGTAGCTCCCGCCACCGGCTGGAGCTCGGACGAACGGCCTCACGGTGTACGCCTGACCCGCCGTAACGGCCACCGGAGTCGTCAGAGTAACCACGGCATCGAGAGTGCCCGTGGTTGTCAGCGCGGCAGATGTGGTGCCCTCCGTGGCCTGTGCCGTGGAAGGCGCCAGCGTCCCGCCGGACACCGTCCAGCCGGAGACGCCGGCCTCCATGGAGTACCTGCCGTAGTCGAGCAGGTTGCCGGCCTCATTCGTCGCCAGCAGAACGGCCGCCTGGTCGAGCAGCCAGGTCTGCCCGGAGGCGGACGGTGCGGCTCGGATGACAAGCTGAGCCTTCGTTGCGCCTGTGGGCGCCTTGCCCGTCACCGAGCAGCGCGTCCAGGTGGCGGCTGGCAGGCTCGTCCACGACACCGCGGAGGTGCTGAGTGTGGCGGATGACGCGTCCTGCCAGCGGAGTTCCGCCGTCACCGTCCGTCCGGCCGGCGTCGGGTTCACCCAGGCATACGCCAGGTACTCCGCGCCAACCGTGACGGGTACGGCCGTAGTGCCCACGTCGGATGTCCCGGTGGAGACCGTGGACGTTGCCAGCAGGCTCCACCAGCCCTCCTGGGCGGCCGTGGACGAGCGAGCCACCGTGACGCCGGCTAGCGCGCTCCACGCCGTGGCGTCCTGCTCCACGCCCTGTGCGGCATAGGCCATCAGGTTGCCGGAGATCAGCGCCGGAGGCCCCAGCGCCACGGCGTCGAACAAGGCCGACTGCCCTGTTGTCAGCCCCATGACGTTGACGCCCACCACGGCGTACGTGGCGCCGGCCGGAGCCGTGGCGACCAGGATCGGGGGCGGCGTCTGGAAGGCTGTCGTGTTTGCCAGCGTCGTGTTCGGCGACGTCGAGTAGGACAGCGGGGAACCGCCCGTCGCCGCGCTGTACCAGCCGATGAAGACGTTCACCGACCGACCGGCGGCAGCAGTCTCCAACGCGGCGTACCCGTACGCGGTGTAGACCGTGCCTGCCGTCACAGCCACGCGAGTGACCGTCGTGGCGGACACGGTGCCCGTCGCGGTGGCCGTCAGCTTCAGGGACGCAGAGCCGGTGTAGCCCCGCGTTCCTGAGGCCAGCGTGGTGTTCGTGCCGACAGACCAGCCTGACGTACCCGATTCGACGTCGGAGACGGCTGCTGACAGGAGATTCGTGCTGACGCTCACTGTTAGATCCGCCTCCCAATCGTCAGAGCGTTTGCCGTGGCCGTCTCCGCCCGGGTCACTTCGACCCGCACAATGTCCGTGATCTCTCGATCACCGACGTAGACGTGCGCCTCCAGGGAGATATCCCCGGAGCCGTGAAGTCCACCATTTCTGATCGCGTCCCACTGGCCGGTCGTAAAAACCGGCTCCGGCCGCCCCGTGTGGTTGTAGACGAGGCTCGTTCCTGTAGGGAGATACCCGCCGTCGTCATATCCGCCAGGACGGTTGAGCGCTGATAGCGAGCCGTAACGGTGAACCGCGTAGTTCAGACCTGCGTAGACGTTCGCGAGTGGGTTGGTCGACGTCCCGAAACTAAACGGGCCAACGTCGCGGAACTGGTCAGCGTACGCGCGGAACGTCGGGCCGATGACCTGCATAAGGCCGACCGACGGAGTTCCCGCAGCCGCATTTGTATCCCAGTTGTTGACGATATTCGGGTTACCGCCGGATTCCTGATTCATTCGCCGGAGTACGGTGTCCAGCCATGAGGCCGGCTGCCCCAGCATGGTGAGCGCCTGAAGCACGATCGGCGCCCACTGCTGAACACCGGCGCCGCCATTCCCTGCCGGAGTTGAGGAGGATCCTCCCCCGAGGAAGTTGACGACCTTGTCCTTAAGGCTGGTGATTACCTTCTCCGGGATCCCGGTGACTGTCTTCGCCATCGGGGAGTCACCGATCTGACTGAAGAGGTCGCGAACCGGCTTTGTCAGCGTCTCCCAGATTTTGGCTGGGTTCGTCAGGAAGTCGGCCCCGTCCTTCGCCCAGTCCCATGCCTGTCCCGCTGCGCCCTTGATGCCGCCCCAGATCGAGCCGATAATGCCGCCATCGGCCATGAGCTGAGAACCAGCCGCGGAGTGCAGAGCGAGAGCCCGTGCACGGTACTTAGGATCCGTCGGAATGACATACTCGGGGAAATTTGGATTACCCTCCCCCACGATTGCCGTCGGACGATTGGTAACCATCGGAACTGCGGGGCCCCAGCCATTTCCGACGGTGCCACCGGCAGCGAGGAGCTTAGGCGCATCGGGCAGCTTCGGCAGGTGGACAAAATCGGCCACCTTGTCCCATACGGCCTTGATTCCGTCGGTGTAGACAGATTGGATCACGAAGTTGACAGGCTTCTTCGTGATGTCCATCAGCTTGCCCCAGGCTTCGCCGATCAGGTCTTTCGCCTTGCCGAAGGCTTCGGCCACCGGCGTTAGGGCGGACTTGATCGCTTCAAAGGCCGGCTTGAGCGCATTCTCCCAAAGCCAGCCAGCAGCAGTTGCGATGCCGTCGAATGCGGGCTTAATCGCATTCTTCCACAGCCACGTAGCAGCCGTTCCGATGCCCTCGAACGCGGGCTGGAGGACGTTCCTCCAGAGCCACAGGCCGAGTTCACCGAGTGCCTTGAAGATCGCTATCCACGCGTCGATGTATGGTGATAGGATGTTCCTCCACAGCCACGTGGCTACCGTCGCAATACCCTCGAACGACGGCTGGAAGATGTCCCGCCACAACCACATAACGAGCGCACTCAGAAGGTTGAACGCGATAAGCATCGGGCCGATTACGACCGTCACGACGATCGCGAACAGCACCTTCGCCGCCTCCCAAATGAACTGGAAGGCCGGGCCAATCGCATTCTCCCAAAGCCACATTGCTGTAAGGCCGACGGCCTGGAGGGATATCCAAATGCCTTCAAAAGCAGGCTTGAGGACGTTTCCCCAGACGAACAGGGCCGCAACCTTGATTGCGTCCCAGGTGGCCACGACAGCCGTCCGGAACCATCCCCAGTGGTTATACGCGTAGATGACGCCGATAACCAGCGCAGCAATGGCCACTACGATCAGTTCGATCAGTGGGACAATGCCGGTTGCCTGGGCCGCAACACCCCACGCGGTCGTCTCTGCCGTAGCTTCGGCAGCAGCCACGTTGTACAGCCAGACGCCGGCAGCAGCAGCGATGCCCACAAGGCGCATAACCTTGAATGCGGCAATTCCGAGCCAAATCGCCTGGATCAGCCACGGGTAGTCGGTGGCCAGTTTGGACACGACGTGAGAGAAGGCTGTCAGACCTTCAAGCACCGGACCAGAGAGCGGCCCTAGCGCGTGGCTGACGTCGACAAAAGCGCTCGCCATCGCCTTGAGCGCTTCAGCCAGCGGCGGCGCCATCCGGGCGACGTTGTCCAAGAACTTCTCGAATTCCGGGTTGCTCTTAAGGCCGGCACCCCAAGCGGCGAACCGACCCGTGGAACCAACGAGCCTGGACGTGATCGCGTCCATGTGCGGTAGGAATCCGTCGACGATTCCCGCCATGCCCTTGAGGATGTTCCCGAACGTCTTCCCCAGCCCGATAATCGCGGGCTCGGCCGTGTCGCGGATATCGGCCTTGAAGCCGAGCCAGAAAGGGGACTTGAGTTCGGCCGACGCCGTGTCCATCAGGCTGCCGATAGCGCGCGCAGCCGACCGAGCCAGCGGCGTCAGCCCGGGAAGCGTCCCCTTCGCCGCGTCCACCCCGCGCACGAAGATCGGGAGGACGTCCGGTGCCACGGAGTCCGACCATTCGCGGAACGCGACCTTCAGCCCGTGTGGGCCGGCGATCGCGTCGAAGAGCTGCCGCGCCGAGGGGCTCAACTTGCGAAGCGCCTCGTCGTACTTGTCTGCGGCAGTGACGGCCGTGCCGGCGGACTTCTCCGTCGACAGCATCGCCTGCTGCACACCGCGCTGCGCGGAGACGACTGCCTCAGCGGCATTCTGGGCAGCAGTAGCGGCCGCCTTCTGTGCCTCCGCCACCCGGTCCTGTGCATCGGCGACGGAACGGGCCGACGTTGCAGCGCTCTTCGCTGCGGAGGCCTGAGCATCCGCAACCTGCTGCGCTGACTTGGCTGCGCTCTTCGCTGCGGAGGTCTGCGCGTCTGCGAGAGCCTGCGCCTGTTCCGCGGTGCGCTGCCTAGCCTGCGCTACACGATCCTCTGCCTGGACTACAACGTCAGCGCCGTCAACGCCTGCGTCAGTCGCGGCCTTCGCGTCCTGTTGCAGACGCGCATACGTTGCGCGCTGGTCGCGCTGCGCCTGTAGCGCCTGGTCATAGCTGAGCTGTGCTTCGTCTCGCTGCAACTTCGTTGCTGCTGCGCCAGCCAAACGCACGGCCTGAAGGTCTTGCTCCGCCTTCGTGACGCGCAGAGCAGCCGCCCGCTCGTCGAGCGCCCCGTTCGACAGTCGCGACTGCAGATCTTCGAGCTGCTGCGCCGCTGTCTTCCTTGCCTGCGTCAGCGCGTCCTGCGCTTGCAGTTCCGTGCGCTGCGCGTCCGCAAGAGACTGCCCAGCGTCCTCGACGCGACGCATTGCCTGTTCCTGCGCGTCGGCGGCCTGCGCCACAGCGTCCGCTACCTCACGCACCGATCGCTGCTGCGCGTCCTGCGCCTGTGCGACAGCGTCAGTGAGCGCCTGTTCCGCCTGTGCAATCTGGCGGTTCGCGCTCTCTGTCTGCTGAGCTGCGCTCCGCTTGGCGGACGCTAGCGACTGCTGCGCCCCTGCGAGAGACAGCGCGCGCTGCTGCGCCGTGACGTCGGCATTCGCGCCGGCCGTAGTCGCAGACGTCGCCTGTTCCTGCGCGGCCTTTTGCGCTTCCATCGCCTTCGCGACGCCCATCACTGCGGGGATACCCGCTAGTGCGAAGGCACCTAGCCCGGCGAGCGAGGCAGTAAGTGCAGCCGTGAAGGCGCCGACGCCGGCCGTCAGAATGGGGAACGCGGGGGTTAGCGCGAGCGTAGCCAGCTGCAAGCTCAGCACGAGCACGGACGACAGGGCGCCGGAGGTATCGACGTGGACCCGCACCCGCGGATCGCGGGCGTCAATCGCCTGGATCTCCGCCTGCACCTCTGCAAGAGCGGCGCGGGCCGTGGCCGTGTCAACGCGAACGGCAGGGTTCGGGTGGGCGGCCCCTAGGCGGCGGAGCTGCTCGTCCAGGTGCGCAATCTCCGCCGAAGCGTCGGCCACCGAGACGTCGATGCCCACCCGCTTGCCGGCTAGCTGCTCGATCCGGGCGCGGAGATAGGCGAGGTCCGCGTCAGCACGCGACGTCGACAACTGGACGTCCAGCTTGGGCATCGCCCGGTAGGCCGCCTCAAGCCGCGCCTTCAGTGACCGCGCGAACGCCCCGCCGGTCTGCTCGCCCTCGCGGGCAGCGGAGGGGGTCGCACGTCGGCCGCCCTCCCGCACGGCATCAGAAACTGCGGCCGCAATGCGGCGCTGCATGGCGGCTGCGATCTCCTGGCCCAGCGTCCGGCCGACGCCTTCACCAGCACCGGCCACGCCGACCCGAAGCGCCTCCCCCATCCGCTCACCGAGAACACGCCCGGCCTGAAGGCCGACACGGTCAGCGATCGGGATGATCGCGGCCTTCAGCTTCTCGTGGAATGTCGGCAGGATAGGGATGATGTCGACGCCGGCCTGACCGACGATGTCCACTGCCACTACGCCTCCCGGGGCTGGTTTCTCAACCGCGGGTCAAGCACGCGGCGCTGCTCATCCGTCAGGCGACGGCTCGTGGTGCTCTTGGGCGGAATTCCTGGGCGCGGAGTTGGATCCGGGGTATGCGGCTTTCCGCCGGCAGCAGCGACCGCTACGGCCGTCTGCATTCGGACGGCGTCCAGTAGCGATGCGAGCAGCAATTCCGTCCCCGTCCACGGGGCCAAGTCGGGGCGAGCGCCTTGCGCTGCCTGCTCGCGCTGCTCTTCGGTGAGCGCATTCCGCATTGCGGTTTTCACCGCACTGTCGGGTGGCAAATGCTCGATGAGCACCCGCAGCTTCCGCAGAGACAGCCGGCCCCGATAGACGTCCAGGACGTCAATTCCTCGCCAGGCTAGATCGGCCTCTAGCGCTTCCGCGTAGTCCGCGAGGATCGCGAGCGTGCCGGCGACTTTCCCGGGGCCTCCCCCGTCGCCGACATGGCGCGGGCCGTGAAGTCGCCCAGCTCGTCAAGCGTCGCGTCCACGTCGATGAAAGTCTGGACATCATCAGGGTGGAGCGCCAGAGCGGCCCACCCGTCGAAATCGCCAGCCCGAAGGGCGCGGATGTACGACGGCCGCCACTTTCCGACCGGGCGGACTCGCAGCTCCTCCCCGTCCAGCTCCACCGCGACATACTCAGCGGTCGCCTCGATCTCCTGGGCCACGTCAGGGGTGATGTCAGTCATGCGCGCGGGTCTCCTAAAGTCTGTGTGGTGCGCGGGTCTTGAGTTGAAGCGGGGCCCGGACCCGCGCAGATACGGGCCCCGCTGGATCAGGAGAAGAAGCCGCTCACGTCGATGCCGCCGTAATCGATCGACCGGCGGACGGCCGGGGAATTACCCGCGCCCTTGTAGAACGTGAACGTCAGCTCGACCGGCCATACGTCCTCGGTCTGAGCCTGCTCGTCACCGCGCTCCGTCACCATGCCGGAAGGCATGTAGAAGCGGTTCCGCTTCGACCCATCGATCGAGTCGAAGACGAATGCGTACCGCAGGTCGTCCGGCTTATCCGGAAGGTCGTAGCTGACGATTCCGGCGGTCGGCTCCAGGGTCGAAATCGGGACGTTATCGTACAGCGCCCTAATTGCCGGGTTCAGCGCTTCCTGATAAACCGCCTTCATCGTCTTCGTGCTGCGAGTCATCAGGGTTCGGATGGGCTCCAGCGAGCCCGCGGCCGTGATGTCCTTCTTCTCGTCGCTAATCGCGAACGTACCGCCGGCCGTGGTAATCCAGCCGAGGCAAAGCCACGCCGCGGAAGGGTCGGCAAAGCCCACCGGGGCCGCCGTATCGCGAGGCGCCATGTAGGCGATGAAATCAGTTGCGCCGAAAGTCAGATCGGCATTTCGAGTGTCAGTCACGCGCCCTCCCCGGGCATGCGAAAGCCCCGTGAGTCGACTCACGGGGCGGAGGTCAGTTGGTCAGTGGGCAGCCGGGTGAAGGGAGATCGTTACTGTCAGGCCGACGCGACGCAGCGCAGGATTCGCGTAAGGCCGGCTCCATGGGCTGGCGTCAATGCGCGAGCCCGTCACAACCGCGCCTGGATCAGCGGGGCCGCGCCAGAACTTCAGGCCATCCCGGATCCGCAGAGCCAGCTGACGAGCTGCCTCGTAGGTGGAGGCGTACACGTCCACATCGACTCGGGGCCGGCCGGTGAAGCGCTGCTCCGCGCCCCCGATCGTCGCCACCTGGACGACAGGGAGAAGCGTCTCCAGCTCAGTCGGCAACTCCGTACAGGTGCGCACGTCGAAGTGCTCGGCGAGCCAGCGCGTGATCACCTTCTCCACGTCCACGGGCTCAGCCATCGGTCACCCGCGCGGCGTCAAGTGCGGTGCGCAGCACGGCGTACCTCTGGACCTTGCCGTTGCCGTACTCCACGGCGCGAGCGTGACCAGAGACGTTCATCAGCCGTGCAGCTGCTCGTGTGCGCGACTTCCCGCGGAACGGGACGTTCTTCGTCACCGGAACCACGACGAACGACGCCCGGTACTGCCCCGGGTGCGGGTCTTCCCCTGGGTTGCCGACAGGGGACAGGAACTCGGCGGCCCGCCTCACCCGCTCGGCGGCCTGGATGGTGGCCCGCTGAACTCCAGCGCTCCGGAGAAGGTTGCCTATGCCGTTGTAGCGACCGGTGTAGGTACTCGCCATCAGCCGCTCACCGCCTTCAAGTTGGCCTCGATGTGGGCCAGCGGGCCCGGGTACTCAGACGGCTGTCCGTGGACCTCGTACAGCGTCCCCCGGTGCCGAATCTGATCCGTCGCCCGCAGGTCGGTACCAGCCGGCGCGAAGAGTACGCGGACGACTACCACTTGATCGCGTCCATCGGTCTGCTCGATGCTCGGCGCGGCCTGGCCGGTGGGCGGAAGGACGGCAACTCTGCTGACCTCCAGCTCAGTTGGCGGGCCCGGCACGTCGTTGCCGTACGCGTCCTGCGTCGGCGGACCGGGACGAACGCGGGTCACCGTGTCGGCCATATAGAGGCCGATCACAGCGGGCACCGCAGAACGATGTGCGGGGGCGGGTCCGCAGGGCCGATGTCGAGCATGCCGGCACCGGATGCCATGCCCACTGCCCGGCGCACCCGACGCAACTCCGCAGCCGTCAGCGTGATGCCGTCCTGCCCGTCCCGGTACGTCTCGGCTACAGCGCCAGCTGATGCGGACCGGAGGCCGCCAGGGTTCGTCAGGGCCCGCCCCGCAACGGCGAGTGCGGCGCTCTTGATTCCCACCTGCGGCGGATCCGCCAGCCGGGCGCCGACCTCCACCATGATGGCGTCTAGGGTCAGCTCGTGGATCAGGGCGTAGGTGTCATCCGACACGACACGGCCCTGGAGGAAGACGGACAGCTCAGCTGCCGTGAACAGAACCACCAGCGGTCGCCTTTCGGGCTCGTGGAGCTGCCCGCTTGGCCGGCGCCTTGACGGGTACGGCGGCTGGCTCTGGCTCCGGCTCTGGCCCTGGCTCTGGCTCCGACTCCGGTGGCTCCGCCCAGGCCTTCGGGTTGACGATCAGCGCGACCGCCCACGCGGGAACCTCGTCCTCCGGGCCGAGCACCACGGCCCGGCCGGTCACGTCCTGGACGTGTACATACGTGCTCAGCCGCGCCGCCATCAGAGGACGTCCGCGACGAAGGTTCGGTCCGGGTCAGCCGCGACTGGCAGAACGATCGCAGTCGCGCGGGTCCAAACGGTCTGAGGATCCTCCGTCTTGTACGCACCGACGGCGATGCCGGCCTCAGAGCCAGCCAGGCCGTACCGGGGGTCGTCGCCCTCCACCGGGACGCCCCAGAGGGTCTGGCCGACCGCGTCGCCCTCTGCTGGCAGGAAACAGATCTTGTCCTCAGGAGTGACCCGCGTGGCCGTACCAGCGACGCTGTACTTCGCATCGTAGATCACGGGCTGAGGGATGCCGTAGTCCGCGAGCAGTGCGTCCAGGGTGCTGGACGTCAGGACGCTTGGGGCAGTCGCGCCGGTGGTGGAAAGGGCGCGGAGCTGATTGTTACGTCGCAGCCAGTTGTAAATCTTGAGCGACATCAGGGTGTAGGTCGGCCGGTCACCGTTGGTGTCGCTGTAGACCTCCAGCCACGCGGAGGTGTCCGCGATGATGTCGGCGGTCGGGTCCGACCACACCTTCGTCGCGGTGACGTTGTGCGCGGCGTTCCGGCCGTAGTCCGCGGTGATGCCCACAAGGCCGTTTTCCTGGAGAACGACGCGGCCTTCGAAGAGCGCCTGCGCGCGGGCGATCTCGACACGCGCTTCGATCTGTCGGCCCAGGACCACGCCGTCCGACAGCATCGCGTTCTGAATCTCTGCGGCCTGATCCGCAGCGACACCGCGCCGACGGATCCGCTCGTACTCGCCGACAGGCTTCTTACGGCTGATGGGTGGCAGTTCGCCAGTGATCCGGCTGGAGCCGGGCGCGGTGGCAATGTCCGACTCCGCGTCCCAGTTGCGGTAGCCGGCCGCCTCCGTCAGGCCACCGCCTCCGCGAGAGAGCTGGAACGAAATGTCGTTGATCGTGCGATCAGGCAGCCAGCGCGAGAGGCTAAAAGCATTGCCCGGCCGGTCCGCGAGGGCTTCGCGCACATAGCCAGTCAGCACGGCCGGAGAGCCGTACTCGGTAATGAGCTGCATCTAGCAACCCCTCTCAGATGAAGAAGATGCGGCCGGCGACGTCCGCCTTGCCGTTTGCGTCCACGGCGACGGGCAGCTTGGCCTCCGCGATGAAGCAGTGGAAAAGGATGCTCGCGCCGAGCGCTGCCGTGGCAGTGCTGTTCTTGCGAACGTCAATCGGGGTGAACAGAAAGCCCACGAGGGTCTGCCGTCCGTCGCTGGCTGCGTCGTCGTACAGGCCGTACTTGCCGGTGGCAGTTACCTTGCCGAGCGGGAGGCCCGACTTCAGGTAGCCGCCGGGGTAGTGGGTCCCGGAGACGAAGCCCTTCGAGAGATCGACCGTGACCGACTTCGGAGCGTCGGTACCATGCTGGCTACCGAGCCAATCCCGACGGTCCTGGCTGAAGCTCTCGGAAATGATGCTGAGGTCCACGTGTCCTCCGTGGTGTCGTTACGGGCGCGGATTGCGCTGCCGGTAGAGATCCGCCCCTGACTGGACGGTGGTCGAGGGGCCGACGTTGCCGCCCCGGGGGCCGCCACTTGGCGGTGCGGGCGTACCGCTCGTGGAGCCGCCACCGAATGCCGCCCGGAGCGCGTCTGCGTCGGCCTCCAGCTCCTCGCGGGTGGCACCCTGGAGTCGCCCGGCCTGTTCGGGGGTCAACCCCTTCGC
Source organism: Kitasatospora sp. NPDC086009 (assembly GCF_044540385.1). Lineage (NCBI taxonomy): Bacteria > Bacillati > Actinomycetota > Actinomycetes > Kitasatosporales > Streptomycetaceae > Kitasatospora > Kitasatospora sp. NPDC086009. The sequence continues at coordinate 57,183 of NZ_JBITSA010000013.1, forward strand.
GCCCGCTACCTCCAGCAGCAGTACGCGGCGGGTCGCGGCCTCCGCATCGGCCTTGGCCTGAGCAGCAGCCGCTTCCGCGGTCTCCTTCTCCGCCTTCAGCCGGTCCGTCTCGGACAGCTCGGCAGCCTTGCGCGTGGCCAGCTCAGCGTCAGCCGCGCGCAGACGCTCCAGCTCGGCAGCGTCGGGGCCGGCCTTGACGGCCGCCTCGTGCTTGCGGGCGTGGTGCTTCCAGTACGCCACCTGATGTGCCGTCTCCATCTCAGCAACCGGAGTAGCGTCCGGGTAGCCGTGTTCGTTGACGGCGGGCGGGGTCTCAGACATGGCGGTAACTCCCCTGTCGGGATTGGTGGTTGGGCGCCCATGGCGGGCTCAGGAAGGGATGCGGATGTCGTCAGGACCGGTGAAGCGCTGGCCCTTGAAGCCCAAGACAGGGCCGATCTCGCCGTGATGATTCGCAATGATGATCTTGCGGTAGTCGACCGCACGGGCGTCCCTGGCGGACTTTCCCAGCGCGGCCTCTACCGCGTCGTGAATCGCCTCCAGGCGCTCCGCGTCGACCACCTGACCGGGGTCATAGTCGGCGCGGATGATCTTCACCCCGCAGTCGCACCCGGGGTGGATCGGCAGCAGGTCCTCTTTGCGGTAGCGCTGCGTGGAGGCGATGAGGCAAAGCGCGCAGTCGAACTCTCCGCGCAGCTCTCGCATGACGTACTTCACGGCCGGCTGCTGCTCGGTGACGAGCCGAACTGTGTGGGTTCGCGCTAGCTGAAGGTCTGTCTTCGCCAGGGTCTCCAGCCGGGCGGCGCCTCTATCCCTCGCGATGTCGAAAGGGACGTCGTCCTCCGCCAGCGCCTTCCACACGACCTTGAAAGGCCGGCGGTAGACGTCTGCGGGGTCAACACCCCCTCGGATCGCTGCCCCGGTAACCTCGTCCAGGTCGAGAGCGACCCGTGGAGAGGCCTCCCCCAGTACCTCACGGTGCAGCTGCTCCAGGTAGGAGGCCGTCAAGCTCGCGATGTTCCGCTGTCCGGCTTCCAGGATCGGGAGCGCACGACGCTGGAAACGGCTCACGTCGCTGTCTCGCCAGGATCCGAGCCCGGTCCACTGACCAGCCAGCTTACCGAGCACACTGGCCCACGTCGCCGAGACTGCCGCGTTGTACCGGGGGCCCGGATCAGGCTGCCGGCGCGATGTCGCCACGGCCGATCACCGCCCGCTCGTCCTGCGCGGGCTGAACTGCCCGAAGAGGCGTCGGGTCCGGCGGCGTAGGGGCCAGAAGAGCATCCTGCGCGCGGTCGACCTCCATGCGGTCGATCTCCTGCGGGGTGTACCCAAGGCGCTCCATCCGAGCACGCCAGGGGACACCAGCAGCGTCCAACTTCACTGCCGCGTCAGCTAGTTCCGCCAGCGAGCGGGACTCAGGGTCGCGCCACAGCGTCTCCGCGTCGTAGGTCCTCGCCCGTGCATCGTCGCCCAGCGCGAGGAAAGCCAGGCGCATGACCTGCTCCCAGCTCTCGCCGTAGTTGCGCTGACGGTCCCGGACCTTGCTCACCAGGCCCGTTTCGGCGGCCTTAAGGGCGTCTCCGGAAACGTTGACCACCTGGCCCAGCAGGTAATGCGGCGGCGTGCGCGAGATCGCTGCAAGGTCCTGAACTGCGGATTCGACAGCCTTGACGTATGGAACGAGGTCCGTCGCGGCGAATTCACCGAATTTGACGTCAGGGTTATCGGTCGTCCACAGGGATTTGATATCCAACGTGAACGGCTGAATCTTCTTTCCCGTAACGGGATCCTCGTCGACCTCCAGGCCGGCGGCAGTCCTCTGGCGGAAAGCGCCGTACCGCATTGCCGCGATCAAGTTGATCAACGAGAGGTTGATCCGGTCCTGAATCGGCAGGATGTCCTCATGCTCCGCCATTCCGGTCAGGCAGCGATTGCGGCGGTTAGTGAAGTCCACCGCCGGCACCTGCCCAAAGAGATTAGGCGCGGTGCCGTCGCTGGCGTTCGGGAGCGACATAGGCTCCCATGCACGCAGCTCGCTTCTCAGTAGCGCGAACGCTGGATTCTCTCGGCGAGTGGAGAAGTAGTGAATCCGGTCTGGCAGCCAAAGCGTTGCCCTGGTCGTGTTGGTCCAGTCGTCCCGCCAGAGTTTCAGCGCGGCTGCTAGTCGGCGTCGGCTACCTGGCTCGTACTCCACGGCGAACTGACGCGGAGTCTCGTGGGTGATCCGCGGCCGGCCGTCAGGGCCCTTCTCAACGAGAGCAAAGGATCGTCGCTGCGAGAGGGCGCCATAGTGAATCAGGTCCGCGTCGGCGTCCAGGTGGTTCTCTTGCCAAATGCGATTGGCGTCCTGGTCAGCGGCCTTGCCGTTGTCCGCGCCGAATCGGAAGCCGTCAACACCCATCCGCTCTGCGGGCGCGTCGATAACCAGCCCAGCCCAGTTAGCACGGGCCAGCTTCATCCACTCGCGAGCGTCACCCGGAGCGATACCCGGCACGTCGGGAATGGGCGGATCACCGGTAGCGTAGCGCCACAGCAACTCCAGATCGTCAGCCTCGTTGAGTATTCGGTTTCCCAGACGCGCCAGCCACCATCCGGGGGACTGTGGCACACTTGCATCAATGGCCATGCGGCCCCCTTTCAGAATGCGACGAGCCGGCCGGTCTTCTTCTTCCGCTTCGTGATGCCAAGCGCGACGGCGTCCGCGCGGGCTTCATAGGCGAGGCACGCGGCCATTGCGGCATCGATCTTCTTCGGGCTCTTGGCGTGTTCCTTGCCGATGCCCAGCGCGTTTCGGCCCATCAGCCGGCGTCGCGCATTCAGCACGTGGCGCGTCAAAGTAGCGCCTAGCCGGAACGCCGGATTACCTTCGGTATCGTCGGTGTTCAGCGCGGCGGCGTATGAAAGGCCCTTGTCCTCCACGGCTTCGCGGAACCGGTTAAGAGCCTGCTCCATGACTGTCGGGCGGTTAGTCCACCACTCCATCGGGCGGGCCTGCGTAGCTCTCACGCGGAGGTCGGTACCGAAGTCCGCCGTCCACCGGTCTACGTAGTCCTGCCAGTGAGGTGGGTCGCAGTAGAAACCGCAGATCTCGTAGCGGCTGAAAGCCAGCGACACAGCTGCGTCAACTTCCTCGCGGGGGACCTGCCAGCCTTCGCCCTCAGGACCTTCAGGCTTCTCCCAGACGCCGAGCACCTGAAGGTGACCGTCCCAAACGCGGCAGGCTACGAGAGCCGTCGCGTCGTCACGAATCGAACCGTCAAAGCCAAGCGTGACGAGATCCGCGGGGGCCAGTTCCTCTGCCTTGCGGCAGAGTGCCCACGCGTCAGGGTCCATCCACGCATCAGAAGAGACGGTGCGGGAATTGAGAAAGTAGCGCCGACCGTCCGCGCTGTCATTTCGCGTGTCGTAGAAGTCGTCAACGAGGGAATCCAGATCGATCCACTCCATTGCGTCGCCATAGGCGTCAATGAGAGCGGCGCGAAGAGCGTCCTCGTCCTTCAGATCCTTGCACTCACCGTATCGGTGGTCGTAGAGCAGGCGTGAACGGCCGCGCTTCTTGCGACCCTCGCGGATTGCTTCGGCCTCTTCATAGGTTTTCTCAGCTACGGAGTCTTGACCGGGCGCAAACATGGTGGTCGTTTCGAGATACCACGTCTGCGCACCCTTTTTGCGCTTGCGAAGGTTTCGCGTGACGGTCGCGTACATCCGTCGAAGCTCAGGGGTGTTGTAAAGGTGAGTCTCGTCGAAACAGACCCATGTCTCCTTACCGCCATCCTTGGAGCTGGACGACGCGGTAGAAGGCATGATCTCCCCGCCGTCAGGCAGGTTGATCCGGGTGATCCCGACGTCAACACCAGGAATCAGGGAAAGGGGCGACGCCTCATCAGTCAGATTGAAGTAGATCGTGTCGAAGACATTGCCCGTCTGGCCTTCCTCCGTCGCCATGATGCGGAGATAAGGAACCCTGACAGGCTGGCCCATCGGCTCGCCGGCCTCGTAGACGTAGCGGAATCCAAGGCCCCAAGGGTCTTCGTAGACCTCTCCGCCCTCCGCCCAGTCCAGAAAGCGGGCGGGGCCAAATGCTTCGAAGAGGCCTATTCGCGCGCCAAGGCCGGACTTGTCACAGCCTTTGGGGCGGGAGAAGAATGCGCTGTCATACAGAAGCCTGCCGGCGCCGTCAACGGCGTAGCAGTCCGCTACGAACCCGCTGTACTCGTCGCCGTGGTGAATGGGCTCGCCCTGGACGTCACCAGGGCCATGCCGGACGAAGAACTCCATCCACGCAAGCGCCAGCCATCCAAGGGAGGCGCTGCGATCGTGACCGGGGGCGCGCACAATGGCGCGCGGCACGGTTCTCCTATGCGGTCAGACGGGAGCGGCGGGACGATATGTCAGCGACGTTTCCGGGCAGCTGGGCGGGCCGCTGAGGCGCTGTTGCGGGGTCGTCGACCTTCAGCTTCAGCCGGGCGCGATCCTCGGGCGTAGCGCCGAATTTTGCGGCCCTGAGACGGACCTCAGAGGCGAATTCCCATCGGCCCTTCGCCCACATCGTGTGGTGCATCAGGGCGGTGTCAATCAGGAAGAGCCAATCCGTCGCCACAAAGGTCTGAGCCTGTGCCGACGTTCTCCAGCTATCCCACCAGAGCTGAGTCATGGCGTGCCACTGGACGGGTGTGCCGTCTTCCTCGTGCCCCAAGACGCCCTCCGGCAGCTCCGGGCCGCGCATCTCGTCGTCAGGGGTGATCACGGTCTCGGGGTCACCGACGTTGCGCCGACGGCGCTTGCTCGGGTCCTTCGGGGCTGGTCCTCGGCCGGCCATCGGCACTCCCTTCCAGGGACGGGTACACGGTCAATTCGGCTTCTCAGCTGGAGGTTTGCACCCGCGCGGAACATCCGCCTACAGTGAGGGAACAGTTACTCCCCGCCGATCACGGCAGGGAGGGAAGCCCTGACGCCACGCGACGGGGCAAGCTAACTCAGGCGGCATCCCCGATTGCCGACCAGGGACAGTAGTTCGTCAGTGATATGCGATGCCGGTACAGACTCCGGCGCTCCACCTATTGCAACACCGCCAGAGAGACGCGGATCCGCTTGCCCGGCCTGCAACAAGGCCGCGCAGGCTGACCATTGGGGGTAGCTCTCGGCTTCGACCACACATCTGTGGTCGGGCCGAAGCATGCCCTACTCGGCCCGTCCACCCCTTACGGGAAGTTGGAAGGCCAATGGAAAACCTTGCTTCAACTGCCGCGACGCTTGCCGGTAGCGTCGCCATTGTGGCCGTAGCTGTGGAGCGTGCAGCGCACGCAATCCCCCCGGTCAGCCGCGCAATCGCCAAGGCCATCACCTCGTTGGGCGTGATCCTGGACGCGCTAAGCGACCTGTTCCGCAGGAAGCCCTAACGCGTCAGGACTGCGACCAGCGCAGACAATTCGCCAAGCGTGGACGGGCTGTCGCCATGTCGGCGGCCCGTCACGGTGATGTAGCGGCCGGTTCCGTAGACCTCTACGGCCGTACCGTCCGGGCGCCGGATGCGTCGTCCCTGTCGGACGTCAGCTCGGCCCCAGATATGCAGCCCATCGCCGGACGGAGACACCTCTACGTAGGTGGTGCCCGCGTCCGCCACGATGGCTGCTGCCCACGGCTCCAGCGAGCCGTCAGGACGGATGCAGTGGTCCAGGTCGATGCACACGACCCCGTCCCCGTTCAGGACGAAGCCGAGACCAACGCCGGCCCTGGAGGCAGCAGCGTCGGTGTACGTGCTCCACATCTTCGGGTCCGTGCTCGACGCTGCCATGCCGGCGGCCGTGAGCGGGACCTTCGTGGAGCTATGGCGGATCCACCGCGGGGACGTCGTCAGCTCGTCAGGCAGGGTGGGCATCGCTTCCGCGGCACGCTTCGCAGCGCGGTGCGCGGCTACCCGGCAGCGTCCAGAGCAGAACCGGGCGCGGTGCGAGTGACGAGCCCTCAGGTGCTCCCCGCAGTACGCGCATTCCGGTGTGTTCATGGGTCCATTCTAGCGGGCGCGGTAACGGTAAAACAAGCTCTGACCTGCACATATGTAGTGGACCCCGGCCGCACTTCCGCAAGCGAAGCGCTGTACGCTCGCCTGCCGATCGGGGGTCTCCAGCACCCCAGCTGAGCCCTGTTCAGCCGCCCACGGGGCGCCTGTGGCGTCCTTGCGCCACCTCCCCAGACCCGTACAGACAGGGAGACCCAGCACTCTTACGGTTCTCAAGGCGGCCGCGAAGGGGTACCCCCCTGGGGTACGCTATTGGATCATGTGGCTAGCATGCCTGAGACGTGATGTCAAGCCCACCTTGGGACCTAGCATGAGCTATGGCATGCCGTCAAGGCTTCGGCGCCTTGAATCCGAACGGCTGCTTGCGTAGCTGAGGCCTCGCGCCCTTGGGCTCACCCTTGATCACGACCTCGCTGGGCAGCAGCGTCAGCGTCACCGTCGTAGGCTCGTCGTCTCCGCCAGCGCGCACCGTCGGTGGCTCAGCCAGTCGCCCGACGTCCACGCCGTTGACCCGCACGAGGGTAGGCACTAGGCCTTCGCCCTCGTGGTCAGCCTCCACGATCTCCACCCGCGCACCCTTGGCCACTACGGCCGGCCGGGGGCGGGACGAGTGGGGAAGCTCGTCAGTGTACGTGCCTCGGTACTCCAGTACAGGGGCAGTCCAGACCACGGGTTGCCTGAGGCGAAGGTCCCATCCGTGGCGAAGACGTTGTGCACGCCCATACCACGGGCCAGGGCCACGGCCTCACGCGCATCGTTCTGGTTCGCCTCGTACACAAGGTGGGCGAAGCGCTCAGGCGCGAAGTCCCGCGTCCACTCTGGGGTCACCAGTCCGCGGTATGTGGTCATGTCGCCTTCGAAGGTAACGGCCACGTCCGCCAAGTCGATGTGCTCCGGGTGCGGGAGCGTCCCGTAGTTGAGGACAATGAACTTCGCCCCCCTCTTTCGAAGGCCGGCGATAGTCACGCCTACGGCCTGGACGTCAGCCTGTGCCGGAGGGACCTGGTCCAGGAAGAAGCAGTCGATGCCCCGGGCTATCCAGGTGTCCGCGTCAGCGAAGATGGTGAAGTCGGTGCCGGGCCTGGCACCATACGCGTAATTGATGTACCCGCACATGTGCGTGGTCCCGGCCGCCTTCACGACTCTCGCTGCGTCGTAGAGGACGCTGTCCTCCGTCGTCCCCGGGCCCGAGTCCTGATTCAGCACGGCCCACGCTACGGGCTGGTCCGCAACCATCAGCGCGGCCCAGCTTCGGGAGTCGATTCCAGGGTGCACGTACATCGGGATGCCGGCGCCCATGGTCGTCAGCGTCATCAGTCCTCCAGCGCAGGATGAGGCGCCTTCGGGCGCGTGGTCCGGACAGCGCGGGACGCAGCTGCCGTGCCGCCTTCACTGGCGGACTTCTGGGCGTGACACCACCCGCACAGAGCCCGAAGGTTCGCGTCAGAGTGATCGTCGCCCGGGATGATGTGGTCCACGTCCGTGGCCGGCATGCCGCAGCGTCGTCCGTCGGAGAACGTCGCCGTGCAGGCGTGCCCGTCACGGTGGAGGATACGGCGCCGGATGCGGGGCCAGTTCGCGGGCAGTCGCTCGCGCCGGGTGCTCGTCGTCCAGGCCAAAGGACTGCCCTCCAGCGGACGCGTCGAGTACGCTCGCGGACCATGTGGCCGTTCACGAAGAGGAAGCCCCTGCCGCCCATCGATCCCGCGGCAGCGAAGGCGTACAAAGCGGGTCGGACGGTCTACGTCCGAAAGATCCACCTCATGCCTGGGGACGACGGCCGGCGTCTGTCCCTCGCGCTCCAGCGAATCGAAGCGGCCGGCTACAAGCTGGAAAACCAGCACCACGGCGGACAGGGATTTGAACGCTGGGTAGAGGCGACGTTCCGGGCTGTGGAGTTGAAGACCTGACGGGTGATTTCGTCCGAACCTCCTCCGCTGGCTGGTGAAGCTGACTAGCGTGCGTTGTATGTCACCCAGTGAAGACGGCGTCGCTCTCGGTGTACTGAGCGGAGCCATGCACCGCGCAGAGATCTGGAAGGTGGGCGTCACACCCCACTACCGTGAGCTCATCGCTCGGATGCGTATTCCGTACCGCCCGGCGTATGCACTGCTGCTGATCGTGGACTCCAACAACGTACGTCGCACCCTCGTCACGTCGAAGGTCAGCGACGTCCAGGCCCTTCTCCGCTCAGCAAGCGTCGACGGCGCCCGGCCCACGTTCAACGTCGAGCGGTTCAACCCCTACTCGGCGGTGATCGAAGGCTGGCCCGAAGACGGGGACCTGGTGGACATCGGGCCCGGCCGTCCGACCCTCTAGCAGTCCTCCACAACGCAAGCGGCCCCGCTCCGGATTACCGGGCGGGGCTTGGCAGTTGGTGTGTCAGGCGGAACGAATCGCCCGGATCTTCAGCTCAGCATTGTCGACGTCAACCAGCAGCGCCGGGCCGTAGTCCGCGGTCGGGTAGGGACCGAGCAACTTCGTCACGCCGACCGCCAGGGAGACGGTCCGGGTACCGGTCAGCATCACGCCGTCGACCGCCTTGGACATCTGGAGCGTGACAGTGCGGGCGACGGTGCTGCCGGAGTTCTCCACGAGCAGCATCACGCGGCCGTCGTTGACAATCGTGTGGCCGTTCGTCGGGTCGCCGACCGTCGGAGCCGGAACGACAGTGCCAGCCTTGTCGGACGTGGTGACGTTGATCGTGCCGCGTGCCATGGTGCCTCCAGGAGCGTAGTCGAAAGGGTCTGGTCGGAGGGACTCGAACCCCCGGCCGCCCGGTCCCAAACCGGGGGCTCTGCCGCTGAGCTACGACCAGTAGCCACCCGCCGGCCGGACCGACCAGCCGTGGAGCGGGTGCGCGCCGATTCCTGCCGACGTCACCGCCTGGCCCACCTCGTCGCCCAGGTGGTCGCGGTGCAGCATGCCCCGGTCGGTCCGATGGGGTAGAGGCCGCAGCCGCTCTGTGGAGTCGGCGGGATTCGAACCCGCGATAGCTGCCTACTGCCGGCGCTCTGCCCTGCTGAGCTATCGACCCCGTTGCACAGGCGAGAGGACTCGAACCTCCGCGCGCGGGCCGTGGTGGGCGCTCTGCCGCTGAGCTACGCCCTGAAGCGGAAGGACTCGAACCTCCGCCACCCAACCTGGCCCGCAGCTCTACCGCTGAGCTACACCTGCGAGTTGACAGTCCGGGAGTCGAACCCGGATGCGTCGGGCTGCCGCCCTGTTGGCCCGCCATGGTCAAGGGGGATTCGAACCCCGCCGCCCCGCCAGGGGTACGCCCGAATCGAACGGGCTACGCTATGCCACTCTGTCCTGACGTCAGCAAGGCCAACGTCAGCAACCGGCCACAAGCCGGCGTGGTACCGCACGAGGGATTCGAACCCCCAACCTCCCGGGTCTGAGCCGGGCGCCTCTGCCAGTTGGGCTACTGCGGCATGCGAAAGCCCCGACCACGCGGGCCGGGGCTTCAGATCAAGTTCAGGCGCCTCGTCCTCCGAAGATCAGAGCGAGTACGCGACGGGCGTACAGGCCCGTCTGGTCGTCGCGCCGGCCGGCAATCACCAGGGCGGTGATGAGGCCGACGAAGACGGTTGCAGGGTCGACAAGTTGAGTCATGGCAGAACCATATGACCATGGCTACTCGCCTGGCAAGGCGCAAGCATAGTGGAACAATGACGAGAAACGCAAGTCCCTCGCTGGCTCCGTGCCCGCTGGACGACCACCACGTGATCCCGCCCGGAGTCGAACCGGGGTTACCCAACCGCCTGCCCGTGAGGGCCGCGCATCCGGGCGGCTTACCGTTAGCCGAAGAGACCTACAGCCGGTCCGCCTCCGTCTCCGTGCGCAACCCCGCAGGGTCCGCCTCCGTCTCCGTGCGCGCTCCGGCTCGTGCTGTGCCGTGGAGTCGAACCACGTCAGGCGCTCCGCGCCGGGGGCTTTACAGGCCCCCTCGTCTCCCAGGACTCACAGCGGGGACGGCCGGCGTGCTCTACCGGGCTCTACCCGGAGGAGAGTGCGGGGAGCGCTCGGGAGCACAGCCGGCCGTCGAAGGAGGGGAAGCGGGCGCCGCGCCATTCGCCGGCGTCGCAGGCCTTCTTCCTCCTACTGCTGTTACTGTGCAGCCGTTCCATGCAGAGCCCGTTTTGAGGGCATTTGAGCCTCATGAGGCCACGGTCGTTACGTGACCGTTACCGTCAGAACCGGGGCAGCGTCCTCCCCGGGTCCAAAGTGCCCAAACAACGGCCCTTTTCCTATTTACTCTTACACGCGTTAGAGGGTTTAGAAATAAGGGGTTAGTTGGGCACTTTGGCCACCTTGGCCGGCGGGGCGGAGGTAGGCGCACCCTTCGACGGTCAGTCGACCTCCATCTCCTCCCGTCGGATCGCGTCCAGTGCCTCCGCGACCGGGTCGTCATGGGCACCGGCGACGAAGACGAGCCGCTCCTCACCGGGGCGCCGCCATCCCGTCGGCGGCTTCACGATGATCCGCACGCCGGCACTCAACAGCATCTCCCGCCGCGCTGCACTTCCCGGCTCCGCAGCCCGCCAGTCGTCGCCCCACGTACGGTCGAGGTAGACCACCTCCTCACGTGGCGGAATTACAGGCTCGCACCTCAGCAGCTCCAGGCGGTCTGATCGCGCCTGGAGCTGACGCTCTACAGCGTCAGCGGCCACCCCACGGAGTCTGGCGAGTCGGCCCGACAACTCGTCTACCTCGTCCGTCAGTTCGGCAATCTCCTGGCGGTGGTCAACTCCGCCGGTCTTGATCAACTGCGTGCGCCGGAAGCTTCCGAAGGCGCGCAGGAACTCCCGGTCAACAAACTCCATCACGGGTGCCTGGCGGATCGATAGTGCGGGTACCTTCTTCGGGCGCCCGCCCTTGGTGACGGCGTCAGGGATAGTCGGATGGTCGACACCGTTACAGCGGAAGGTAGGCAGCCGGGTGCCGTCGGCCGCCACGTCCCAGTTGGTGTACATGTTGCGCTCGCACACCTCGCACTGCACGACGCCGAGCATCGGATGTGCATCCCGCCGGCGCGTTCCCGACGGTTCCCGCGTCAGGCGTTCCAAGCACTCTTGAAGGGTGTACCACGTGCTGTCGTCAAGCGCGGGCTCCGCCTGAAGGATCGGTGCCCCGGAGTCGTCTCGGACGATCGTCCCGTCTCGCTTGACGATGTATCCCCGGAGGATCGGTGATCGGAGGATCTCGCGGACCACCGTGACGCGCCATCGGCTGGTGGGGTCCTGCGGGCGCGGGGGGTCGGCCAGTCTGGCCCGGTGGTTCTTGGGTGTAATCGCGGCTGTGCGGGTCAACCACTCCTCCACAGCGCTGTAGCTGTCGCCCGAGATGGCCCGTGCGATCATGCTGCGTAGGTGGGGCATTGTAGGTTCGCGGTCGGTACCGTCCGGCTCGCTTGTGGCGGTGTCTGCCGCAAGCCACCACCCCTCGTTGCCGTCCTTGAAGATCTTACGGACCGGTGTCCATCCATAAGGGACCACACCGCCCGGCCAGCGTCCGAGGCTCTGCAAATGTGCGGCAGCTCCCTGGTTGCGCTCCATGATCGTCTGGCCTTCAAGCTGAGCTGCGAACGCCAGAATCAGCATGATCAGCTCGGACATGGGCGAGCTGAAGTCGAGTTCCAGGCGCTCCCCGCCGGGCCCGCTCGCGAAGATCAGCCGCTTGCCGTGCTTCTTCGCGTACCGGCCCAGATCCGCCATGTCCGCCATGGACCGAACGGCACGGTCCATGCGCTGCCAGATCATGGCGTCCCAGGCGTCCGGCTGGTTCAGCCACGCGCTTAGCTCTTCCCGCTCCCACGGCGTCGTCTTGAGTGCCGACACGTCGGTATCGCGGGCCCAGCCGACGAACGTACCGCCGAGACGGTCGCCCGTCTCCTGAACCATCCCCTCCTGAACCTCTGGTGACGTCGATACGTCGGTGTAACGGCTCAGGCGAACGGCCCCGACGAGCCGTAGTTGCGAGCTTCGGGCGGACGGGAGCCACGTCCTCCGCGCCCCCTCATTTGGTGTCATGCCATGGCATGATAGTCGCGCCGATTGGCGTGGGCGAGCTGGATCGCGGCAACCGTGCCCTGCGCCTTCAGGAAGGCGGTGATCCGCCGGAACGCCTCGACCTGGGTGTCGTTCCAGATGCCGAGGTCGTACGGGCTGATGCGGCCCTCCGGGCTGACGGCGGTGGCCTCGGTGACGATCAGCCCCGTGCCGCCGGTGGCGCGGGCCGCGAGGTGGGTGAAGTGCCAGTCCGTCGGGACACCGGCCCCGTCGCCGTCCGGCACGGCGCTGTACTGGCACATCGCCGCCATCCAGACACGGTTGGGGACGGTCAGCGACCTCAGGGTGTACGGGGTGAAGAGAGTGGTGCTCATGTCGGGTCTCCTGAATGAGGCGGCGGCGCCATCCACATACTTGCAGTCACGCCCTACTGCTTACGACAATAGTTGCACGCGCCTCATTACGGCAAGGGGTGACCCTTCGCCGCCCCGGAGCGCCCCGCGGACAGCCGGACCGGCCCGGTCGCCCGCGCTACGGGAGGAGTGCCTGGATGCCCAGGACGGCGGCGCCCCGGGCCCACTCCTCCCACGGAAGCGGACGCAGGGTCAGCGGGCACTTCGCCGCCGCCTTGAAGCAGTGCGCGGCGTACGCCTCCCTGATGTGGATCCCGAAGAGGTCGTAGGTGTCGAGCCCTTCACCGGTGACGACGACGCGCTCGGGCCCGAGGAGGCTCACCAGGGTGGCGATGCCGACCCCGATGGCCCGGCCGGCCGTGGCGAAGGCCTCCCGGGCGGCCCGGTCGCCGGCCCGGGCGAGCCGGACGACGTCGTCGAAGCTGAGGTCCGCGCGGCCGGTCGCGCCGCGGGCCGAGGCGAGGATCGCGCCGCTGGCCGCGAAGACCTCGACGCAGCCGACCCCGCCACAGTGGCAGGGCGGGCCGTCCGGGTCGATGCTGATGTGCCCCAGCTCGCCGGCGACCCCATAGGCCCCGGTGACCAGTTGGCCGTTGACGACCAGCCCGGAACCGACCCCCGAACCGATCGTGACCAGCGCGAAGTTCTCCGTCCCGATCCCCTCGCCGAACCAGTGCTCGGCGGCGGTCAGGGCCTTGACGTCGTTCTCCACCGTGACGCTCAGCCCGGTCGCCCTCGCCAGTTCGTCCGCCAGCGGGACGTCGCGCCAGCCGGGAAGGACGGAGTACCGGACGAGGCCGGCCGACCGGTCCACGTCACCGGAGACCGCGACCCCGAGGCGCCTCGTACGCTCCCGGAACACCGGGTCGGCGTCGAGGAGTTCCTCGACGAGTTCACCCAGCAGCCCGCAGACGGCCTCCGGGCCGCGGTCCTCGCCCAGCTGACGGCCGCCGGTGACCCTCAGACCGGCCCGCAGGTCGCAGACCACGCCGAACAGGGCCTCGCCGCTGATCTTGATTCCGACGAAGAACTCCCGGTCCACCGTGACGGCCAACGGGTTGACCGGGCGGCCGGCCCCGGGCGCGGTACGCTCCGGGGGGAGTTCGTGCAGATAGCCGTCGACGATGAGCGGCCTCGCGGCCTTGGTGACGGCGGTCGAGGACAGGCCCGTACGACGGGCCAGTTCGACCCTGCTGAGCGGACTCTCGGCCAGCAGGAGGGCGAGGACGGCGGTCTCGGCCGGGGCCGTGACCAGCGGCTGCGCGTGATTCGGGAACACCACCGCAACGTACTCGCAAATAATTTACTTTGTCCAGTATTAAAGTACGCGGCCGGGGTCGTTCCGGTGCCGGGCCCGCTCACCGCCGTGAAGGCCCCGGCCGCACCGGCTACGACGTCGCGGGCCCGACGGCCAGGCGGGCCCGCACCCGCGTCCCGGCCGGGGACGGGAAGGCCACGCACGAGGTCACACAGTGCCGCACCAGGCCGAGACCCCAGCCGCCGGAAACGGCGTCCTGATCCGCGACGCGGCAGGCGGCCCAGCGCCCCCACCACAGCCAAGCCGCGCACCGGAGGAGCACGGCCGCGGCAACACGATCGTCGCCCTGGTCGCCACCGGCCACGGCAGCTGCACCCGCCCCGGCGGCGCGACCTACTGGGCGGACCTGTGAGCCGCCGGGGCACCGGGATCGCGCCGTGAGCACCCGGCGGCAGCCGCCCGCACCGAGGCGGCCCCACCGCCGGGTGCGGGCGCCGCCCGGCCCCGGCCGCGGGTCCGGCGGCCGACACCGGGCCACGGGTCAGGCGGTCAGGCGGTCAGCACACCCGAGCCGAGCAGGCCGAGGAGGATCACGCCGATGGCGATCCGATAGGCGACGAAGGCGTTGAAGGAGTGCTTGGCGACGTACTTCAGCAGCCAGGCGATCGAGCCGTAGGCGACCACGAAGGAGACCGCGGTGCCGACGACCAGCGGCGTCGTGCTGACCCCGGCGCCCAGGGCGTCCTTCAGCTCGTACAGGCCGGCGCCGGTAAGGGCGGGGATGCCGAGGAAGAAGGAGAGCCTGGTCGCGGCCACCCGTTCGAGGTCGAGCATCAGGCCGGCGGACATCGTCGCGCCGGAGCGCGAGAAGCCGGGGAACAGCAGCGCGAGGATCTGGGCGGAGCCGACGATCATCGCGTCCTTGAAGCCGGTGTCGTCCTCGCCGCGCTTGTGGCGGCCCATCTGGTCGGCCGCCCACATCACGCCGCTGCCGACGATCAGGGAGCCGGCCACCACCCAGAGCGAGGCCAGCGGGCCCTTGATCAGGGGCTTGGCGGCCAGGCCGACCACGACGATCGGCACCGTCGCGAAGACGACCCACCAGGCGAACTTGTAGTCGTGGTGGTACCGCTCCTCGCGGTTCACCAGGCCGCGGCCCCAGGCGGAGACGATCCGCACGATGTCCTTGAGGAAGTAGAGCAGCACGGCCGCGATGGCGCCGACCTGGATGACGGCGGTGAAACCGACGACGGAGGCGTCGTCGACCGGGATGCCCATCAGCCCCTCGGTGATCTTCAGATGGCCGGTGGAGGAGATCGGCAGGAACTCGGTCACCCCCTCCACGACTCCCAGGACAACGGCCTGTCCGACGGTGATCGCGCTCACGTGCACCTTCCCAGTGGTGTCGGCACTCTCCCGGGGGCCGAGGTGCGGCGCTCCGGGTCATCGCATACGACGACAGGAATGTAGACGTAAGCGGCGGCGCCGTCCAACCGGCTCGGACGCTCGAACGGCTGGCGCCCCGCACCGGATCCGTTGACGTAGTTAGTGATTACCCACTAACTTGCCCGCATGGTCAGGATGAGCGCAGAGGACAGGCGCGAGAGCGTGGTCCGCGCGGCGATCGCCGAGTTCGCGCGGCGCGGGTACCACGGCACCTCCACGGAGGCGATCGCCAAGCGGGTCGGCGTCTCGCAGCCCTACCTGTTCCGGCTCTTCCCGAGCAAGAAGGCGATCTTCGTCGCCGCCTCGCTCCGCTGCATCGAGGACACCGGCCGGGTGTTCGAGGAGGCCGCGAAGGGTCTGGCGGGCCAGGAAGCCATGCGCGCCATGGCGAGGGCGTACATGCGGCTGATCGCGGACGACCCCGAGAAGCTCCAGATGCAGATGCAGACCTACATCGCCGTGGCCTCCGTCGAGGCGGACGGGGACAGCGGGTTCGGCGAGACCGTCCGAGCCGCCTGGACGCAGCTCTGGGACGCCGTGAACCTCCCGCTGGAGGCCGACGGCGACGAGACCACGAGGTTCCTGGCCTACGGCATGCTCATCAACACCCTGATGGCCATGGGGTTCCCGGCCGGACACCGGGTCTGGGAGGGCATCCGCCTCGACCAGGTCGTAGTCCCGCCGGAGGCGTAGGCGCGGGCGTAGGCGCGGCCGGATCCGCCGGGGCGGCCCGCGCCGCCGCGGCATCCGGGGTCTGTCACGGGCCGCAAAGTTAGTAAGCGATAACTACATCCAGAACACGCATCAACCGCTGGGGGGAAGCAATGTCACAGCAGCAGACGGCACGCCGAGGGGGTGTCACCTGGGCCCTCGTGATCACCGGTACCGCCGGATTCATGTCGGCCCTCGACAACCTGGTGGTCACCACCGCCCTGCCCGCCATCCGCGAGGACCTCGGAGGAGGGCTGGACAGCCTGGAGTGGATCGTGAGCGCGTACACGCTCACCTTCGCGGTCCT
Organism: Kitasatospora sp. NPDC086009; assembly: GCF_044540385.1. Taxonomy (NCBI): domain Bacteria; kingdom Bacillati; phylum Actinomycetota; class Actinomycetes; order Kitasatosporales; family Streptomycetaceae; genus Kitasatospora; species Kitasatospora sp. NPDC086009. The sequence goes on from NZ_JBITSA010000013.1 coordinate 73,354, forward strand.
GCTGATGTTCGGCGCGGCGCTCGGTGACCGGTTCGGCCGCAGGCGGCTCTTCCTCGCCGGTATGACCGTCTTCACGGTCGCCTCCGCCGCCGCGGCCCTCGCGCCCGGCATCGACTCCCTGATCGCGGCACGCGCCGTCCAGGGCGTCGGCGCGGCCGTCATGATGCCGCTGACCCTGACCCTGCTCAGCGCCGCGGTGCCCCCCGAGAAGCGCGGGATGGCCTACGGCATCCTCGGGGCCATCAACGGACTCGGGGTCGCCCTGGGCCCGCTCATCGGCGGCAGCCTCACCGAACACGTCTCCTGGCACTGGATCTTCTGGCTGAACGTCCCGCTGGGCCTCGCCGTCCTGCCGCTCGCCCGCCTCCGCCTCGCCGAGTCCCACGGCGACGGCGCCACGCTCGACGTCCCCGGCACCCTCCTCGTCAGCGGCGGCCTCTTCGGGATCGTGTACGGCATGGTGCGCGCCCCCTCCGACGGCTGGACCGACTCCTCCGTGCTGACCGGCCTGGTCGCGGGCACCGCGCTGCTGGCCGCCTTCGTGGTGCACGGCATCCGCGCCAGGAACCCCATGCTCCCCATGCGGCTCTTCCGGTCCCGCGCCTTCTCCGCGATCAACGCCGCGAGCCTGCTGATGTTCCTGGGCATGTTCGGCTCGATCTTCCTGATCAGCCAGTACATGCAGGGCGTCCTCGGCTACTCGCCGACCGAGGCCGGGCTGCGGATGCTGCCCTGGACCGGCATGCCGATGCTCGTCTCCCCCTTCGCCGGCATCCTCTCCGACCGGTTCGGCGGCCGTCCGGTGGTGGCGGCCGGCCTGTTCCTCCAGGCCGTGGGCCTCGGCTACATCGCGGCCGTGGCCACCCCGCACACCTCGTACGCCGCCCAGCTGCCGGCCCTGATCATCAGCGGCGTCGGCATGGCCCTGTTCTTCGCACCCGCCTCCAACCTGGTCATGTCCAGCGTCCGCCCGCAGGAACAGGGCATCGCCTCGGGGGCCAACAGCGCGCTTCGCCAGGTGGGCGGGGCGCTCGGCGTGGCCGTCATGTCGTCGGTCTTCTCCGCCCAGGGCGGCTACGAGAGCGCGCAGCGCTTCGTCGACGGCCTGTACCCGGCGGTCGTGCTCGGCTCCGTGACGGTGGCACTCGCCGGTGTGGCGGCCCTGCTGCTCCCGGCCCGGCGCCCCACCGCGGGGGGCAAGGGCACCGACCCGGGCACCGCGAACCAGGCGCCGGTCCTGGAGCCCACCGCGCTCTGAGCAGCAGCGCGTCCCTGAACACCGCGTCAGCGGAAGCACCGCGCCGGCGGGAGCACCTCGCGGACCGGTCGCCCCGGGGTCAGCCCCCAGCGGCGACCGGTCCGGCCGAGCGGTGCTCCTGCGGGCTGACGCCGTGCACCCGCTTGAAGGCGGTGGAGAGGGCGAACGGGCTGCCGTAGCCGACCCGGTGGGCGACGGAGCCGAGCGTGGCGGCCGGGTCGTGCAGCAGGTCGGCGGCCAGCGCCAGCCGCCGGCCGGTGAGGTAGGACATCGGCGGCTCGCCGACCAGTTCGGCGAACCGGCGGGCCAGCGCGGCCCGGGAGACGCCGACCTCGGCGGCCAGGCCCGCCACCGTCCAGGGGTGGGCGAGGTCGCCGTGCAGCAGCCGCAGCGCGTGACCGACCAGCGGGTCGGTGTGGGCGCGATACCAGGCCGGGGCGTCGGACTCGGGCCGGGCCAGCCAGGTGCGCAGGGTGGCGATCAGCAACAGGTCCAACAGCCGGTCCAGTACCGCGTCCTGACCCGGCAGGTCCTTGCCGATCTCCTCGCCGAGCAGGTCGATCAGCGGGGAGTGCCAGGAGTCCGCGGTCACCACCAGGAGCGGGGGCAGCGCCTCCAGCAGGCCCCGGCTGACCTCGCCGCGCAGCTGGTACGTCCCGCTGAGCAGCACGTCCGGGCCGTCGGTGGCATCGCCCCAGGTGCGGGTACCGAGCGCCATCGTCTCGCACAGCCCGTCGCCGGCCGGGGTGCTGGAACTCTGGTCGGGGTGGATCACCGCCCGGGGCGGGGTGGTGGGGGTGTCGGCGAGCACGTACGCGTCCGGGCCCCGGGCGATCGCCACGTCCCCGGTGGCGAGCCGGACGGCGGCACCGTGGTCGGGCAGCACCCAGGCGGTGCCGCGCACGGGTGTGATCAGGGTGAGCGGTGCCCGGTCCTCGACCCGGATCGCCCAGGGCGGGGTGAGGACCGAGCGGATCAGGAAGGCGCCCCGGGCCCTCGGCCCCGCCAGCAGTCCGGCCAGTGCGTCCATGGCGCCCGAGTGTAGACGCCGGGTGTGGACGCCCGCGTATGCGGTCGAGTGGCTCGGCGATGGTGCGGGCACCCGCCGGGGCGGTTGACTCGGCGGTGTCGGACAGCGGGCGTTCACTACGGGGAGTGTGTGGGATGGCGGGATTCAGAAGTGCGGTACTGCTGGCGGCGACCCTGGCCATGGGACTGAGCGCGGGTCTGTTCTTCGCCTTCTCCTGCTCCGTCATGCCGGGGCTCGGCAAAGCCGACGACCGGACCTTCGTGGAGACCATGCAGCGGATCAACGTGGCCATCCTGAACGGCTGGTTCATGCTGGTCTTCCTCGGCGCGCTCGCGCTCACCGTGCTCGCCGCGGTGCTGCAGTTCCGCGGCGGCGACCGGCGGCTGCTGCCCTGGCTGATCGCGGCGGCGGTGCTCTACACGGTGGTGCTGGTGGTCACGGGCGCGGTGAACGTCCCGCTCAACGATCAGCTGGCGGCGGCCGGTTCGCTCGACCGCATCCCGGACCTGGCGGCCGTGCGGGAGACCTTCGAGAGCAGCTGGGTGGGCTGGAACACCGTGCGGACGGTCGCCGCGACGGCCGGCTTCGGCTGCCTGCTGGCCGCCCTGGTGACCGGCGCGCGGAGCGCGCTCTGACGGTGCGCGGGGCCGGGCACCCGGCCGACGGCGAAGCCCCGGACCGGGTCCGCGGCTTCGCCGCGCCCGTCGGGCCCGGTGGGGTGGCCGCGTCGCCGGACCACGCGGGGCCGTCGCGGCCGGCGGGAGGCGGCCGGCCGCGCCCGAAACCTTGGCGGGGCACGCATGGAGCACCGCCCGGTGGGCACCCGCGCAGGGACCCGGAACGCCCGGGAGCTGCAACGGAGCGAGAGGAGCCCGCCGTGAGCGACCCCCGCACGGCGCCCAAGGTGCCCGACCTGCCGCCCGCCGAGGGCACGGAGGCACCCGATATCCCCGCGCCCGGTGGCGAGGAGGGCCGGCCCCCGGCCGGAGGGCCGACCACCGACCGGAACGGCTCGGCCGCGGAGACCACCAGAGCCGAGAACGAGGACGAGCCGCCCGACTGACCGCCGGCGCGGACGGAGCCCGAAGAGCGCGGGCGCTCCCCCGGAGCGCCCGCGCCCGCGTATGCGCCCGTGCCCGTGGGCACACGCCGGAGCACCGCCCGACCGGCTCGGGCTGTCGTGCACCGGAGCCACCCCCGACCTCGCGGAGCCCGCGGACTCCGGCAACGTCTGCCGGTACCAGGAGCACCGAGACGTCACCATCCCGACCATCAACGACCCGAAGGGCGTCGTCGAGCAGAGCCCGCTGAGCCAGGGCCGCTCGTACGAGGGCCGGATCGGCAGCCGACCGGTCACCTTCACGGCGGGCCGGCAGGGCTGGTGGAACCACACCAGCCTCAACGCGCAGTAGCCGGCGCCCTCCGCCGCGCCGCCACCGCGGTGGGCCGGGGGCCCGCCGCCACGGCGGCAGGGGGTAAACGACTGGTTCCGGGACGCACCGTTCCGCGATCATGGAGCGGACACCCCCTGCCGACGAGGAGACCCACCCCATGGCCGCGCCCGCCGACCCGACGGTCCTCCACCCGCTGCCCGAGCACCCGAGGGTGGTGCTACTCAAACCGCTGGTGAAGTCTCCGCTGATCGAGGTCGGGGAGTACTCGTACTACGACGACCCGGACGACCCGACCGCCTTCGAGACGCGCAACGTGCTGTACCACTACGGGCCGGAGAAGCTGGTGATCGGCAAGTTCTGCGCGCTGGGCACGGGCGTGCGCTTCCTCATGAACGGCGCGAACCACCGGATGGACGGCCCGTCCACCTTCCCCTTCCCCACCATGGGCGGCTCCTGGGCCGACCACTTCGACCTGCTCACCGGGCTGCCGAACCGGGGCGACACCGTGGTCGGCAACGACGTCTGGTTCGGCCACGGCGCCACGGTGATGCCCGGCGTGCGGATCGGCCACGGCGCGATCGTCGCCGCCGGCGCCGTGGTCACCGGCGACGTGCCCGACTACGGCGTCGTCGGCGGCAACCCGGCCCGTCTCATCCGCACCCGCTACGGCGCCGAGGACGTCGCCCGCCTACTGGCGGTGGCCTGGTGGGACTGGCCCCCGGCGCACATCACCGAGCACGTGCGGACGATCATGGCGGGCGGCATCGCCGGGCTGGAGGCCGCCGCGCCGCCCGGCGGTTCGTGATCCGGAGCCGGACGCTAGTCCACGGCCCGGCGGGCGACCAGGTTCCCGATCGCCGCGTAGACGATCGCTGGGATGCCGTAGTCGAGCAGGATCTGGACGGTCTGACTGGAGACAGTGAAGAGCCCGCGCGACCAGGCGGCGAGCCAGTCGGCCGCGGAGTGGAACCAGCCGACGACGGTGTTTCCCTGATTGGCGCTGAGCAGATCCAGGATGATCCAGACGACGAGAATGCCTGCGATGATGTGGGCCGCTGCTCTGATGGCCGAATTCATTCCTCTCATGGCCACCGCTTAGCCCGTGGCAGCTGCGGCAAACCGGCCGAGGCCTGGTCAATTCCCTTGACCCTCAGGGCTGTTGTCCTGGCGAAGGTACGTCCGGGGCCCGGGGTGGACCGTCCGGACCAGCCGCCGCCCCAGCACCAGGTAGCCGAGCAGCGCGCCGAGGGTGTTGAGGATGACGTCGTCGATGTCGAAGGCCCGCCCGGTGATGAGCGCGCCCTGGACCAGTTCGACCAGCACCATGACCGCCGCCGTCCTGATCAGCACCCGGAACAGGCCGCGCGCCCTCGGCCACAGCACCGGGAGCAGCAGTCCGAACGGCACCCCGAGCAGCACGTTCCCGCCCACCTGGCGCAGCGCGTCCAGCGTGACGGCGTGCAGCAGGTAGTGCCGCAGCGAGTCGCCGGGGCGCAGGTTGCTGTGCACCCGGCCCACGGCCCCGGGCGCGGGCACCAGCGTGATGCGGGCCAGGAGGACGGCGAAGCCGACCATCGCGAGGAAGGCGGCGAGGAGGATGAGCCACCGGCCGACCGCCGAGGCCCAGGACCGCCGCTCGGGCGCCCGCTCCTGCGCACCGTCCGACTCATCGATCGGCGGTTCCCCGTGGTCGGGCGGCGCCGGACGGTCGCGACGTCGCAGCCGTGCCGCCAGGGCCCACCGGGCACCGCCCCGGGGCCCGTCCCCGGCTTCCGTGTCGATCAGCTCTTTCGTCACGTCTCCCCCGCCCGCTCAGGTGGTGCGCGACCGCCCGCCTACCCGCGCCGCGCCACCTCATGCCGCGCGTCCTCCTGCCGTGCGCGGGGCCGCCGGATCGGTGGCCGCCCCGGCGACCGCACCACGGGTGCGATGCTTGAGTTCGCCCGGTGGTGTGCACGGTCCGCGGAAAGCGGGGCAGGTTCCTGGGGAACGGTCGGAGTGGTCGGTTCGAGCGAAAGGTGGCCGGGGTGGACGGCGGAAGCGTGTTCTGGTGGGTGGCCGGCGGGATCGTCGCGGTCACCGTGGTGGTGGCGGTCGTCCTGGTGGTCAAACTGGTCCGGGCCCGGAGGCTGCTGGGCTCGGCCGGGATCCCGATGTCGAAGAAGGTGCTCTTCTGGGCGTCCATCGCCTATCTGATCAGCCCGGTGGACCTGCTGCCCGACCCGATCCTGCTGGATGACATCGGCTTCCTGCTCGTGGCCCTGCGCTCGTTGAACAAGGCCGGGCTCCGGGCGGGTGTCGGCCCCGCGGTCCGCAGCGCGGCCGGTTACGCGGCCGCGCGGCCGAGGCAGCGGCCGGAGGGTCCGGCGTAGCACCCGGGCGGACCCGGTCGGGCGGGCACTCAGCCCGCCCGGGGCCTCAGCAGGTCCTGGACGAGGGCGTCCACCAGGGCGGCGGAGACGCGCGACCCCGTCAGGGCGCAGTAGACGACCGGGCCCACGAGGCCGTCGACGACGGCGTCAGGGCCGAGTCCGGGCGAGAACGCGCCCGCGTCGATCCCGCGGACGACCAGCTCGCGCTCCCGACCGCGGCGAGGGCCGAGGTAGCGCTCCTGGAGGCGCTCGGCCGTCCCGGGATCATGCTGCGCCTGGGCGAGCAGCGCGAGGAGGACCCGGCCGGCCGGGTCGACGGCGAGGAACTCCGCGAACCGGGCCAGGTAGGCGCGGACGGTCTCCGCCGTGGGCGCCTCCTCGGTCGGGACGGGGAGCTGCTTCTCGGTGTCCTCGATGAGCGTGTCGAGCAGGATCTCGACCTTGGAGGGCCACCAGCGGTAGATCGTCTGCTTGGCGACCCCGGCGCGGCGCGCGATCGCCTCGATGGTGAGCGCGCCGAACCCGTGCTCGACCAGCAGGTCGTCCGCGGCGTGGAGCACGGCCTGACGTGCGGTCTCGTCGCGCCGGTTGCCGGAGTGGGGTCTGCGGGGCGCGGAGCTCGTGGCGGGCATGCGGGACACAGTACCGGGACCGGCCCGAACCCTGTTGTCTAGACGCAACGACTCGTCTAGGTTGAGCCTCCCAAGCATCAGGGAGCGCCTGTGTCCGCCACACCCACCGCATCCGCCCGCCGGGCCCTCGTCGTCGGAGCCTCCCGGGGCCTGGGGCTCGTCCTCGCCGACGAACTCGCCCGACGCGACTGGCAGGTGATCGCCACCACCCGCCGGGACAGCGCCGGACTGCGGGCGATCGCCGACGCCCGGAACGGCCGGCTGCGGATCGAGTCGTTGGAGATGACCAGCCCGCGAGAGCTGTCCGCCCTGCGCGAGCGCCTGGACGGCCGCCGGCTCGACCTGCTCTTCGTCAACGCCGCGATCAACCTGAGCAACCTGCCGATCGACGAGGTCCCGACCCACGAGTTCACCGAGGTGATGATCACCAACGCGCTGAGCCCACTGCGCGCCCTCGCCGCCCTCCACCACCTCGTCGTACCCGGCGGCACGGTCGCCGTCATGTCCTCCGACCAGGGCAGCATCACCCGGAACACCGAGGAGGGCTACGAGCTCTACAAGGCCAGCAAGGCCGCCCTGAACCAGCTGATGCGCAGCTACGCCACCCGCCAGGCCGGCGACGGCCGGACCAAGCTGCTCATCGACCCCGGCCACAACCGGACGGAACTCGGCGGCTTCGACGCGCCGCTCGACCCCCGGGAGAGCATCCCCGCCGTCGTCGACGTCCTCGAAGCCCAGGCCGGCACCCCCGGCCTCCAGTTCCTGGACCTCCACGGCGAAGCCGTCCCCTGGTAGCCCCCGGGGTCCACCCCGTCCCGCCCGGCAAGGACCGCCGGGCGGGACGGGGTGGGGGGCGGCGCGGGCCGGGTGGGGGTGGCCGGTCAGTGGAGGACGTCGAGGATCTGCTTCTGGAGGCCGTTGGAGTAGACCTCGTGCTCGACGAGCTGCAGCTTCTGCGCGTCCTTGTCCGTGGTGCTGAACAGGCGCTTGCCGGCGCCGAGCAGCAGCGGGTAGACGAGCAGGTGGTAGCGGTCGATCAGGCCGGCGTCGGAGAGGCCGTGGTTCAGGGTGGCGCTGCCGTGGACGATGATCGGGCCGCCCTCGGTCTCCTTGAGCGCGGCGACCTCGTCCAGCGAGCGCAGGATGCTGGTCTCGCCCCAGTTCGTGACCAGCTTGTCCTCGGTGAGCGTGGTCGAGACGACGTACTTCGGCATCGTCCGGTAGCGGGCGAACTCCGCCATGTCCGGCCAGACGGGGCTGAAGGCCTCGTAGCTGGTGCGGCCGAGCAGGATGGCGGTGGACTCCTCCTGCTCGCGCCCCTTGATCTCGAAGGCTTCGGGGAGGAACTCGACGTCCTTGAAGGTCCATCCGGAGTTGCGGTAGCCGGGCTCGCCGCCCGGCGCCTCGACGACTCCGTCGAGGGAGACGAACGCGGTGCTGATGAGAGTGCGCATGGTGGTCCTCGGTGTCGTTCTCGGGTGTGGTCGGGATATCCGGGCGGCGGTCAGCCGAGTACTCGTACGAGCCACCGCTGCCAGGCGTCCTCGGCTCCGTCGGTGTCCGCTCCGAACAGGTGGTGGAACATCAACGCCGTTCCGGCGCCGTGGTGGAAGGTGTAGAGGCCGTCCGCCGTGCGCAGTCCGAAGCGTTCGTCGTCGGCCCAGACCACCTCGCCGTCCAGCGGCGGCAGGCCGGCCGGCTCGGCCTGCGCCCGGGCGCCGACGGTCACCGGGGTGGGCAGCGACAGGGCGCCGGCGAGGGCCGCCCGGACGTCCTGCGCCGTCCGCCGGCCGGTCGGCGCCGCGGCGAACACCGGGACGGCCGTGCGGGCGGCGAAGTGGGTCAGGTACTGGGCCAGCGTGCCCAGGTGGAAGGGCCAGCCGCGGCGCAGCGCGTCGTACTCGTCCTGCCAGTCGTCGCCGAGGAGGCCGCTGTGGACGACGCGCAGGACGGTGGCGGCGCCGCCACGGCCTTCGATGAGGTACTCGAAGGCCATGAAGCGGCCGTCCTCGCCGGGTGACGTGCGGGTGGCCAGCCGCTTGCCGGGTTCGTAGGCGGTGATCAGGGCCTCCTCCCGGTGGCCGCCGGTCTCCATGGCCGCCGTGCCGCCCTCACGCGGTTCCACCTCGTTGCGGCCCATGAACCAGGAGTCGATCCCCGGGCCGGTGGCGATCGCCTCCCAGACCTGTTCAGGGCTCGCCGGCAGCGTGGTCTCCAGCTCGATCTCGAACGGGTGCGTCATCGTCGGTCCTCCTCCGCCGCTTCGGAGTTCGTCGCCGGGGGCGCGCCGGTGGCGCCCGGCGGCCCGGCCGGGTCGGGGATCTGGTGCAGCCCGACGACCACCCGGTGGGTCCGGCCGCCCGGCGCGCTCTCGTCGTGATAGCGGCCGACGAGGGCGGCCACCGTCCGGGACAGTTCCTCGGCGAAGGCCGCCCGGTCGGCCGCCGAGGCGAACCGCACCTCCGCGTCGATGCCGAAGGAGGCGACCCGCCGGCCGGCCCGGGAGGCGCCGGTCAGCAGTTGCCCGACCTCCTGGACCAGCCGTGACCCCAGGGCCAGCAACCAACGGGCCGAGAGCTGGTCGGGCGAGCGGGCCGGGTCCGGGCGCACGGCGGCCAGGGCGAGCGGGGAGATCACGTAGGAGGCGGCGGTGGCGCGGTACACCCGTTCGGTGACGTTGCCCTTACGCCGTTCCTCGGCGAGTTCGACGAGCCCGTGACGCTCCAGCTCCTTCAGGTGGTAGTTGACCTTCTGCCGGGGCAGCCCGAGGCGGCCGGCCAGCATGGTGGCCGAGCCGGGCTCGGCCAGGGCGGCGAGGATCCGGGACCGGATCGGGTCCAGGGAAGCCTCGGCCGCGGCGGGTTCTTCGATCACAGCGACGTCCAGCACCCCTCCAGAATGCTTCCGACAGAATTCTTTGTCAAGACAAGAGAATCTGTCGGTGAGCGGCTGCGAGCAAGGTCCCGGGGCTCTCGTGACCGCCGGGGCCGGACACGCGACCGCCGTCCGGCCCGCGCCGGAGCGCGGGCGGGACGACGGTTCGCCGGCAGGCTCAGTACGGCCGAGCTCGTACGGCCGCTCAGGACGACAGGCCGTGCGCTCGGGCCTCGGCGGTGCTCTTCAGGTCGCGCAGCCAGGATTCGAGGCCCTGCGCGAGGATCTCGGTCGCGGCGGGCACGTTCGCATCGACCTCGGGCCCGGTGTGGGTCTCCTCGGTGCGCACCAGGACACCGCCCCTGACCTTGACGAAGTTCCACACGTGGACGCCGTCGATGTGCAGGCCCGCACCGATCGCTGGGCCGGTCCAGCGGATGCAGGAGTCGCGCTTGAGCTGCTCGACGGTCGAGGTGATCACCAGACTGGTGGCGGGGGTCGAGGGGTTCGGGGGCACCGGCGTCGTCCACCGGAAGGCCGAACCCCTGCGGAGCGGGCCGTCGTCGAGGCGGTCCGCCGTCGTGACGGGGGGCTGCCAGGCCGGCCAGCGCTCCACGTCGGTCTGCAGCTTCCAGACGACGCCCAGCGGCGCGTGGATCATGGTCTCGGTCCGGTGACGGACGAGTGCGTCGGGGTCGACGCCCTTCCCGCCGCAGGTCAGGGACGCACCGGGCCGGGAGCCGGGCCCGGTGGCGGCCCCGGCGGGCAGGGCGGCCGCGCCGAGCAGGCCGACGACGAGCGGGACGGTGCACAGGGCGGCACGGAGGCAGGTGCTGCGAATGCCGGACATGGGGTTCCCTTGATCGGTCGTAAGGCGGACATGGCCCATCGGGTGCGCGGCGGGCATCGGGCCCGGCGCGGCGGGCGGTGTTCGGTGGAGCGCTTCACCGGCCGGGGCGGCGCTGCTTCCGGGCCCGGTGGAGGGTGGCGAGGAGGACGGCGGACGCCGCCACGATCAGCCCGGCGAACCCGGGGTGCATGTCCTTGGACAGGCTCTGCGCCCCGTCGGGCCGGACCAGCCACACCACCAGTGGGGCGGCGTACGCGGCGGCGAGCAGGAACACCGCCCGCCGCACCGCCCGGTCACGGACGGACCGGAGGGCGCCGACGAGGGCGAGCACCACCGGGAGGACGGCGAGCAGCGCGAACTGGCCCACCACCAGCAGCGGAACCGCCCAGGCGGCGAACGTCACCGACCTCGGGACGGGCCGGCCTCCACGCCGACCTTCGCGCCGGTCTTCTTGCCGACCTTCGTGCCGGTCTTCGCGGGCGTAAGGCGACTGGACCGTGGCGGCCATGATGGTCTCCTTGGATCGGCGGAGTGCACGGCGGCACCACGCATGCCAGGCTGAGATAGATAGATGCTCACGTGTTCGTTAGAAGTTGTAACGCAGAACGACCCTGAGGGTCAATAGTGTTAGTGATAGCTTCTAACAACACCTTGACCATCTAGCTCGCTTGAGCGGGATCACACCCGGCGTGGGAGCAGGCACTCCGGGCAAGCGCTTGGTACTGCTGTCGGACACACCGAAGAGAGGACCGCGGCCATGACCACACCCGACGACACCGAGGAGCCGGACAAGGAGACCCGCGAGCGGTCCGCCGAGGAGCGCTCGATCGTGGCCCCCACCCCGGCGGACGTCCGCGCCAAGGCGGAGGACGGCGACGACGAGGAGCCCGAGCCGCCGGCGGCGGACACCCAGGCGCCCTGACAGGGGCTCAGACCGGGGCGCGCGCCCCACTTCGCACCAGGGGGTGGGCGCCCCGGGCAGCCGGCGCGTCCGGTTCCCAGCCCCGGACCACAGGAGTCAGGAGTTGTTCATGGTTGACCACAGCAGGGGTGACGACGTCTACCAGCCCGTCGGCGGCGACGACGAGCAGGAGGACGCGACGCCGCTCGACCTCCAGGACGCACTGGACGAGCGCACGTACGACGACATCCTCGACGAGGGGTACTCACCGCCGGAGAAGCCGCTCGGCGTGACCGGCGCGGGAACCACCCCGGCGGAACAGCGCGAGGGCGAGAGCCTGGACGCGCGGCTGGCCCGGGAGCTGCCCGAGGTCGCCGACGGCGAGGGCGACGGCATCGGCGACCTGCCGGGCGGGGAGGGCGAGCTGCTGGACGCCGAGGCCGGCGACCGTCGGGCGGGACGGCTCGTCGCACCGGACGAGGGGGCTCACGCGCACACCACCAAGGGCATGTTCGCCTCCGACGTCGGCATCGACGGCGGCGCCGCGGGCGCCGAGGAGGCGGCCATGCACATCGTGCCCGACGAGGAGTGAGCACGCTGGGCAGCGGGATCGAACACGGCCCGTCATACCTGTCCCGTCGGGGTTTGAGCAGGTGAGCGGCTGTCCACACACCAGGTAGGGCGTCGTCGTGCCTCCGAGCGGGGCCCAGTAGGCGGCGGCGCCCGCAGGCCCGTCACCGCACGCGGAGCAGCGGTCCGGCGCGGACGCCGGCGGGCCGCCGACGGGGGCGAGAGAGGACAGCCGCCATGGCCCGACCCGTGTGGACCGGAGTCCTGACCTTCGGCCTGGTCACCGTGCCCGTCTCCCTGTACACCGCGACGCAGTCCCACGACGTGCGCTTCCACCAGCTGCAGCGCGGCACCTCGGACCGCGTCCGCAACAAGCGGGTCAACGAGCGCACCGGCAAGGAGGTCGACTTCGGCGAGATCGTGAAGGGCTACCCGGTCGCCGAGGGCGAGTACGTCGTCGTGGAGCCGGACGAGCTGGAGCAGATCTCCCCCGGCCGCTCACGCACCATCGACATCGCCGGCTTCGTCGACCTCGCCGAGGTGGACCCGATCTTCTTCGACAAGACCTACTACCTCGGCCCCAAGGGCAAGGAGTACCAGAAGGTCTACGCCCTCCTCGTGGAGTCCCTCGACCACGCGGGCAAGGTCGGACTGGCGATGTTCGCGATGCGCGGCAAGGAGTACCTGACCGCCATCCGCTCCGAGAACGGCCTACTGGAACTGCACACCATGCACTTCGCCGACGAGGTCCGCGACCCGCGCCGGGAGATCGACGACCTCCCCGAGAAGGTCGAGCTGTCCACCCAGGAGATCAAGACCGCCGAGCAGCTCATCGGCATGCTCGCCGTCGACTGGGACCCGGGCGAGTGGCACGACACCTACGAGGACCAGGTCAAACAGCTCATCGAGGACAAGCTCGCCGGCCGCGAGATCGCCGTGTCCAGCGGCCCGGCCCCCGAGGCCACCAACGTCATCGACCTCATGGACGCCCTGCGCCGCAGCCTCGACAGCGCCGGCAAGGGCGACTCCGCGGAGGCGACGAAGAAGTCCTCCCGGAGCACCGCGTCCTCCGGTCAGGACCGGGCTCCCGCGAAGACCGGTGGAAAGAAGACCGGTGGAAAGAGGAGCACCGCCTCCGGCGGCTCCACCTCGAAGCCCGCCGGCGCGGCCGAGGCGTCGGAGCTGTCCGAACTCACCAAGGCCGGGCTCTACAAGCTGGCCACCGAGCTGGACATCCCCCACCGCTCCACCATGAACCGTGAGGAGTTGCAGGAGGCCGTCGGCAAGGCGCGGTCCGGCCGCCGGCTCAAGGCGGTCTCCTGACGCCCTCGGGCCCTACCACGGCGGTCCTGGTCCGGCCGCCCCCGCGCGCGGGCCGTCCCCTTACTGGGACCACCACCGCGCTCAGACCGCGTCGAACCAGGAGAACGCCGCGATCCGCCAGCCCTCCGGGGTCCGGACGAACTGGATGGTCTTGGTGCCGCCGCCCTCGAAGGGCTCGCCGTCCAGGATCCCGGACTTGCGGTACTCGCCGAACCGTGACGCGATGTCGCCCGCTATCTCGGTGTGTTCGGAGACCTCCCACTCGGAGAACTCGACCAGCCGGCCCTCGGTCAGCAGCCGCTCGCGGGGCTCGACGAACTCCTCCACGGTGTACACCGTGAACGCCGGACCGGTCAGGACGATCACGCCGCCCGGGATCATCAGCCGGCGGACCCGGGCGACATCGGCGACCCGGCCCTCCCGGTTGTCGAAGGACCCGAAGAACTCGGCGGTCAGCGTGTCGATCTCAGCCTTGGACATGGCGCGACGCTAGCACCGGCGGGCCGCCGCGCACCGCCGGTTTCGGCAGGCCGCCACCACTCGGGGCGCCCGGGCTCGCAGGCGGGCCGCGGCGGGTCTGTATCCGGCGGGTCCGGACAGGGCCTCCGGACCACGGGCCGCGCGATTGAGTGCGCCCGATCCGGGCAGGCGACCTCCATGGCGACTGTCCACGAGGAGACCGAACAGAGCTACGACGGAGCCCCGAGCCGGGCGCTGGCCCCCGACGGGCTGCCGGGCGTGGCCGAGATCGCAGCCGGCACCGCGGAGATCCTGGACGCGGTCTACTACGACACGCCCGACCTGCGGCTCCTGCGCGGCGGCATCACCGTGCGCAGGCGGACCGGCGGGCACGACGCGGGCTGGCACCTCAAGATCCCGCACCCCGACGGGCACCGCACCGAGCTGCGGCTTCCGCTCGAAGCGGGGACGGCCCGCCGGCCGCCGGAGGAGCTGGTGACCCGCACCCGCGGCGCCGCCCGGGGCAGCCGGCTGGCGCCGGTCGCCCACCTGCGCACCCGCCGGGACCGGACCCTGCTGCTCGACGCCGGCCACCGCACCCTGGCCGAACTGGCCCAGGACGAGGTGTCCGCCCAGATCCTCGACCCGGGCCGGCTCCTCGACGAGGGCCAGAACCTCGACGAGGGCCAGGACCTCGACGGGAGCCGGCCCCGGGGCCCGCAGGCGGCGGCCCGGCCCGACGGGTCCGGGCCGCGCACCGAACTCGTCACCTGGACCGAGACCGAGGTGGAACTGGTCGACGGCGGGCCCGACCTCCTCGACGCGGTCGATCGCCGGCTGCGCGAGGACGGACTCCGCCGGACGGCCGCGCCGTCGAAGCTCGGCCGGCTGCTGGCCGACCGCCTGCCGCCGGACCGGCGGCCCGCCGCGCCGCCCGCCGGGTCGGTCGGCGCCGTCCTCACCGCCTACCTGCGGGAGCAGACGGCGACACTCCACGACCTCGACCCGGCCGTCCGCCTGGACCGGCCCGACTCGGTGCACCGGATGCGGGTGAGCGTCCGCCGGCTGCGCAGCGTGCTCACCGCGCACCGCCGCCTGCTGGACCGCGCCACCACCGACCACCTCGCCGAGGAACTGCGCTGGCTCGGGAAGGTGCTGGGGAAGGCCCGGGACGCCGAAGTCCTCGGCGAACGGCTCGGCACTCAGGCGGGGGACCTGCCGCCGGTGGCCCGGCCCGGGGAGGTCGCCGAGCGGATCTCCGCCTGGTTCGACCACCGCTACGCCCGCGCCCACCGCGCCGCCGTCCACGCGATGGACGGGCGCCGGTACTACGCGCTGCTCGACGCCCTCGACGAATTCGCCGCGGCGCCGCCCCTGCGGGCACGCGCCGAGCGGGGCGCCGGGCAGGCCCGCCGCGCGCTGAAGCGCGAGCAGCGGCGTACCGGGCGACGGCTGCGCGGCGCGCTGGACCTGCCCGCCGGTACCGACCGTGACCAGGCGCTGCACCGCGCCCGCAAGGCGGCCAAGCGCGCCCGCTACACCGCGGAGAGCCTGTCGCCGCTGGCCGGTACGGCCGGCCGGCGCTTCGGCAAGCGCATGAAGCGGATCCAGAAGGCCCTCGGCGCCCATCAGGACGGCGTCGTCGCCGAACAGGCGCTCCTCCCGGTGGCGGCCGCCGCAGGCGACGCCGGCCAGCGCACCTTCGGCTACGGCCTGCTGTACGCCCTCCAACGCGCCGGGACCGGAGAGCAACTCGCCACCGCCCGCCGCACCTGGCACAAGCTCCGGCACTGACCGGCCATCCGGGCCTGTCCTCCGGTCCGGCCTGGCGCGTTCGCACAGCTGGTCCGGAAGGCCCGGGCCCCCGTGGAGCATGACCACGGGCGGCGTCCGAGTCGTGTCGCCCAGCACTGTCCAGCGGGTCCGCGCCCCGTCCGTCATGGACGTCAGGCCCTCTGTCTCCCTCAAGGTCACCGAGGAGAACCTACCGCCGACGCTGACGTCGTCCTGCCAGACGCCCGGGAGCAGGCTGGCGGACGCCCCGGCGGGGCTTCCCCGAGGCTCTCCGGGCCTGCGGGGCCGGGCCCCTCAGGCGCGGGTGGTCAGGGCGGCGAGGCCGTCCACCACGTGGTGGAGCGAGCCGTGGCGGCGGTGGAAGACACGCTGCCGTTCGGCTCCGGTGCCGTTGGCGAGGACGGCGCCGAGCAGTGAGCGGGCCTCCGCGAGGTCACCGTGGGCCTCCAGGCCGGGGGTGCTGCGCCGCAGCAGCAGGTGGAGCAGCTGGATCATCGGGCGGGACGTTCCGGACGGGTCGACGCCCGTCCCCCGCAGGCCGTGCAGGGCGGCCTGCCGGTGGGCCGCGGCCAGCTGGGCGTCGGTGACGTCCGGTGCCGGGGCGCCCCGCTCGGCCTCGTACAGCAGCGAGCTCGCGAGGCCGCGCAGCAGCACGGCGAACAACAGGGTGGCGTCGAGGTCGGCGTTGACGTCGGCGACCCGGATCTCCAGGGTCGGCAGGTGCTCCGACGGACGCGCGTACCAGTAGATCATCCGCCGGTCCAGGACGGTGCCTTCGGTGACCAGCCGGTCGGCGAGCGCGTCGTAGCCCCGCTCGTCGAGCACCGGCGCGGGGCCGACGGTGGGCCACTGCCCGTACTGCAGGGCGCGCCAGCTGGCGCAGTTGCGGTCCCGGCCGTCGGCGAAGGGGGAGTTGACCATGAGCGCCTGGAGCACCGGCAGCCACGGGCGCAGGCGGTGGCTCAGCCGGAGCGCCTCGGCCCGGTCGAAGGTGCCGAGGTGCACGTGGAGGCCGCTCAGCTCGCCTCCGCCGTCGGCGCCGGTCGCGAGCGGGCCGACATGCCGGGCGATCTCCCGGTACCGGGGGGCGTCGGTGATCGGCAGCGGGTGGCGGGTGAGCAGCGCCGTGGCCGACGCCACCAGCAGGCAGTCGTGCCGGGCCGCGGCGGCCGCCACCGCTTGCCGGCCGGACGCCAGTTGCGCGCGGAGGCCGGCGGAGGTCGACGCCGGGTCGGTACGGATCTCCAGCTGGCTCGCGAAGAACTCACCCTGCACGCGTGGGCCCAGGACCGGCCGCGCGTCGGCGATGACCTCGGCCGCCCGGGGCGCGGCGGCCCGGCTGCGGGTGTCGGCCAGCAGGAATTCCTCCTCGACACCGAAGGTGAGCGGGGAGTCCCCGGGGGCGGAGCCGGTCATCGCCATCGGTCTCTCCAGTCGCAAAGAGGGCCAGTAGGAACAGGAGGAGGGCCAGTAGGAAGGAGGCCAGTCGGAGTCGGTCAGGAGACGGGGCCACGAGGCAGGACGAGGGCCACGCACGATCGCCGGCTCGTGGAGCCGGCCACCTGCCGTGCTCAGAGAACCTGCCCAGGCAGGGGCGGGCCATGCCCCCCGGCCGGGAGGGAACCGGTCCGGTAGCAGGGCTTCCCGCACGCGCCGCAGCCGCCGACACCGGCGGGCGGCCGCAGCGGTTGAGGCGGCCGGTCCGGGGCAGGCGCGCCGCATGGAACCCGCGCCCGAGCCCACCCACCCGTCCGACGGCCCCGAGACCCCTCCCCCGCCCGGGCCGACCGGCCGTTCCGGACCGGACACCGGCCCCGAGCCGACCGGACCGGACAGCGCCCCCGCCGCCCCGCGGAGCCCGTCCGATCTGCCCCGCCGCTCGTGGCGGGCCGTCGTGCGCCGCACCGGCGGGGAGTTCCTCGCGGACGAGCTCCCCGACCGGGCGGCGGCGCTCACCTACTACGGGGTGCTGGCGATCTTCCCCGCCCTGCTCGTCCTGGTGGCGATGCTGGGTGTGATCGGCCGCTCCGCGACCGACGCGATCCTCGACAACCTCCAGCACCTCACACCGGGCCCGGCCCGGGACATCCTGCGCAACGCCGTCGACCAGCTCAGGGACAACAGCGGCCCGAGCTCGGTCCTCGCCGTGCTGGGCCTGGTGGCCGCGCTCTGGGCGGCCTCCGGGTACGTCGGCGCCTTCATCCGTGCCGCCAACGCCGTCTACGACATCGCCGAGGGGCGCCCGATCTGGAAGGTCACGCCGCTGCGGTTGGGGCTGACCCTCCTCCTCATGGTGCTGCTCGCCGCGAGCGCGGTCATCGTGGTCTTCACCGGGCCGATCGCGGACCGGGTCGGCCACGCGCTCGGGCTGGGCAGCACCGCGCTACGGGTGTGGTCCTACGCCAAGTGGCCCGTCCTGGTGGTGCTGGTGATCCTGATGATCGCGGTCCTGTACTGGGCCGCGCCCAACGTCCGCGGCCGCGGCTTCCGCTGGGTCACCCCCGGCAGCGTCCTGTCGGTGCTGATCTGGCTGGCCGCCTCGGCGGGCTTCGCCGTGTACGTCGCCAACTTCTCGTCCTACAACCGGACGTACGGCACGCTCGCCGGCGTGATCGTCTTCCTGGTCTGGCTCTGGCTGTCCAATCTCGCGATCCTGCTCGGCCTGGAGTTCGATGCCGAGCTCTCCCGTCAGCGGGCCATCGTCGGTGGCTTCCCCAAGGACCGGGAGCCCTACGTCACCCCGCGTGACACCAGCACCTGGCCCGAGGAGGAGGAGGAGGAGCAGGCGCCCCCGGAGGACGGGGGACAACGGTAGGCCGAGCGGCCGGCGGTCTGATCAACAGCATGCCGGGCGGCCGCCCGGCATGCTGTTGATCAGACCGCCGGGCGTCTATCCGCCCCAGGGCGACACCGAACGGCTCATCTCCAGCCTGCGCCACGAGCCGCTGGGCCCCACCAGCCGGGTACTCGACGTCGGGACCGGCACGGGGGCGGTGGCACTGGCCGCCGCCGGGTCCGGCGCCCGGGTCACCGCCGTGGACCTGTCGGGCCGCGCCGTCGCGGCCGCCTGGCGCGCCGGCCTGTTCGAACGGCTGGGGCTGATCGCGCCCGGCGACCGCGCGGAGGGCTTGGCGGTGGTGCGCGGTGTCCGGCAGCGGTGAGCCGCGCGCGGCCGACTTCACCCGGGTGACGGTCGTGGCGGGCGGGCCGCTGCTGGTCGAGGGCCCCGTCGAGGTCACACTGCCGGACGGCACCGTGCGGCGCTCGGAGCGGCCGGTGGTGGCGCTCTGCGCCTGCCGGCGGAGCCGCCGCTACCCGTTCTGCGACACCAGCCAGCGACGGCGGCGCGCTCCCCGGCCGGGACCGGCTCAGCCGCGGGAGGGGGCCGCGCCGACGCCGCCGGGCAGGGGCGAGTCGGGCAGGGGTGAGCGCAGTGAGCTGCGGCCGGCCCGCCAGTGGTCGAGCAGATGGGCGGCGAACCGGTCGTCGACCGCGCCTGCGGCGGCCACCCCGAAGGCGATGTCGGCCGCCAACCCGGGCTCGGCGGAGACCAGTTCCTCGACCACGCCACGCCGCACCAGTTGCTCGTGGACGGCGTCCGCCTCGATGTGCTCGCGGTAGAAGAGCGTGCCGTCCGGCCCCGCGCCGAGCCGCTCCAGCGCGGTGGCGAGCCGGGCCGAGCCGGGCGAGGAGGTGACCTCCAGGGCCGCGAAGTGGCCGACCCCCGCGCCGCGCAGCGCCCGGTGCAGGCCGAAGAGCATCATCAGGTTGACCACGGCCAGCGCGGGCGCGGGGACCAGGTCGATGTAGTGGCCGTACTCGGGGTCGAGGCCCAGGTCGGCCATCATCCGCGCGAACAGCAGCGCGTGCGCGCGGTCCGGGCGCCCGGCGCCGTACTCGTCGTAGGCGATCGCCATCAGGACCGCCTGCGCCGGACCGTGCACCCGGGGCACCAGCCACAGCTGCGGGTCGGCCTCCTTGAGGTGGTAGACCGAGCGGTGCACCAGGTACTCACGGGCCTGCCAGCGCTCGCCCTCGGCGAGCAGGAAGTGCGAGGGCCCGGAGCCGTCCGGCGGCTCGATCAGCAGGCTCTCCAGCGCCTCCGGCAGCGGCCGTACGGGCTCCACCTCGGCGCGCACAGCCGCCAGGAAGGCCCGCTCCAGGTCGCGGCGGAGGGCGAGCAGGCCGGGATCCCACTCCCACTCGGGGTCGACGCCCGACAGGCCCCGGTCGTGGAGTTCGTAGCAGAGGTGGAGGGCGAGCTGGTGGTCCTCGCCCCACGGGTCGGTGAGCGGGCCCGGTTCGGTCAGGAGCCGCCCCGCAGCGGGCGGTCCGGCGGTGACGAGGTCGAGCACCGCCTCGGAGAGCGGGCCGCGGGACCGCGGCAGGGCGTTCACCGTCCGCTCCGGTAGCCCTCGGCGCACAGGCGCAGCACGGCGAAGGACGCCGCGAGGATCAGCGCCCAGCCGCCGGTGAACACCCAGAAGACCGTCGCCGGTGCGGGCAGCAACCCGACCGCCAGCAGGGCGAGCGAGGCCAGCCCCAGGCCCAGCACCGTGCGCGGGCGTACCCCGCGCACCATCTCCCAGCCCCGGCTGCGCAGCCCGAGCCCGAGCCGTCGCACCAGAGCCACCAGTTCGCGACCGTGGCTGCCCGTACCGCCGGTGCCGCCGTCGACTCCGGCCAACGCCACCTGGTCCCGCCGCTCCATCGCGTCTGTCTCCTCGCATAGCCGTTCACGTCCGCCGGTGCGGGTGCCCGCGATGCGGGCCGGCTAACCTGCGGATCGTGGCCTGCCGTGGATCACCACGACGCGGTCAGTGGCCGAAGAGGTGCCGGATCCGGCCGCCCCGTCCGGGCTCGGCGGTCCGCTCCTCCTCCTGCGGCTGTTCGGGCGCGGCGGCTCGCGGGTCGCGCGCGTAGGTCTGCGGCTCGGGCGGGTAGGCCTGCTGCTCCTGTGTGAGGGCCTGCGGGTCGAGCGCGTAGGTCTGGGGCTCGGGTCGGCCGGCCGGGTCGGCCGGTCGGCGGGGGTCGTCGCGCTGGACGGGCGTCGCGGGCGCGACCGGCCGCGAGGGAACGGGTTCGACGGGAGCGGGGTAGCCCTCCGGGCGGCCCCTGCGGTGGGCGCCGAGCCGCACCGGGCGGGTCCGCCGGGCGAGGACGATCAGGGCCAGTCCGAGGCAGAAGAGCAGGGCGAGCGCCACCCCGGCGAGGAAGATCGCCAGGCTGTTGAGCGTCACCAGGTCGGATCCGAGGACGGAGACCTGGTAGTCGGGCCCGCCATTGAGGTTGTCCGCGATCAGCAGGCCGGTGAACGCGCCGGCGGCGGCCATCAGCAGAAGTCCGAGCAGCAGCATGTCGGGAGTCCCTTCGGTCCGTTCGGCCCCCGTGCCCTCCCCTCGCTGGGCCTCGTCTACCCGGCCCACCGCGGCCCTAACATGCCGACCGCCCCCGGCCCTGCCCGATAGGGCCGGACCGGGGGCGGTCGGATCAGACGCTCCGCCGCGACGCCTGCTCGGCGGCGTCGCCGTCCCCGTCCTCGGAGCGGTCACCGCCGTCGGAGCGGTCACCGCCGTCGCCCGGACCCTGGCGGGCCCGATCGATGTGCTCGGTGTTCTTCTCGTCCACCTCGTCGTTGAGGTGGGAGAGGTCCTCGGACTTCCGGTGGGCCCGCTCGCGGTCGAACTCCTTCATGGGTCTGCCCTCCTGTGTCGCCGGCGGCCCGTGCCCGGGCGGCTTCGCCGGGCCGCGGGTCAGTCCGGCCAGGTGCCGGTCAGGCGGCGGGTGCCGACCGCGCCGCCGCGGTCCACCGCCGCCTTCACGAGGGCGAACAGCGCTCCCTGCAGGGCGGCCGCGGTCAGCACCTCCCGCCAGGTGCGCTCCTGGTCGGTGGCCTCCGGAGCGTCCTCCTCGTGTCCGAGGAGCGCCCACAGGCGCCGGAACAGGGCCCCCGCGATCAGCCCGCCGAGAACGCCGAACAGGAGCCCGAGCGGCTTGTAGAGGATCTTGATCATCGCAGTCTCCCCGGATCGCACGACCGCCGTCGGCCGTTCCATGCTGTGCGTCTGTCCGTCGGCGGGCCGGCCAATCCACCGGGGCGGCCCGCCGGCCGGGAATCAGATGGCGAGCAGGTCGGTGAGGTCGTCGGCGTGCTCCTCCTCCTCTTCGAGGATGGACTCGATGAGGCGGCGGGTGGTCGGGTCGTGGTCCCCGAGCCAGCGGGCGATCTCCTGGTAGGTGGAGATGACGATGCGTTCGGCCAGTAGGTTGTGCTCCAGCATCGCCGTGAGGTCCTTCTCGTCCGGCGTGGTGTAGTCGGTGTGGGCACGACTGGCGAGGGTGCTGGGGTCGAAGTCGGGCTCGCCGCCGAGCTGCGCGATGCGTCCGGCGGCCCGCAGCGCGTGCTGCATCTCCTCGGCGGCGTGCTCGGTGAACTCGGCCGCCACCTGGGCCCGGTCGATGCCGGTGGCCGAGATGGCGTGCCGCGTGTAGCGCAGCCAGCAGACCACCTCGGTGGCGACCACGTCGTTCAGAACGGCGATCACCTTCTCGGTGTCGAGGCCGTAGGTGCTGGTCACCGCGCCCTCGGCCATCTTCTTCCGGGCCTCGTCCCGGATCCGGCTCACGTCGATGACGAAGTCGTCGCCTGCCACAGTGCACTCCCAAGGGGTCGGGGGAAGGACGGTCCGGGCCACGTCTTCCCCCGGACGGGCGAGGACATTCCCACCCGTTCCGGACACCACCGGTTCGCAGCAAGGCCGCGGCAAGGCCCGGCACGGGGCGCGGCGGGCCGCGCCCCGTGCCGGGCCGAGGTCTACCAGCGGTACCAGCGGCCCCGGCCGCCCGAACTGCTCGCGCCGCGCGCGACGAAGCCGAGCAGCCAGATGACCAGCACCGCGACGGCCACCCACCAGAGGGCCTTCAGCGCGAATCCGGCTCCGAAGAGGATCAGGACCAGCAGCAGGACGAGCAGCAGAGGAACCATCCCGAACAGCCTCCAAGGTCGGTGTCACCAGTGGTGGCAGTCGTCTTCCCCCGGTTCGGAGTTCCACGCCCCCGCGTTCAGAGCGGCGACGGCCCGCCGGATCCGGCGCCGCCCCCGGCGAGCACCTCGGCGCTGACCAGGCGGTGCCAGCCGTCCAGCGTGCGGGCCTGGTCGGTGGCGCGTGCGATGAGCCGGTCCAGGTCGTCGCGGTCGAGGCGGGGCTCCTCGTCGGCGATGGCGCGCAGCGCGCGCCAGAGGGCGGTCTTGCCCGCGACCCCGGTGCGCATCATCTCCAGCTCGACCAGGTCGGACAGCGGGGCGCGGTGGACCAGGGTGCCGTTGGGCTTGAGCCGCCCGATGCGTTCGCCGGCGATGCCCAGCCAGGTGCGGTAGTGCCGCACCGGTACGCCCAGCCGGTTCATGATGCGGACGAGTTCGTCGCGGTCCTCCTCGACCTGCCGGGCCAGCTCGCGCAGTTCGGCGGCGCGCCGGCTGTCGGCATGGGAGTCGGCCATCCGGCGCGCGAGTGCGGCGCCGCCGAACGCTCCGGTGAGGTGGTCGTTCAGGTAGACGCCCAGGGGCTGGGCCAGGAGTTGAGGTGACCTCACGTGACCTCCAGGGGCGAGGGTCTGTCGGGTCGGCGCTCGCGTGCCTCGCGACCGCGTCGCGGGCGCCCGGGCCGAACGGCGGTACGCCTCCCATGGTGCCCCTCGCTGCGGGGCTCCGCCCGGCGGGCGGGCCGGGCCGGGGGCGCGGTGGCCGCCCGGACCGGGCGGGGGTTCAGAGCCGCTCCTCCATCCGGATGGCCTCGCGGAGCGCCAGGTGGGCCTCGCCCTCGTGGCCCTCGTGCTGTTCGAGCAGGGCGGCGGCGATCGCGTCGAGCTTGCGCTGGATGGCGTGTTCGGCGCGGCGCTCGGCGTTCTTGAGCAGCGCCAGCAGGAGCAGGGTGATCGCGGTCATGGTGTCGCCGACGAGGATCTGCCACTCCGTCGACAGTCCGGCCGCGTGGACCGCGACGAAGGCGGCCACCAGCAGGACGCAGAACACGGAGAACGCCGGAGAGCTGGTGAGGTTGGAGGCGGCCTCGGCGAGCCGCTCGAACCGCCCGCGTGCACCGTCGCTCCGGGCGGCGGGGTGTGAGAGGGTCATGCCCCTCTGCCTATCACCCGCCGTGCGCGGACACGGGCGACGGCACGCGGGCCCACCCGTCGCCCGGCCACCGTCCCGGGCTCACCGAAGCGGGCGGGCGGGACGGCTCGGGCCGAGGGACGCGCCGGGGGACGCCACGAGCGCCGCGGCGCCGTGCCCCGCGCGCCCGTCATCGCGTCCGCCCGGCGTACAGGCCGAGGCCGAGGGCGAGGCCGGCGACCGCTGCGGCGGCGAGCGGCCCCCGGTGGGTGGTGGCCCAGAACTGCAGGCTCCGGTCGTGGGAGCTGTCGCTGAAGCGGCCGCGGGCGCCGTGGTCCTCCCTCGCGTCGACGGGCCGCCACAGGTTGGCGGGCTCGTCGTCGCGGCGGCGGCGGTCGGTCTGCTGGGAGTCGAAGCCGGTCCGGGCCAGGTAGCGGTCCAGCAGCCCGGGCACGACCGCGTTGGCCAGCAGGGTGGCCGCCGTACTGCCGCCCACCCAGTACTCCCGCCGCTGTGGCCGGTCGGCGGCGTGCAGCACGGCGCGGGCCGCGACCTCGGGCTGGTAGATCGGGGCCACGGGCCGGGCGCGGTTCGGCAGCCGCGACAGCACCCAGTCGAACTGCGGGGTGTTCACCGCCGGCATCTGCACCATCGTGGTCCGCACGGCGGTACCGGAGGCCAGCAGCTCGCAGCGGAGCGCCTCGTGCCACCCCTGCAGGGCGTGCTTGGCGCCGCTGTAGGCGCTCTGCAGCGGGATCCCCCGGTAGGCGATCGCGGAACCGACGTGCACCAGCGTGCCGTGGTCGCGCGGCAGCATCCGCCGCAGGGCGCTGCGGGTGGCGTAGACGTAGCCGAGGTAGCTGACCTCGGTGACGCGGCGGAACTCCTCCGGGGTGATCTCGGTGAAGGGCGCGAACACGGAGGTGAAGGCGTCGTTCACCCACACGTCGATCGGGCCGAGTTCGTTCTCGACGCGCTCGGCGGCGGCCTCGACGGCGTCGGGGTCGGCGGTGTCGGCCTCGATCGTGATCACCGTCGCACCGGCCTCCCGGGCCTGCGCGGCCGCCGCTTCCAGGCCCGCCCGGCCGCGGGCGATCAGCGCGAGCCGGTCGCCCCGCTCGGCGAAGGCCCGGACGCAGGCACGCCCGATTCCGGCACTCGCGCCGGTCACCACCACGACCCGTTCGGTGCGCCTCGATGCAGTCATGACCGTCGTCTGTCCGGCGCCGCGCAGGTCAAACGCGCCCGGCCCGGTCGCGTTCGGCCCGGGGCCGCCGTAGCGTCGGCGGAGCGAACCGTGACGGACAGGAGGCGCCCGATGGCACCGACAGCGCTGTTCGACGTCGATGGCACCCTCCTCGACACGAACTACCTGCACACCCTCGCCTGGGCCGAGGCGCTGGCGCAGTACGGGCACACTCCGGCGATGGCGCGCATCCACGCGTCGATCGGCATGGGGGGCGACCAGCTGCTCGACCACGTCCTCGGCCGGGACCGTGACCGGTCCGGGGACGGTGACCTGAGCGCGGCCCACCAGGCGCTCTACGCCCGCTTCTGGCCCGTGCTGCGGCCCTTCGACGGGGCGGCCGCGCTGTTGCGCGCGGTCGCCGCGCGGGGCTGGACGGTGGTGCTGGCGAGTTCGGCCTCCGGGCGGGACCTCGCGGTGATGCGCGACGTCCTCGACGCGGACGACGTGGTGGCCGCCGTCACCGGTGCGGACGACGTCGACGCGAGCAAGCCCGCCCCCGACCTCGTCCGGGCGGCGCTCGACAAGGCCGGCGCGCGGCCCGAGGAGGCGGTCTTCGTCGGGGACACTCCGTGGGACGTGCAGGCCGCGGCGGCCGCCGAGGTGCCGTGCGTCGCCGTCCTGTCCGGCGGCTGGAGCGAACGGGACCTGCGGGCCGCCGGGGCGCTGGAGGTCCATGAGGACGTGGCGGCGCTGCTGGCGGGGCTGGCGGACAGCGCGCTCGGCCGGGGGCGCTGACGGACCGGTCCGTCAGCGCCCCCGGCGCGGCGCGGGCCCGTCAGCGCGGGAGGGCCGGCAGGACCTCGCGGCGGTAGTGGTCGAAGAAGGCCTCGTTGTCGGGGCCGATCTGGCCGACGTAGACCTCATCGAAGCCCGCGTCGACGTAGGACCGCAGCGTCGCGACGTGCTCGTCCGCGTCGTTGCCGCAGGTCACCGCCTCGGCCACCATCTCGGGCGTGACCAGTTCGCTGGCCTGCTCGAAGTGGGCCGGGGTGGGGAGGAGTTGGGCGAGCTCGCCCGGCAGCAGTTCGGTCGGCCAGAGCCGGTGCACCAGGTCGACGGCCTTGTCCCGGTCGTCGTTCCAGCAGACCTTCACGCCACCGATCACCGGCTTGCCGGCGCCGCCGCCCGCACGGAACGCGCCGACCAGGTCGCGGTCGGGGGTCATGGTGACGAAGCCGTCCCCGATCCGGCCCGCGAGGGCGGCGGCGTTCGGCCCGAAGCCGGAGACGTAGACCGGCGGTGCCTCGGCGGGGACGGTGTAGAGGCGGGCGTTGTCGACGGTGTAGTGCCGGCCGCGGTGGGAGACCTGCTCGCCGGCGAACAGCTTGCGCATCACCTCCAGGGCCTCCTCCAGCATCTCGGCCCGTTCGTCGAACGAGGGCCAACGATCCCCGTGCACGTGCTCGTTGAGCGCCTCGCCGGTACCGACACCCAGCGTGAAGCGCCCGCCCAGCAGGACGGCGGAGGTGGCGGCGGCCTGCGCCGTGACCGCCGGGTGCAGGCGGACCGTCGGACACGTCACGAGGGTGGTGACCGGCAGGTCGACGGTCTGCGAGAGGGCGCCGATCACCGACCAGACGAACGGACTGCTGCCCTGGGCGTCGTTCCACGGGTGGAAGTGGTCGGAGACGGCCAGCCGGGTGAAGCCGGCCTCGGCCGCGAGCCGGGCCTGGTCGAGCAGTTGGGCCGGGGTGAACTCCTCGCAGGAGAGGAAGTAGCCGTACTCGGTCATGGGTCTACCTGTCCTTCCGGGTAACGGTGGCGGCACGGACCGGCGATGCCCGGGCCCCGGCGCCGTGGTTCGGGGCGCCGGGGCCCGGGCATCGGGGCGGGTCAGCCGTGTCGCATGTCGTCCGGGTCCGCCGGCAGGGGCGGTGCGCCCTCACCGGTCATCCGGGCCTGGGGCCGCTCGCGCGGCGGCGCGTCGCCGAGTGCCGTGGGCCCGCCGGAGCCCTGACCACCGGAGCCCTGACCGCCGGAGCCCTGGCCGCCGGTGCCCTCGGGGGAGAGCCGGCCGCGCCAGCCTCCGCTCTCACGGCCCTGTTCCTCGATGAAGCCCTTGAACCGCTTCAGATCGCCCTTGACCTGCCGGTCCAGGACACCGAGCAGGTCACCGGCCTTCTCGGCCATGCCCGTCGGGTGGAAGTCCATGGCCAGGCTCACCCGGGTGTGGGAGTCGTCGAGGCGCTGGAAGGTCACGACTCCCATCTGCTGGACGTCACCGCCGACGGTGCGCCAGGAGATCCGCTCGTCGGGGAGTTGGTCGACGATCTCGGTGTCGAACTCGCGGCGCGCACCCGCGACCTTCGTCGTCCAGTGCGAGTGCCGGTCGTCGGTCTGGCGGACCTCCTCCACGCCCTCCATGAAACGCGGGAAGTCCTCGAACTGCGTCCACTGGTTGTAGGCGCTGTGCAGCGGGACGTCCACGTCGATGGACTCCTTCACCTTGCTCACAACGGTCTCCTTCCGAATCGACAGGATCGGGCATTCCGTACACCGCCGCGCCTGCCCCGATCGCAGGCGCTCAATCAGGAGGTCACCCGGGCGGTCCCGGGACCCGGCTCCGGCGTGCCGGTCACGCGGCCTGCGGGGAGCGGACGGGGCCGAGCAGGTCGGCGCGCTCCGTCTCCGACAGACCGCCCCAGACACCGTACGGCTCACGCACTTCCAGGGCGTGCCGGAGGCACTCTTCGCGGACGGGGCAGCCCCGGCATATCCGCTTCGCCTGCTCCTCCCGGTCGTCGTGTGCCTGGCCGCGTTCACCGAACGGGTGGAAGAACAACGCGGTGTCGACGGAGCGGCACGCGGCGGCGAGCTGCCAGTTCCAACGGTGGTCGAAGGCGCCGGGCAGGCGCGAGATGTTGGTCAAGGGGTTCTCACCTCGGCTGGACGTGACCGGGAAGGGTCGGGAGTACGGGTGGCGAGGGGCCGGGCCGCCGGACGGCCTCGGCTGTGCGGGCGTGTGCCCGCTCCCGCCGATCCCACGCGTACCGGGGCGCCCCGGAACGGTCACCGGTCGGCGCTCACCCGTCAGCGGTCCGCCGGCACGGCGCCGTCGGACGCCAGGCTCGCTCGCCTCCTCATGATCGCGTGGCCGGCGAGCGCCCCGCCGTAGATGGTGTAGCCCACGCCGATCAGCCAGGACTGCACCACCAGGACCGCGCCGACCGTCCCGTACGAGACCGCGTTGGAGACCAGCAGCGGGGCGAGGACCAGCCGGGAGAAGTACCGCAGCCCGGTCAGGGCGGCCATGGTGGCCAGCGCGCCGGGGAGCAGCCACAGCCAGGGGACGCGTGCGCCGAGCAGCAGGCGCTGCAGCCACCAGAACAGCAGGACGCCGCCGAGCACGGTGGCGGCCAGGCGCAGCGCGGGCTGGGCCGCGCTGCCCTGCCACGGGCTGCCGCTCCAGGCGGCGATGAGGATGTAGGCGGTCAGTCCGGCCAGGCCGAGGGCCTGACGCCAGACGGCGTGCCAGGGGCCGCGTTCGAGCTGCCAGATGCGCTCGTAGACGGTCTGGACAGAGGCCATCAGGGAGATGCCGAAGACCGTCAGGGCGGCGAGGCCGAAGCCGGTGGTGGTGCTGAGGATCTGGCCGCGGGAGGCGAACAGGCCGCGGGTGGCCTGCGCGCCGCGGCCGGTCAGGCCCAGGCCGTCGGTGATCCACTGGCTGATTCCGCTGTTCCGGGTGGGCGGGGCCGCGGCGATCACGATCAGCAGCGGCACCAGCGTGACGAAGAACAGCGCGGCGAAGGCCATCGAGCGCTGCAGGAGTTCCACCGAGCGGCCCTGCTTCCAGACCTCCAGGGCGACCGAGGCGGCGCTGCGGCGCCCGGGCGCCACGGTCGCGCCCGCGGTGCCCGCTGTGCCCGGCGTGCCCGGGGTCGCGTCCCGGTCCCGGTCCCGGTCCTCAGCCATGGTGGCCTCCACGCCGTCGTCCCCGTCCTCGCGCCTACCACGCGCAGGCTGTCGCAGACAGGGACGGCCGCCGCAATCAGCGGGTGGGCCCGGCCAGCCGCACGGCGGCCTCCAGCATCAGGCCGTGGACGAAGGCCTGCGGCAGGTTGCCGCGGAGCTGGCGCTGGGCGATGTCGAACTCCTCCGCGAACAGGCCGGGCGGTCCGCAGGCCGCCCGGTTGCGCTCGAACCACCGGGCCGCCTCCACGGGGTCGCCCTGCTGGTGTTCGGCGAGCGCCATGACGAAGCCGCAGAGCAGGAACGCTCCCTCGGCATCCTCCAGCGGCCGCTCGTCGTGGCGGAACCGGTAGGCGTAGTGGTCCCGGCAGAGTTCCGCCCGTACCGCGTCGAGCGTCGCGCGGGTGCGCGGGTCGTCCGGGGCGACGGCGCCGCGGATCGCGGGGAGCAGCAGGGCGGCGTCGACGCCGGGGTCGGTGGGGGTGCGCTGCCAGCGGCCGGTCGGGTGGGTGCCGGTGGCGGCGGTCCGGGCGGTGATCTCGTCCGCGAGCGCCTCCCAGCGGCCGGCGGTGGAGCGGTCGGCGGCGCCGGCGGTGGCGGCCGCCCGCAGCCCCGCGGCGGCGGTGAGACGGCTGTGGGTCCAGTGGTCGTCGTGGAGTTCCCAGATCCCGGCGTCGGGCTCGGTATGGCGGTGGGCGATGGCGTCGGCGGCGATCCGGGCGGCCTGGACGCCGTCGATGTCCAGCCGGCCGTGGCGGGCGGCGGCGGCGAGGAGGAGCAGGCACTCGCCGAGGGCGTCGAGCTGGAACTGCCGGTTGACGTGGTTGCCCGCCACGTCGAAGCCGCCCGGGTAGCCCGGCAGGTCCAGGGTGCGCCGGTCCGGGATGGCGGCGCCGGTGGTGGTGTACGCGGGGGCGAGGTCGGGGCCGTGCTCGTGGAGGCGGGCCGTGGTGAAGCGGACCGAGTCGTCGAGCAGCGGGTGCGGACCGGCGGCGGCGACGGCCTGGCCGATGTAGCCCTGGTCGCGGATCCACACGTAGCGGTAGTCGTAGTTGCGCCCCTGCTCGGCGCGTTCGGGGAGGCTGGTGGTGGCGGCGGCCACGGTGCCACCGTGGGCGCCGGTGAGGCCGCGCAGGACGGTGTAGGCGTGCCGGGCGTCGCGGGAGCCGAGCGCGTCGGGGAAGGTCGGGACCTGCTGCGCCCAGGCGGCCTCGGTGGACCGCCAGAGCCGGTCGGCGCTCGCGACCCGGCCGGGCGGCCGGTCCGAGAGCTCCAGTACGAGGTCGTGGTGCGCGCCGGCGGCCAGCTCCAGCCGGGTGCGGAGGGTGGGGCGGCCGCCGTCGTCACGGGGCCGGGCCGCCGGTGCGCCGGTCCAGCGCAGGTGCAGGTCGCCGGCCCGGCCCGTCCAGCGCCCGGTCTCGTCGCGCCGCAGGTCACGGGCGGGCTGCTCGCCGAACGCGGCGGCGGCCTGCAGGGTCACGTCCACGGTCGCCGGCCCGTCGACGGCGAGGATCCGGCGCAGCACGACGGCCCGGTGCGGGTCGCCGGGGTGGGCGAGGGCTTCGCGGCACTCGACGATGCCGCCGGTGGTCACCCAGCGGCTGCGCCAGATCAGGGTGCCGCTCTCGTAGTAGCCGCCCCAGACGAAGGGGGCGGCGGGGGTGACGGAGTACCAGCCGGGGCCGCCGATCAGTGCGGAGAAGACGGCGTCGCTGTCCCAGCGCGGTGCGCACATCCAGACCAGGTCGCCCCTGGGGCCCACCAGGGCGCCGCGTTCGCCGTCGGCCAGCAGGGCGTAGTCGCGCAGCGCGTGGGGCTGGGGGCGGTCGTCGGTCACGGGCTCGGCTCTCCTTCGGCGGGGTGGCGGGTCGGTGCTCAGCCGGTGCGGTACTGCTCGGCGCGGTCGGCGCGCAGGGTGAGGCCGAGGCCCGGCGCGCCGTCCGCGCCGGGGCGCAGCACCCCGCCGCGGGGGTCGAGGGCGCCGTCGAAGAGCAGGTTCTCGATCCGGACGTGGTCGTGGAACCACTCCAGGTGGCGGAGGTTGGGGACGGCCGCGGCGGCGTGGGCGTGGACGTGCGGGGCGCAGTGGCCGGAGAGCTGGAGGCCGTGCGCCTCGGCGAGGGCCGCCGCCCGCAGCCAGACGGTGAGGCCGCCGCAGCGGGTGGCGTCGGCCTGCAGGCAGTCCACCGCCGGGATCATCCGGGCGAAGTAGGGCAGGTCGTAGCCGTACTCCCCCGCGGCGACGTCGGCGGTGAGGGCGTCGCGGACCAGGGCCAGCCCGGACAGGTCGTCCGAGGAGACCGGTTCCTCGAACCAGCTCACCCCCAGTCCGGCGAGGGTGCGGCCGATCCGTACGGCCTGCTTGCGGGTGTAGGCGCCGTTGGCGTCCACGTACAGTTCGGCGGTGTCGCCGATGACCTCCCGGGCCCGCTCGACGCGGTGCAGGTCGCGCTGTTCGCGGGTGCCGCGGGACTCGCCGATCTTGATCTTGACCCGGGGGACGGCCTGCCGGTCCGCCCAGTCGCGCAGCTGGTCGGCCAGCCGCGCGTCGTCGTAGGTGGTGAAGCCGCCGCTGCCGTAGACCGGCACCTCGGTGCGGGCGGCGCCGAGCAGGCGGACCAGCGGCAGTCCGAGCAGCCGGGCCTTGACGTCCCACAGGGCGATGTCCACCGCGGAGATCGCGCCGGCGACCAGGCCGGGGCGGCCGGCGTTGCGCACCGCCCGGGTCATCGCCTCGTTGCGGGCGGGGACGTCGAGGACGGACTGCCCGGTGACCACCCCGGCCAGTTCGTCCCTGATCACGTCGGCGGTGGCGGCGGCGCCGTACGTCCAGCCGGTGCCGGTGGTGCCCGCGGCGTGCGCGTGCACGAGGACCATGGTGGTGGACGACCAGGCGAGGGTGCCGTCGCCCTCGGGCGCGTCGGTGGGCACGGTCAGCACCTGGACGTCGATCCGCTCCAGCGGCGGTCCGTCGGTATCGGTCATCGGGCGCTCCTCCCGGCGGGTGCGCGCAGCCCGGACCGGGCTCCGGCGGCCAGCCGCCCGGCAGCGCGGTCGACGAGGGCCATGATGGTCAGCGCCGGGTTGGCGGAGCCCTGGGTGGGCAGCACGCTGCCGTCGGTGATCAGCAGGTTGGGGATCGCGAAGCTCCGCAGGTCGGCGTCGACGACGCCGTGTTCGGCGTCCTGGGCCATCCGGCAGCCGCCG
Source organism: Kitasatospora sp. NPDC086009 (assembly GCF_044540385.1). Classification (NCBI taxonomy): domain Bacteria; kingdom Bacillati; phylum Actinomycetota; class Actinomycetes; order Kitasatosporales; family Streptomycetaceae; genus Kitasatospora; species Kitasatospora sp. NPDC086009. The sequence goes on from NZ_JBITSA010000013.1 coordinate 105,292, forward strand.
ACCAGGTGGGCGTAGCGCTCGATGGTGATGACCTCGGTGGCGCCGGCCGCCCGCAGGATCTCCTCCATGGTCGACCGGGCGGCCTTGATCACCTCCCGGTCGTTGTCGCACTGGGTGTAGGAGAAGTCGGCCACCGGCAGGCCGTGGCGGTCCTTCTCGGTGGCGAGGGTGACGCGGTTGTCGGGCTGCGGGAGGAGTTCGCACAGGGCGCCGAGGGTGGCCCAGTGGATGTAGTCCTGGAGGTAGCGGCGCAGGTCGTGCCCCCAGTGGCCCTGGGCCGCCACGTGCTCGGCCCAGGTGATCGGCAGCGGGGAGACGGTCTGGACGGCGAAGCCCCGCTTGTAGGGACGGCCGGGGTCGGTCTCGTAGAAGGCCTCGGAGGAGACCTCCGGCGGGGGCGCCTTGTACGCGCGGATCTCCTCCGCGAAGCGCCCGGCGGTCTGCGGGGCGCCCTGCACCATGACGTAGCGGCCGACCAGGTCGTGGTCGTTGCAGAGCCCCTCGGGGAAGCGCCGGTTCGCGGAGTTGAGCAGCAGCCGCGGGGTCTCGATCGCGTACCCGGCGACGGCCACCGTCCGGGCGCGCTGCAGGTGTTCGCGCCCCCGGCGCAGATAGCGGACCCCGGTGGCGCGGCTGCCGTCGGCGTCGGTCTCGATCGCGGTGACCATGGCGTCGGTGCGGATCTCGGCGCCGTGCGCGAGGGCGTCGGGGACGTGGGTGACGAAGGTGGAACCCTTGGCGTTGACCTTGCACCCCTGGAGGCAGAAGCCCCGGTAGACGCAGTGCGGGCGGTTGCCGAACCGGCCGTTGGTGATGGCGACCGGGCCCACCCGGGCCTCGATCCCGGCGGCGGCCGCGCCGCGCAGGAAGATCTCGCCGTTGCCGCCCACCGGGTGCGGGGCGTGCGGGTAGGCGTGCGGGTCGCCCCACGGCCAGTACTGCCCGGCGACGGGGAGTTCCTGCTCGATCCGCTCGTAGGACGGGCGCAGGTCCTCGTAGCGGATCGGCCAGTCGGCGCCGACGCCGTCGTCGGTGAGCGTGGAGAAGTCGCTGGGGTGCAGGCGGGGCACGAATCCGGCGAAGTGCACGGTCGAACCGCCGACGCCGCGACCGGAGTTGTTGGAACCCATGGGGACCGGGTCCTGCCCGGAGATCACCCGCGGCTCCGTCCAGTAGAGGTGGTGGGAGCCGGCCTCGTCGCTGACCCACTCGGTGTCCGGATCCCAGAACGGCCCGGCCTCCAGGCAGACCACGGACCACCCCGCGTGCGCCATCCGCTGGGCGAGGGTGGCGCCGCCGGCGCCGCAGCCGACGATGACCAGGTCCACCTCGTCCGTGTCGTCGAAGCGGCGCATGTTCTCGATCAGCGCGTGGTCGAACCGGCTTCCGTCGTCCGGCAGCAGCCAGGCGGAGGCGTTGCGGTCCCGGATCTCCTGCTGCGATCCGGCCGTGAGGGCCAGCGTGGACCGTACCGCTTCCAGACGTCGGCTCACGTCCTGTCCTTTCGGTCGGCGGGGCTGTCGTCGGCGGAGTCGTGGCCGTGGGGGCCGTGATCGGCGGGGCCGTCGTCGGCGCCGTCTCCCCCGGGAGCGGGTCCGGCCGGGTCGGCGGGGTCCGCGTCAGGGTGCTCCCAGCGTTCGCGCGCCCCCACGCCGAGGCGGGCGTAGCCGCGCGGGTAGGCCGGCCCGCCGAAGCCGATCTCGTTCCACGACCACGGGTGGGCGTAGAAGGCGGTGCAGGCGTACCTGGTCCACAGGCTCCACACATGGGCGGCGGGCATGCCGTGCCAGGGCTTGCCGCGCAGGTCCTGGACGGCCTGGACGAGGGCGCGCTGCCGGTCGGGGTCGAGCGCCGCGAACGGCGCGCCGTAGCGGTCGGCGGCGTCCTCGTCGAGGGCCCGCAGCGAGGCCCGCCAGGCCTCCCCGTCCTCGGGCATGTCCCGGTACCGCCAGCCGTCCGTCCGGGCCTCGGCGAGGCGGGCGTCGATCATCTGGAGGACCGGCACCTTCGGGCGCTCCGGCGGGCCGTCCTGGGCGAGCAGCCGGTCCAGCAGGGCGCCCGCGCAGGCCTCCTCCACCGGGGTGAAGTACCTCAGGTCGGGCTGGAGTTGGAGGCGCTGGTGGACGGTGGCGGCGGTCGCCGGGTCCCAGGCGTCGGACTGGTCCAGGACGTCGAAGCCGGGGAAGCGCCGACCCGCCTCGCCGGAGGGGACGGTCCGGCGGGCGGGCCGGCGGCGCGCGGGCACGGTCACCGCTCCCGGCGCAGGACGGCGGCGAGCAGGCCCATCCCCCCGACCATCGTCACCAGGAGCGGTGCGAATAGCGGCGGGCCCATCTCGACGTTGTAGCGGGCCATCGCCCAGCCCCCGGGTTTGCGGGCGACGCCCCGCGCGTGCAGGTAGGTGCCCTGGAGGCCGTTGGCCACCACGGCTGCCGACATCACGGGCAGCACGGTGTGCGCGGCGCGCTCGCTGGCGAATCCCGCCACCCCCGCCGCGGCGGCCAGCGGCCCCAGCACGACCGGCCACCACATCACGCGGTTGCCGAAGCTCGCGCGGTCGTGCTCCAGGTAGATCTCGGCGGCCGTCACCAGGGCGCCGCCCGACATCAGCAGCGACAGGGACCGCTCGAAGCGGCCGTGGCGTACGTCGTGCACCGCGCGGGGCACGAGCCCGGGCAGGTGCCGTGCGGCCGGGGCCCTGGTCATCGCGCTCACTCCTTGCCGCTGCCGGGCAGGAACTCCTGGATCTTCGCCTTGAGGCCCTGCTTGACCATGGACCCGCGGTCGCTGTCGCCCTTGAGGACCGCCGAGGCGGCGGCGGTGATCTGGTCGAGCGAGGCGTGCGGCGGGATCGGCGGCACGGCCGGGTCGGTGCGGAAGTCGATGACGTACGGCCGCTCCGAGGCGAGTGCCTGGCGCCACACCGGCTCGACGTCCTCGGGCTTCTCCACCCGGGTGCCGTAGAGGCCCAGCTGGACGGCGAAGTCGGCGTACCGCACGTCCGGCAGGTGCTGGGAGGGCTCGAACTGCGGGGCACCCTGCATGGCCCGCATCTCCCAGGTGACCTGGTTGAGGTCCTGGTTGTTGAGGACGGCGACGATCAGCCGCGGGTCCGACCACTGCTGGTAGTACTTCGCGACGGTGATCAGTTCGGCGAGGCCGTTCATCTGCATCGCGCCGTCCCCGACGATGGCGATGGCGGGGCGGTCCGGGTGGGCGAACTTCGCCCCGATCAGGTACGGGACCCCGGGGCCCATGGTGGCGAGGGTGCCCGACAGGGAGCCGCGCATCGTCCCGCGCATCCGCAGGTGGCGGGCGTACCAGTTGGCGGCGGACCCGGAGTCCGCGGCGATCATGGCGTTCTCCGGCAGCAGGGCGTCGAGGGCGTGCACCACGTGCTCGGGGTTGAGCGGGTCGGCGGAGACGGCGGCGCGCCGCTCCATGACCTCCCACCAGCGGGCGGTGTTCTCCTCGACCGTCTCCCGCCAGGACCGGTCCGTCTTCTGGTCCAGCAGGGGGATGAGGCGCTTGAGGGTCTCCGTCGCGTCGCCCACCACGTTCAGCTCGAACGGGTAGCGCAGGCCCACCATCGACGGGTCGACATCGATCTGCACGGCCCTGGCCTTGCCGAACTCGGGGAGGAACTGGGTGTACGGGAAGCTGGAGCCGATCACCAGCAGGGTGTCGCAGTCGCGCATCAGCTCGTAGGACGGCCGGGTCCCCAGCAGGCCGATCGAGCCGGTCACGTAGGGCAGCGTGTCCGGCAGCACGTCCTTGCCGAGGAGCGCCTTCGCCACCCCGGCGCCGAGGATCCCGGCGACCTGCTCGACCTCGGCGCGCGCCCGCCGCGCGCCCTGGCCGACCAGGACGGCCACCTTCTCGCCGGCGTTGAGGATCTCGGCGCAGCGGGCGAGGTCCGCGTCCGACGGCACCGGCGCGTACCGGCCGACGCCGAGGCTGGAGGGCACCATCTTGAAGGCGTGGGCCGGCGGCTGGTAGTCGAGCTCCTGGACGTCAGCTGGGACGATCACGGCGGTGACGGTGCGGCTGGTGGCGGCGATGCGCATCGCCCGGTCCAGCACGTTGGGCAGCTGCTCGGGGACGGTGACCATCTCGCAGTAGGCGGAGGCGACGTCCTTGTAGAGCGAGAGGAGGTCGACCTCCTGCTGGTAGGAGCCGCCCATCGCGCTGCGGTCGGTCTGGCCCACGATCGCGACGACCGGGACGTGGTCGAGCTTGGCGTCGTAGAGGCCGTTCAGCAGGTGGATCGCGCCCGGGCCGGAGGTCGCGGCGCACACCCCCGTCCGGCCGGAGAACTTGGCGTAGCCGACGGCCTCGAAGGCGGCCATCTCCTCGTGCCGCGCCTGCACGAACTGCGGCTTGTCGTCGGCCCTGCCCCAGGCGGCGAGCAGGCCGTTGATGCCGTCACCGGGATAGGCGAAGACGTGCTCGACGTCCCACTGCCGCAAACGCTCGAGGATGTAGTCCGAGACCTTCATCTGTTGGGCTCCGTTCGCAGCTCGACTCGCCGGCGGGGGACCGGGAGAAACTCCCCGCGCTCTCGTCTGACCCGTCGGGGCCGGCCGAAACCCGGCCGGTGGAGGCCGGTGCCCGGACGCCGTCGGTCCGGGCCCGTGAGCGCCGCCCGGCGGGTTTCCGCCGCCCGCCCGGGCCGGGCCGCCGCTCCCGGTGGCGCCCCTGCGTGGCCGTCGCCAGACTGGGCAGACGGGTGCGGCGCCGGTCCCGCCGAGGGCACACCGGCCGCCGATACCCGTTCGCCGCGCTGCGCCGCCCCGTCGGCGCCCGGCCCAGACCGCCGCAGGGGACCCGCCGATGACCGCAGACCACGACCGACCGGCCCGGGGGCGTGACGAGACTCCGGAAGAGCGTGCCGACCGCCTGTGGAACGAGATGCTGCAGGAGGTGCGGGTCTGCCAGACGGGCGCCCAGATCCTCTTCGGCTTCCTTCTCGCCACCGCCTTCACCCCCCGCTTCGCGACACTGCCGGACTTCGACAAGCACCTCTACGTGGCCACCGTCCTGCTCGGCGCCTTCGCCACCGGCACGCTCATCGCCCCCGTGGCGTTCCACCGCTTCATGTCCGGCCACGGCATGAAGCCCGAGCTCATCCACGTCGCCGCGCGGCTCATCGGCCTCGGCCTGGTGCTGCTCGCCCTCACCATCTCGGCCGCGCTGCTGCTGCTCCTGCGCACCGCCACCGACAGCTCACCGGCGGCCTGGGTGCTCAGCGGCGCGGCGCTGGCGTGGTTCTGCGTCTGCTGGCTCGTCCTCCCCCGTTCGGTGCTGCGCCGTCACGCCCACCGGAGGGACCGGGACCGCTGAGCCTCCGCCGGCCGGGGCCCGGACGCGCGCCGCCCGGTTTGCACTCCCGTCCATCGGGCAGCCGCACCGCCGACCCAGGCCGGGCGCCCGGAGAGCGGCGGCCCGGCCCCTTCCAGGACGGAGAGCGTGCCATGACGATCAACCCCGGACCTCCCGAGCACCGCCCTCACGCGCCCCTCGTCACCGGGACCCCGAATCCGGGGCCGCCGGTGGAGCACGGGCGCGATGCCAAGGACGCCGCGCTGGACGCCGCCCGGGCTCCTGACCCGAACGGAGCGCTGACCACCGACCAGGGCGTGCGGGTCGACGACACCGACAACTCGCTGACGGTCGGCGATCGCGGGCCCACCCTGCTGGAGGACTTCCAGCTGCGGGAGAAGCTCACCCACTTCGACCACGAGCGGATCCCCGAGCGGGTGGTGCACGCCCGCGGGGCGGGCGCCTACGGATTCTTCGAACCCTACGCCTCGCTCGCCGAGTTCACCTGCGCCGACTTCCTCCAGGAGGCCGGCCGGCGCACTCCGGTCTTCGTCCGGTTCTCGACCGTCCAGGGCCCGCGCGGCTCCGCCGACACCGTGCGCGACGTCCGCGGCTTCGCCACCAAGTTCTACACCCGCCACGGCAACTACGACCTGGTCGGCAACAACATGCCGGTGTTCTTCATCCAGGACGCCGCCAAGTTCCCCGACTTCGTGCACGCCGTGAAGCCGGAGGCCCCGAACGAGATCCCCACCGGCGCCTCCGCCCACGACACCTTCTGGGACTTCTGTTCGCTCCAGCCCGAGTCCACCCACATGCTCATGTGGGCGATGTCCGACCGGGCCATCCCCCGCAGCTACCGGATGATGCAGGGCTTCGGCGTCCACACCTTCCGCCTGGTGAACGCCGACGGTCGCGGGACCTTCGTGAAGTTCCACTGGCGGCCGCTGCTCGGAACGCACTCCCAGGTCTGGGACGAGGCCCAGCTCACCGCCGGACGCGACCCGGACTTCCACCGCCGCGACCTGTGGGAGGCGATCGCGGACGGCGACTTCCCGGAGTACGAGCTCGGCGTCCAACTGATACCGGAGCAGGACGAGTTCGCGTTCCCCTTCGATCTGCTCGATCCGACGAAGCTGGTGCCGGAGGAGCTCGTGCCGGTCCGGCCGGTCGGGCGGATGGTCCTGAACCGCAATCCGGAGAACTTCTTCGCCGAGACCGAGCAGGTCGCCTTCCACACCGCCAACATCGTCCCCGGTATCGACTTCACCAACGACCCGCTGCTCCAGGGCCGCAACTTCTCCTACCTCGACACCCAGCTCATCCGCCTGGGCGGCCCCAACTTCTCGCAGCTGCCGGTCAACCGGCCGCTGGCCGACGTCCGGGTCAACCACCGCGACGGCCACGGCCAGCAGACCATCCACCCGGGTCACGGCTACTCGCCCAACTCCGTGGGAGGCGGCTGCCCGTTCACCATGGGCGGCGGCCGGCTGCCGGAGGGGGTCTTCCAGCACTACCAGGAGCGGGTCGACGGCCGGACGATCCGGCGGCGCAGCCCCAGCTTCGCCGACCACTACAGCCAGGCCACCCTGTTCTGGCGCAGCATGACCGGCTGGGAGCAGGAACACATCACCGCCGCCTTCGCGTTCGAGCTGGGCAAGGTGGTCGACGAGGAGGTGCGGCGACGCACCGTCGGCAACCTCGTGCACGTCGACCCCGTCCTGGCCGCGGAGGTCGCCCGGCGGATCGGCGTGCCCGAGCCGGAGCCGGCGGAGCTGGACGCCCCGGCGCAGGAGGACGCCGGCGCGGCCGGGCCGCTGGTCTCCCCCGCGCTGAGCCTGGAGCACCTGCGCGGCTCCGGCATCCGCACCCGCAAGGTCGCCGTGCTGGTCGGCCCCGGCGCGGACGCCGACCAGGTGCGGGCCGCGCACGAGCACCTGGGTGCCCGCGGCGCCACGGTGGAGACCCTCGCCGCACACGGCGGCGAACTGCCCGCACGGGACGGCGGCCGCCTCGTGGTGGACCGCCCGCTGCCCACCACCGCGTCCGTCCTCTACGACGCCGTGGTGGTACCGGACGGCACCGGCGTCCTCTACGACGCCGTGATCGTGCCGGGCGGCACCGGCCCCGACCTCACCGCCGATCCGGACGCCGTACGGTTCGTCACCGAGGCGCTGCGGCACGGCAAGCCGGTGGCGGTCCTCGGATCGGGCGCCGGGCTCGTCCGCGCGGCCGGGGCCGGCGATCCGACCGACCTGGCCGGGGTCGCCGTCCGCGGCCCCGGGGAGCGGGCCGACGAGGACTTCTGGGACGGCTTCGCCCGCCTGCTGGAGCGGCACCGCTTCCCGGAGCGCTGACCGCCCGGTCATGACGCGCCGTTGGCGGCCCCTCGACGGGGCCGCCAACGGCGCGTCGGGGGCCCGGGGGACGGCCGGGTCCCGGCGGACGCGGGTCGGCCCGTGTGATCGCCGGAGAGCCGGGCAGACGCGGGGGCGTCCCGTTCCGGCGTAGGAGGAGAGTGTCATGGCCGACTCGGTGAAGGCGTCCGCGAAGAGGTCGCAACAGCCACCGCAGACCGGGGACTCGCCCGGTGGCGAGGTCATCGAGACGGACGTGCCGGCCAGACTCGACCGGCTGCCGTGGTCCCGCTGGCACTGGCGGATCGTGATCGGCCTGGGGACCGTCTGGATCCTCGACGGTCTGGAGGTCACGATCGTCGGCAACATGGCGGCCCGGCTCGCCGAGCAGGGCAGCGGCGTCAGCATCTCGACGACCCAGGTGACCACCGTCGCGGCCGCCGTGTACGTGGCGGGTGCGTGCAGCGGCGCCCTGTTCTTCGGCTGGCTGACGGACCGGCTGGGGCGCAAGAAGCTCTTCATGCTCACCCTGGCCGTCTACCTGGTGGCCACCGCCGTCACGGCGTTCTCCTGGAGCGCCTGGTTCTTCTTCCTCTGCCGCTTCTTCACCGGCTTCGGCATCGGCGGCGAGTACGCGGCGATCAACTCCGCGATCGACGAGCTGATCCCGGCCCGGGTGCGCGGCCGGATCGACCTGATCATCAACGGCAGCTTCTGGATCGGCGCGGCGCTCGGCGCCTTCGCCTCGATCGCGCTGTTGAACACCGCGCTGTTCGCCACCGACGTCGGGTGGCGGCTCGCCTTCGCCATCGGCGTGGTGCTGGGCCTGGTGATCCTGCTGGTGCGCCGGCACGTCCCGGAGAGCCCGCGCTGGCTGTTCACCCACGGGCGCGCCGCGGAGGCGGAGGAGGTGGTGGCCGAGGCCGAACGGATCGTGGCGGAGGAGACCGGCCGCGCCCTGCCGCCGGTCGAGGGGGACCCGATCCGCATCCGCGAGCGCGGACCGCTCGGCTTCATCACGATCGCCCGTACGGTGGTGGGCAGTTACCCGCGCCGCACGGTACTGGGCCTCGCGCTCTTCATCGGCCAGGCCTTCCTCTACAACTCGGTGACGTTCGGCTACGCGGTCATCCTCACCAAGTACTTCGAGGTGCCGGAGGGCGACACCGGCTACTACTTCGCGGTGATCGCGGTCGGCAACTTCCTGGGCCCGCTGCTGCTCGGCCACTTCTTCGACTCGGTCGGCCGCAAACCGATGATCGCCGGCACCTACATCGGCTCCGGCCTGCTGCTGTTCGGCACCGCCGCCCTCTTCCAACAGGGCTCGCTGTCCGCGGTCAGCATGACGGCCTGCTGGACGGCGGTGCTCTTCCTGGCCTCCGCCGGGGCGAGTTCGGCCTACCTGACCGTCAGCGAGATCTTCCCGCTGGAGACCCGGGCGATGTGCATCGCCTTCTTCTACGCCGTCGGCACGGCGGTCGGCGGCATCAGCGGGCCGCTGCTGTTCAACGGGCTGGTGAGCAGCGGCAAGGTGTCCGACACGACCCTCGCGTTCTGCATCGGCGCCGCCCTGATGACCGCCGCCGGGCTGGTCGAGGCCGCGATCGGGGTCCGGGCCGAACGGCGCAGCCTGGAGTCGCTGGCCGCGCCGCTCAGCACCGTCGGCGCGGCGAAGAGCACCTAGGGGCGGTTGCGACGTCGCGGACCCGGCGGGACTTCGCCAACGCCCTCTGCGCCCGGGCGGGCCGTCAGATCACGGCCGACGCGGCCGTCTTGGCCGCCGTGGCCGATCCGCCGGGCGACACCGGGCGCTCGGCTCGGCGAACGCCCGGTCGAGGATCGTGCTCCGGCCCCCACTCCCCTCGTGGTGGGGGCCGGAGCGGGCCTCAGTCGCGCCGACGAGAGAGAGCATGCCAATGGGGACGGCCGGACGGCCATGCATTAGCCTCTGAGCCTAATAGTCAACAACGCGGCAGGTCAGGATGGCTGCGGGGAGCCGGAGGAAGGTTCGTGATCGCACTGAGGTTCGGGGTCGCGGACCTCGCGAGGACCCGGTTCGTCATATCCCCGCTCGACCATCTGCTGGCCGGTTCGGCCCGGTTGGGCGTTCACCAGGGCAACGGGTCGCGCAGCGAACGCTGGTGGCGGGACGCCCGCCGCCACGTGCCCCACCGGGCCGTGCGCTTCCTCGAAGTGGTCAACGCGAGCCCGATCGGCATCCCCGACTTCATGGTGGCGGACCTCGACGCCGTCCGCCGCCAGCTGACCGACGAGCTCGACGCGCTCCTCTCCGTCCCGCAGCAGACCGTGGAGGAGGGTGTCGCGATCTTCGGCAACCGCCTGGGACTCCCGGCCGCCCTGGCCCGGTTGCGCGACGACGGCAGCCGGGGCCTGCGCGAGGTCAGCGACGGCGCCTGGGCGCTGTTCCAGGCCTGCCTCGCCCCGGACTGGCCCGACATCCGCCGCGCCCTGGAGGCCGACATCGCCGTCCGGGCCCGCACCGCCGCCCGCTCCGGGATCGGCGAAATGCTCGGCACGCTCCACCCGAAGGCCGTCTGGCGGGACGAAGGGGTGCTGGAGTGTACCCTCGGCGAGCTGGAGGGTTCCTTCGAACTCGGCGGCCGGGGCCTGGAACTGCGGCCCAACTACTTCGTCCAGCGGAGCATCAGCCTGCTGGCCGAGCCGGACCGCCAAAGCCTGCTGCTACACCCGATCGCCCTTCCGGCCGCCGAGCCCGCGGCCCGGACCCCGGCCGCCGACGGCCTCGCCGCCGTGCTCGGCCCCGCCCGGGCCCGCGTCCTGCGCGCCATCGCCGGCAGCGCCTGCTCCACCACCGAGCTCGCCCAGCGACTCGGCGTCACCCCGCCCTCCGCCTCCGCCCATGCCACCGCCCTGCGCGCGGCCGGCCTGATCGCCACCCAGCGCGAGGGCAAGCAGGTCCGCCACGCCCTCACCGACGTCGGCCACGACCTCCTCCTCGACAACCCGCCGCCCCCGCCGCAGGCCTGAGCGCCGGTCGGTGTCCGCACCAGGTCCCGGCTGGAACCTCCGCGACGCATCCACGCGGCGGTCCCCGCACCCGCCTGCCGCGTGATCGCCTACCGGCGGGTCCAGGCCCGGAGCGCCCGGCGCTGCCACGACACAGCCGTCCCCGCCCGGGTCAGCCGCCGCGGACGCGCTGGCCGAGCGGGGACGGCACTTCGAGCCAGACCAGCTTCCCGCAGCCCGCGGGCAGCGAACCCCAGGCCCTCGAGAGCCGGGCCACGATGCGCAGGCCGTGCCCCCCGGGCCGCCCCGGGACGATGGCCGGCCGGACCCGCGGCGGCACCGGGCTGGCGTCCACGACCTCGACCCGCAGCCGCTCGCCGTTCCAGCTCAGCCGCAGCTCCCGGGGGCCGCCCGGGGCGTGCAGACAGGCGTTGGTGACGAGTTCCGAGACCATCAGCAGGACGTCCTCGGTCACCGCACGCTGCTCCTCGTCGGCGGCGGGCAGCCAGTGCCACTCCTCCAGGATCCGGCGGCTGAACTCGCGGCAGCGCCGCACCGCGCCCTCGCCGCCGTCGAGCAGGAGACGCTCGGAGTACTCGGGTGCGGGCCCCCGGCCGGGGGGTATCGGAACGCCGGGCCGGTCGGGAACGGGGCCACTCGGGGAGCGGTTCATCCCGGCCTCCCCGAGGAGTCGCGGAGGCCCGGGGAGTCGCGGAGGCCCGGGGCGGGCGGCCCGGCGACGATCCGCCCGGTGCCGTCGGCCGTCGTGCGGCCGGCGCCGTCCACCCGGCCGGGACCGAGCGCGGCGTGCCGGACCCACTCCCCCGCCCCTCGGGTGGGCTGCTCGGCTGGCCTCCGCATGGCTGGCTCCCGGTCGGGTCCGGACGGCGGCGGGCCGTCCCGCACATCATGGCGCGTGGCACGGGCGAGCGCGCGGACGCCGGTCGACGACCGGTCGTCGGGAACCGGCCGAACCGACGCCCCGGGGGCGGCGGGCACCCTTCTCACCTGCGCCTCCGGCATGGTTGGCGCCTGCCCGGCTCCGGCCCGGTCACACCTGCCGGGCGTTGCGACGCTCCCCGCCCGCGACGAATCCGGCACCACCGGACCCGCGACGGACCCTTCGGCACCGGGTTCCGCGACGAACCCGGCACCACCGGGTGTGGAACCGGGCGAACCGGGCAGACGCCGGTCGGGGCGAGCGACGCCCGAGTCCACGAGAGAGCCGGACTCCACGAGAGGGAGTGAGCGACACGATGGGTGCCGACGACAAGCTGCGCAACGCCGGTGAGAAGGTCGAGGGCAAGATCAAGGAGGCCGCCGGCAAGGCGACCGGTGACCGCACCATCGAGGCGAAGGGCCGGGGCGAGCAGGCCAAGAGCGACCTGAAGCAGGCCGTGGAGAAGGTCAAGGACGCCGGGAAGCACTGACCCGGACCCACCCGGCCCGGCGACCGCCCCCTGGCGGTCGCCGGGCCCGCCCGGTTCCGGGCGCCTGCTCCGGAGCGGAAACCCGACGGACGAGCAGGCCCCCGCAGGAAAGGCGGCCCTCGCGCATGGACACCCGCGGACCGGCCCGGCGGCCCCGGCCGCCCGCAGTCAGGCGGCCCCGGGTCCGCACACCACCGGCCCGGCCGTCACCGAAGGGCGACGGCGTGCCGCCGGGCCTGCGGAAGGCCGCCGGCTACACCTGGCGGCTGCTGCTGATCGGCGTAGCCGCCTACCTGGTCGTCATGCTGCTGGCCCGCCTCGAACTGCCGGTCGTCGCGGTCTTCCTGGCGCTGGTCATCACCTCCGTGCTGCGGCCCGCCGTCGACCTGCTGGCCCGCGCACTCCCCCGCCCGCTCGCCGTCCTGCTGGCCTTCCTGGTGGCGATCGCCCTGGTCACCGGCGTCCTGACACTGGTCGGCACGACCGTCGCCGGCGAGTGGAGCCGGCTGAACACCGAGCTGCACGGCGGTCTGGCCCGGCTCGACGGCTGGCTCTCCGGCGCGCCCTTCCACCTGCGGCAGGGCGCCGTCAGCGACTTCCGGGCGAAACTCGGCGACTTCGTGGACGCCCACCGCTCGACGCTGATCAGTGCCGCCATCAGCAGCGCCGGCCGGGTCGTCGAACTGGTCACCGCGGCCGCCCTCGCGGTGTTCTGCTCCGTGTTCTTCCTGCACTCCGGCGACCGGATGTGGGCCTGGGCGGAGCGTCAGCTGCCCGTCCGCGCCCGGCCCGTGTGGGGCCGGGCGGGCCGCACCGCGTGGCGCACCTTCGCCGGGTACACCCGGGGCGTCCTGATCGTCGCGGCGACCAACGCCGTCCTGGTCGGCATCGCCCTGACCGTGTTGCAGGTGCCGCTGGCACTGCCGCTGGTCGTCCTGGAGTTCGTCGCCGCCCTCGTCCCGCTGATCGGCTCCCCGATCGCGCTGGCCGTCGCCGCACTGGTCGCGCTGGCCGCGCGCGGCCCGGTGGTGGCCCTGTTGGTGCTCGGGCTGATCGTGGTGATCGGCCAGATCGAGGGCCATCTGCTGCATCCGCTGGTGCTGGGCTGGTCGGTGCGGATCCATCCGGTGGTGATCGCCCTGTCGGTGACGGGCGGCGCCGTGCTGGGCGGGGTGCTGGGCGCGGTGGTCGCGGTACCGGCGGTGTCGGTGGCCTGGGCGGTGATCAGCGAGCTCCGGACCCCAGGGCCGACGCCCCCGGAACCCGACCACCCGCCACCCCGCCACTGAGGCCCGGCGTCGGCCCAGGAGGCCAGGAGGCCAGGATGCGCAGCGCGTCGTGGCTCGGCGAGCCGGGTTCGGCGGACCAGACGACGAGCTGCCGGTCGGTGTCGGCGGTGCTGGCGAGGGTGTCCCCGTCGAGGGTGAGGTCGCCGACCACGGGGTGGTGCAGCACCTTCGTGCCGACGCCGCGGAGGGCGACGTGGTGGGCGGCCCACCAGGTGGCGGGGGCGGGGCGGCCCGTCGCCCGGAACGCCACAGCAGGCAGGGGGGCGGGCGCTTGGCGGGGCGTCCGCGGCGGGGGGGGGGGCCCCCCCCGGGGGGGGGGGCCCCCCGGGGGCCCCCCCCCCCCCGGGGGGGGGGGGGGGGGGCCCCCCCCGGGGGGGGGGCCGGGCCCCGGGGGGCCCCCCCCCCGCCACCGGTCGCAGGAGCAGGCCGGGTGGCGGGCGCTTAGCGGGCCGACGCCCGGAAGGCGTCAGCAGGCCGGGTGGCGGGCGCTTAGCGGGCCGACGCCCGGAAGGCGTCCAGCGCCGCGTCGAGCGCCCGGTCGGCGGGTACGGCGATGTCGGGGACGACCCCGACACCCTCCCAGTTGGTGCCGGTCACCGGGCTGACGGTCCGGGCGGTCGGCACGGTCACCATGATGTGCTCGGTGACCGGGTACCGGTCCGTGGGGTGGGCGCCGCCCCGCGTGGTCTCGCCGATCAGGGTGGCCCGGCCGTGCGCCTGGAGGGTGTAGGCGACGTCCTCGCCCCCGGAGAAGGTGACGGCGCTGGTGAGCACGTACACCGGGCGGTCGAGGTAGCGGGGCGCCGGCAGGTGGGCGGACGTCCAGAACTGCCGCGTCGCCCCGGAGGCGCGGTCGTAGATGTCGTTGAGGTGGACCTGGTCGTCGGGGAAGAAGTAGCTGCACCACATGGCGGCCCCCTCGGGCGCGCCGCCGCGGCACGCGCGGAGGTCCAGGACGAGGGCGCGGCTGCCGGCGGCCAGTTGCAGCGCGGCGCCGACCACGGCCGCGCCGCCCTCGGCGTCCGGTATGAGGCGGACGTCGATGTACGCGACGCCGTCGTCCAACTGCTCGACCCGGCGCACGCCCTGGTTCGCGGCCCGGAGCATCGCGAGGAACGCGGCCCGCCCGGCGTCCTCGTCCGCCGGCTCCAGCGACTGGGGCTCGTCCACCCAGAGCAGCCGCAGGTGCTTGTCCGGGCAGACCTCCTGGAGGTCCGCGGTCACCGCCTCGCACAGCGCCGGCCCGTCCAGGCCGTCGTACGCACCGGCCCGGAGCCGACGCCGGATCGCGGCGTCGATGGACTCGGTCTTCTCGGCGAAGACGTACCCGGTGGCGATCCGCCCCAGGGCCTGCTCGATGATCTGTTCGTTGTTAGGCATCGCGGGCGATGCTAGAGCCTGGCCGGGACATGATCAACAGTTTTTCGCCGGTGCGGGACACCGGCCGGGTCCGCCCGACCGCCCGTCGGAGGGCCTCGCCCCGCGCCTCCCGCCCCGGTCCGCCGGGCCCGGCAGGTCAGTCGCGGTAGGCCGCCGTGGCGAGCTGGACGAACGAGCGGATCAGCGGGTTCGCGTCGCCCTCCCGCCAGGCCGCCACCACCCGGCTCGGCGCCATGTCGGCCAGCGGGACCACGGCCAGCTCCCCGGGCGGCCGGTGGCCGAGCGGCGCCATGCCGACGGTGCCGTTCCAGAGCACGGCCTGCAGGCACTCCTGGACGGCGCGCACCACGGGGCCCTCGCGCGGCTCGCCGCCGTTCCAGTACGAGCGCCAGAGGGGGTCGGTGCCGTCCGGGAACTGGAACCAGCGCCGGCCGGCCAGGTCGGCCAGCTCCAGGCGGTCGCGCCGCGCCAGCGGATCGTCGGCGCGCAGCACCGCGCCCACCCGGTCCGCGCGCAGCTCGTGCACCGTCAGGCCGGCGCCGTCGAAGGGGCCGCGGGTCAGCGCGACGTCGACCAGTCCGGCGCGCAGTCCGCAGGTCGGATCGGTCAGGTCGGTCTCGCGGATCCGGATCTCGACCTCCGGGTGCCGCCGGCCGTAGGTGGCGGCCAGCCGCCGCGCTCCCCGGTCGAAGCTGTCGGCGAGGATGCCGACGGTGATGGTCGCGGCGCCCGACGCCGCGGCCACCCGCAGCCGGATCTGCTCGGCCCGGTCGAGCAGCGTCCGCGCCTCGTCCAGGAGCACGGCGCCGGCCGGGGCGAGCGAGACGCCCGCAGCGGAGCGGTACAGCAGCACGGCGCCGAGGTCGGTCTCCAGCTGCTTGATCGCCCGGCTCAGCGGCGGCTGGCTCATGTGCAGTCGGGCGGCGGCCCGGCCGAAATGGAGTTCCTCGGCGACGGCGACGAAGTAGCGCAGCGTGCGTAGCTCCATGGTGCAACGATACCGGCGCGGTATCGGCGGCCCGGAACGGGTCTTGGACGGCCGCCGCGCCCCGGCGGTGGAATCGGGGCATGACGAACGAACCGAGGACCGGCGAACGGCCGGCGGAGCCCGTGGTGTCGGTGGTCGGCCCGGGCGAGGGCGAGACGATCCTCCTGGGCAGTACCCGACTGCGCATCCTGGAGGACGGCAGCACCACCGGGCACCGGCTCGGGATCGCCGAGTCCGTGCTCGCGCCGCACACCCCCGGACCGCCGCAGCACCGTCACTCCCAGCACGACGAGGGCTTCTACGTCGTCTCCGGCACGGTGCGGTTCACCGTCGGGGAGCGGGAGCACGACGCGACGCCGGGCACCCTGGTGATGGTCCCGCCCGGCGCCCCGCACACCTTCGCCAATCCGACCGACCAACCGGCCGTCATGCTCAGCACGTTCACGCCGGACCTCTACGTGCAGTACTTCCGCGACCTCCAGGACATGATCGCCGGCGGCGGGGCGCTGACCCCGCGGGCCCACCTCGGGGTGATGAGCCGCTACGCCACCGAGCCCGCGACCGACCTCGCCTGACCGCCGGGCGGGCGCCGGCCGTGACCCCGCGGGCGCCCGCCCCCACGACGCACACACTCCTGGAGGAGAACCGTGAACACCGCCTACTGGGCCGCCGCCGGCCTGCTCGCCCTCTTCTACCTCTACGGGGGCGGGCTGAAGCTGCTCCGGAGCCGGGAGCGGCTCCGCCCGATGATGGCGTGGGTGGACAGCACGCCGATGGCGGCCGTCCGGGCCATCGGGGCGGTCGAGGTGCTCGGCGCGGTCGGGCTGGTCCTGCCCCCGCTGACCGGGGTCGCGCCGTGGCTGGGCCTGGCCGCGGCCGTCGGGTTCGTGCTCCTGCAGACCGCCGCCACCGCCGTGCACCTGCGCCTCGGCGACCGCCGGGTCGCGCTCAACCTCACGCTCCTGGCCGTCGCGGCGGTGACCGCCTGCCTGGCGACGACCTGGCGGTGAGTGCCGGCACGCGCCCGGGCCGTCCGACCCGGCGGACCCGCGGCCGCTACGGCGTGGCCGACGGGCTGCCGGGAGCGGCCGTCCGGCCCGGGCGCATGCCGGCCTTGAGGTCGCTCATCGCCGCCCGCGCCACCTGGTCCACGGGGTCCTTCTCGCCGAAGCCGTAGTCGACCGCGCCGTCCCGGTTGCCCGCCGCGGCGAACAGCCAGCGCGGCCCGTACTTCGTCGCGCCCAGCCAGACCTCGAAGTCCTCCCCCGCGTAGGAGAACCGGACGGCGTCGGTGCCGTTCACCACCACGATCGAGCCGTCCAGGCGGTCGGCGAGTTCGTGCAGCGGTGTGCGCCCCGGCACCTGGGTGCTCTCCGACTGGACGGCGAGCACCGAGGACAGCGGCCCGGTGATGACGGGCCCGTCCTGGGTGGTGAACCGGAAGCCGGGCTGCCCCGCGATGTCGATGGACCCGCCCTCCATCGAGCTGCCGAAGGCGAACGGACCGACCGCGAAGGTGCCCGGCTTCACCCCGTGCCAGCCGTCCGACAGCAGCACTGCCACCACCTCGTTCGCATTGACGTGCAGGCCCATGACGGATGTCCCTTCTCGGTGGCGCGCCCGGTTCCGCCCGGCCGCGCCGACGGCCCGGCCAGGTTCTGCACCTGGCCGTCGTTCTCGAACCGCTCGGATCGATCACCTCGATCCTCGGCCACGTGATCCGGCTCTGTCTCGCACATCGGCCGGTGGGCGCCCTCGTGGCGCCCACCGGAGGCCGGGGCGGTCGGGAAGGCGTCGTACCGCCGCGTCCGGCGGGCGGGGCAGCGCGGAGACGTCGGGACGGCGCGCTACGGCCCCTGCACCGCCCGTCCGGACCGGCACCGGGCGCAGTAGGATGGAAGGTTCCCGACCGCGCAGTCCGACGGGGGTGGCGATCGTGCAACACGCCGAACGAGACCTGATGACCCTGGGCGAGACCATCGAGCCGCTCGCCGAGATCGCCCCGGCCTCCGTCGCGACCCGGGCCCGTGCCCTGGTGGCCGCGCATGCCCTGGACGAGGCGGACTGCCGGCTGCTGCTGGAGGCCCTGGGGCTGGCGGCCGAGCCGGCCGGCCCCGGTACGCGGACCTGCGTGCGCTGCGGGCGCGCGTACGAGCACCCCGGCGTCCGGCGGCGGGACAGCTTCTGCTCCGGCCACTGCTACCGGGAGGCCGGCGGAGCCCCGGGCGAAGCCGCGGCCCCTGACCCGCCGTCCGGGACGACCGGGGGCGCCGATGGTGGGGCGCCCCGTACGAACTCTGCCCCGACGACCTCACCGCCGAGCTGAACGGCGCGGCCGTCCCGGAGCGGCTCACCGCTCTCCTCAAGCGGTACAGGGCCCTGAAACGGTAGTGCCGTGACGGCGGGAGACGGAGAGACCGCCGGCCCGGTCGGGTGGCGCGGCGGTGTCCTCGAGGAGCTGCGCGGTCAGGCGAGAGCCGCGCGGGCCAGCGCGCACAGCCCGTCCCGGTCGTCCATCACCTCCGCCGGGACGCTGTAGTACGCCCGCACCACCACCTCGCGGCCGGCCGCGTGGTAGGTGAACGGCATGGACCCCGCCTCCTCATAGGAGGGGCGGGCCGCGCCGTCGACACGGAGGTAGAGGGTGTCCATCACCATCGCGAACTGGCTGCCGCGGCTGCGCAGTGCCCAGCCGCCGAAGTAGCGGTGGAGGGTGACCTCGCCGAGCGGCGCCAGCTGGTCGGCGACGTGCTCGGCGAGGCTGCGGGAACCGCTCACGCGGGGAGGAAGAACCCGGTGATGTCGGCGAGCCGGCCGTCGCGGTGGAGCGCGGTGCTCACACCCGCCATGGCGGGCTCGCCCTGCTCGCCGAGCTGGGTCCACCGGGCGAGCGAGCGGTCGTGGTGTTCGAGCACCTCGTCGATGCGGAACCGGTGACCGGGGAAGGCCCCGGCGAACCCGGCCATGTAGCCGGCCAGCCCGGCCAGCCCGGCGACCTCGGTGCCCGGGTCCCGGTAGGCGACGTCCTCGACCGCCACCTCGCCGAGCGCGGCGAGCCGCTCGCCGGCGTCCGCCGACCAGCACGCGGCGTAGTCCATCCAGAGCTGCTGTGAGTCACTCATCGCTGTCCGTCTCTCTCGTAGCCGATCGACGCCATCGCGCCGTCGGTGATCGTGCGCAGTTTGGTGACGGGGGTCGCGGCCCGGACCAGTACCAGCAGGCCCTGGTAGAGCGCCAGCAGCTGGGCCGCCGACACCTCGACGTCGAGGTCCGCGGACAACAGGCCCAGCGCCCGGGCGCGTGTCAGGGCCTCGGCGAAGCCCGACTCGATCGTCTCCAGCCCCCGGTGGACCGCGTCGGCGGCCTGCGGGACGGTGAAGCACTCCACGGCGGTGTTGGTCAGCAGGCACCCCGGGTCGGGATCGGGGCCGGTCTCCAACGTCGAGGTGAGGAACGACCGGATACCCGCCACCGGGTCCGCCGGCTCCAGGAGGTGCTCCCGGACCCGGCCCCGCACCACCTGGTCGTTGTAGGCGTCCAGCGCCGCGCGGAACAGGCCGTCCTTGTTCTCGAACACCCGGTACAGGCTGCCCGGATGCAGCCCGGTCGCCTCCTCGATGTCCCGCACCGAGGCCCCCTGGTAGCCGCGGCGACGGAACAGCCCCATCGCACGGGCCAGGACCTCGCCCCGGTCCCAGAGCTGCTTGCGCCCCACCCGCGACCCCCTTAGTTGAACGATCGCTCACAAAAATAGCACGCCGTCGGCCGGGGCCGTGCCGCCGTCGAGCGCCGGGGCCGGGCCGCCCTCGCCCTCGCCCTCGCCCTCGCCGGACGGACTCGCCCGCGCTCGCCGAGGTCCAGGAGGTGCTCGCCGCCCGTCCCCCGGTCTAGGCGCCGGTCAGCCGGGACCGCGCGGTGTTGCGGATGCGCCTGGTCCGGCCGCCCTCGGCGAGAACGGCCAGGGCGATCACCGCCGAGGACTCCTCGGCGGTGCGCAGCTGGAGCCAGTCGGAGGCGGCGAGCAGGGCGTCCGCCTCCCACGGTTCGTCCAGCGTCACGGCCCGCAGCAGCGTCCACTCCCGCAGCCGCCGGGCGGCGGAGGCGTCCGCCGCCACCGGGCCGGTCATCTCCAGGCACCAGGCCGGGTAGCCCGGGTCCGTGAGCAGTTCGGCGGCCCGGCGGCCGAGGTACTCGCGGACGGCGTCGCTCGCCGTCGCCGGGTCCGGCCCGGTGAGCACCCGGGCGACAAGGGCGGCCGCGTCCTCCGGGGCGACCTCCGCGAAGGCCCTGCGACAGTCCGCCGACCCTGCGTACCCGGCCGTGTCCCGGTCCTGCCCACCGCCCGGTGCCACGTCGCCCATGCTGCTGCCCCTTTCGGCCGGCGCCGGACGCACCGGCCCGGCGCCCACGGCGAGCGGGCCCGCCGCACCCACGACCGTCGCGGACGCCCGCCCCCGTAAGCCTCGACTCGTACGTACCCCCGCCGACCGGGTCGAACCCGCAGGGCGCCCCGCCCTCCGGGCCCGTCAACGGGGGGTGGGCCGGGCGCATGGCGGTGGAGGCCGCCGGGCTCCACCCGGCGCTCGCCGACGGCGAGGTCCAGCACGAACTGCTCCAGGCCCAGCTGAGCGAGACCACCGGGGCCTGAGCACCGATCAGTGCCACCGGCCCGGCGTGTCACCCGCGCCGGGCCGGGTAGCCGAGCCGGTGGGAGGAACCGCCCGTCCGGCGCCGGGTACCTCCCCCGCGCAGGGCGCCGCCGAGCGGAGGTGACTCCGATGGACGCGAAGCGGACGGCCCGCCGGGTGCTCGACGACTACGGCGAGACCTATGCCCACCAGGCCGGCATCCGCCTGGCCGACACCCCGGCGCCGCTGTACCAGGTGCTGGTGCTCTGCGTCCTGTGCGCGGCCCCGATCCGGACCGAGACGGCGGTCGCCGCCGCCCGCGAGCTGTTCGCGGCCGGGCTGCGGACGCCCCGGGCGATGGTGCGTGCCACGTGGCAGGACCGCGTGGACGCGCTGGGCCGCGCCCACTACCGCAGGTACGACGAGAGCACGGCCACGGCTCTCGGCGACGGCGCGCAGCTCGTCCTCGACCGCTGGCACGGGGATCTGCGGGCGCTGCGCCGGGAGGCCGACGGAGACGTCGAACGGCTGCGGGGGCTGCTGCGGGAGGTGCCCAGGATCGGCCCGACCGCCGCCGACATCTTCTGCCGCGAGACCCAGGGCGTCTGGCCGGAACTCCGGCCCTTCTTCGACACGCGGGCCCGGCGGAGCGCCTCCACCCTGGGCCTCCCCCGCAGCCCCGGGGCACTGGCCGGCCTCGTCGCGCCGCGCGACCTCGTCCGGCTCGCGGACGGCCTGGTGCGTGCCGGTCGCGCGCCGGGGGCGGTGGAGCGGCTGCGGGCCGGCTGAGCGGCCCCCGGCGCCCCGCGTCAGGGCCGCCGGGGGCCGGGCGGGGCCGGCACCTCGGCCCACACCGTCTTCCCGTCACGCTCCGGCCGGTACCCCCAGGCACGGGCGAGCCGGTCGACCACCCGCAGCCCGTGCCCGCCGGGCGCGCCCCGGTCGGCGGGCCGGCGCAGCCGTGGCGGCTCCCGGCCGGCGTCGCCGACCTCGATCCGCAGCCGGCTGCCGTCCCAGGCGAGACGCAGCTCGTACGGGCCTCCGGGGGCGTGCACGCACGCGTTGGTGACCAGTTCGGAGACCATCAGCACGACGTCCTCGGCCGCGGCCAGCTGCTCGTCGTCGGCCGCCGGCAGCCACTGCCAGTCGGTCAGTGCGCGGCGGCAGAAGTCGCGGGAGCGCGGTACGGCGCCGGCTCGCTCCGCCAGGAACAGCCGCCTGGTCTGCTGCGCACGGGGTTCGGTGGTGTGGTCGATCGTCCTCATCGCCTCTTCGGCCTCTGCGTCGAGCGGGCAGCCGGGGGGACCGGCGCCGGCGGTCGGCCCGGTCGGCACGGCCGCGGTGTCGTCCATGACCCGCGCCTGCCCCGCTCCGTGGCCGCTACACGGGCCCCGCGCCGGTTGCCCGGAACGGACGGCGATCGCACCGCGGGGTGCCGCCGCCGGCCCGACGGTGACCGGGTCGGCGGCGGCACCCCGCGGGCGGCGGAGGTCAGCCCGCCCGGGCGATCTTCGCGTTGACCTTGATGACGTCCTTCTCCTTCAGCGTGCCGAAGCCCCCTACGGCGCCCTGCTGGAGGACCACACACATGCTGGATCCGCCGTAGCTGAAGTAGCCGAGCTCCTGGCCCTTGCGCACGGTGTCCCCCTGCGTCACGGAGAGGGTGACGGAGGAGATCTCGGTGATCCCGATGGGCACCACGCAGACCATACCGATCTTCGGATCGTCGGCCTCGATGAACACCAGGCCGCGGGTGTTCACCGAGGACTGGTAGCCCTGCGAGTGCGTCCCGGCGGTCCTGTCCTGGCCCGCGCTCTCGGCGTTGCTGAACATCAGGGCGGAGACGACCTCGGCACTGCGGACGGTGCCGGAGACCGGGGCGTGCCAGCGGTGGTAGTCGGCGCCGGAGAGGAAGGACTGCAGCACGTGACCGTTGACGAACCGCTCGGCGTAAGGACTGCCGGCCATCATGTCGGCCAACGAGTACGGCTGCCCCTTGAGCCAGAACCGGTCGTACTCCCGGACGAGGTGGGCGATCTTCCAGACGGTGCCGTCGTTGGCCGAGACGATCGCCTTGGGGTCCGGATCGACCGGGCGCAGGTCCGGCCGGATCCTGCGGTGGAAGTAGTCGTTGTAGGAGGTGAAGCCCCAGTGCGGCTCGGTGCGGTCGATCTCGAAGTCGTCGAGGTCGAACTCCTTGACGGCCTCCGGGGACAGCCAGCCCTCCGGTCCCTCGTTCAGGACGCGGCAGCTGTCGGCGGAGTCCAGGTAGCCGCACCAGTCCTTCAGGACCTTCTGGAGCGCGCTGTTGAACTTCTCGTTGCGGAACACCGCCTGGCCGGCCGGCGTCATCATCATGTAGACGAAGAGCGCCGACATCGGGAAGGCGATCCGCTGCCTGGGGTCCGGGTCGTACCTGGGCACGTCGTGGATGATGCGGGTCAGGGCCTGGAGCAACTGGTCGACGGTGCGGACGCGGTTGTGCGGCGGCTGCACCTGCTCCATCATCTGGATCACGTACATCCGGACGATCGCGTCGTTCCTGAGCAGCGTCCAGAGGTCCAGCACCGCGCCGGCCGGCTCGGTCGGGCCGTCGGCGAGCCGGGCGACGAACTCCGACTGCCACCTGTCGATGGCTTCCCGGCTCTCCGGGAGGTAGCCCGCGAGGCGCGGGAAACTGCTCTCGTACTGGGCGTCGAGGTGGTCTTCGAGGTCGGTCACGAGGTCTCCTTGGTCGGTGACGGCCCCACGGCGAGGAGGTCGCCCGGCCCGTGGGCCTCCCCGGCTGGATGAACGTCGACGCGGGGAAGGGCGGGTTCTGCGGCGCGGACACGCGACCGCGGAGACGGGTTCGAAGATCACACCGCACACCGGCCCGGAGACTGCCGACGGGCGCTCAGGCCGGGTGCCACGAAGGAGCCTTCGGTGCGGGCCGGTGCCACGGCCGAAGGTTCGTCACACATGCTCCCGGTGCGGTGTGCGGGGACTTCACCACCCGGCCGGCTGGGGAGACCGGCCACGGGACCGCCCGAGCAGGGGAGTTCGGGTGCCCGCGGAGTCATCATGGCGGGGCGAGGCCACCGGCCGGTCGCCGACACGCCAGCACGTGGACGAACCAATCAGCTGCGGTAAGGCCCGTACGGGGTACGGGCCGTTTCGGGCAGCCGGTGGCCCTCCCGGGACGGCCGGCCCCGAGCGCCCGACGGCACAGCCGCCGACCCGCCCGGCGGACCGCACCCCCGGGTCCGCTCGGCGACCCCCCGGTCACCGTCCGGCACCGTCGCCGGAATCAGCCCGCGTAGATCTGGCTTCTCACGCCCGGTAGCGGTTCACTGGGAGTCACCAGGGCAGGAACGGAGGCCCGGCCATGGGATGTCCCCACACACTCGGGTTCCACACCGAGGTCCGCGAGCGCTACGCCGCCGCCGGGGCGGAAGTCACCCGGCTGGTCCGGGCGGTGCCCGAGGACCGGTGGACGGCGCCCACCCCCTGCCACGACTGGGACGTGCGCACCCTGCTGAACCACCTCACGGCCCAGCACCTGTGGGTCTGCCAGGCGGTCGCCGGCTACACCCCGGCGCAGATCGGCCACCGGTTCGAGGGCGACGTCCTGGGCCGCAACCCGGTCGGGGTCTGGACGATGGCCCTCGGCAGCGCCGTCCGCGCCCTCGACCGACCGGGCGCGCCGGACCAGTTGGCGCACGTACCGTACGGGCTGCGCGATGTCGGCGGCTACGCCCGCGAGCTGACCGCCGAGACCGTCGTGCACGGCTGGGACCTCGCCCGGGCGCTGGGCCGGGACGGCCGGATACCCGAGGCTGCGGCCCGGTACGCACTCGCCGAGTTCCGGAGCTGCCACGATCTCGCCGGCACCGGCCAGTTCGCCCCCGCCCGCAGCCCGGCACCGGGCGCCGACGCCCAGGACCAGCTGATCGCCCTCACCGGGCGGGACCCGTCCTGGTCGGCCCAGCGGCTCTGACCGGGGGCGCCGGCCTTCGGGGGCCGGCGGTGCGGAGCAGGGCGTCGGACCGGCCGACGTCCCACTCCGCGCAGCTCAGCCCTGCGGGATCGCGCAGCCGTCCGGTCCGCACACCTCTCCCGCCTCGGCGCCGGCCGTCGGCAGGAGGACGACCCGGCTCTCCCAGGCCTGCTCCAGCGCGGCGGTGAAGGTCGCCGGCGGCTGGGCGCCGGACACCCCCAGCCGGCGGTCGAAGACGAAGAACGGCACTCCGGTGGCGCCCATCGCCGTCGCCGTCGCCTCGTCCTCGCGCACGGCCTCCGCGTACGCGTCGGGGTCGGCCAGCACGCGGGCCGCCTCCCCGGCGTCCAGCCCGGCCTCGACGGCCAGCTCCACCAGGCGGCCCGGGGCGAACGCGGAGCGCTCGTCGGCGAAGTTGGCCCGGTACAGCAGGTCCAGCAGTCGGGCCTGGCGACCGTGCTCCTCGGCGAAGTGCAGCATGCGGTGCATGTCGAAGGAGTTCGCCGCGTCGCGCCCCTCGGTGCGGTAGTCCAGCCCCTCCTCGCGGGCACTGGCGGCGATGCGCTGCTCGGCCGCCTCGGCCTGGTCCAGCCCGAGGCCGTACTTGGCGGCGATCAGCGGGACCACCGGGCGCGCCTCGGCGGGCGACCGGGAGTCGAGTTCGAAGGAGCGGTGGACGATCTCCACGTCCTGCCGGTGGGGGAACCGTTCGAGGGCCTTCTCGAACCGTGCCTTGCCGATGTAGCACCACGGGCAGTTGATGTCGCTCCAGATCTCGACGCGCACGGCGCTGCTCCTGTCCTCAGCCGGGCGGGTCCTTCCCGCGCCGCCCGACCTCCAACATGCGTGATGAGGTAAATATTTCCCGCAGTGAAATGTTCACCCCGGCGCCCGCAGGCCAGGAGGCCCGCGACCGTGTCGGCGGCCCGGTCGGCCGCCCCGGTGGGGCCCGCCGTAGGGTGCTGGACAGCCGGCCGTGCCCGACGGCCCGACCCCGGGAGCATCCCGCCATGAACCTGCCCTCCACCGGCCGTCGCGTGCTGGTCAGCGGGGCCTCCCGGGGCCTGGGCCGCGCGGTGGCCCAGGCCTTCGCCGCCAACGGCGACCGGGTGGCCGTGCACTACGGCACCCGCGCGGACGACGCCGCCGAGACGCTCGCCTCGCTCGACGGCTCGGGCCACGCGCTCGTCCACGGTGACCTCGCCGACCCGGCGGAGGCCGCCCGGGTCGCCGACGCGGCGGTGCGGGCGCTGGGCGGCATCGACGTGCTGGTGAACAACGCGGCCGTCAATCTGCGCCACCCGCTGCCCGGGACGCCGTACGACGAGTGGGTCGACAGCTGGCAGCGGCACGTCTCGGTCAACCTGCTCGGCACGGCCTACCTGAGCCACCGGGCCGCCCACGCGATGATCGAGCGGGGCGGCGGCGGACGCATCGTCAACATCGGCTCCCGGGGCGCCTTCCGGGGCGAGCCGGACCACCCGGCGTACGGGGCGACGAAGGCCGCCGTGCACGCCCTGGGGCAGTCGCTCGCCGTCTCCCTCGCCCCGCACGGCATCGCCGTCGCCTCCGTCGCCCCGGGCTTCTTCGAGACGGAGCGGGTGGCCCCGCGCCTGAACGGCCCGGAGGGGGAGGCGATCCGCGCGCAGAGTCCGTTCGGCCGGGTCGCCACCGCCGCCGAGGTCGCGGCCGCGGTGCTCTGGCTCGCCTCCCCCGCCGCCGAGTGGTCCTCCGGCACCATCCTCGACCTCAACGGAGCCTCCCACCTGCGGACCTGACCGGACCCGCCGGCGCCGGCCCGGCCGCGGCCCGCGCCGAGACCTCCCGCAGGCGCGGGAGTTCGGCATGCCGGGCGCGGGCCCGGCTCGGCAGGGCCGCCGTCAGCAGGCCGCCGACCACGCCCGCCCCCGGCGCGGCCGCCGGAGCGCCCGGGAACAGATCCGCACACGACGGAACCGTTGCCCCGCGCCCGAGCGGGCAGAAGGGCCTCGATGCCCGGGCCGACCCGGCGCGGGCCCGTCGAGGAGGTCCAGCGATGCGGTGGCCGACGAACGGTCGACGGCACGAAACCGAGAGACCGTACACGGAACGGAGCGACGAATCCGACGAGCAGCGCACGGAAGGGACGGAAGGGGCCGAGCGGAAGGCGACGGCGCCCCGCCGCACCCCGGACGCCCGGTCGCGGCCCCGCAGGGTCCCCTGGTACGTCGGACTGCCGGTCACCCTGGCGGCGATCCTCGCGGTCTTCCTGGCCGCCGCCAAGCTGGACCTGCTGCCCGGACTGCCCAATCCCTTCGCCGAGCGCCAGATCGACCGGAGCCAGCCCGCCGTCCTCAAGTCCATCCAGGACATGAGCCGTTACACGGCGGCCGGCGGCAACTTCCAGGTCATCGTCGACCTGGACCAGGACGCGAAGTTCCTCCCGTCCCAGATCCTCGGCAAACGCACCCTGTACGTGGCCGCGGGCACCGTCGACGCGTACGTGGACCTGGGCGAGCTGGCGAACGGCGCGGTGACGGTCTCCGACGACCGGCGCTCGGCCACCGTCACGCTGCCGCACGCCCGCCTCGCCGACCCGGCGCTGGACGTGAAGCGCTCCTACGTGTTCTCCCAGCAGCGCGGGCTCTTCGACCGGCTCGGGGACTTCTTCTCCGGCAACCCCGGCGACCAGCAGAAGCTGGAGATCCTGGCGACCGACAAGATCAAGGCGGCCGCCGAGCAGACCGCGCTCACCGCGACGGCGGAAAAGAACACCCGGGCGATGCTGCAGAACCTGCTCACCTCGCTCGGCTTCACCACCGTGACCGTCACCGTCGTCCGCTGACGGCGGGCCGGGCCGGGGGGGGGGGGGGGGGGGGGGGGGGCCGGGCCGCCGCGCCCCCGGGGGGGGGGGGGGGCCCCGGCGGGGGGGGGGGGCCGGGGGGGGGGGGGGGGGGGGGGGGGGGGGGGGGGGGGGGCGCGCCCCCCCCCCCCCCCCCCCCCCGGCCGGCCGGTCAGACGGTGGCCAGGCCGAGGCCGTGGAAGGTCACCCGGTAGGGGCCGATGTCCTCCGCCTCGCTGCCCAGCAGCAGGTCACCGGGGGTGGCGACGCCCGCCGCGCGCGCGGTCGCCACGAGGGTCCCGGCCAGGGCCCGGCCGTCCGGCTCGCCCGGGCCGCCCGCGTCGAGGCGCCACCTGGGTTCGTGGTCGTCCGCCCAGGTCTCCCGTGTGCCGGGGTGCTCCGCGACGGTGCCCCAGCCCGCCGCGGCCGGGTCGGCGTCGTGGTCGGCGAAGGACGCCAGCATCAGCCGGCTGTCCGCGTCGATGTCGAACAGGCGCGGCGCCCCGCCGCCCGTCCGGCCGTAGAGCCGCATGACCTTGGCGATGCCGAGCGCGGCGAACTCGGCCGGCAGCGTGGTGAGGAACGCGGCGAGCGCTCCGGTCACCGTCTCCCAACTCCGCGCCGACCAGCGGCCGGGCAGGCTCATTCCGGCGGTGGACGGGGCCCGGCGGGTGCCGAGGAAGCCGCCGATGGCGTTCTCCTCACCGTGGCCGAGGCCGAGGTACCAGTCCTCCAGCGGAGCGGTGGGCCGCAGGACGAGCTCCGGCCCCCGGCGGCCCGCCCGCAGTTCGAGCGTGTCGTGCGGACCGCGCCACCGCAGGAACGGCGCGCCCCAGGCCGGGGTCGGGCCGTAGTAGGGCCCCAGCGAGCCGTACGAGCCGATCACCGACGCCTCGCCGAGTTCGTCGGTCAGTTCGGTCCGCGCCCGGCCGAAGGCCAGCACGTGGCCGGCGGCGTCGGGGCCGCCCCGCCCGGCCGGCACGGCCAGTTCGAGATGGGCCCGCCCCTCGGCGTAGCGGCGTTCGGACGGCCCGACCGGGCGCAGCCGCGGTCCGTCGGGTGACGCCCCGTCGGCGGGGCCGGCCCGGCGCAGGCCGAGGCCGTCGACGAGGGCCCGGGCGCCGTCCTCGGTCCAGCCGCCGGTCCGCGCCGCGAGGAGCCGGCGGGCCAGGCCGGCGAGCGGTTCGTCCACGGGAGTGAAGTGTTCTTCGAGCACGGGGCGATTCTGCCCCAGCGGGGCGGCGGGCCGGCCCGCCGCCCGGCCCCCTCGGACGGGTCAGGCCGCTCGAACCGGCTCGGGCAGCGGGAAGCTCCGGCGCATCAGGGCGTCGAAGGCCGCGTCGGGGAGCAGCCGCTTGGCGAGCATGGTGGAGCGGGCCAGGGCGCCGACGGCGTAGCGGGCGCGGGGGCGCGCGGCGGTGGCCGCCCGGACCACGACCCGGGTGGCGGCCTCGGCGGGCACGGCGCCGTTGCGGCGGGTGAAGGTGCGGCCGCCGTACATCTCCGCGAGGCGGCTGCGGAACCCCGCGTACGGGTCGGCCGGGTCGGCCTCGCCGTGCATGGTGGCCACCGCCGTCGCGGCGAACCCGGTAATGGTCGGGCCGGGCTGGACGACGACCACCTCGACGCCGAAGGGGGCGACCTCCAGGCGCAGCGAGTCGCTGATCGCCTCCACCGCGTGCTTGCTGGCGTGGTAGAAGGCGCCGCCGGGCGGGGAGAAGCGGCCGGCCATGGAGGAGATGTTGACGATGCGCCCGCGCCCGGCGCGGCGCATGCCGGGCAGGACCAGCTGGGCCATTCGCACCAGCCCGAAGACGTTGGTGTCGAACTGGGCGCGGATCTCCTCCCGGCCGGCGGTCTCGACCGGCAGGTGGAGGCCGTACGCGGCGTTGTTGACCAGCAGGTCGACCTGGCCGTGCGCGGCCTCGACGGCGGCGACCGCGGCGGCCATCGAGGCCTCGTCGGTGACGTCGAGCGCCAGCGTGGTGATGCCGAGGCCGGCGAGGTCGGCGAGGGTCTCGGGGCGCCGGGCGGTGGCGTGGACCCGGTGGCCGAGCCGGTGGAGGGCGAGCGCGGTCTCCCGGCCGAGGCCGGAGGAGCAGCCGGTGATCAGCACGGTCCGTGCGGCGTCGGTCATGGCGAGACCTTTCGGTGCAGGAGGTCCCAGACGGCGGCTTCGGCGCGGTCGAGGTCCTCGGCGGGGAGGGTGTGCAGGCCGCCCGGGCGGCGGAGCTTGACGAGGCCGGTGAAGGCCCCGAGCGCGAGGGCGACGAGCTGGGCGGCGTCGCCTTCGCGGATCTCGCCGGCCCGCTGGCCGCGTTCGATGAAGTCGGCGGCGACGCGGTCGATCTCCTCGGCGAGGGCGCGGCTCTCGGGGGCGAGGAAGGTGTCGTGCTGCTGGTGTTCGAGGAAGACGAAGGCGTCCGGGTACGCGCCGGCGTAGCGGGTGAAGCCGCGCCAGAAGCGGCCGAACTCCGCCCGGATGTCACCGGCCGGTCCCCCTTCGGCGAGCGCGCCGGCGAGGTGGTCGAGCAGGGCGCGCTTGGCGTGCTGGAAGGCCGCGTTGCCGAGCGCCTCCTTGCTGGGGAAGTAGCGGTAGATGCTGCCCACGCCCACGCCGGCGCGCTGGGCGACGGCGGGCATCTGGGTGCCCTCGTAGGTGCGTTCGGCGAAGAGCGCGAGGGCGGTGTCGATCAGCAGGCGGTCGAGGTCGGGCTTCCTGGGTGCCACGGAATGAATATTCATTCCTCTCCTGGGCCCTGTCAATCCCCTCCCCGCCCGCTCGGCCCCTTCCCCGCCCGACGAGGCCCCGGCCCCGGAACCTTCCTAAGCTGGAACGGCCCTGCTCGACTACCGCTGGAAGGTGGGATCGACCGTGCAGCCGACCGAGATCAACGAGGTCCTGAACCGGCCGCTCAGCCAGGAGCTGCTGGTTCGGGCGCTGACCCGGCTGGCCTATGTCGCCAAGGACGGCACGCCCCGGGTGGTACCGATCGGGTTCGTCTGGAACGGCTCGGAGATCGTGATGTGCACGGTCAAGAACGCCCCGAAGCTGGCGTCCCTGCGCCGGAACCCGGCGGTCGCGCTGACCATGGACACCGAGGCGCACCCGCCGAAGATCCTGCTCGTCCGCGGCCGGGCCGCGCTCGACGTCGTCGAGGGCATCCCGGACGAGTACCTGCGCGGGAACGGCGCCTACGAGATGACCCCCGAGCAGCGGGCCGCGTGGGAGGCCGAGGTCCGCTCGCTCTACGACGGCATGGTGCGGATCGTCGTCACCCCGACCTGGGCGAAGCTGATCGACTTCGAGACGACCCTGCCGAGCGCGGTGGAGGAGCTGATCCGCCGGCGGGACGAGCGCGACCGGACCTGACCTCGCCGCCGGATCACCCGCTCGCACCACTCGGGGTGACAGACCGGACACCTTCCGCCATCGACACTGCTCAGTGGCGGTATCGTGGCCGCGCCCAGCACGTGTGAAGGAGATCGGCATGGCAACTGGCAAGGTCAAATGGTTCAACGCGGAGAAGGGCTTCGGCTTCATCGCCCAGGACGACGGCGGCCCGGACGTCTTCGTGCACTTCTCCGCCATCCAGACCACCGGCTTCAAGGAGCTCTACGAGAACGACGTGGTCGAGTACGACGTCACCCAGGGACCCAAGGGCCCCCAGGCGGAGAACGTCGTCAAGGTCTGACCGGAGCTGAACCACCGTGCCGGCACCCCGCCCAGGGATGCCGGCATCAGCCCGCCCCCGGCCCGCTCCCGACCCCGCCTCCCGACCCCGCCTCCCGGCCCGCTCGTGGCCGAAAGGCTGCCGAGCCGGTTTCAAACGGCGTTCGAAAACCCGGGGTGATCGTTAGACTGCCGGGGTGAAGCTGACCGCAGACCGGATCATCGACGCCGGAATGGCCGTGTTCGCCGAGTCCGGCTATCACGGCCTCTCCATGCGGCGGGTGGCGGAACGCCTCGACGCGCACGCCGGAAGCCTCTACTACCACGTGCCCAACAAGGCCGCGCTACTGCAGCTGATGGCCGACCGGGTGGCCCGCCAGGCGTACGACGCGGGCACCGGGGCACTCGCCGCACTGGACGCCTCCAGCGGCTGGCAGGCCCGGGTGACGGCGCAGGCCGTCGCCCTGCGCCGGAGCATCCGGCGGCACCCCGGCGGGGCGATCATGTTCGCCGACAGCCCGAAGACGCTCAGCCCCGGCGCGCTGTCCGTGATGGAACGGCTGCTCGACACCCTCGCGGCGGCGGGCGTCCCGGCGGAGCAGTGCGGCACCGCCGCCGACACCGTGCTCAGCCACGTGACCGGCTACGTCCTCCAGGAGCAGAGCGAACCGCCGGTCGTACCGCCCGACCCGGAGGCCGTCGCCGCCCTGCACCGGCGCTTTCCCCGCACCGTCGCCGCGGCCGCCCACGACCAGGACGGGCAGTTCACCCGCAGCCTGGAGCTGATCTGCGCCGGTATCGCCACGCTCCTCCCGCCCGCCGCACGGCCCTGACCGCCCGAGGTGACGGGCCCTCAGACGGCGCCGGACGGCTCCGGCAGCGGGACGTCCCAGGCGAGCAGGCGCAGCAGGTCCTCGTCCACCCGCGGCCGGGCGCCGTCCGGACGAGCCTGCGGGGCGGCCGAGGGCGGGCCGGCCGTCAGACGGGCGCTGGCGGCCGTGTTCTGCTCGGTCCTGGGCCTGCGGTGGTGCTCGAAGCGGGCCAGGGCCGCCGCG
This sequence comes from Kitasatospora sp. NPDC086009, assembly GCF_044540385.1. NCBI lineage: Bacteria > Bacillati > Actinomycetota > Actinomycetes > Kitasatosporales > Streptomycetaceae > Kitasatospora > Kitasatospora sp. NPDC086009. Next base: position 137,202 of record NZ_JBITSA010000013.1, read on the forward strand.
GCTCCGGGGGTGTCGCGCAGCGCCTTGGCCAGGACGACGGCGTCCTCCAGGGCCATCGAGGCGCCCTGGCCGGTGGCCGGCGAGGCGGCGTGCGCGGCGTCCCCGATCAGGACGGCGCGCCGGGTCCGCCAGCGCGCCCCCGGTGCGACGTGGAGCGCGTTGGTGACCATCAGCCGGTCGCCCGTCCTGGCGACGATCCCCGCGGCCGGGGTCCGGTCCGCGCCCAGCAGCGGCGCCAGCCACTCCCGCCACTGCGCGGGAGTGGTGCCGGCGACCTCCACCGGGGACGCGGCGGGCCCGGGCACCCGGGCGAACCAGCAGGTCTCGCCGCCGGGTGAGACCAGGTACCCGAACGCGGCGCCGCTGCCCCGGACCATGGTGATCCGCTCCGGCCCGGCGGACGGCGCGGCGGCGGTGCTGTACCCGTAGAAGACGCGCTGGCCCGCGTACTCGGCCGCGGGCGCGGCCGGGTCCAGCCAGGCCCGGACGGCGGAGTGCGTGCCGTCCGCGCCCACCAGGAGGTCGCCGGTGGCACTGGTGCCGTCGGCGAAGTGCGCGGTGATGTCGGCGTCGGTCTCGGTGACGGAGGTGAGCCGGGCCCCGTGCCGGACCTCGATGCCGCGCCGTCGCGCCTCGGCCCGCAGCGCCGCGGCCAGCTCGGCGCGGCGCAGGCAGCGGTAGCGGGTCAGCCGGTGGCCGGGCTCGCCCAGCGGGACGGCGGCCAGTTCGGCGCCGCTCGCGTCGAGCACGGTCATGGTGGTGATCGGGAAGCCGAGGGCCACGACGGCCTCGGCCGCGTCGATCTCGGCGAGGGCGCGCATCCCGTTGGAGGCGAGGGTCAGGAAGGCCCCGATGTCCTCGCCCGTGTCGGGGTGCGCCTCGTGGACGGTGACGTGGAACCCCGCCTTGTGCAGCGCCAGCGCGGCGGCCGTTCCGGCGATGCCGCCACCGATGATCCGCATGGTCGTCAACCGAGCTTCCCCTCCCGTGCTTTCCCGCCGCTCCGGCGGCCGACCCGGACTCGCGGAGGGAGCGGAGCGGCCGCGGGACCATCCTGCCAGTCGCCGGGGCGGGCGGGGGGCAGGAGCACCGGGCCCCGGGGGCGGGCGGCGCACGGACCTCCCGGGCCTGTGCGCCGCGCGGTGGTCAGGCCGGGCGGGTCTGCGCCCAGGTGTGGAGGCGGTGGGCGCTGTCCCCGAGGCGGGTGGCGTACAGCGTGGCGGCCGGGCCGCCGGCCAGGTCCTCGGAGGTGGTGGTGACGCCGACGACCGTACCGGTGCCGGTCCTGGTGTCGAACGTCGCGAAGTGCGGGCCGCCGCTCGCCCCGTGGCCCATGTCGCAGGGCTCGCCCCACAGCAGGGGGGCCGCGGTGCCGGGCCGGGCCGGTCCGGCGCAGTGGATCATGCGAGATCCGGCGTACTTGGCGCCGGGGTCGTTGAGCCGGTCCTTCGGGTAGCCGAAGGTGTGGACGAACTCGCCCTCGACCGGCCGGGTGAACGCGATCCGCTGACTTCCCGTGACGTCCGCGATCCGTCGGCCGTCGGCGGAACGGTGCGCGACCAGCACGCCCGTGTCGTAGCCGGCCACCGCGAGATCGGCCGAGGTCGTGCCGCCCGGGTCGGCGTCCCAACGGGAGGAGGTGGCCGCGCTCCTGATGACGAAGCCGCCGAGCGGCTTCGTCCCGTTGCGGTAGCCGGGCACGAAGTAGAGGTTGTGGTGCCAGGTGTCCTCGGCGGCCGGGGCGCCGACGCCCCGCAGGCAGTGCGCCGCCGTCATGACGGTGCTGCGGTTGGCGCTGTTGACGACCGTTGCCGTACAACTGCCGTCGTAGCCGTCGCTGAAGGTGAAGAAGAGCCGGCCGACGCTCCTGTTCACCGCGCCGCCGTGCGTCCAGACGCCCCCGGGGTCCGGCGTGTCCGCGGGCAGCGGCCGGGGATCGTCGGCCGTGTCGTCGTCCTCGGGCACCGGGGTGATCTCGGGGACCATGGCACCGGCCAGCTTCATCCGCTCCGGCGTCCAGTAGGTGTCGATCCGGCCGCGCTCCTGATCGGTGGTGGCGCCGGCGTGCGCGGTGACGGACTCCTGACCGGCGGGCGCCGCGGCCAGGGCCGTGTTCGGCAGCAGCACGACGGCCGCGACGGTACTCAGCAGGAGGGCTCCCGCGGCGACGAACGTGCGGGGAAAGGCCCGGGGGAGGGTGCGGTGGACGGCGCGGGGCACGGCTCGGGTGCGCGCCCGGCTGTGGGTCCGGCCGTCGGGGCGACTGGTTCGACCATGGGTTATCGACATGTCCGGCACGCTACGGACGGGTCGTCAGACCTCGGTCAGGAAGGGGTTTCATCCCTTCATCGATACCGTCAGGTTCCGGTAAAGGCGTTACGTCCCCGTATCGGTGCGGGCCGCCACGCGCGCCCCGTGCGCCGCTGCGCGGAACTGGCCCCACTCCGGTGCGGCACTAGGACAGGACCTGACCCAGATGGCTCCTACCTTGGTTCTCGGCAACGGAGAACGAACGACGAAGGCGGACACCATGACCGACACCACCACCACCGCGACCACGCCCGAGCAGCCCGCGGCGGCCGCAGCCGGCGGGGAGCGGGCGGAGCTGCTGGAGGCGCTGGGCAAGCAGCGGCACTTCCTCCGCTTCACCACCCGTGACCTCACCGACGAGCAGGCCGGGCGCCGGACCACCGTCAGCGAGCTCTGCCTGGGCGGTCTGATCAAGCACGTCGCGAGCGTCGAGCGCGCCTGGACGGCCTTCATCCTGGAAGGGCCCTCGGCGATGGGCGACTTCACCACCATGACCGAGGCCGACTGGGAGCGGCGGAACAACGACTTCCGGCTGCTGCCCGGCGAGACGCTGGCCGGTGTGCTGGAGGACTACGCCAAGGCGGCCCGCCGCACGGACGAGCTGGTCGCCGTCCTGCCCGACCTGGACGCCTCGCAGCCGCTGCCGAAGGCTCCCTGGTTCGAGGCCTCCGCGCGCTGGTCGGCGCGCCGCGTCCTGCTGCACCTGATCGCCGAGACCGCGCAGCACGCCGGCCACGCGGACATCCTCCGCGAGGCCCTGGACGGCTCCAAGAGCATGGGCTGACGGGCGCCCCGCCGAGCCCGGAAACGCCGGTGTCCCCCGCGTCTCGACGCGGGGGACACCGTGCCGCCCCGGGGACCGGTCAGCGCTTGACCGCGACTCCGGCGTAGGCGGGGGCCGCCTCCTGCCAGCGCGGCGGGAGCTCCGCCTGCGGCCGCCAGAGCGGCAGTTGGACCAGGCCGGGGTCGACCAGCTCGAAGTCGCCGAAGAACTCCCGGACCTCCTCCTGGGCCCGCAGGACCAGCGGCGAGCTCGCGCGGCTGTAGACCTCGGTGGTCTCGGCGGCCGCCCGGGCGGTCATGAAGTCCTGGGTGCCGTGCGAGAGGATCAGCATGCTGCCCGGCGCCAGCGCGTCCCGCAGCCGGGCCACCGTCTCGGCGGCGCCCTCTTCGTCGCGGACGAAGTGCAGCACCGCCACCAGCATCAGCGCCACCGGCCGGGAGAGGTCGAGCGCCTCCTTCAGGCCCGGATCCCCCAGTATCGCCTCCGGGTCCCGCAGGTCCGCGTGCAGGACGCTGGTGTGACCGGCCGGGTGGTAGGCCAGCAGGGCGCGGGCGTGCGTGAGCACGATCGGGTCGTTGTCGACGTAGACCACCCGGGCGTCCGGAGCCACCCGGTGGGCGACCTCCGCGGTACTGCCCACGGCCGGGATCCCGGTACCGATGTCCAGGAACTGGCGGACACCCCGGCCGACGGCGAACTCCACCGCGCGCCCGAGGAACTCACGGTTGATCCGGGCCCCGAGCCGGGCGTCGGGCATCGCCGCGATGACCTTCTCGGCGGCCTCCCGGTCGGCCGGGAAGTTGTCCTTCCCGCCGAGGTAGTAGTCGTACATCCGGGCCGGGTGCGGGGTGCCGGTGTTCAGCTCCGCCGGCGGCTGCCACTCCCCCGCCGCCACCGGCCCCGACCAGCCGGTCATCGCATCGTCCCGCATGAAATCCCCACTCGTCCTGACAGCAAGTCATCTCATCCTAAGCACACCGGGAATCCGCCACCCCGCCCCGGCCGCGCGACCGGCCCGGCGGCCCCGGTCGGCCGCACGGTGCTCACGGCCCTGACGCGCGCCCGCGTCAGGGCCGTTCGGCTTGGAGACCGAGAGCCTGTCGACGGTGTGTCGACTCATGGAACGCTCCTTCGTCCCGGCCGGGAAACCCGGTATCGGCGCAGGCGGGAATCGAGGGTGGCGCCGGGCACGCCGGGGCCGAGCGGACGCCTGACAAGTAATCAGAACTAAACGGATTTCAACGTCATGTGAAATGTCACATGACTTGGCATCCTCTCGTCAAGAGCTCCGTCACGTCGAGATCAACCTGTGACTCAACGCGGCACGCAAGGGGTTCTCCCGTGCCGCGCTTCGCCGAGTGACCGTCACGGACGAGTCTGTGTGAGGCACTTGAGGACGGCCAGCACGTGTGCTTCTCTTTGCTGCGTTGCTTTCTGTTGAGACTTTCGAACAGAAACGAACGGCAGCGGGCTGCCGATCCCCCACCCCCCTCGCGCACCCTGGAGCGCCCATGCGGATACCCCTGCCCCGAGCCGTGCCCCGAGCACTGAGCCGTGCGCTGCCCCGTGCCCTCGTCGCACTGTCCCTCGCGGCGACCGGGCTCGGCACCGTCGTCCTCGGGACGGCTGCCCCCGCGGCGGCCCTGGACAACGGACTCGCCCTCACCCCGCCGATGGGCTGGAACTCCTGGAACACCCTGGGCACCGGAGTGACCCAGGAGGAGGTCCTCCAGACCATCGACTTCATGGGCGCCAACGGGCTGGTCCAGGCCGGCTACGACACCGTCACCATCGACGACGGCTGGTCGCTCGGCCACCGCGACGGCCAGACCACCGACCTGGTGAAGACCGCCTACGGCGCGATGCAGCTCTACGACGCCAACCGCAACCCCACCACCGGGACGGACGGCACCGGATTCGACCTGACCACCGGCCACCTCGTCCCCGATCCGGCCCGCTACCCCGCGCACACCGTCAACGGGCAGACCCTGAACGGGATCCAGTACCTGTCCTGGTACGCCCACAGCAAGGGCATGAAGTTCGGCCTCTACGCCACGGACACCTACACGACCTGCCAGGGCCGGCCCGGCAGCCTGGGGCACGAGTCCACCGACGCCGCCGACTTCGTCGCCTGGGGCGTGGACTTCGTCAAGTACGACGACTGCCCCTACGGACCGCAGATCATCGGGCCCGACGGCCACAACTACTGGACCCAGGGCGAGGGGAGGGAGCTGACCCGGTCCATCTACGCCCGGGTGCGCGACTTCCAGCAGGCGCTCGACGCCGCCTCCCGGGCCCAGGGCCGCCCGCGGGTGGCCCTCAGCGTCTCCGCGCAGCCGGTGCACAGCGGGGTCCCCTACCTGCTCGCCGGCGACGACCCGGCCCGCACCGACCCGGTGGTGGTCGCGGCCGGCACCCCCGCGTTCGAGGCCCCCGGCTACGCCCCGACCGGGGTCTGGTGCGGACAGGTGGCCAACCTCTGCCGGATCGGCGGCGACCGCGGTCCGGACCTGGAGGGCGTGCTCTACAACGGCCAGCTGCAGACCGCCCTGAAGTACCCGGGCAACGTGCGGCCGGGCAGCTGGAACGACCTGGACATGATGTTCGCCGGCTGGCAGAACCCGTACGGCGTGTACGGCGTCACCGACACCTGCCCCTGCCACAAGCCGATGTCCGTGACCGAGTCGCGCAGCGAGATGTCGATCCTCGCCATGCTGGCCTCCCCGCTCATCTCCGGCGCGGACCTGCGCACCGCCGCGGACTCCCGGCACACCCGGGACGGCCTCACCTGGTCCACCGGCATCACCGCCGAGCAGCTCGCCGTCTACAAGAACGCCGATGTCATCGCGATCGACCAGGACCGGCTGACCAGGCCCGCCACCCTGGTCGGCGCCCCGCCCGCCGGCAGCACCGCCCCGATCGTCCTCAAGCGGCAGCTCGCCGACGGCGACACCGCCGTCCTGCTCGTCAACCAGGACCCGGCGGGCTACCGGAACGTCTCCACCACGCTCGCCGAACTCGGCCTGACCGGCCCCGGCTACTCGGCCAAGGACCTCTGGACCGGCGCCACCGGCAACGTGACCGGCGCGCTCGGCGCCCAGGTCGAGCCGCACGGCGTCGTCCTGTACCGCCTCAAGCCGCTACCGGGCACCGGGCCGGCCGCGGTCATCGGCGACGGCCGCTACCACGGCATCAGCGCCGGCGGCACCGGCGGCCAGGCCCTGGAGGTCCAGGGCATCTGCAGCGCCCCCGACGGCTCCCCCACCGACATCAACACCTGGTGGAGCTGGCACACCTCCGAGCAGTGGAACTTCGCGCCGAACCCGGACGGCACGGTGCGCATCACCGACAACTGCTACACCGACACGCAGCGCCACGGCACGCTGACCGGCGCCGCCGTCGCCGGTCAGCCCGCCCGGGTCCGGAACGCCTGGGACCCGGCCGACCCGGCCCAGAAGTGGCGCGTCGTCCAGAGCACCACGACCGGCGCGCTGACCATCACCAACGTCGCCACCGGTCTCGTCCTCTCCGCGCCGCAGACCGCCGCGACCTCCCCGGTCGTGACCGGCCCGCCCGACGGATCGTTGGTCGGGCAGTCCTGGAGCCTGCTCTCCTGACGCGCCGTCCGCCGGAAACTCCCCTGTCTCCCGGCTCCGGCGCAGCGCCGGAGCCGGGGCCCCGTCCCACCCGACACCCCTTCTCTGGAGGACCTTTGCGCTCCCCCGGCACCGCACCACCGCGCCGCGCCGCACGGTCGCGTCGCACGGAACTGCCGCGCCGCATGGCCTCGGCGCTGACCGCCCTGACCCTGTTCACCGGTGGCGGCGCCCTCGCCGTCGGCCTCGAACTCGCGACCGCACCACCGGCGCTGGCCCTGGACAACGGCCTCAACCTGACGCCGCAGATGGGCTTCAACAACTGGAACTCCACGCACTGCGGCGCCCAGTTCGACGAAGCCATGATCAAGGGCATCGCCGACCTCTTCGTCAGCAAGGGCCTGAAGGCGGCCGGCTACCAGTACGTCAACCTCGACGACTGCTGGGCGCAGCCGCAGCGCGACGGCGCGGGCGACCTCGTCCCCGACCCGGTCCGCTTCCCGCACGGCATCAAGGCGCTCGCCGACTACGTCCACGCCAAGGGGCTCAAGTTCGGCCTCTACTCCAGCGCGGGCGACCACACCTGCGACGTCAACGGCTTCCCCGGCGGGCTCGGCCACGAGCAGCAGGACGCCCGGCTCTGGGCCTCCTGGGGAGTGGACTACCTCAAGTACGACAACTGCCACAACCAGGGCGTCGACGCCCGGACCCGCTACCGGGCGATGGGGGACGCGCTGAAGGCGACCGGCCGCCCGATCCTCTACAGCATCTGCGAGTGGGGCAGCACCGGCCCGTGGGAGTGGGCCCCGCCGGTCGGCAACTCCTGGCGCACCACCGGCGACATCGACGACACCTGGGACAGCATGATCTCCATCGCCCAGGCCAACCAGGGCCTGGCCGACTACGCCAAGCCCGGGGCCTTCAACGACCCCGACATGCTGGAGGTCGGCAACGGCGGCATGACCGCGACGGAGTACCGCACCCACTTCAGCCTCTGGGCCGAGATGGCCGCGCCCCTGATGATCGGCACCGATCTGCGCACCGCCGCCCCGGAGACCCTGGCCATACTGACCAACACCGATGTGATCGCGGTCGACCAGGACCCGCTCGGCCGGCAGGGCTCGGTGGTCTCCAGCGAGAACGGTCTGGTGGTGATGTCCAAGCCCCTGGCGGACGGCGGCCGGGCGGTCACCCTGACCAACGAGGGCTCCTACGACGCCACCATCACCGTGACCGCACGGACCCTCGGCATCGCCGGGGCGAACTCCTACAAGGTCAAGGACCTCTGGTCGAAGAAGTCCAGCACCGGCGACGGGACCGTCAGCGCCGTCGTGCCGGGGCACGGAACCGCGATGTTCCGGGTCACCCCGGGCTCGCCCGTCCCCCCGCCCACCGGGGTCACCCAGCTGAGCGACCTCCCGTTCGGCACCGCCACCAACCAGTGGGGACCGGTCGAGCGGGACCGCAGCAACGGCGACATCCAGCCCGCTGACGGCCACACCCTCACCATCCGCGGCGCCGCGTACGCCAAGGGCCTGGGGGTGCACGCGCCCAGCGAGGTCGGCGTCCACCTCGGGGGTGCCTGCCGGAACCTGGTCACCGACGTCGGGATCGACGACGAGACCTACGGCAACGGCTCGGTCAGGTTCCAGATCTTCAGGGACGCCGCCCTGGCCGCCGACAGCGGGCCGATGACCGGCAAGGACCCCGCCAGGCACCTCACCGCCGACCTCACCGGCGCCACCACCGTCCGTCTGGTGGTCACCGACGCCGGCGACGGCACCAGCTACGACCACGCCGACTGGGCGGGCCCGCGGCTCGCCTGCGGCAGCGGCCCGGCCGCCGGTGCCCACCAGCTCTCCGACCTCGCCTGGGCCTCCGCCGGCAACAGCTGGGGCCCGGTCGAGAAGGACATGAGCAACGGCGAGAACCAGGCCCGGGACGGACGGACCATCACCATCGCGGGCACCACGTACGCCAAGGGCCTGGGCGTCAACGCGCTCAGCCAGGTGGTCTACTTCCTCGGCGGCTCCTGCACCTCGCTCGCCACCGACGTGGGGGTGGACGCCGAGGCGAACGGCCGCGCGAGCGTCTCCTTCGAGATCTACAAGGACGCCGTCAAGGTCGCCGACAGCGGCCTGATGACCGTGACATCGGCCCCCAGGCACCTCACCGCCGACCTGACGGGCGCCGAGGAACTGCGGCTCGTGGTCACCGACGGCGGCGACGGCACCATCAGCGACCACGCCGACTGGGCGGGCCCGGTCCTCAGCTGCTGACCACCCGCACGGCTCGAAGGCGCGGCGCCGGACCTGGTCCGGCGCCGCGCCCGGGCCGTTCCCCCGCAGGGAGCACCGGCCGACCCCGTGCCGGGAGCACCGGCCGACCCCGTGCCGGGAGCGCCGGGGCGGGCGTCACGGGAGCCGGTCGGGGTCGGAGGCCGGCAGGTCGGACGGCTGCCACTCGATCATCATGATGGTGGCGTCGTCGGTCAGCGTGCTGTCCTGGTTCTCCAGGAGAGCGTGGATGAGACGGCGCAGCGCCTCGGGGGCCGCCTCGCCGGCCGCGGTGGCGCGGATGACGAAGTCGGCGAAGCGCTCCAGCCCGAACATCTCGTGGTTGGTGCCCTTGGCCTCGACGACGCCGTCGGTGTAGAGGAGGATCCGGTCGCCCGGCCGGAGCGAGAAGGTGTGCACGGCGCGCGGACCGCCCGACAGACCCGACAGCCCCAGCGGCGGCTCGGCGGTACGGGTCAGGGCGTCCGCGACGACCTCGTGGCCCCGGATCAGCAGCGGGGGCGGGTGGCCGCAGTTGGACCAGTGCAGGGTGCCGGTGGCGAGGTCGAGCCGGGCGAAGATGCCGGTGGCGAAGCGGTCCGGGAACCAGCGCCGCAGGGCGTCGTCGATGGTGTCCACGAGGTCCGGGAGGTCGGCGCCGTTGCGACGGGCGTTGCGGCAGGCCGCGAGGGCGACCGCGGCGGTCAGACCGGAGGCGAGGTCGTGCCCCATCGCGTCCAGCACGGCGGCGTGCAGGACGCCGGCGGCCAGCGAGTGGTCGAAGGCGTCACCGCCGAGGTCGTAGGCGGGCTCCAGGACGGCGGTCGAGATGACCTGGCCGTTGCAGACGGTCCGCAGGGGGAGGAAGGCCCGCAGCATCTCGGCCGGCAGGCTCATCGTCTCCACCCGCGTCCCCCGGGCGTAGCTGTCGCTGGTGTCGCGCTTGGAGGTGATCACCATCGCCAGCATCGCGGCGAGCAGCCGGCAGCGGCGCACCGCGGCGTTGTCGAGCGCGGCGGTCCGCACGCCCAGGACGCCGAGCCGCTCGGCGCCGTCGACCAGCGGGAACCAGGCGAGCAGCTTGCCGTCGTCGCTCTCCGCCACCCGCAGCCCCCCGGTGCGGTACGTCCAGCCGGCCAGCGTGCCCTCGATCGGGAGGGCGGCACCGCCGCCGAGGGCGAACAGGTGGTTCTGCTGGATGTCGGCCAGGTACACGGTGCTCACGCCGATGCCGAGGGTCTGGGCGTACTGCTGGGCCAGCACCGGGACGTCGGCCGGGTCGAGCGTGCGTCGCGTGGTGAGGAACTGTTCCATCAGCTGCTCACCCAGGTTGAGCGGCAGGGTCTCGTCGGTCATCGCTCCAGCCGAGCCGGGCCGGACCGCGCCGTCCAGCCGACGCGGAGGGAACCGGGCCGGAGTCACCCGCACGTGGGCCGCGCGGTCGGCCGGACGGTGGACCGGGACCGTCCCCGGCACGCCGGGGACGGTCAGGCGGGGTGCCCCGCGTCGATGTCGGTGACGTCGCGGAAGGTGAGCGGCGCTCGGTCCGCGGTGGTCCGGGTGTCGACGGGGTCGAGGAGGAAGCCGGTGTGGTCGCCGCCGTCGGTCCGGGCGTGGACGCGGCCGGCGAAGTGGGCCGCCGCGTCCGCCAGGACGGGCGCCCCGCCCGGTCCCGGCGTCCAGCGGACGTCCGCGAACTTGTCGGTGTCGTCGCCGGTGCGCCCGCCGAACAGCTCGGCGAGGTCGTGGCGGTGCCGGGGCAGCAGGTGGACCACCAGGAACTCCGCGCGCGACGCGACGGCGTGGGTGTGGTTCGCCTTGGAGATCCACACCGCGAAGCGCACCGGCCGGATCGAGCACTGACCGGCGAAGCCGACCAGGCACCCGGCGCGCTCCCGGCCGGCGGCCGCGGTGACGACGTACACCGGGTAGTCCAGTAGGGCGGCGAAGGCGTCGAAGTCGGGCATGGGTGTCGCTCCTTCCGTGCGGAGGCCGCGGTGGCGGCGGTGGGGTGCGTCCGGTCCTTCGCTGCCCGCTCCCGCGGCCGCCATTCCCGGGCGGCCGTTCGTCGGGCCCTCGCACGCGCGCCCCCGGCCGAAACCTACGTCGGTCGGACCGGCGGCGCCCGCCGGGAGGACGGCGCCCCTCAGCGGCGGTGGCGGCCGGTGGGGCGCCAGGACGTGAACGCCGGCCGCGAGGCCGGGAGGAAGAGGCGGGCCACCTCTCCCCCGAGGTTGACGCCGATGGCCAGGGCCATCGCGGTGGCGCACGCCCGGCCGACCCAGCTGCACCCGGCCTCGGGCCGGCCCTGGACGAAGGCGAGCATCCCGAAGTACAGCACCGAGCCGGGCATCAGCGGCCCGAGCGCCGCCGTGACGTGCGGCAGCGCGGACATCGCCCGGTAGCGGGCCATCAGCTGGCCGAACAGGCCCACCAGCCCGGCGGCGAGCCCGGTGGCCACGATCGGCTCGACGCGGGCACCGGCCAGGACGGCGTAGGTGGTCCAGCCGACGGCGCTGTTGAGGACGACCGGGGCCAGGGTGGCCCGGTCGGTGCGCAGCAGGACGGCGAAGGTCAGCGCCAGCAGCATCGCGGCCGCCAGTTGGAGCGGCGGGTTCACCGTGCTGCCCGGCGCCCCGTCGGGGGTCAGGTCGGCGTCGTTGCTGACGCCCAGGTACAGCACCGTCATGACGCCGATCACGATGCCGGCCATCAGGTACAGCACTTCGAGCAGCCGGGCGGCCGCGGTGAGGTAGAAGCCGGTCAGGCCGTCCTGGGCCGCGGCCACCAGCGGGCGGCCCGGCAGCAGGGCGAACAGCCCGCCGGTGATGACCACGGAGCCGCGCAGGTGGAGCCCGTTCAGCGAGAGCAGGCTGCCGATCGTCGCGGCCGGTGTCGCGGCGGCCACGAAGCCGTAGAACTCGGGCAGGTCGTGGCGGGCGACCAGGGCGGCCAGCCGGTCACCGGTCAGGGCGGCGACGAAGGCGGTCCCGAAGACCAGCCAGGCCCGGCCGTCGGCCCGGCCGCCGACCAGCAGGGTCGCGGAGCCGGCCAGCAGCCCGGAGGCGAGGACGAGGAGCCAGCCCGGGTACGGGGGCCGGCGGCCGAGCAGGACGGTCAGCCGGTGCCGGGCCTCCTCGGCCGCCACCTCGCCCGCCGTGATGGCGGTGACCAGGCGGAAGACGGCGGCGAGCCGGGTGTAGTCGCTGGCCGGACGGCGGACCGCCCGTTCGGCCGTCAGCGGCGCGACGTCCGGCGTCGGCTGGTAGGAGATCGCCACCAGGGTGTAGGTCACCTGCGGCTCGCAGGGGTACACGCGGTAGGCGTGGGCGACGCCCAGCATCGCGCCCTCCACGTCCTCCGCGGACTCGCCGCTGGCGAGCAGCGCCTCGCCCACCCGCAGGGCGAGGTCCAGGACGCCCGACGCCTCCGCCGGGCCGGGCCGCTGCCGCGGTTCTCCGCCGGCCGCGAGCGGGCGTTCGGCCATCGGCATGCGCACCAGTGGCCGCATCCGGTCCGGCCAGGGCGTGTCCCCGCGACCGGCGCGCCCCGGGACGCTTTCCCCGTCGGCGGGCGGCCGGGGGGCGACCAGCCCGCCGCGGGCGTCCTCGGGCCCGGGGCCGCCCGGCGCCGCGGGGTGCGGGGCGGGGGTCGCGCCCGGCTCCGGCCCGGGGTCGCCGGCGTCGGGCCGCCGGCCCGGGTGACCTTGCTCCGACACCGCCGCTCCTCATCGTCGTGCCGCGCACCGGGGCGGTCACCTGCGGCGGGGTGGCCGCTCGGCGGCGGTGCGGGACCATCACGTTCACTACGGATGGTCATGATCGTGCTACCCAACGTGACCTGCGGGGGAACGCCCAGGGCGGCGCGCGGGCCGCTGCCCGGCGTCCGGCCGGTTCCGTACGCTCGGCCGACCGGGTGGCCCCGCCGCCTGCGGAGCACGGCCGGCCCGCCGTCGAGAAATCCGCTGGCGGGCCCAGACCCGCAATGGCGATCATCGGCGGTATGAACGATCAACCCGTGCGATGGACCCAGGCGACCGTCTACCCCGACATGTGGGTCGATCCTGACAACGACCCGCGCAACGGCGACGGACCCGCTCCGGACGGCGAACTCGCGACGCTGATGGGCTACCTGACGGACTACCGTGCGACCCTGCTGATGAAGTGCGAGGGCCTGGAGCCGGAGCAGCTCGCCCGCCGGTCGGTCCCGCCGTCGACGATGTCGCTGCTCGGCCTGGTCCGCCACCTCGCCGAGGTCGAACGGGACTGGCGGAACTGGCTGGACGACGCCGAGCCACTGCCCAAGCTGTACGGCAGGCGTGACGCGGACTTCGACGACGTGGTCGGCGAACGGTCCGCCGTCGACGCCGCGTACGCCGACCTGGCGCGTGAGCAGGCGGCGACCGACGCCGCGCTGGCCGGACACACCGACCTCGGCGCGCGCCTGGAGAAGGACGGGATCGCCGTCCGGGAGCTGCTGGTGCACCGGATCGAGGAGTACGCCCGGCACTGCGGGCACGCCGACCTGCTGCGCGAGTGCGTCGACGGCCGGGTGGGCCAGTAGCGCCCCCTCCCACCGGAGCCCGGCCGAGCCCCCGCCGGTGCGCGCGGCCGTCTACCTGGGGGGGCGATGCCAGACTGCTGGTCCGCGGGAGCGTCCGGGTCGGCGCCTTCGTCGGGAACATGACGGACAAGCTGGTGATGATCCACGGCGACCTGTGCGCGGACGTGACGGTGCTGTCCGCCGAGTTCGCCCCGGACCTCGTCGGTGGGGCGCTGCACGGCCCGGTGATCGCGCCCCCGTACCTCGACGGCTACGCCCAGGACATCGACCCGGCCACCGTCCTGGTCCCCGAGGTCCTCCGCACGGAGGCGGACGACGACCCGGACGAGTACCGCGGCTTCGACGCCCCGAAGGTCCACGGCGGCCGGCTGCTGCGCCGCATCGAGGAGGGCCTCCCGATCACCCTGCCCCGGTGAACCCGGCGGGGGTGCGGCCGGGCCGTCCGGGCAGCCTGGGCTGCCCCTTTGTCGCTCGTCCCACGGGGGTAAACCCCCGCCTCAATCGGAGGCCATCCGCAGCGCGCCGCCATGGAATCGCAGGCGATGATCGATCCCACGACACAGTCAGCGAGTTGAGGGGTCGAAGACATGGCACGGCATCACCAGCACATCGGTCGACGGGGGCTGCTGGCCGCGGCGGCCGTCGCGATCGGAGCGGTCCTTGCTCCGGTCGCGGCCCAGGCGGCGCCGGCGACATCGGCGGCACCGCCCGTCGAAGCGGCCGGGACGAGCGGCGTGGTCCGCGCGCTGGACCGGGCGGCCCACCCGCTGCGCTCGACCGAACCGGGCCGCGGCACGGCCGACCTGCGCGCCCTGGAGGCGATGATCGGCGACGCGAAGGTGGTCGGGCTCGGCGAGGCCACCCACGGCTCCCACGAGTTCTTCGCCATGAAGGAGCGGGTCTTCCGCCACCTCGTCGAGGAGAAGGGCTTCACCACCTTCGCCCTGGAACTCAGTTGGTCCGCCGGACTCCGGATCGACGACTACCTGCAGACCGGCCGCGGCGGCGACGCCCGCAGCGTCGCCAAGGCAGCCCTGGCCGACTCCCCCTGGGACCGCGAGGAGTTCGTCAGCCTCATCGAGTGGATGCGCGACTACAACCGCCACCACCCGGACCGCACCGTCCACTTCATGGGCGACGACATCGGCGCGCCCTCGCTCGACGACGCGTTCTTCGCCCGGATCACCGACTACGTGCGGCAGACCGACCCGCAGGCCCTCGCCCGGCTCGACGCGCTCTACACCGGACTGCGCCCGATCGACGACGCCTTCGCCTACCTGGGCAGGCCGCTCGCCGAGCGCCGGCAACTCGCCGCGCAGGCCCGGCAGGCCCTCGACCTGGTCGGCGGTCTGCGGGGCAGCGACCCGGAGGCCGCCGCCTGGGCCGAGCAGAACGCCCGCTCCGTCGCCCAGACCGCCACCTTCCTCTCCCTCGACCCCGGGGACGCCACGACACTGCCCGAGTTCGAACGCTTCCGGGACGAGGTGATGGCGCAGAACGTCACCTGGTGGCAGCGGCGCACCGGCGGGAAGGTGCTGCTCTCCGCCCACAACGACCACGTCGGCCGCCTCGCCGGCGACCCGGCGCTGTACCCCAGGACGCAGGGCGCCTACCTGAACGACACGATGGGCCGCGACTACCTGCCGATCGGCTTCACCTTCTACCAGGGATCGCTCCTCTCCAAGGACGCCGCCCTGGGCGGCCCCTGGAAGAAGTTCACCGAGGGGCCGCCCACCTCGGACATGAGCGAGTACACCCTCGACCAGGTCCGCCACCGGGACTTCTACCTGGACGTCCGCACCGCCCCGGCCGCCGCCAGGGCCTGGCTGAGCGGCACCCGGCCCGTCCGCACCTACGGCACGCAGTACCCGTACCCGCCCGGGAACGTCGCGCTCGGCACGTCCTTCGACGTCCTGGTCCACCTCCACGACGTCCGGGAGGCCGACCGGACGCCGTAGCGCCGGGGCGGGCCGGGCTCGCTACTTGCTCCGGACGCTGCCCAGAGGCTCGGGGTCCGCCCCGAGGGCGGTGAGCGCCGCCTGCCAGTCGGCGTCCTCGGCCTGGAGGGTGCTGCGGAGGAAGGCCGTGGTGAGCCGCCGGATCAGGGCGACCCGCGCGGGGCTCTCGTCGGTCGTCTCGGCGACCTCGTACCCGACGATGCCGCCGAGCGAGTGCTCCGCGCCGAACAGGGTGAGCAGGCTCTTGCGGCCCGGGCTGTAGGTGTAGGGGTCGGTGAACCAGTCCGGGCCGCGGGTGGACAGGTGGGACTGGTCGCGGTCCCCGGCGACCACGAGGGCCGGTGTGGTCATGGCGTCGAAGGACGGCTTCAGGAAGGGCAGGTGCTCGGCGGCGAACGGGGTCAGGTCGTCGCCCAGACCGGCCGCCGCCAGCAGGACGCCCGCCTTCACCCGGGGATCGGCCATGGACTCGCCGGGAACGCCGTCGGCGTCCAGGACGCGTGCGCCGAGCAGCGCGCTCGCCGTCTGGGCGCCCCAGGAGTGGCCGGCCACGGCGACGCGGCCGTGGTCGACGCGCCCACCGAGGCCCGGCACGGCGGCTTCCAGGACGTCGAGCCCGTCCAGCACGCGCGTGAGGTCCTCGATGCGCAGGCGCCAGATCCGCGGGGTGCGCGGGTCGTCGGCCGGGATGCCGAGGGTGCGGGAGTCCAGGTGGGTGGGCTGCAGGACGACGAAGCCGTGGGCGGCCCAGTAGTCCGCGAGCGGGGCGTAGCCGTCCATCGACCAGCCGAAGCCGTGCGAGAGGAGGACCACCGGCAGGCCACGGCCGGTCGCCGGGGCGGACACCCGGACCTGGAGGTCCTCACCGCGGCCCGGGGCGGGCAGGACGACCGGCTTGGCGGAGAGCACCGTGGCGGGTGCGTCGGTGCTGGGGGGAACTGACATGGAGGTGCCTTCCGTTCGGGTTCGCTGCGCAGGTGGCTTCGGTGGGCCCGGCGGCGGCTGGCGCCGCCGGGCCGGGAATCGGCGATCGTGGGCGTTCCGCCGTCCGGAGGCGACGGGACAGCCGGTGGACGGCATGGCCGGTGGTCCCGTGTTCTGCCATCATGGGCGAAACGGAACCTCGCTCCGCAAACGATACGGAACGGCGTTCCGCTTTACAAGCGTCGGTCATCGATCGTCATTCGTCGATCGTCATTCGTCGACCGGGTCCGTCACGGCCCCGGTCGGTCATGGGAGGAGGGCCGTGGTGAACGACAGCGGCCAGGGCGCGGAGAGCGCAGCCGGGTCCAAGCGAAAGGACGCCCGGCGCAACCAGCAGGCCCTGCTGGACGCGGCCGCCGCGGCCTTCGTCACCTCGGGGGTCGAGGCGCCGGTGCGCGACATCGCGGCCGCCGCCGGCGTCGGGATCGGTACCATCTACCGCCACTTCCCCACCCGGGCGGACCTCGTCATCGCGGTCTACCGCCACCAGGTCGAGGCGTGCGCCGAGGCCGGCCCTGCCCTGCTGGCGAGCAGCCCGTCACCGCACGCGGCGCTCGCGCGGTGGGCCGACCTCTTCGTCGACTTCCTGGTCACCAAGCACGGCCTGGCCGCCGCGATGCAGACCGACAGCGCCGGCTTCGAGACCCTGCACGCCTACTTCCTCGACCGCCTCCTGCCGGTGTGCACCCTGCTCCTCGACGCCGCGGCCGCCGCCGGCGAGACCGACTCCGACCTCACCGCGTACCAACTCATGCGCGGCATCGGCAACCTCTGCATCGGCGCCGACAGCGACCCCCGCTACGACGCGCGCCCGCTGGCCGCGCTCCTCGTCGCCGGCCTGCGCCGCCGGCCCTGACGGGCCGCCCGCCCCTGCTCACCACGCCCGACGACCGCACCCAGCGACCTGGCGCTCTACACGCGGGTCTTCGCCCGCTTCGCCCAGCTCGCTGTTCACGGCTCCGCCGCTCGTGCCTTGATCACCGCGGCGACAGACGCCCTGGGGTGACTCGCCGGCAGGGGGCGGGAAACGGTGTGCGTCGCGGGCACAGGCCGCACCGCACGTGCCGCGTGCCACCCACACCACCGAGGAGCTGTTCGCGCAGGCCGCGCGGGTCAATGGGGATGACATGGCATGGCGACTCGCCGACGCATCAGCGGCGGAGGCGGACCCTCCCCGGCCGCCGGCCGGTCCGGGAGATGCCGCCGGCCGCCGCGGGCGAACTCCGGCGGGTGGCATTTCGCCGGTGCTGCGTCACCGTCGAATTACTGTGCGTTCCGCCGGGAGTGGATATGACGCCCAGTCATCGGAATGTCACGCATTTCCCCGAATGGATACCGGACCCCCTTCTACGGGCGGCCGGCGGTAATCGGTTCATCACGCATCGCTTTCGCTCCGCCCGGCAATTGCCGGGCGGAGCGCGGTCCGCCGCATTTCGCCCGGCCGGGGTGGCCGGTTCCGGTGGGCGGGCTCAGACGTCCAGCCCGGCCTCGATGCGCTTGAGGCTGTGCCGGGCGAGTGCCAGGTTGGCCCGCGAGCGGTCCAGGGCCAGGTAGAGGAAGAGCGAACCACGCGCGCCCGCAAGGGGCCTGATCAGGTGGTACTGGCCACCGAGGGTGATCAGGATGTCCTCGATGACATCGTCGATCGACAGCGCCGCCATGGCCCTCAGCTTCGCCCGGACGACCTCGGTGTTGCTGGCGGCCGCGACCTCCAGATCGAGCTGCTGGTTCCCCCCGAGATGCCCGAGCGACATACCGCTCTCGTAGTCGACCAGGGCCACGCCGATGGCGCCCTCGATGCCCATCGCGTCCGTGAGTGCGCTGTCAATGTTCATGACCTGTTCGTCCTTTGCGTGCCATCCGGGCGGAACCCCCGTGTGCAGGAATCAAAGTAGCAAGAAGGCCATCGGGTGTGGCCACCGCACGGAAATGGTGAAATAAAGTACGCTGCCAGCGGTTCAGAAAGCGAAGGGGTACTGGTGCACGCGCTCGAAGCTTCCCTCTCCGATGTGCTCGACTCCCCCGGAGTGGTCGGCGCCGCGCTCGTCGACGCCGTCACGGGCCTCACCTATCGGTCCGCCGGGGAGCACCGACTGCTCGGGACCGGAGCCGAACTCGCCGAGCTGGCCAACCTGATCGGCGAACGGCTGTGCGAGGCCGGGGCGGAGGGCGAGTTGGAGAGCCTGGTGGTCACCAGCACCCGCCACCACCACGTCGTCCAGGTGGTCCCCCGGCAGGGCGACCCGCTGCTGCTGGCCACCGTGCTGGACCGCGGGCAGACCAACCTCGCCCTGGCGATCCGCCAGAGCGCCGACCGGGCAGAGGGCCTGCTGGCATGACGGGCCGTCTCCACGACCCGGCCGCGGCCGCGTCCCCACGCGTCTCTCCCGCCGCACGCAACGTGCCCGCCCTCCTGCTGACGCTGCGCCAGGGCGAGTTCACCGGCTCGGTCACCGTTTCCAGCGCGCCGGGCGGCACCATCCACCTGGAGCGGGGGCTGATCACCGCGATCGAGACGCCCGGGGCCCCGACCGTCGAGACCCTGCTGCTGAAGTCACGGCGCGTCGGCGAGGCGGACTGGTCCGCCGCCGAGACGGCCGCCGCCGCCAACGCCCAAGGCGTCACCGGCCTGCAGGGCGGCGACCTCGGCGCGGCACTGGTGGCCCAGGGGTCGATCGGCGCCGCCGAACTCGAAATGGTCTGCGCGGCCGCAGCCTTCGACGGCGCCTTCGCCCTGGTCCTGAGCCCGCCCGGCAGTTGGGAGGTGGCCGAAGCGGCCGCCCCCGCCAGGATCGCGCTGCGCCCCGGCGTCGAGCCGCAGCGGCTGTTCGAGGAAACCGGCCGGCGGGTGGCCCTGTTGACCCGCCTCTGGGGGTCGCCCGGACAGCTCGCCCGCAGCCGGATCCGCCCGGCCACCCCGGCCGGGTCGACGGCCCCGCGGATCCCGGACCGCTACCGGGAGATCCTGGTCGCCGCCACCGGGCGGCGCACCGCGCGCGACATCGGGTTCGCCCTCGGGCGCGGACTGTTCGCCGTGCTGCTCGACCTCGCCCGGATGGACGCCCGGCAGCTGCTCCACCGCGAGCCGGTGGTCCCGCCCGCCGCCGTGCCGAGCGTGGCGCCGCGCGCGCCGCACACCGGCCCGCCGCCGGCCACGAACGGGCCGCTGCCCCGCCGGGTCCCAGTGCGGCGCGGCCCGGAGGTCCTGGACGGACCGACCGCAGCCGGCGGGCTCCCCCGCCTGCCCACCCGGCCCGAGGGCCCGGCTGCCGTCTCCGGCCAGCCATCGAACGTTCACCGCGCCGAGCGGACCGAGAAGACCGAAGAGACCGAGAAGAGCGCACCATGAGCAGCCAGACGTCATCCGCAGCACTCGTCGACGAGTTGAAGTCCCTCCGTGACCGGGTCGTGGGCATCTCCGAGAGCGTCGTCTCGACCGCCGACGGCCTGCTCGTGGCCGCCGACACGGCCGCCGTCCATCCCGAGTCGGCCTCCGCGCTGTCCGCCGCCATGCTCGGCCTCGGCCGGCGCACCGCCGCCGAGGTCGGCCTGGGCGGCCTGCGCGACGTGGTCACCCGCTGCAACGGCGGCTACGTCGTGGTGCTGGCGATCGGTGAGCAGGCGCTGCTGATGATCCTGGGCGACGAGGGCATGGACGTCGCCGGTCTGCACCGCGAGGCTCCCGCCACGATCCAGCGGCTGGGCGAACTCCTCGGACTGGTCCCGACGCGCTAGACCCGGACCGGGGCCACCGACGCGGCCCGGGTCGCCGACGGGGCCCGGACCGGGGCTACCGGCGCGGGCCGTAGTCCCAGTAGTGGTCGGGGTAGTCCCCGCACGGGTACTGCATCAGCGGCGCCTGCGGAGCGGTACTGCGGTAGGTGACGGCGAGGCACTGGTGGCTGTTGTCGTTGACGAACCGCATGCCGCGCGGCCACTTCTCGATCTTCCAGGACTGCCCGGGGCTGCTCCGGCACTCCGACTGCACCACCTCGGCGGTGGCCCGGGTACTGGAGTCCCGGACGGACAGACAGAGGGCGCTGTTGTAGCTGACGATCCGGTAGTAGGTGTCGCCGTCCGGGTCCGTGTAGGCCTTCTGCGCCTCCCAGAAGTGGTCGGGGAAGTCCCCGCAGGGGTACTGCTGGACCTCCCGGCCGTCCTCCCGGGTGCCCCCGGGCGTGGCGATGCACTGCTGGCTGTTCCCGTTCCTGATCTCCACCGATCCCGTCGGCGGAACCACCGGGGCGCCGCCGAGCCGGCCCGGTGCCGGGACCTCCGCGGTCGGTGTGGAGCTGGCGGGCGCCGAGGGCGTACCGGCGGGCGTGGCCTCGGCCGAGGGGACGGCGGGAACGGCGGGATCCGGCGGCTGGCCGGCTCCCGTACTCCGAGCGGCCGTCCCGCCCGGTTCGGGTGCCACCGGAGCGGACGGCAGCGGCACCGGCGGTGCGGTCGGCGTCCCGCCGGACCGGTCGGGCGCACTGCCCGGGGTGGCAGGAGCGGAGGGGGTCGACGAGACCGGCCCCGTACCCGGAGCCGGTGCCGAGGGGCTCCCGGCCGCCGGTGAGGGGGCGCCGGAGCCCGGCCTGCCCCAGGCGCCGGCCGCCTGCGGGACGGCGTCGAAGGGTCCGTGCGCCGCCGCGCCCAGACGGACGCCCACCAACACCCCGGCCAGCACCAGGAGCCCGGCCAGCACCGCCCCCGTCGCCCCGACGACCACCCCCGCCCCGGCCTTACGGCGCCATCGCGCACCCGTGGGCCCGCCGCGCGGCGGGCCGAGGACGGTCGCACCGACCGCGACCTCGCGGGTCGGGCCGGTCGGGCCGCTCCGGCCGTGGTCCACGACCCGGACCAGCTCCCCCCGGACGATCCGGGACCCGGCCGGGACGAGAGCCATCCCGCTCACCTCCCGGTACTGGCCGGCCAGCGCCTCCCGCACCCCCACGAGGTCGGCCTCCAGCCGCCGCAGCACCGGCAGGTGCGCCTCCACCCCGTTGTTCGCCGGCTCCGCCCCGACCCGTGACCGCTCCTGGTCGACCAGGAGCCCGACGGCCTCCTGCTCCCGGCCGGCCGTGTGCCGCGCCTCACGGGCGCTCTCCCTGATGCGCCGTACCTCGGCCAGACACCAGGTCGCCTCCCGCAGCCGGACCTGCCGGACCTGCCGGAGCGGCGCTGCCACCGGGTCGGCCGTGGCACCTTCCGGGTCGTCGGTACTGCCGGTACCGCCGCCACCATCGGCACCACCGGCACCACCGGCACCACCGGCCAGCTCACTCCGCAGCTCGGCCACGATCGCGACCAGCACACGGATCAGGTCCTCCGCCTCCGCCATGCCCTCCTCGGCCTGCCGCTGCGCGTCCCGGGCCCGGTCCAGCGCCTGCTGCGCGGCCGACCGCCGGGCCGCGGGCGGCTGGATCCCCTCGGCCGCCCGGGTGGCCTGCTCGTGCAGCTGGGCGGCCCGGGCCAGCAGCGCCGCCCGGGCCCGCGGGTCCTCCACCTGGTCGTGGACCAGCCGTTGGAGCAGGTGCCACGGGATGTCCTTCTCCGCGGAGCGGTACGCGCTCCAGCTCGTCCGACCGGCGGGGTAGCGCTGGGCGAGCCTGCGGACGGTCACCCCCGAGGTCACCTCCCGCACGAACCGTGCCAGGGCGTCCGCCTGTTCGGTCTCCCCCTTCAGGCGCCCCTGCGGGCGTCCAGCACTACCCACCTCTTGCCCCCTCCCGTGTACGCGGACGATCCGGGCTGTCCGCCGCTCGGTCGGCCCTCGGCCGATTCCTCGTAGCCGGACAATCCAACATGGCGCGCCGTGGGACCTCCACCGGTTCTTCGGACAACTTCCCGGTTCCGTCAGTACACCACCGGGCCGGGTGCGAAGACCGAACTTCTGCCGGGAAGGCAACCCCTGAGCACCCGCCAGGTGGGGCCGACCGCTCCGCCGCAGCTCTCCCGTCGATGGCGACCGGCACCGTCGCCCCCTCCACCCGGGGGCCGTCGGCCCTCCGGTACTCTCCACTGTCAACGGCCGGGCGCGGCGCGGCCGGGAGGCGGACCGTGGCGACAACGTACGGAGTGGGCATGACCGGTGAGGTCGTAGTCGTCGGTGGCGGGGTCATGGGGTCGTCGGCGGCCTGGCACCTGGCGGCGCGGGGCCGGCGGGTGACGCTCCTGGAGCGGTTCGCCCCGGGGCACGACCGCGGCAGCTCGCACGGCAGTTCACGGATCTTCCGGCTGGCCTACCCGGAGCCCGAGTACGTCGCCCTCGCCGTGCGGGCGCTGCCGCTGTGGCGGCGGCTGGAGGAGGAGACGGGCACCGCCCTCCTGGAGCTCACCGGAGCGGTGGACCACGGCCCGGCCGCCGCGACTTCGGCCCTGCACGCCGCGCTGGCCGCCGCCGGGCGGCCCGCCGAGCTGCTCGACCCGGCGCGGGTGGCCGAGCGGTGGCCGGGATTGCGGGCCGACACCTCCGCGCTGTTCCACCCCGAGGCCGGGCGGCTGCACGCCGACCACGCGGTGGCGGCGTTCCAGCGGGCGGCCGCGGCGCACGGGGCCGAGGTCCGGCACGGCGTCCGGATCGCCCGGATCGCCGTACGCGGCGACGGGAACGGCGACGGGAGCCGTGGCGGGGGCAACGGCGGCGCGGGCGTCGAGCTGGTGACCACCGAGGAGGAGGTGATCCTCGCCGAGCAGGTCGTGGTGGCGGTCGGCGGGTGGGCGCCGGGCCTGCTGTCGGGGCTCGTGCCCGGGCTGCCGCCGATGCGGGTGACCGAGGAGCGGCCGGTGCACTTCCCGGCCGCCGCAGCGCTGGACTGGCCGAGCTTCATCCACCACGGCGGGGCGCAACTGGTCTCGGACGTCGGCGTGTACGGCCTCGGGAGCGTCGACGGCGTCAAGGTCGGCTTCCACGGCGTCGGCCCGGTCGTCGACCCGGACCACCGCGCGGGCGACCCCGACCCGCGCGCGGTGGAGCGGGTGCGGGAGTACGCGCGGCGCTGGCTGCCGGGCGTCGACCACACCGCGCCGACCGCCACCACCTGCCTGTACACCACCACCCCGGACCACGACTTCGTGGTCGACCGGCGGGGCCCGGTGACGGTCCTGGCCGGGTTCTCCGGGCACGGGTTCAAGTTCGCGTCGGTGCTCGGCGCCCTCGCCGCGGACCTGGTCGAGGGCCGCCCGGCCGCGCGCCGCTTCGCCCTCGGGGCCGGCCGGGGGCGCTGACCGCCCGCACCGGAGCGGCCAACTCAGCCGTGGCCGTCCTCGGCCGCCTCCGCCCGTTCCCGGGCCGCCATCACGTCCTCGCCGTGCTCGAAGGCCCAGGCGCCGAACGCCTCGACCGGCTCCAGCAGCGTCCGCCCCAGCCCGGTGAGGGTGTACTCCACGTGCGGCGGCGACCCGGCGTACGCGCGGCGCTCCACCAGACCGTTGAACTGGAGCCGGCGCAGCGTCTCCGTGAGGACCTTGGGGCTGATGCCGCCGATCCGCTCGCGCAGTTCGCCGGGCCGTGCGGGACCGTCGCGCAGCGCCCACACCACGACGGCGTTCCAGGTGTTGGCGAGCAGATCGAAGGCGAGCCGGGCTCGGCAGTCGGCGAGGAAGCCGTGGTCGGTGGTCACTTACCAGATGGTGCCCCAGCGGTTTCGTAGTGTCGTCCCGATTCTGAAGGACGGGTCACGACAGAGGGGTTGAGCATGATGAGGATCGGGATCGTCGGCACCGGAACGATGGCGCGGGCGCTGGGTGAGCAGTGGGCGCGGGTCGGCCACGAGGTGCTCGTGGCCGGGCGGGACGCGGACCGCGCCGGCGCCCTCGCCGACCGGATCGGCGCACGGGCTGGGACCGCGCGGGAGGCGGCCGAGCACGGCCGGGACGCGGTGCTGCTGGCCGTGCCGTACGCGGCGGCGGTCGGCGTGGTGTCCGGTCTGGCCGGCGCTCTGCGGGGCAGGGCACTGATCGACTGCACCAACCCGGTGGCCCCGGGCTTCGTCCTCGAAACCCGGGGCGGCCCCTCGGCCGCCGAGCGCATCGCGGCCGCGGCGCCCGGCGCCTCCGTGGTCAAGGCGTTCAACCTCTGCCACGAGAGCGTGTGGCGCAGGACGCCGCCGGTCTTCGACGGACGCCCGCTCGCGGTGCCGCTCTGCGGTGACGACGCGTCGGCCCTGGAGACCGTACGGGGCCTCGTCCGCGACCTCGGGTGCACACCGGTCGACGGGGGCGGCCTCGACCGGGCGGGCCTGCTGGAGGCGACGGCAGCGTTCCTGATCGGTCTGTGGGTCGGCGAGGGCGCGGACGCCCAGGCGATCGCCCCACCGCTGGCGTACGCGGGGGGCCGGCCCTCCTGATCCGCGCGCGGGCCGCACCGGCCGCCACGTGGTCGCCGGGGGACGTGCCGGCCCTCGGTGACCACGTGGTGGCCGGGTGCTCGGACCCCGCGCGGGTCACCGGTCTTTGAACTCCTCGATCGCCGCCCGAGAGGCCTCGGCCATCGCCTCGCTCCCGACGTGCCCGGAGTCCTCGAAGATGTGGAGCCGCGCGTCCGGCCACACCTTCGCCAGCGCCCACGCCGTCTCCACCGGGCTCCCCATGTCGTGCCGGCCGTGCACCAGCACCCCCGGGATCCCGGCCAGCCGGTGGGCGTCGCGCAGCAGTTGGTCCTCCTCCAGCCAGGCACCGTTGCTGAAGTAGTGGGCGCAGATCCGTACGAAGGCGATCTGCTCGTCGACCTCGCGGTCGCTGTACATCCCCGGGATGCCGTTGGGCTCGTTCGAGACGACGGCGTCCTCCCAGGCGAGCCAGTCGGCGGCGGCCTTCGCGCGGACGGCCCGGTCGGGGTTCTCCATCAGCCGGGCGTACGCCGCGAGCAGGTCGCCGTCCCGCTCGCCCTCCGGGACGCCGTCGCGGAACCGGTCCCAGGCCTCGGGCTGGAACCGCCCGGCGCCCCGGTAGAGCCAGTCGGTCTCGGCGGGGCGGGTCATCGTCACCGCCTGGATGAGGATCCCGGCGATCCGCTCCGGGTGTCGCTGCGCGTAGGCCAGCGCGAGCGTGGATCCCCAGGACGCGCCGCTCAGCAACCACCGTTCGACACCGAGGTGTTCGCGCAGTCGCTCGATGTCGTCGATGAGGTGCCGGGTGGTGTTCAGGCGCATGTCCGCCGCCGGGTCGCTCGCGTGCGGGGTGCTGCGGCCGCAGTTGCGCTGGTCGAAGCGGATGAGCCGGTAGCGCTCCGGGTCCCAGGCCCGTGTCGGCCGGCGCGGGGTACCCGCCCCCGGGCCGCCGTGGACGGAGAGGGCGGGCTTGCCTTCGGGGTTGCCGAGCTCCTCGTAGTAGATCCGGTTGCCGTCCCCGGTGTCGAGGAAGCCGTGGCTGTACGGGTGGGTGGGAGCGTAGAGGTCGACCATGGCCGCCGATCCTACGGGAGCGGTCGTGCTCGAACCAGGCCGTGACAGAGGCCGGTTGGGGCTCCGCCGCACGTCGGCAGGACGTTCGGCGGAGCCGCCAGGGGCCCCGTCCCGCTACGCGCCCTCCCGGGTCAGGACGGCGGCCGGGGGCGCCGGGGCGGGGTCGGTGAGGAGTCGGGCGGTGAGGGCGTACTGGGTGAGGGCGCCGGCGAGCAGGACGGCGACGCCGCCGACGGCGTCCAGCACCCAGTGGTTGGCGGTGGCCACCACCACGAGGAAGGTGAGCAGCGGGTAGACCGCCGCCAGGGGTGCCAGCCGGCGGTGGCCGACGGTGGTGATGACGACCAGGGCGCACCAGCAGGACCAGGCGATGTGCAGCGACGGCATCGCCGCGTACTGGTTGGAGAGCGAGGTGAGCACGCCGAGCGGGGCCTCGCCGGGGATGCCGGACGGGTCCTCCCGCAGGTTGAGCCCCGGGACGAGCCGGGGCGGGGCGAGCGGGTAGCCCCAGAAGCCGACCAGCGCCAGGCCGGTCGCGGCGAACAGGACGGTCCGGGCCGTGCGGTAGCGGTCCGGGTGCCAGACGTAGAGCCAGACCAGCACGCCGAGCGGCACCACGAAGTGCAGCACCTTGTAGTACCCCTGGGCCGCGTCCAGCAGCCAGTCACCGGTCCGCAGGGCCCAGGCGTTGACGACCGGCTCGATGTCCACGTGCAGCAGCTGTTCCAGCCGGAAGACGCTGCGGGCGTGGCCGGTGGCGGTGGCGACGCGCTCGGGCGCGACGTTGCGGATGTAGGAGTAGACGCCGTAGCCGACCTGGACGAAGAGCAGCTCCAGCACCGGGTTCGGGCGGGAGACCGGCCGCAGCGGAGCCGGCAGCAGGGGGATCCAGGGCAGCGCGGGACGCCGCCGCAGGGGCGGGCCGGGGGCGCGGCGCAGGTGCCAGAGCGGGTCGTCGCGGGCCAGGAACGGCAGGGCGGCGGCCGCGGCGAGGGCGACCAGGGTGGGGGCCTTGCGCAGCAGCAGGCCGCTGACCGGCTCGATCTCCGGGTCGAGCAGCGTGCTGGGCAGCAGCGCGACGGTGACCGCGATCACCGGCCACAGCGCGCGGGACTCGGGCCGGCGGCCGAGCCGACCGGTGGCGGCGAGCAGCAGCCACCCGAGGTGGCCCGGCCCGGCCACCGGTGCGGCGACCAGGGTGGCGCAGCCGAGCACGCCGACCGCCAGCAGCGGCTGGCCGTCCCGCGCGTAGCCGCCGGAGCGGCGGACGGCGAGCAGCACGGCGGTGACGGTGACCGCCAGCCAGCCGACCAGCAGCGCCGGGCCGTGCAGGCCGAGCCGGAGCAGCACGCCGAGGGCGGTCTGGTCGGACGGGTCGCCGGTGACGGCCGGGGCGTCGAAGCGGCGCCAGAAGCGGGCGGCGCGGTCCGGGTCGGCGATCAGGACGGTGCCCTGCACCAGGGCGGCCACCGCGAGGGCGGTCAGGGCGGCGGACGCGGGGACGGCGCGCCGGCGCGGGAGGGCGACGGCGAAGAGGGCCAGGACGGGGTGGAACGCGATCGCCAGGCCGAGCGCGAACCCGGCCCGGCGGTTCGGGCCGCGCGGCAGCACGTCGAGCAGCACCAGGGCGGTGCCGGCGAGGCCGACCACGGCGTCCACGGGGTGGCCCCGCTGTTCGGCGCTGATCAGCAGGGTGGCGGCCGCGACCGGGGCGACGGCGGCCGGGGCGGGCAGGTCCGGGGGCGGGTGGCGGGCGACCAGGGTGCCGATCACGGCCACCGCGGCGACGGCGGTGAGCACCAGGCCGACCCGGGTCGCGGTGGCGGGCCAGCTGCCGAGCAGCAGCGGGAGGAGGGGCCGGTCGTCGGCCTCGTCGCCGAGGGACGTCCAGGTGACGACCGCGGCCGCGGCGAGGGCGAGCACCAGGCAGGTGGTGGTGAGGAGGGCGGCCGGGGGGTGCGGGGTGGGCGCTCCGGGCGCCGGCCTGCTCGCGCCCATCCCGCTCCTCCCGTCGTGCCGCCGCGCCCCGGGCCGGTCCGCCGGTCGGGTCGCCTTCCTGCCGACTCTCGGGGGTCGGCGGCCGCCCCGCACGCCGGACGGCGCCGCGTGGGGGACGGCCCGGGCGGCGGCGGCCCCGACGGCGGGCGACGGCCCACCCCCCACCGCTCACCCGTGCGGCGGACGGCGGCTCCCGGCCCGGTGTTCGGCGAGGGCCTGCCCCACCTTGTCCCGCAGGAACGGTGCCTCGGTGAAGCGGATGCCGGTGGCGTCGCGCAGCGCGCTGGCGAAGGCCGGCGGGACGGGGTTGAACGGGCTCTCGCTCATCGACTGGGCGCCGAGCGGGCCGATCGAGTCGGAGGTCTCGGTGAAGTGCCTGGCGGTGCGCGGTACGTCGGCATAGGCGGGCAGCCGGTAGCGGCGGAAGGCTCGGGGCTCCTCCCCGTGCCTGACGCCGCGCACCGAGTCCTCGATCGCCCGGTAGCCGGTGCAGCGGCCCAGGTTGCCCTTCAACGACCTGGGCGGATCGTCGAGTTGTCCTTCGTCCAGGTGGCCGCGATCTCCAGGTCGCCCCCGGCGGTCACCCGTAGCGGCTCCCGGCCGACCGGCTCAGGTCGGTCAGCCGCCGGATGTGCGGCTGCGGCTCGGAGAACGGCTGGGTGCCGCCGCCGAGGAAGGCGCCCCCGGCTGCCACACCCCGCGACGGCGGGCGTCCGCTCAACTCATCGTGGCGTCGCAAGAGCAAGCCGGGCAGCCCGACCGGGCCGTCGCTGCCCCGGGCATACCGGCCCCGCCCCGGGCGGCGTCGGCCACCGCTCAGTAGACGTCCCGGACGTAGCGCTTGTCGCTCGCGAGCTGCCGGACGTACGCGGCGGCGGCCTCCTCGTCCAGGCCGCCGTGGGCGGCGACGATCTCGCGCAGGGCCACGTCGACGTCCTTGGCCATCCGGCCCGCGTCGCCGCACACGTAGAAGTGCGCGCCGTCCTGGAGCCAGCGCCACAGGCGCGGGCCGTGCTCGCGCATCCGGTCCTGGACGTAGACCTTGTTGCGCTGGTCGCGCGAGAAGGCCACGTCCAGGCGGTCCAGGTGGCCGGCGGCGCGGAAGGCCGCCAGGTCCTCCCGGTAGTAGAAGTCGGTGGCTTCGCGCTGCTCGCCGAAGAAGAGCCAGTTGGGGCCGGTGTGGCCGCGGGCCTGCCGGTCCTCCAGGAATCCGATGAACGGCGCCACCCCGGTCCCGGGGCCCACCATGATCATCGGCGTGGTCGGGCCGGTGGGCGGGCGGAAGTGCGGGGAGCGCTGCACGAACACCGGCACCGGGCCGTCGTCGGCGCAGTCGGCGAGGTAGGTGGAGCAGACGCCGCCGCGGTCGCGGCCGAGGTCGTTGGTGTAGCGGACGACGGACACCGTGAGCCGGACCTCGCCGGGGTGGGCCAGGGGGCTGGAGGAGATCGAGTACAGGCGGGGCTGGAGCCGCTTGAGCACTCCGACCCACTCGGCGGCGGTGGCGCGCAGGGGGAAGGCGCCGACCACGTCGGCGGCCTGCCGGCCCCAGCTCCACTTGGCCAGCTCGCCCTTGTTGTCGGGGCGCAGCAGCCGCTTCAGGACGCGGTCGCCGGTGCGGTCGGCGACGAACCCGAGCAGGTCCGGGGTGAGGCGGGCGATGTCGAGGCGGGTCCGCAGGGCCTCCCCCAGCGGGAGGTCGTCGCCGTCGGCCAGCCGGACGTGCTCCTCGGGGTCCAGGCCCGTCAGGGCGAGCCATTCGGCGACCAGTCCGGCGCCGTTGGCCGGCCACACGCCGAGGGCGTCGCCGGCCTCGTAGGCGAGTTCGCCGCCGCGGGTGTCGAAGGCGAACTGCCGCACCTCCTTCTGCGATCCGGGCAGGCTGAGCAGACGGTTGCCGACCAGCAGGGTCGGGAAGGGGGCCGCTCTGGTGAAGCCGCCCGGTGTGGCGGCCGGGGTGGTGGGCGCGGCGGACACGGGCACGGGCACGGGCACGGGCACGGCGGGAACAGCGGGCGCCGGCGCCCGCTCCACCGGCGCCACGAGCGTGCCGGTCACCTGGTCGAGCCACTGCGCGGCGGGCCCGTCGTCGTCGGCCTCGCAGTCGGTGCGCGTGTGCAGGCGGGTCGCGCCCAGCTCGGCGAAGCGCTCGTCCAGCCGGCGGCCGTGACCGCAGAAGTCGTCGTAGCTGGAGTCGCCGAACGCCAGGACGGCGTAGCGCACGCCCTCCAGGCGCGGGGCGTCCGGGGCGGTGAGGCCCTGCCAGAAGTCGGCGCCGTTGTCGGGCGCCTCCCCGTCGCCGAAGGTGCTGGTGACGACGAGCACGTCGGTACCGGCGGTGAGCCGCCGGGGGGTGGTGTCGGCCATCGCGAGCAGGGTCGGGGCGCGGCCCGCCCCGGCCAGGCGGGCCGCGGCGGCGGCGGCGAACTCCTCGGCGTTGCCGGTCTGCGAGGCCCACAGGACGAGCAGTTCCCGGGCCGGCGCGGCGGGCTCGGCGCCGGCCCCCACCGGCGCGGCCGGGCCGGCCGGCCCGGGCGCGCCGGGGGCGCCCCGGGAGAACATGCCCGCCAGCACCCCGTCCACCCAGAGCGCCGTCGCCGGGGCGAACGGCGCTCCCGCCGGGAGCACCGGAACGGCCCCGGACGGCGCCGTGGCGGCGGCCGCGACGTACCCGGAGAGGTATCCGGACAGGTAGCGGCGCTCCGGTTCGGCGAGCACCGGCGGGGCGAGGTCGGCGAGGCCGAAGAGCGCGGTCAGGGCGGAGACGGCTTCGGACGCGCCCCCGGGCACCGCCGGCACGGGCAGCACGGCGAGGGGCGGCAGCCCCGTCCCCGCACTCGGGTCTGCGGTCACCGGCACGGGCGCGGTCTCCTCGGGGGTCGGCGCGGGCACCACGCGCAGCGCCACGGCGCAGGCCTTGAACTCGGGCTGGAAGGAGACCGGGTCGACGGCGTCGTTGGTGACGGCGTTG
The DNA here is from genome assembly GCF_044540385.1 of Kitasatospora sp. NPDC086009. NCBI lineage: Bacteria > Bacillati > Actinomycetota > Actinomycetes > Kitasatosporales > Streptomycetaceae > Kitasatospora > Kitasatospora sp. NPDC086009. The sequence continues at coordinate 168,034 of NZ_JBITSA010000013.1, forward strand.
ATGCCGAGGTACTCGCCGAAGAGGTCGTTCCAGTGGAACGGCGCGAAGCAGTTCCCGGGGCGGACCCGGTCGGTGACGACGGCGGGCAGCACGGCGCGGCCGCGGCGGGAGGCGACCTCGATGTGGTCGCCCTGCCCGGCGCCCATCGCGGCGGCGTCGTCGGGGTGGAGCTCGACGAACGGGCCCGGGTCGAGCTTGTTGAGCTTGGCCACCTTGCCGGTCTTGGTGAGGGTGTGCCACTGGTGCTGGAGGCGGCCGGTGCTGAGGACGAACGGGTAGTCGTCGTCCGGGAGTTCGGCGGCGGGCAGGTGCGGGCGGCCGAAGAACCGGGCGCGGCCGGTGGGGGTGGGGAACGCGAGTCGGGGTCTGCTCCCGTCGGCGCGCTCCAGCAGGGTCTGGCTGACGCCGTCGTTGAGGTACCGGATCGGGTTGCGGTCGGGGCCGTCCGCGGCGGGCGCCGGCCACTGGACGGGCCTCCCGCGCAGCCGCGGGTAGCTGACGCCGCGCAGGTCCCAGCCGGTCGCCGGGTTCCAGGCCCGCTTGAGCTCCTCGAAGACCTCCTCGGCGCTCGTGTAGCCGAAGGCGTCGGCGTAGCCCAGCTCGCAGGCGACCCGGGCGATCAGCTGCCAGTCGGGCAGGGCCTGCCCGGGCGGGTCGACCACGCCCTCGACCAGGGTGAGGTTCCGCTCCGAGTTGATCATGACGCCGTCGGACTCGGCCCAGAGCGTGGCGGGCAGCAGCACGTCGGCGTAGGCGTTGGTCTCGGTCTCCGTGAACACGTCCTGGGTGATGACCAGTTCGGCGGCCTCCAGGGCGGCGATGACGGTCTTGCGGTTGGCGACCGAGGCGACCGGGTTGGTGCAGATGATCCAGCAGGCCTTGATCTCGCCGGCGGCCATCCGCTCGAACATCTCCACCGTGCCGCGCCCGGCCTCGGTCCGCAGCGTGCCGGCCTCGACACCCCAGAGCTCCTCGACGAAGGCCCGCTCCTGCGCCACCAGGACGGAGCGCTGGCCGGGCAGGCCTGGGCCCATGTACCCCATCTCGCGGCCGCCCATCGCGTTGGGCTGGCCGGTGAGCGAGAACGGACCGGAGCCCGGGCGGCAGATCGCGCCGGTGGCCAGGTGCAAGTTGATCAGGGCGTTGGTGTTCCAGGTGCCGTGGGTGGACTGGTTGAGGCCCATCGTCCAGCAGCTCATCCACTCCGCCGCCTCGCCGATCCACCGCGCGGCCTGCCGGATGTCCGCCTCGGGTATCCCGGTGATCTCGGCGACCTTCGCGGGCGGGTAGTCCGCCAGGAAGTCGGGCATCTCCTCCCAACCCTCGGTGAACTCCGCGACGAACGCCTCGTCGGTGTGCCCGTTCTCGACCAGCAGGTGCAGCAGTCCGTTCAGCAGGGCGAGGTCGGTGCCCGGCCTGATCTGCAGGAAGAGGTCGGCCTTCGCGGCGGTGGCGGTGCGCCGCGGGTCGACGACGATCAGCTTCGCCCCGGCCGCCTTGACCCGGTCCATCATCCGCAGGAACAGGATCGGGTGGCAGTCGGCCATGTTGGCGCCGATGACCAGGAACGCGTCCGCCTGGTCGAAGTCCCGGTAGGAGCCGGGCGGCCCGTCCGCGCCCAGCGAGAGCTTGTAGCCGGAGCCCGCGGAGGCCATGCACAGGCGGGAGTTGGACTCGATCCGGCTGGTCCGCACGAACCCCTTGGCGAGCTTGTTCGCCAGGTACTGCGCCTCCAGGGACATCTGCCCGGAGACGTAGAGGGCGAGCGCGTCGGGGCCGTGCTCGTCCAGGATCGCCCGAAGCCGCCCGGCCACCGCCGTGATCGCCTCGTCGACGTCCACCGGGACGGGTTCGGCGCCGCGCCCGGCGCGGATCAGCGCGGTGGCGGCCCGCCCGGAGGCGGCCATCATCTCGGCACTGGTCGCGCCCTTGGTGCAGAGCCGCCCGGCGTTCGTCGGGTGGCTCTTGTCCCCCGAAACCTTGGCGACGGTGCGCCTGCCGGTGGCGGCGTCCCGGCCGATGTCGAGCACGACGCCGCAGCCGACGCCGCAGTACGAGCAGACCGTCCGTACGCTGTCCGCCTTCGAAGCCGGCATCGTCACCGAGACTCCCTCCCCAGGGATCACGCGGTGGGAAGGTCCCACGATCGTGACCCTAGGAAGAGCGCATTACCGCCTCGTCACAGCGCCTGTTTCGCGAGGTTAACCGGACCGCACGGGCGCCTCCCGGTGGACGTGAGCACCACGGCGCGCTGCCATGCCTCCCGCCAAGCCGTCGATCACGCCACGCCCGGCACGATCCGGGGTGCGGTCCGCGACGAGGGCCCCGCGAGGCGGCGCGGCGCCCCTGCGGTCCCGGCCCTGCGTGCCCGGGCCGGTCGCCCTAGGGTGGAGGGGTAACGACGCCGCCGGGCGGCCGGTGGACCTGCCGTGGGGCCCGCTCCCGCACGAGGTGCCCCGGGGGAGGGCGGCCCGGTCCCGACCCACCGGCGGAGCGAGGTGCGATGCGGTTGCCCCACCGGCCGGCGTCCCCGCTCCTGCCCCGCCCCGATCCCCCGGTGGCGCACCGCGCGGTCCGGGTCACCGCCGCCGCGTGCACGGGCTTCTACGTCTTCCGCTACGGCTTCGACCAGCCGGTGACGGCCACCTACGCCCTGTTCGGGGCGATCGCGGTCGGCGTACTGGCCCGGGTGGAGGGCGGCGCGCGCGCCCGGGGTCGGACGCTGCTGCTGACCCTGCCCTTCGCCTGGGCGCTGGTCTGCCTGGGCACCGCGCTGGCCGTGCACGCCTGGACGGCGGCGCTGGGCATGGTGGGCGTGGGCTTCGCGGTGTCCTTCGCCTCGGTGGGCGGACCGCGGCTGGTCGGGCTCACCAACGGGCTCCAGCTCTTCTACATCCTGCCGTGCTTCCCGCCCTACGCCCCGGACACCCTGCCGCAGCGGCTGGCCGGCGTGACCGCGGGCCTGCTGCTGCTCGCCGCCGCGGAGCGGCTGCTGTGGCCGGAGCCGCCACCGAGGGACTACCGCGACCGCGTGCGGAGCGCCGCCCTGGCGCTGGCCGGGCTGGCCGACCGTGCCGCCGCGCACTTCGGCGGGCCGCCGCCGACCGCCACCGGCGCCGTGCCGGACGATGCCACCGCGGCGGACCGCGCCCGGGCCCTCCTCGACGACCTGCGGTTCTCCCGGATCCCGCTGATGGAACGGCCCGCCGGCCCGGGCGCCGCCGACCGCGCGCTCACCCACTGCGCGACCACGCTGCAGTTCATCGGAGCCGAACTGCTGCGGATCCGCCGGCTGGGCGCCACCGGCGGGCCCTACCCGGAGGCGGCCGCCCTGGTGGCGACCACCGCCGGTGCGCTGCGCGCGGCCGCGGCGGGGGTTCGGCCGGACGGTCCGGTCCCGTCCGCCGCGCCGGTCGAGACGCGGATCGCCGCCTTCGACGCCGACCGCACCTCACCGGCCGGCGGTACCGACGCGTCGGACGGCCCCACCGGCCCCACCGTCGCCCGGCTGGCGCTCGGCACCCTCGCCCTGAGCGCCGCCGAGGGCGCCCGCTTCCTCACCCTCGCCACCCGCACCAGCCGCCGGGCACCGCCGCCGCCCGACAGCACCCCGCCCGACCAGCGCCCCGGCCCGTTCTGGTACGCCTACGAGCCGACGCCGATGCTCTGGTGGCGCCGGATCCGCGGCAACCTGACCCCTCGCTCGGTGTACTTCCGCAACGCCCTGCGCACCGCCGGCGCCCTCGGCGCGGCCCGTCTGGTGGTCGGCGCCCTCGATCTCACCCACGGGTTCTGGGTCCTGCTGGCGACCCTCACCCTGATGCGCACCAGCGCGGCCGACACCCGGATCACGCTGCGCCCCGCCCTGGCCGGCACCGCCGGCGGCGCCGCCGTGACGGCGCTGCTGCTGATCGCGGTCGGCGAGCACCCCGTCTTCTACGCCGCCGCACTGCCGCCCGCGATGCTGTTCGCGTTCGCCTTCAGCCCGGGGCTCGGGCTGGCCTGGGCGCAGGGGACGTTCACCGTCGTGGTCGCCATGGTCTTCACCCAGCTCGCCCCGGCCGGGTGGCGGCTGGCCGAGGCCCGGCTGATCGACGTGGCGACCGGTGCCACGATCGGCATCCTCGCCGGGCTCTGCGCCTGGCCGCGCGGCGGCGGTCACGACCTGCGGCGGCGTACCGCCGAGCTGCTGGACCGCAGCGCCGCCGCGCTCTCCGAGACCGTCGCCGTGGTCACCGGGTCGGGCCCGGCCCGGGGCGCGCTGCAGCGGGCCCGGCACAGCACGCTGCTCACCGAGGCGCTGTACGCCCAGTACCGCAGCGAGCGCCACCAGCCGGCCGGGGAGGGCCCGAACTGGCAGGCCGCCGTGCTGACCGGGCAGCACACGGTGCGCGGCGCCGAGCCGCTGCTCGCCCGGATCCCGCCGGGCACCGCGGCCTCCGGCCCGCACGGCGGGGCGGCCCTGGTCGGCCGCGCCGAGCAGGTCGCCGCGGCATTCCGCCGCGAGGGCGCGGCGCTGCTCGACCCGGCCGGATCCGCCGCGGCGGACCGGACGCTGGCCGAGGCCCTCGCGGCCCTGCACGAGGACCGCGTCACGGCCACCCGAACGCCCGAGGACCCGGTCTCACTGCATACCGTGGACGTCACGCTCTGGCTCACCGGGCTGCTGGACGACCTCGGCCGGATCCACGGCTCCGCCCGTGCCGCCCCGGGCGGCACGCCGGCCCCGGCAGAGCGCCACGCTTGACAGGTAGGCAAGGCTTACCTAAGTTCAACGTCCATGTTCCGCAACCGCCCCGACACCACCCACCCGGCCGCCCTGCTGCGACGCCTGCGTCCGGGACCGCTGCCGATCGACCCGCAGGCCGATGTCGGGCGGCGGGCCTGGGCGGCCTGTCCGGGCTGCGACGACGCCCGCGGGTGCGCCGGCTGCGCGGAGCGGCGCAACTGCCGCGAGCACTGGCGCTACCTGCTCTCCAACACCGGCAGCGTGCTCCACCTCCAGTGCCCCACCTGCACCCACGTCTGGGACCACGAGACCGGCTTCGGCGCCACCCGGCAGGAGATCCGGCGACCGGCCTGAGCGGCGCCGCCGAGAGCACCGCCGAGGGCACCGCCCGGCCACCGGGCGGGCGGCCGCGTTCGGGTAGAGTCACCGGCACGGAGGCGGCCGTTCGCCGTCCCACGGCCTGCGCGAGGCGCGCGGGCCGACCGCCGTACCGGGGCCGATGACGCCCCCGCGAGGATCCGCCGGCAGGAGAAGAAGCGTGTGCGAGCCCCGGGTACCCGGCGCCACCGCCTGCCCGCCGTGAGCTTCCACGCCTGAACCGCCCGGCCGCCCCCACGGGGCCACCGCACTCACGGGTCGGAGCCCCGGGCCACCGGAGCACCCGCCCCCGGGCGACGCGTGGGACGCGGCCACGGCCTTCCGCACCCCGTCCGTCCCCCGCGCACCCGCCGGTCGCGCCCGAGCACGACAGGTCCACGCCGTCTTGCAGACTCCCCCGCCCACCGCTGCCGCACGCCTGCGGGCCGCCCGCCCCGACTGGCTGACCGACCCGAAGGTCTGGCGCACCGAGGTACTGGCCGGCCTGGTGGTCGCGCTCGCGCTCATCCCCGAGGCGATCTCGTTCTCGGTCATCGCCGGCGTACCCCCCAAGATCGGCCTGTTCGCGTCCTTCACCATGGCGGTGACGATCGCGATCGTCGGCGGGCGCCGCGCGATGATCTCGGCCGCGACCGGCGCCGTCGCGCTGGTGATCGGGCCGCTGAACCGCGAACACGGCTTCGGCTACCTGGTCGCGGCGGTGATCCTGGCCGGCGTCTTCCAGATCGTGCTGGGCGCGCTCGGGGTGGCGAAGCTGATCCGGTACGTGCCCCGCTCGGTGATGGTCGGCTTCGTCAACGCGCTGGCGATCCTGGTCTTCATGGCCCAGGTCCCCGAGATGACGGACGTGCCGTGGCCGGTCTATCCGCTGATCGCGGCCGGCCTGGCGCTGATGGTGTTCTTCCCGAAGGTCACCACCGTCGTCCCCGCGCCGCTGGTCTCGATCACCGTCCTCACCGTGGTCACCGTGGCGGCCGGCCTCGCGGTACCGACCGTCGGCGACAAGGGCGGCCTGCCGTCCTCGCTGCCGGTGCCCGGGCTGCCGGACGTGCCGTTCACCCCGCACACCCTGGCGGTCGTCGCTCCGTACGCCCTCGCGATGGCGCTGGTGGGGCTGATGGAGTCGCTGATGACCGCCAGGCTCGTCGACGACATCACCGACACCCGCTCCGACAAGACCCGGGAGTCGGTCGGCCAGGGCGTCGCCAACATCGTCACCGGCTTCTTCGGGGGCATGGGCGGCTGCGCGATGATCGGGCAGACCATGATCAACGTGAAGGTGTCCGGCGCCCGGACCAGGCTCTCCACCTTCCTGGCCGGTGCCTTCCTGATGGTGCTGTGCATCGTCTTCGGCCCGGTCGTCTCCCGCATCCCGATGGCCGCGCTGGTCGCCGTGATGGTGATGGTCTGCTTCGCGACCTTCGACTGGCACTCCGTCGCGCCGAAGACCCTGCGGCGGATGCCGGCCGGCGAGATCGCCGTCATGGTGATCACCGTCGCCCTGGTCGTCGCCACCTCCAACCTCGCCGTCGGCGTCGTCGCCGGCTCGATCACCGCCATGGTGATCTTCGCCAAGCGCGTCGCCCACCGCGCCGACCTCACCGCCGTCACCGACCCGGACGGCGGCCAGGTGATCTACTCGGTCACCGGGGAGCTCTTCTTCGCCTCCAGCAACGACCTCGTCGCCCGCTTCGACTACGCGGGTGATCCGGACCGGGTGGTCATCGATCTGAGCCGGGCGCACATCTGGGACGCCTCCTCGGTGGCCGCCCTCGACGCGGTCGAGGCCAGGTACGCGCAGCGCGGCAAGTCCGTCGAGATCACCGGCCTCAACCGGCCCAGCGCCGAGATCCACCGCAGCCTGAGCGGCGAACTCGCCGGCCACTGAGGCCGCCACCGGTACCACCGCGCCCGCCCTCCGGTCCGTCGGAGGGCGGGCGCGGTGCTGTGCCGGCGCCGATCAGCCCGGCAGCGCGTCCAGCAGGAGCTCCGGGCGCACCGGGAGGTCCCGCACCCGGACCCCGGTGGCGTGGTGGACGGCGTTGGCGACGGCCGCGGCGGTGCCGACGATGCCGATCTCGCCGATCCCCTTGGAGCCCATGGGGTTCAGGTGCGCGTCCTCCTCGTCGATCCAGTGGGCCTCCACGGACGGGATGTCGGCGTTCGCGGCCACGTGGTACGCGGCCAGGTCACGTTCGGCGTGGTCTCCGAACTCCCGGTCCATCGTGCTGTGTTCGAGGAGCGCCATCGAGACACCCATGATCATCCCGCCCACCAGCTGCGACCGGGCGGTCCGCTCGTTCAGGATCCGCCCGGCCGCGAAGACCCCGAGCAGCCGGCGCAGCCGCACCTCTCCGGTGTCGGCGTCGACCGCGACCCGGACGAACTGGGCGCCGAAGGCGTGCCGGGCGTACTCGCGACCGGCCTTGACCGCCCCCGTGGTGTCCGCCAGGTGGCGCAGCCCCTCGGCGGGCAGCGGCGCGGTGCCCCGTTCGGCCAGCGTGCGGCGCAGCCCGGTGCACGCCTCGTGGACCGCCCAGCCCCAGGACGCGGTGCCCGACGACCCTCCGGCGAGCGGAGCCCGGGGCAGGTCGGTCCGGCCGATCGCGACGCCGACCCGGTCCGCCGGCACACCGAGCGCCTCGGCCGCGATCCCGGTGAGGGCCGCCCGGGCGCCGGTGCCGATGTCGGTGGCGTTGGTGCGCACCAGGAAGGTGCCGTCCGGGAGGGCGACGGCCTCGGCGGTGGAGGGCGACACCAGCACGGGGTACGTCGAGGCGGCGACGCCGCAGCCGAGCAGCCAGGCCCCCTCGCGGCGGGGCCCCCGGGCGCGCTCGCCCGCCCAGTCGAACCGGCGCGCACCCTCCCGCAGGCACTCCACCAGGTGGCGGCTGCTGAACGGGCGGCCGGAGTCCGGCTCCACGGCCGGTTCGTTGCGCAGGCGCAGGTCGACCGGGTCCAGCCCGCAGGCCTCGGCGAGCTCGTCCATCGCGCATTCCAGGGCGAACATGCCCGGCGTCTCGCCCGGGGCCCGCATCCAGGAGGGGGTGGGCACGTCCTGGCGGACCACCCGGTGCGACGTCCTGCTGTGCGGCGCCGCGTACATCACGCGGGCCGGCACGGCGGCCTGCTCGACGAACTCGCGCACCGTCGAGGAACGGGTGACCACCTCGTGCGCCAGGGCGGCGAGCCGGCCGCCGTCGTCGGCTCCCAGGCGCAGCCGGTGCACCGTCGGCGAGCGGTGGCCGGTGAGGGCGGGCAGCTGGGCCCGGGGCAGGGCGAGCCGGACGGGACGGCCGACGTGCCGGGCGGCCATCGCCGCCAGGACGACGTGCGGCCTGGTGGTGCCCTTGCTGCCGAAGCCGCCGCCGACATGCTCGCTGATCACCAGGACGTCCTGCGGCGCCACCCCGAACAGTGCGGCCAGGGTCTCCTGGACGTTGTTGCCCCCCTGGCTGGAGTCGTGCACGGTGAGCCGGCCGTCGGCCCACCGGGCGGTGGCGGTGTGCGGCTCCATCGGGTGGTTGTGCAGCGGGCCGATGCGGTAGGTGCGGTCGATCCGGACGTCGGCCTGCTGGTAGGCGTGGTCGAAGTCGCCGTGGGTGCGGACGGCGGGGTGGCCGCCGTTGGCCTTCTCCGGCGTGTAGAGGCCGGGGTGGTCGTCGGTGAGCACGACGTCGTGCGGTTCGGCGGCGTAGCCGATCCGGACGGCCTCGGCTCCCGCCCGGGCGTCCTGCGGGGTTTCGGCGACGACCAGGGCGGCCACCTCGCCGCGGTGCGCGACCCGGGGGGACTGCAGCACGGCCAGCGTCGGGTCGCCGTCCGCGGGCAGGGTGAGCACGGGTGCGTCGCGGTGGCTGAGCACCGCGACGACCCCGGGGATCGCCAGGGCGGCGGCGGTGTCGACGGCGGTGATGTCGCCGCGGGCGACGGTGGTGGGGACCGGCCAGGCGTGGAGCAGCCCGTCGGGGTGGTGGTCGCCGGCGTAGCGGGCGGCTCCGGTGACCTTGTCCAGGCCCTCCGGTCGGGCGAGGTCGCTGGTCATCGCTGCTCCTGACCGGTGGCGAGCAGGCCGAGTTCGCGGACGGCGAGCCGGCGGGCCAGCGCCACCTTGAACCCGTTGTCGGGCAGCGGGCGGGCGGCGGCCAGTTCGGCATCCATGGCGGCTCCGACGGCGGCCTCCGTGAACGGCTCGCCGAGCAGCGCGGCCTCCGCGGTGAGAGCCCGCCACGGCCGGGGGGCGAGGGCGCCGAAGGCGAGCCGTACGGTCTCGACCCGGCCGTCGCGCAGGGTCAGGAGGGCGGCGAGCGAGCACGTCGCGAAGGCGAAGGAGGCCCGTTCGCGGACCTTGCGGTAGACCGAGCGCGCCCCGGCCGGGGGCGGCGGCAGCTCGACGGCGGTGACGAGTTCGGCGGGCCCGAGTTCGGTCTCGCGGTCCGGGGTCGAGCCCGGCAGGCGGTGGAAGGCGGTCAGCGGCATGGTCCGGTCCCCGGCGGGTCCGGTCAGGTGCAGGACGGCGTCGACGGCGACGAGCGCCACCGCGAGGTCGGAGGGATGGGTCGCCACGCAGTGCTCGGAGGTGCCGAGGACGCCGAGGTCGCGGTGGACGCCGGTGCGGGCCGGGCAGCCGGAGCCGGGCAGCCGCTTGTTGCACGGCTTGGAGACGTCCTGGAAGTAGAGGCAGCGGGTGCGCTGGAGCAGGTTGCCGCCGGTGGTGGCGGCGTTGCGGAGCTGACCGCTGGCCCCGGCCAGGACGGCCCGGGACACCACCGGGTGGCGCTCGCGGACCAGTGGGTGGTCGGCGAGGTCGCTGTTGCGCACGTTGGCGCCGATCAGCAGGCCGCCCTGCGGTGTCTCCTCGACGCGGTCGAGCGGTAGGCGGGCGATGTCGACGAGCAGCCCGGGCCGTTCGACGCCGAGCTTCATCAGGTCGACCAGATTGGTGCCGCCGGCCAGGGCCTTCGCGTCCGGACGCCCGGCCAGCAGGGCGACGGCGGCGGCCACCTCGGTGGGCCGGGTGTAGCCGTGGGGCTTCATGCCGGACCCTCCTCGTTCCCCGCCCCGGCCCCGGTGGCCGACGCGCCCCGGCCCTCGGCCTGGGCCTGCCGGACGGCCCGGACGATGGCCGGGTAGGCGCCGCAGCGGCAGATGTTGCCGCTCAGCAGTTCGCGTAGCGTCGCCTCGTCGGTCGGAGCGGGGTCACCGGCGGTCTCCGCGAGGACGCCGGCCGCCGAGCAGAGCTGGCCCGGCGTGCAGAAGCCGCACTGGAAGGCGTCCTGTTCGAGGAACGCCCGCTGGAGCGGGTGCGGGCCGTCCGGGCCGGCCAGGCCCTCGACGGTGGTGACCGCGCGGCCGTCCTGGGCGACGGCCGGCAGCAGGCAGCTGTTGACCCGCCGTCCGTCCAGCAGCACGGTGCAGGCACCGCACTGGCCGTGGTCGCAGCCCTGTTTCGCACCGGTCAGACCGAGCCGGTCGCGCAGCACGTCCAGGAGGGTGGCGCGGTGGTCGACCGTGAGGGTGTGCGGCCGATCGTTGACGATCAGGGCGATCCCGCTGCTCGTCGCGAGGGTGTCGGTGGCATCCATGGCCCACGCATTCCACGCGGGGCCCCGCCGGACACCCCCCGACCCGCCCGACAACCGCTTCGCCGTACACCGCCCCGGCGGGCGCGCCGGTGGTCACCGGCTCCGCCGGTGGTCACGGCGGTGCGAGGTCGCCCTCCGGGCGGCCGCCTCCGCCGTCGGGGGCCGGTGCGGACACGAACAGGTCGAGGGTGTCGGTCAGCACGAGGAGCCGCCGCACCACCTCGCTGGCCGCGATGAGGACCACGTCGCGCCCCCCGTGGTGGGCGGTCACCCGCAGGTCCAGCAGGGTGTTGAGGCCGGTGCTGTTGCAGAAGGAGACGCCGGACAGGTCGACGTCCAGGCCGCTGCCGCTGGCGTCCAGGGCCCGTTCGAGCGCCTCGTCGAGCGGCCCGGCGGCATCGAGGTCGATCTCCCCGGTCACCCGCACCAGGACCCGGTCCCCGTTCCGCGCGGTCTCCCAGTGCATCCACAGGCCGTGGGCGAGCCGCTGTCCGAGCGGGCGGCCGCCGTTCACCGCCGCCGCCGGCGAGGCCGGCGCGGCGTCGGTGCTCCTTCGGTACGGGTCTTCGACCATGGCCTCCTCCTCCGGGCGACGCAGGCGGACCCTTCAAGGGTGGGCCCTTCAAGGGTGGGACCCATCGCTTCGCTCGTCAACCGATGCCCGAACGCCGATTCGCCTGTGGCAAGAAGGGAATCGGCACTCCTAGGATGGGGGTATGGCCCTGGAAGGATCAGCGCGAACGGGCTGGACGTTCGTGACCAACCACGCCCGGGTGCTCGCCGCGATCGCCCGCGACCCCGGGGTTCGGCTGCGCGATGTCGCGCTGGAGGTCCAGCTGACCGAACGCGCCGTCCAGGCCATTGTGACCGACCTGGAGCAGGCCGGCTATCTCACCCGGTCCCGGACCGGGCGCCGCAACCTCTACCGGATCGCCGCCGGCACCTGGCTCCGGCACCCGGCGGAGTCCGGGCTGAGCGTGGCCGAACTCCTCGACCTGCTGGCCCGGGCCCACCACGACGGCGCCCCGGGGCAGGGGGCGGCGGAACCCTCCGGGGCCGGGGAGCAGGACGGCGACGGGCGCCGACACGCCCCGCAGCGGTCCGACCGGCACGCCGGCCGCCAGGTGTCCTGACCGGGTGGGTCGGTCAGTCCGCCGGGATGTGCGCGAGCATCCGCTCAACGCCGCCCACCCAGGTGGCCCTGAGCGCGTCGATCGCCCTTCTTCCTCGGCCTGGAGGCCGGCCGGAGCCGGCGGGCCCGGAGGCCCGGCCGGCCCGCGGCGCGGCGGGGACCGTCAGCCCTCGGCCGGCAGCTCGTAGACGTGGTCCGGGGTGATGATCGAGGTGATCGCCCTGGCCAGCAGGGTGCTCGGCTCGAAGCCGTCGTGCAGGATGTCGGTGTTGATCAGGAGCACCATGGTGGCCTCCTGCTCCGGCAGGTACATCGTCACGCTCTCGTAGCCCGGCAGCGAGCCGTTGTGCCCGACCCAGCCGTGCGTCCGGAAGAGCCCCAGGCCGTACCCGGCGCCGTCGAAGCCGGGGACGGTGATGAACTTCTCCCGCTGCGCCTGGGTGGCCGGGGACAGCAGGGTGCCGGTGGCGACCACCTTGGCCCAGCGGCGCAGGTCGTGCAGGTCGGAGATCATCGCACCGGCCGCCCAGCCCCAGCTCGGGTTCCAGTCCGTGGTGTCGGCGACGTCGCCGCTCAGCGTCTGGTTCGTGTAGCCGTGCGCGTGCGGCTGCGGGAACTCCGCGCCGGTCGGGAGGAAGGTGTGGTCCAGGTGGGCCGGCCCGGTGACCCGCTGGTGGACGAAGTCCTTGAGCGGCATCCCGGCGAGCTTCTCCACCAGCAGGCCGAGCAGGACGTAGTTGGTGTTGGAGTACTGGAACGCCGCGCCCGGGGCGAAGACGTTCTGGTGGGTGAAGGCGTAGGCCAGCACCTCCTGCGGGGTGAACGACCGGGTCGGGTCGCTGAGCAGCGCCTGCTGGAAGGCCGGGTCGGCCGTGTAGGAGAACAGGCCGCTGCGCATCTCCAGCATCTGCCGGACGGTGATGTGCTCGCCGTCCGGGACGCCGTCCAGGTAGGCGGCGATCGGGGTGTCCAGCCCGACCAGGCCGTCGTCGACCAGTTCCAGGACGGCGGTGGCGGTGAAGGTCTTCGTCTCGCTGCCGATCCGCATGTTGAAGTCGGTCCGCATCGGCGCGCCGGTCACGGTGTCGGCGACCCCGGACGAGCGGACGTAGGTGCCCCGGCCGGGCAGCCAGAGCCCGACGATCACCCCGGGGATGCCCGCCTCCAGGCGCGTGCACTCGATCGCCTCGTCGAGGCGGGCCGCGAGCGCGGGGTCCAGCCCGTGCGGCGGCCGGCCGTCGGCGGACCGGTCGGCGGCGGTGGCGGCCACCGCCACCGGGGCGGCCTGGACCGGGGACACCGAGAGGGTGACGGGCGCGAGGGTGGCGAGGGCGAGCAGGGCGGTGGCCAGTCTGCGTGCGGGCACACGGCGCATGGGTGGGGGTCTCCTCCGAAAGTGGGCGGACGCTGCGAGGCCAAGGTCACCACCCCCGTGGCCCTGCCCCGCGCGCCCGCCGCCCACCCCCCGGCGAGTCCATCCGTACGGACCACCGCCACGCTCGGTCCCCTCAGCTCACCGGGCCGGGCCCGCCCGGAGCCCCGGGGCCCACCGGGCGGGCCGGGCCCGGCGGCGCCGCACACCGCCGCCGGAAATCCTGACGAAATCCTTACGCGAGCGCCTCCGGGCCGGACACCACCCCCCTGACCTGCCGCGACGACCGTCCGCCGGCCGGGCGGGCCACCGGCCGCACCCCGGTCCCACCCCGGCGCCCCCGGTCCGCCCCCTCCGCTCCGGGAGCGGACTCGCCGAGGGGAGTACGATCGCGCCGACGAAGCGCCAAGTGGGGTCGAACGCAAGCCCGGTGACGCTCAGCGCACCCGGCGGCCAGGCCGCCGGGAGCCGCGGAACCGCTCGCCGTCCCCCCACCGGGCGCGTGAGGCGACGAGTCGAACGGGGGCGGTCGGCATGAGCACACCGGCAGGTAGTGGTCAGTTCAGCGTGAACAGTCAGGCGATGAAGGGTTCGCAGTCGGCCTTGAACGGCATGGCCCTGGACTGCCCCACCATCGGCGCGCTGGCGGACGAGTCGACCAACGCGGCGGCCGCCGCGCACCAGGGCTGGGACACCGCCGGTGCGCTGCGCGCGGCACTGGCCGAATGGCACGAGCAGGTCGAGCAGTTGACCGCGCGGCTGCACCGGAACAGCTCCGCGATGGAGCAGACGACGCTCAACTACCACACCACCAACCAGTCCATCGCCGACCTGCTCAAGGTGAAGTGACCATGCTCGGATACGAGGACGTCCTCCACGCGAACCCCGGCACGCTGTCCACCGCCGCGACGCAGTGGCGGGCGATGGCCGACCGGTTCCACACCATGGAGGGCAGCTTCGACCGCGACGTGCTCTCGGTGACCCGCGACGGCCTGTGGACGGGCGGCACGGCCGGTCTGGCCGACTTCCAACTGATGGCGACCAAGGGGCAGATCGTGGCCGCCCAGGTCGAGGCGAAGGCGATGGCCTCACTGCTCGACGACGCGCGGGCGGACTTCGAGGCCGCGCAGAAGCAGGTCCGCGACGCCGCGGACGGCGCGGTCAAGGCCGGCTTCAAGGTCACCGGCACCGGCGTCGCCGTGCTCGATCCCAGCACGCTCGACCCGGGCACGCTCAACGACCTCCACCACGACGCCGACACCCAGCGGGCCTACCAGGAGGCCGCGGGCAAGTGGACGCAGGCCATCGAGGCCGGCCTCCAACGGGCCACCGACGCCGACCAGCGCGCCGCCCGCGCCCTGCGCAGCGCCTCGAAGGCCGGCAGCTTCGACAACTCCTTCAACGGCTCGGCGCTGGGCGGCGGCGACCAGGCCGACGCGCGGCGCGCCGCCGACCTCGCCACCCGGATCGACAGTCTGAACGGCGACGAGCGGGCCCAGCTGGCGAACCTGATGAAGGCCAACGCGGACAGCCCCGAGTTCTCCCGGACACTGCTGGACACGCTCGGCCCCGACGGCACCCTGAAGCTCGCGGAGAAGCTCAACGACCCGGGCAAGGACGACGGGAAGAAGGGCAGCTACCCCGGTCTGCAGACCGACCTCACCCGGGCCGTCGCCTCCGCCACCCAGGACCCGAACACCGAGTTCTACCGGAAGTGGCGGGCCGGCCTGCGGGAGAACGGCACCAGGAACTTCGGCTCCAACACCGAGCCGGTCTACGGGTACCAGATCCTCGGCACCCTGATGGGCAAGGGCGACGCGAAGTACTCCACACCCTTCCTCACCGACCTCGGCGACGACATCATCGCCGCCGAGAAGAAGCAGCCGGGCCTGTGGAGCTACCGGGCGTCGCACGACGGCACCTCGCTCGGCGCCGACCCGCTGGACGAGCTGCTCGGCGTCATGGGCCGTCAGCCCGAGGCCGCGACCTCCTTCCTGGACCCGGGCGCGGACGGCTCCAACCAGCGGCTGCACTACCTGCTGAAGGACCGGGACTGGCCGCAGGGCTACCTCACCGGCTACACCGGCGAGATGAAGATGCCCGACCCGCTCTCCCAGAGCGGCCTGGCCGCCGCCGTCGAGGCCGCCGCCACCGGCGAGCGGGCCGGTACCGCGCACGACGGCAAGCACACCGAGGCCCAGGCTCGCGTCATGCACGACACCATCGTCACCATGGACGAGGGCCACGGCGGCGACAAGATCAAGGACACCCTGCGCCGGCCGCTCGCCAACGCCCTCGCCGACTACGTCGGCGACACCCACGAGCTGCTCAACGGCCGCAACGACGTCTACAACGGCCACACCGGCCACGACTCGGTGTGGAAGGACGGCGACACCACCCGGATGGCCGTCGGACAGGACAGCCTGGTCCGGTTCATGCGCGGCCTCTCCGACGATCCGGCCGCCTACGGCACCCTGCACCGCGCCGAGACGGGCCGGATCGACCAGGAGCTCGCCGCCATCGGGCCCAACCCCACCGAGGCCCAGATGAAGGACCCGATGGGCAAGGGCGCGGCGGCGCTCGGGGTCTTCGACGCGATCCGCGCCGACGCGGACCTGGACATGCGCGACGACAAGAACGCCCAGGCGGACTGGAAGGCCAAGGTCCTCTACCACACCATCGGCGCCCCGATCACCCCGATCGCACCGCTCGGCGACGCCGCCCAGCGCCTGGTCGACACCTGGACGTACGAGGTCAGCCTGGAGGAGAAGGACCGCAACAACAGCGAGGCCAACGCGAAGGTGTCGGACACCTACCTCGGTGCCAACCGCCAGATGTCCGACATGGTCGGCATCTGGGCCAGGGACCGCGGCATGGACCCGGACGGCCCGACCGTCAACTCCCTCCAGGACGACATGCTCAACAGCCGCAACCGCAGCAACGACGTCGCCGGCCGCTACCTCGGCCGGGGCAACGCCTGATGGCAGCCACGCCCGGGGCCCGCCGCACCGCGGCCGCCGCCACCGCCCTGGTGGTGGCGGCCGCGGTCGGCACCGGGCTCTGGTGGACGCTCGGGCGCGACGACCCCGACCGGGACTGCGCGGGCCTGCGCACGGACGCCCGCGTCCGGACCGTCCTCGGTGACACCTGGCGGTCCGACCTGCCGTGCGGCGAACTCGCCGCCGGGCTCCGCCGCGCCACCGTCGGGACGCGGCCCGGCGCCCACACGCTCGGGCAGGCCCACGCGATGCGCACGGTCGTGCTGGCCGTCGCCGACTCCGCCGGCCACCGGGTGCACCCGGACGTGCGCGGCCCGCTCGCCGAGGCCCTCGCCGACTACGCGGCCGACACGCACACGGTGCTCACCGGCGTCAGCAACACCGCGATGGCGCACGACGGCCCGGAGGACGACGCCTGGCAGGACGACCGGGGGGTGCACTTCGCCGTCCGCGAGGACCAGTTGATCGAGGTCCTGCGCGGCCTCGCCGAGAGCCCGGCGGCCTACGCCGGCCTGCGCGGGGCGGACCTGCGGCAGGGCGCGGCGGGCCTGGCCGCCGTCCCGGCCGACCCGTCGCCGGCCGCGATCGAGGACCCGCTGGCCCGCGCCGCCGCACCCGCCGGGGTCTTCGACGGGATCGCCGACGACGTCCTGCGCGGGCGCTCCGGCGCCGCCCGGACCGCCTGGCAGGAGGGGGTGCTCCAGGGCCTGGCCCCCGCCGGGGCGCCACCCGCGTTCGGCGACGCCCCTGCCGAGTACCTCGCCCGGACCTGGCTGGGTCGACTCGCGGAGCCCGCGCCCACCGCGCGGGAGCGGTTCGCCCGCCTCGACGACCAGGCCAACGGTCTCCTGGGCCTCTGGGCCGACGCCACCCACCAGGACGGGGCCCGGATCGGTCTGCCCGCGCTCCGGGACCGGGCCCGCGCGTCCACCGACCGCGAACGGGGCGCCGCGGCCGGACAGCTCAAGCAGGAGGCCTGACCGGCGCCGCCCCGACCGCCTAGGCCGGCCGGGGGCGCTGTTCCTCGTGGCCGCAGAGCCAGGCGAGCGCCTGGTAGGCGCCGAGGGCGTAGTCGGCGTCGTCCCGCAGCGGCTCGCTCACCCGGACGGCCGCGGCCTGGCATTCGGCCAGGAGCTGTGCCCGGCACGGCCCTCCGGCGGCGCCGAGCGGGGCCGCCGCGGTCACCGGGGCGCCGGGCTGGGCGCCGGCGGCCCAGCGGTAGGCGCCGAGTACTCCGTGTTCGAAACCGGTCCACGGTTGCGGCGATTGGTTGGCCTCCTCGATCGCCTCGAACACCTCGTCCAGCCCCCGCACCCCCACGGCCGGGATCGTCGTTTCGTCACTGGTCATGACCGCAACCTACGTCCGGCGGCGCCCGGTCGCCCGCCGAGGACGCCCGGCGGCGCGGTCCGGCCCACCGGGACCGGGTGTCCGTTCCCCTGGCGGTACGGGGGACGGCGGGCCGCGCACGCGGCCGGCGGCGTTGGGCCGTGGGAGGGGTCCGGCCCGCCCCGGGCAGCGCCCGACCCGCGGCGGCTCAGCCCGTGGCGGCTCAGCCCGAGGTGGCGACCCGGTCCCGCCACCACCGCAGCGTCGCCGCGACCTGCTCGTCGACGGGGGTGGCCCGCACCGCGAACTCGGCCTCGTAGGCGCTCGCGTCGACGACGAACGGGCGGTCGAACTGGTAGCGGGTCTCCTTCAGCTCCCGGAGCAGCGGGGAGAAGAGTGCCGCCACCCCCAGCACGGCCGGCGCCAGCCTGCGCACCGCGACCGGCCCCGTTCCCGCCCCGGCGGCGAGGCGGTCGACCATCTCCCGGGCGGACCGCGCGGGCGCCGTCGGGACGTGCCAGGCCCGTCCCCAGGCGCGTTCCTCGCCCGCGACCTCGACCAGCGCCCGGGCCACGTCGGGCAGGTAGCTCCAGCTGTGCGGGGCGTCCGGATCCCCCAGCGTGGAGACCGGCTTGCCGCGCAGCACGCGCGGCACGACCCGCCCGGCCAGGTGCCCGCCGTCGGTCACGCCGGGCCCGAAGAAGTCCGAGGCCCGCACCTCGACCGCCCGGATCCGGCCCTGCTCGTGCAGTCGGCGCGCCTGCTCCCACAGCGCGGCGCGCACCCGGCCCTTGGGCCCGGTGGCCGCGAGCGGCAGCCGCTCGGTCAGCGGGCCCGCCACCGGGCCGTAGCCGTAGAGGTTCCCGAGCATGACCAGCACGGCGCCGCTCGCCTCGGCCGCCGCGCAGGCCGAGGAGGCCAGCGGCGGCCAGTCCCGCACCCAGTGGTGGTACGGCGGCGCGGCGCAACTGTGGATCGCGGCCGCGCCCTTCGACAGCTCGGTCAGCCGGGCGCTGTCGGCCGCGTCCGCCGCGACGTGCTCGATCCCCGGTTCCGGGCTGCGGCCCGACCTGGTGACCACCCGTACGGTATGCCCCTGCTCGGCCAGCAGCCTGGCGGTGGCCGCCCCGGCGGGCCCGAATCCCATAACGACATGAAGGCTCACCCACGCACACTAGCGCGACCGCACGGATCCTTTCGGCCGTCGGTCCGCGCTCCGGGGCCCGGAGTTGGCCGCCCGGCGCCCCTGGGGGACCGGCTCAGGCCGGGCCGGGCGGCGCGTCGATCGCCAGCACCTCGGCGGTGGCCGGGCCCGCAGGCGTGTCGTAGGAGACGGCTTCCCCGGTGCGGCGGCCGAGCAGCGCATGGCCGAGCGGGCTGTCGTAGGTCACCAGGGTCTGCTCGAACTCGTTGGCGAGCTCGCCGATCTGGAACGTCTCCTCGCCGCCGTCGGCGAACCGGAGGGTCACGGTGCTGCCCACCCCGATGACACCGGGCGGAGCGGCGGGGGCCGTCGCCGCCTCGCTCAGTCGCGCGGTGATCCCGGCGATCCGGGCGTCCAGCCGGGCGGTCTCGGTGACGCGCTGCAACTCGTCGGCCTGGTCGGCCAGATCGCCGGCGGTATCGGTGCCGGTGCCTTTCAGGGTCGCCGCGACGGCGTCGCGTTCGATCCGCAGCTGCGCGAGCTCCTGTTCGAGGGCCTCACGGGCCTCGGGGCTGATGGGCTCGGGGACACCGGTCATTCCTGCTCCCGTGGTGTGGCGGGACAGAACAAATCGCCCTGAAGCGGGTATTTCCGAGCATAGCAAGGACCGTTCGGGCCGGTCGCCCCGGCGGCGCTCCCGGCAGGGTGACCGACCGGCCCCGTGTCCGGCCGGTCACCCCCCGGGGCCGGTCAGTCGCCGGCCGTGGTGGGGCGGTGGTGGACGTACTCGACCACCGTGCCGTCGGGGTGGCGGACGTTGAACCCGGCGCCGGTGGGAACGTCCCGGAGCGGGACGACGATCTCCGCCCCCTCGGCGAGCAGCCGCTCGTAGTAGGGGCGGACGTCGTCCACCAGCAGCGTGCCGCTGGTGTCCCGGTACGGCGCCAACTCGCCCTCCTCGCCCGCGATCAGCAGGAACGCGCCGACGGTCGCCAGCCGCAGGGCGCCGAAGTCGAAGCCGGAGTCGGCCGTCACCGCCTGCAGCCGCTCGTAGAAGGCGACGGCGCCGTCCAGGCCGTCCGGTTCGAGGAAGACCCGGATCAGGACACGGGGCTCGGCGAGGTGGGAGGAGTCGTTCTGCCGGCGCCACACCCGGGGCGTCCGCTGCTCAGCTGTCATACCGTCAGCCTCGCCCGTCCCGGGCGGTGGTGGCAGCCCACCGTTCATGGGGTGAGTCGCACTCATAGGATCAGCCCATGGACGAGTCGCTACGCCGAGAGCTCGGTGCCCATCTGCGCGCGGCCCGGGCGTCGATCGCCCCGCAGGACGTCGGCCTCGGCGCCGGCGGCCGGCGCCGCTCCCCCGGGCTGCGCCGCGAGGAGGTCGCCACCCTCGCCGGGGTCAGCGTGGCCTGGTACACCTGGCTCGAACAGGGCCGGGTGAGCACCTCGCGACAGGTGGTCGACGCCGTCTGCCGGGCGCTGCGGATGGATCCGGTCGCCCACCGGCACGCCCTGGCGCTGGCCGGGTTCCTCCCCCCTCCCCCGCGCGCCGGGCAGTGGGCGGCGGCCGTCCCCGGCCCGGACACGCTGGCGCTCGTCGACAGCTGGCACGCCACCCCGGCGCTGGTACTGGACGAGCGCTTCGACGTCCTCGCCGCCAACGCGGCCCACCGGCGCCTGTGGGGGCCCCTGGAGGAGGCCCCGGCCGAGGAGCGCAATCTGCTGCTGCACCTCGCCGCGGGCCCACCCGGACGCCACCGGATCACGGCCGGCCCCGCCGACGGGAACGGCCCCGGCGGACAGGCGCTGCTGCGCGGCCTCTACGAGCAGTTCCGGGCCGCCACCGCCCACGTCCCCGACGACCTCCGGTCCGCGGAGATCGTCCGCCGGCTGCACGCGCTGCGGCCGGACGCCGCGCACTGGTGGCAGTGCCGCGCCGTCGCGGACTTCCGGCCGAGCACGGTCGAGGTGGTGGACACCGGGCGCCCGGACCGGGTGCTGCGGCTGACCTTCTCGCTGCTGCGGCCGGCGGCCGACACCGGGGTGCTGCTGCTCACCCAGCACCCGGCCGACGCCACCGGAGCCGCCCTGCTCGCCCGGCTCGCGGCGTGCGCCGACCCGACTGACGCGGCGTCAACCAGTCTGTAGGCAGAGCATGGTGTCCGGCGATCCCGGCTCGTTCGCGCGGGTTCGGCCGCCGCCGCGGGTGGAACACCCCCCAAGGGATTTACGGTGGAGGGAACAGCGCCATGGGCCTCTTGCACACCGCCTGCACGGTGGCCGTTCCGCTCCTCGCGATGTGGTCCGTCCTGCGCGTGTGGTTCCGCGGCGACGCCGTGGTCGCGGACTCGCTCGCCGCGTACTGCTGGTCGGCCGTCGGCATCGCGCTCGGCCGGACGGCCGGTCCGTGGTGGCTGCCGGCCGTCTGCTGGACCACCGCGGGCGCCACCCTGCTGTCGCACGTGATCTCGCTGCTGAGGCTGCTGTTCGAGAAACCGCTGGTCCGGGTCGACCCGGCACGCTTCCGGGAGAGGCTGCTGGAGATCTGCGGGACGGAGACCGGACCGGAGGCCTTCCTGGTCGGCGTGGGCCCGGACGGCACGGTCGTGGTCCGGGGCCTGGAGGCGGCCGGAGTGCCGCGCCACCGGCACCGGCCGGGCCCCGGCTGCGCCACCTGCTACCTGGAGGAGTTCGTCCGCGAGCTCGCCGTCAACGGCACGGACGCGGTGGACCGCTACCGCGGCCTGCTGAAGCGCCGCGCCAACCGGCTCTTCCTGCTGCGGCGCGGGGTGGTCGACAACCGGTGGACGGCGGAGCTCCGGCAGGTGCCGGGCTTCAGGACGCCGTTCGAGTACTCTCCGTGCGCCGTCCACCGCCTCTGACGGCGCTCCGCACACCCCCGGTCGCACCGGAGCGGCCGTTCGGACCGGCGCCGCGGTGGCACCGGTCCGAACGGCCCCGGCAGCGGGTCCGCGGAGCGGAGGCGCTCAGGGAAGCAGCTTGTCCAGGGCGGCGGGGCCCTCCGCCGCCAGCTTCCGCTCCGCCCACGCGAGGGTCTCCGGGGTGATGTCGCGCCCGGAGGCCAGCACCAGGTCCTCGGGGGTGACCTCACCGCCGGCGCCGGTGTGCAGCAGGGCGTCCGGCGTGACCTCGCCGGGCCACTGAATCGAATCGGGTCGGTCGTTCATACCGCCTCCTAGTTCGTTCACTGCCTCCATCCTGGCGCCTGGAGGGCGAAAACGGACAGCCGTACGGGGTACGCGGGGCCAGATGGTGGAACCGGCCGCGCGCTCGGCCCGCGCGGGGGTGGCACCGGGAGCGCGCCGGAACCCGGACAATGACGGGATGAGCAGCGCACACCAGCAACCCCGTGGCCTCACCTCACTGATCCCGCAGTCACGGGCCACCACGGCCAGTGAACGGGCCGCCGCCCAGCTCCTGCACCTGCGCGAGACCTCGCTGCCGGTGCCGGTGGTCGCGGCCGCCGCCGAACTGATCGCCGACCGCCTGGACGACCCGGATCCGGTCACCCGCGAGGTCGCCGCCGCCGTCCACAGCCGCCTGCTCGCCGCCCTGGCGGACATCGCGCCCGGCCGGTGAGCCCGCCCGGCGACCGGGGGCCGCTCAGCGGGTGCCGACGGCGTCCAGGACGCGCAGCGCCCGGTCGGGCAGCTCGACCGAGGCCGCCGCGATGTTCTCGCGCAGGTGCGCCACCGAGGAGGTCCCGGGGATGAGCAGGATGTTCGGGGAGCGCCGCAGCAACCAGGCCAGCGCCACCTGCCGGGCCGTGACGCCCAGGTCACGGGCGACGTCCTCCAGGGCGTCGGCCTGGAGCGGGCGGAAGCCGCCCAGCGGGTAGTAGGGCACGTAGGCGATGCCCTGCTCGGCGCACCGGTCGACCAGGTCGTCGTCCCCGCGCAGGGCGACGTTGTAGTGGTTCTGCACACAGGCCACCGGGGCGATGTCGCGAGCCGCCCGGACCTGCTCGGCGCTGACGTTGCTGACCCCGAGGTGGCGGATCAGGCCCTGCTCGCGCAGTTCGGCGAGGACGGCGAACGGCCCGGCGAGGTCGGCGGCGGCCCGGGTGTCGGTCATCCGCAGATTGACCAGGTGCAGCGCCGGTACGTCCAGCCGCCGGAGGTTGTCGTGGACGGCCCGGACCAGCTCGTCGCGGGACAGGGCGGCGGGCCAGGCCCGGTCCGGGGTGCGGCGGGCGCCGACCTTGGTGGCGATGCACAGGTACTCCGGGTACGGGTGGAGAGCCTCCCGGATCAGGTCGTTGACCACGTGCGGGCCGTAGTAGTCGCTGGTGTCGAGGTGCGTGATCCCGGCCTCGACGGCGGCGCGCAGGACGGCGAGGGCGGCGTCCCGGTCCCGGGGCGGCCCCCACACCTTCGGGCCCGCCAGCTGCATCGCGCCGTAGCCGAGCCGGGTGAGGGCCAGCCCACCGATCTTCCAACTGCCCGCCGCGGCCGGGGCGGTCGTCTCTGAGGTCATGCCCGGATGATCTCCGGGCCGTACACTGGGCCGCCAACGATTAAGGGATGTCCGAATCCTGAGGAGGCCGCGTGCACGCGGAACTGGCGTTCTCGGCCGCCGACCTGGCCCTGGTGCGGTTCGCCGTCTCGCCGATGTGGGAGGTGGGCACCAGCTACCGGCTGCTGGCCTCCGGCGCCACGCACCCCGTGCACCAGCCGTGGATCCAGCAGGTCCGGCCGCGGGTCACCGCCGCGGGCCTGGACCGGGGGCTGCTCGCCGAGCTGGTGCCGCGCGCCGGCTACGTCGCCGACTTCCTCAACCCGGCGCCCGCCGGGCCCGCGCCCACCCTGGCGCGGGAGCTGGCCGGGATCCGCGCCACGCCCCCGTCCCGGGTGCACCAGGACCTCGAACGCCTGCGGGGTGAACAGGGCTCCCCCGGCCCCCGGCTGCGGGCCCTCCAGGCCTCCCCGCCGGCCCAGCTGGAGCGGCTGGCGGAGGAGATCGAGACGTACTGGGAGCTCGCCCTGGCCCCCTACTGGGCGCGGATCCGGGCGGTGCTCGACGCCGATGTCTTCCACCGGGCCCGCCAGGTCGCCGAGCACGGCACCGGGCGACTCCTCAACGAACTCCACCCCTCGGCGAGTTGGGACGACAACGCGCTGCGGATCGCCCGCCGGCGGCGGACGCTGTCCCGGCAGGGCGCCGGCGACGGGCTGCTGCTGATCCCCTCGGCGTTCACCGGGCCGCACCTGCTCACCCGGCTGATGCCGCCGGAGCCGCCCCAACTCGCCTATCCGGCCCGCGGCATCGGCGCCCTGTGGGAGTCCCGGCCGGCCCCGGCGGCGAACGCCCTGGCCGCCGTCCTCGGCCGCTCCCGGACCAGGCTGCTGACCGAACTGGACTCTCCGGCGTCCACCACCGAACTAGCCCGCCGCACCGGGCTCTCCCCGGCCGGGGTGTCGCAGTACCTCACCGCACTGCGCGACGCCGGCCTGGTCAGCGCCCACCGGGCCGGCCGCTCGGTGCTCTACGCCCGTACCTCCGTCGCCGAAGCCGTGCTGGCGGCACCCCGGCCCTGAGGGCGCCGGCCGAGGGGGCTTGACCGGTCGTCACCCGTCCTGCGATCTTGGCGGGCGACCGGGCGACCGGGCGACCGGGGGCCGCCGCGAACGGCAGTACCGAGGGGGAACAGAGTGAGCACGACGGGGATGCGGGAATTCCGACGGGAGCGGCGACCCGGCGGCGGGCGCTGCTCGCCGGAGCCGTCGCCGGGCTGACCGGCGTGGCGGCGGTCGCCGGCGCCGGACCGGCCGGCGCGGCGACCACGACCCGAACGGGATCTACCTCACGGACTGCAAGTTCGAGACCTCCCAGCTGCAGGGCGGCCCGCACCTGAGGGTCGACGCCTCCTGCAAGCACGTCTACGCCCAGGACATCTACGCCTACGCGGGGAACTTCGCGCCCGGCTACGCCACCCCGCAGAACATCATCGCCTGGGCCGGCATCGCCGGCGCCCTGGAGAACGTCCTGATCGCCAACGGCCCGGTCCCCACCGTCAATTCCGGGGTCGACCTCTACTCCGGCCCCGGCACGGTCGCCGTCCTGCGCGACGTGGTCGTGTACTACGAGAGCTCCAGTTCGGGCGAGTTCCGGGTCGAGAACACCTACGGGAGCACCACCCAGGCCGGTGCCGGCGTCAGCCAGTCCGGCGGCACCCTCCCGACGAAGCACGCGCCGAACCCGCCGCTGCGCCTGGTCGCCGGCCCGGTCGGCGACGCGAGCTTCACCCGGCCGCCGGCCGACGGGACGCTCGCCGTGGACACCGCGTCGAAGCGGCTGTACGTGCGGGTGGACGGCGCCTGGCTCTGGTCGCCGCTCAACCCGTAGCCGGGCCCCCGGCCCGACACCGCGCCCGCGCCCGCGCGGTGTCAGGCCGGGCCGGTGCCGCCCTCGGAGACGGCGGCGGTGTCCACGACCGGCGCGGGGTCCGCGGTGACCCGGGTGCCGGGGTGCAGCAGCGCGCAGACGAAGGCGACCGCGAGCGCGGCCGCCATGCCGTAGAGCACGGGCCCGTTCGCCTCGGCGAAGTCCTGCCGGATCGCGTCCAGCAGCGTGGCGCCGACGCCGTTCGGCGCCTGCGAGCCCGAGCCGTGGCCGGTGATGCCCTTGGTGACGGTGTCGGCGACGCCGGGCGCGGCGTCCACCGGGACGCCGTTGGCGACCAGCGTGCTCCGCACGTTCCTGGTGGTGCTGTGCAGCAGGACGGTGCCCAGCACCGCCAGGCCCAGGCTCGCGGAGTAGTTGCGCACCGTCTGGGTGATCCCGGTGACCTCGCCGTACGAGGCGTTGATCGAGCGGTTGACGGCGTCCGTCGAGGCGGGGGTCAGCAGCAGCCCGATCCCCGCGCCCGCCAGGACGATGTACGGCCACTGCGCGCCGAGCGACAGATCGGTGATCTTCGAGGCCCAGAGCGCGAAGCCGACCGCGGACACCGCCGTGCCCAGCAGCATCGGCGGGCGCGCGCCGCGCCGGTCCAGCATCCGCCCGCCGATCTGCGAGCCGGGGGCGAACCCGGCGAAGAAGACCAGCAGGTAGAGACCCGCCTCGTTGGGCGTCTGGTCCAGCGCCACCTGCGCGTAGACGGAGGCGAAGAAGAACACCGGGACGAAGGCGATCATCGCGAAGAAGAGCACGGCGTTGTCCGCCGCGAAGGCCCGGTCGGCGAAGACCCGCATCTTGATCAGCGGGTGCTCGGTGCGCAGCTCCAGCGCGACGAACACCACCAGGACGACCAGCCCGCCGACGATGCACAGCCAGGTCGCCCAGCTGCCCCAGCCCCAGGCCGCCGCCTGCTGGAGGCCGAGCACGCTCAGACCCATCCCGACGGCCACCAGCGCGGCGCCCGGCCAGTCGACCGGCTCGCGGCGGGGGTGGTTGCGGATGCCGGCGAGTACGGTCAGGACCACCGCGACGACCGCGACCGGCACGTTGACCCAGAAGATCGCCCGCCAGGTCCAGCTGGTCAGCCAGCCGCCGAGGATCGGGCCGATCGCGGTCAGACCGCCCGCGACCCCGAAGAACAGCGCCAGCGCCCGGCCGCGCCGCTCGACCGGGAACACCTCCACCACCACGGCCAGCGCCGCCGGGAACATCAGCGCCGCGCCGAGGCCCTGCACCGCCCGGAAGCAGATCAGCCAGGTCTCGGCGGCACCGCCGGAGGGCACCGCGCCGCAGAGCGCCGAGGCGATCACGAAGGTGAGCGTCCCGATCAGCATCATCCGTTTGTGGCCGAGGACGTCCGCCAGCCGGCCGCCGAGGGCGAAGAAGGCCGCGAGGGAGAGCAGGTAGGCGTTGACCACCCACTGCATCCCGACGGCCGACAGGCCCAGTTCGCGAATGATGTCGGGCGCGGCGATCGAGACGATCGTCTGGTCGATGAAGGTCATCGAGACCGCGAAGAGCATGGCCGCGAGCGTCAGCGACTGGCTCGCCGCGACCGGCGCGGACTCCTTCGCGGTGCGGCCGGGCCGCGGTGTACCCATCCGTCGCGTCCTTCCGTTCCTCCGGGGCCTCCCGGTCCTCCGGTGAGCTCTTCGGGCCCTCCGGGCTCGGCGCCCGGCGGGCGGCGAGCCGCCGATCCCACGGTCGACACCCCCCTGCGACCGGTCCCGCACGGCGTTCCCCGCGGTGGCCGCGTACCCGCGGCTCGGTGGCGGAGACGGCGCGAGACCACCGGCGGCCCCTCGCCGGGCCACCGGTGGCCGCTCAGGAAGTGCTCAGCACTGGGGCCGACGGCCGTGATTGGCCCCGCGCTTGGCTCGTGCCTTCTTCTTGCGACGTCGCTTCGACGACATGGCCACTCCTCTCCCGACGGGGTGCGCTGACCCCGGATTCCACCGTGGCACATCGGGCCGCGACGGGCCTCCGGAGCGCGTACGGGAGGGGGATCGGTGAGCGCGGCGGCCGCGCCGGCCGCCCGGGCCCGGCGCGGCCTCCGCGCGTCGGCCCGCACACCGGAGCGGCCGACGTCCCGAGTCGAACCTCCACTGTCCAGAGTGTTTTTGACTGTTCATCAGATCAGTTGCTCACACCCCTGGGGCGCGCCGTGGCATCACGGGTACGGCCGCGCCCGGCCCGGGCGAGCGGGCGGAACGGGCGGAACCGCGCGGGCGGGGAGTGGTCCGGGACTGCCGGGGGCCGGCCCCGACCACCGGGGCCGGCCCCCGGCGGTCAGAACGCCGAGGTGTAGGCGGTGAGGAACGGCGCCGACACCGGCGATCCGGCGGCGTTGAAGCAGATCGTGTAGAGCTTCACCGTGCCGGCGCTGCGGGCCCACGGCAGGGCCAGCCCGCACCAGCCCGGGCCGGGGCCGTACGCCGTGGCGTGCGCGGTGTCCGAGGGGACGGCCACCCCGGGCAGTGTGATGGTGAACGGGACCGAACCGGCCAGCGTGTTGGTCGCGCCGCTGGAGTTGAAGTTCGTCGCCGCGGGGACCCCGCCGTTGAACCAGAGGTAGCCGAACGACTTCGGCGGGAACGCCGGCCCGTGCAGGGCGCGCTTGAGGGAGTAGCTCAGCGTCCACCGGGTGTCGTACGGCGCGCCCGCCGCGTTGAAGCAGCTGACCACCACGGTCTGACCGGACGCCGCCGGCGCCCAGTCGGCCACCTTGCAGCGCGCGCCCTGGACCGCGTCGACCGCGGTGACCTCGATGTTCCCGGCAGCGGTGGACAGGCCCAGACCGGGCAGCCAGGCCTTCCAGATCCCGGTCGAGCCGTGACTCACCGTGTTGACCGCGCCGGCGGAGTTGTACTGCGCGAGCACCGCCCCCGAGATGTCCGAGAAGGTGTAGCCGTAGGAGCCGCCGGCCGGCGACGGGGTCCCGCTGCTGGTGGTGTAGAGCACGGTGAACAGCGTGTTGTCGGGGGCGCCGCCCGGCCGGTAGCAGTCCACCGCGACGTCCTGCCCGGTGCCCGCCGTGGACCAGCCCTTGATCTGGCACCAGTTGCCGGTACGGCCGACGGCGGTGGCGTGGGCGATGCCGCCCGGGCCGGCGATGAACGGGAAGTGCACGAGGTACGAGCCGACCGCGAGCTGGTCGACCTTGACGGGGTTGCTCGCCGGGGAGGGCCAGCTGCCCCACTGCCGGGTGGGGTCGGGAACGTACCCGGCGGGCGGGGTCGGGTTGTCGAGGAACGCGAAGCCCCAGCGGTCCGGCACGGCGGCCCGGGCGGGGCCGGCCGTCGGCAGGGCGACCGCCACCACGGCGGCCAGCATGGTCAGAACGAGCAGGACGGCGCGGACGGGTCTGAACGACGGTGCGACAGTGCGGGCATGCATGGGCGTACTCCCTGGGTGGTGAGGAGGGGTGTGCGGCCTGCGTCGGTGCAGCCTGCGCTACGAGCCCGCTCCCGGTCCCCGGGGCGGGGCGTGGCCGACGGGACGCACCGGTGCCCGGAGAGCCCGGTGGTGTCCGACGTCGGCCGACGCTGTCGGGGTCAGGCCGACGGCGCCTCACATCGTAGGAGCGCACCGGCCGCAGGCCCAGGCCTCTGGCATGTCCCGGAGGGCGGTTGTCGGCCGTTCGCCGGACCGCCCCACCCGCCCCGGCGGCGCCCGCCGGACGCTCCGCCCCCACCGGCCGGTGGCCACCGGCACCCGGGACCTCACGGCCGGTCGGCCGCCCCAGCCGTACCGCGCCGCCGGCGCCGCGGCGGTGACCGGAACCCGGCCCGGTGGGGCGGGCGGGCGGGGCCCGTACGGCGGGCCGGCGCGCCCGGCCCCGGACGCCCCGCCCGTCGCGGAGTGCGACCGCCACCCATCCGGCCTATGGTCGGGGTACGGGGGCACGGCAAGGCGAGCGGTCCGCTGCTCCCGGAGACGACGTGCCGGCCCCTCCCGGCGAAGGAGATGGCCCGGTATGACCAGCGCGTCCGAAACCCCCGTGCTCGACACCCTGGCCGCCATGACGCTCGACTCGGTCGAGCGGTGCGGCCTGCCGATGGACGACTTCCTCCTCACCCGGATCGCGGCGCTCGTCGCGATGGACGCACCGCCGATGTCCTACCTGGTCCACATCGGCGCCGCCGACGGAGCCGAGCTGACGGCCGCACAGCTCCAGGACGTGCTGGTCGCCATCGCGCCGATCGTGGGCACCGCCCGCGTGATGTCGGCGGCCGGGCACATCGCGGAGGCCCTCGGCATGGCCATCGCGGTGGCCGAGACCGACATCGCGGCGGGCGGCTGACACCCTTCCCTCCACCGGCGGGCGGCGTGCCGCGAGGCCGGCGCCCAGCCGCGACCACCCGAACCGGGTGGCCGGTCGACAGCGTCCGGGCACCCGGTGACCGGATGCCCCGCGCCCGGGCGCGCCGCGAGCGTCGTGCCCGGTGCCGGGCGAAGACCGAGGAGACGCGCAGCATGGCGTCCCGTTCCCTCCTGAATGCCCGCTGGTCCGCCCGGGCGGCCCTGGCCTGTGTGCTGG
This sequence comes from Kitasatospora sp. NPDC086009, assembly GCF_044540385.1. Taxonomy (NCBI): domain Bacteria; kingdom Bacillati; phylum Actinomycetota; class Actinomycetes; order Kitasatosporales; family Streptomycetaceae; genus Kitasatospora; species Kitasatospora sp. NPDC086009. The sequence continues at coordinate 197,664 of NZ_JBITSA010000013.1, forward strand.
GCGCGGTGGCCGTGCTGGTGGGCACGGTCGGCGCCGGCGGCATCCTGGTGCTCGCCGTCGGGCTGGCCGGGCTGGCGCTCACGGCGGCCGGGACGTGGTGGGTGGTCTCCCACCACGGGGTCGTCCGGCTGGCGGGCGCCCTGCTCGTGGTCGCGGCGCCCGCGGCCGTCGTGGTGGGCTATGCCCGGGCCGGGCTCTGGCCGGTGGCGCTGGCCGCGCTCGCCCTGTGGGCGGTCGCCGCGGCGTTCGCGCGGTCGGCGTTGCGCACGGCCCGGCCCTTCCACGGCATGCGGGCGGTGGCCCGCGCACTCCCCCGGCACCCCGTGCTGATCATGAACCCGAGGTCCGGCGGCGGCAAGGTCGACCGGTTCGCCCTGGTGGAGCGGGCCGAGGCCCTGGGCGCCCGGGTCGTCCTGCTGGACACCGCGACCCGCGTGGACGTCGCCGAACTCGCCCGCCGGGCCGTCGCGGAGGGCGCGGACCTGCTCGGCGTGGCCGGCGGCGACGGCACCCAGGCCACGGTGGCCGAGGTCGCCGCCGAGCACGACCTGCCGTTCCTGGTGATCTCGGCGGGGACGCGCAACCACTTCGCCATGGACCTCGGCCTGGACCGCGACGACCCGGCCCGCTGCCTGAACGCGCTGACCGACGGGGTGGAGCTGCGGGTCGACCTGGGCACCGTGGGCGGCCGGGCCTTCGTCAACACGGCCTCGTTCGGCGCCTACGCCGAGATCGTGCAGACCCCGCAGTACCGCGACGCCAAGGCCGGCTCGGCCCTCAGCGCCCTCCCCGACCTCCTCCTCGGCCACTCCGGGCACGCCCTGGAGGCGGTGCTGGCGGACGGCACCCGGCTGACGGGACAGCAGGCGCTGCTGGTCAGCAACAACCCGTACACGGCTCCCGAGCCGACCGTGGTGGGCAACCGCCGGCCGCGGCTGGACCGGGCGACGCTGGGGGTGGTGGGGATCCGGGTGGGCAACGCGTCGCAGGCCGCCGCCGTGGCGCTGCGGGGCAGCCGGGCGGCGGGCCTGCGCGTCCTGACCGCGCCCCGGGTGGTGGTCGACGCCGATGCCGGGCGGATCTCGGTCGCCGTGGACGGGGAGGCGCTGCGGCTCCCGACCCCGGTCACCTGCGCCGTCCGGCCCGGTGCGCTGCGGGTGCTGGTGCCGCGCGACCGCCCGGGGGCCCCGCCGGCCCGGCCCGCCATGGACTGGCGCGAGGTCGCGGCCCTCGCCCTGGGCCGCCGGCCCCCGTCGGGGTGACGGGGCGCCTGGAGACGGGGGCGCGCGACGGTGGGGCGCGTCGGACCACCCGCGCGCCGGTCGCGGACTTCGACCGCCCTGCGCGGGTTCCGGTCACGCCGGGCCCACCGGACCGGCGCGCCTCCGATCACCGGCGGCGTACGCCGGTCCGCCCGGACCGTCCGGGGAACGCCGCTTCGGGGGAACGGCCTTGACGGTTCACCGGGGCCGGCATCCACCGCACATCACCTGCCGAAGTCCCTCCGCACGGCCCGTCGCAGGCCCGTCGAAGGCCCGTCGCAGACCTCGGCTTAGCACGAACTCGCCACGCTGCGGGGGGATTTCCCGGGGATACCCCTCACATGAGCGAACCCCGCCCCGGCCACGGTACGGCGGGCCCGGGACAGGGCAAGTCTGGTGCCTGTGCTCAGCCGGCCGGCCCGATCTCGCCGGCGTCCGGGTTCCGCGGAACGTGCGACAGAGCCACACCGAATCGGCTATAAAACACTGTTACTGATCTTTCGTCAGGAATGTCCCGGAGTTCCGGTTGTCCCGACCCCGGGCCGGGTCCCGGCGCGCACCCTTCGCGCCGGGGCCGCCCGGCCGGGTGCGGGCGCCGGTCCGCCCACGGTCCGGCGCCGCCGGAGCCGGCCCCCGCCCACTCTCCCCACTCCTTCGAGCGCTTGAGGATGCTGATGCTTCGTGCTGGATCGTCACCCGGAGGCCGACGCCCGGCTCCCGTTCTCGTGTGGCTGGTGCCCACGGTCGTGACGGCGGGCGCCGCTGTCGTCGCCGCGCTGGTGGTCTCCACCGGCGCCCGCGCGGGGGTCCTCTGGTCCGGAGCGGTGGGCACCGCGGCGGTGGCGGTGGTGGCGGCCGAGACGGCCCGCCGGGGCCGCGCCCTCGCCGCCCTGCGCGAACGGTTCGCCCTCCAGGAGAACGAGCTGCGCCGCCGGCTGGCCCGGCAGGAGGCCGAGACCCTCCGGCTCGCCCAGACGACCATGCCCGAGGCGATCGCCCGGCTCCGGCGCGGCACCTCGACCGACGAGATCGTGCGGTCGTACGAGCCCCAGGACACCGGCACCGGCCCGCAGTTCCACGCCGCCCGGCTGGCGGTGCTGCGCAGCATCCTGGAGATCGTCGACACCGAGGAGGGCATGCGCGAGGCCACCCAGCGGGCCTTCGTCAACATCGCCCGCCGCGTTCAGGCGATCGTGCACCGGCAGGCCCAGGAACTGCGCCAGATGGAGGACCGGCACGGCAACGACCCGGCGGTCTTCGAGGACCTGCTGCGCCTGGACCACGGCAACGCCCTGATCGGCCGCCTCGCCGACAGCATCGCCGTCCTCGGCGGCGCCCGCCCCGGTCGCCAGTGGCGCAGGGCGGTCCCGCTGTACAGCGTGCTGCGCGGTGGCATGTCGCGCATCCTCGACTACCGCCGGGTGGAACTGCACCCGGTCTCCCAGGTCGCCGTGGTCGGACCGGCCGTCGAGCCGCTCATCCACGCGGTCGCCGAGCTGCTCGACAACGCCACCCGCTACTCCCCGCCGCAGACCAGCGTGCACCTGACCGCCGTCGAGGTGCAGACCGGCATAGCGATCGAGATCGAGGACGGCGGCCTCAGCCTGAGCGAGGAGGGCCGGGCCCGCGCCGAGCGGATGCTCCTGGAGGCGCAGGCCGGCATCGACCTCAACGACCTCGGGGAGACCCCCCGGCTCGGCCTGGCCGTGGTCGGACGGCTCGCGCAGGCCTACGGGTTCCAGATCTCGCTGCGGCCCTCCGCCTACGGCGGGGTGCGCGCGGTGCTGATCGTGCCGCAGGAGCTGATCACCACCGCCCCCGCCACCGGCCGGGCCCACGGCATCGGTGCCGCCGCGAACCCCCTGCCGGCGCCGGACACCGCGCCCCGGCCCTCGGAGCGGACGCGTCCGGTGTCCGTCTCGCGGCCCTGGGGTTCGCGGACCGTCGCCACCGCCTCGCAGCCGTTCCCGGTCGGCGACGACGTGCCGGTGGTGACCGAGCGGACCGCGAACGGCCTGCCCCAGCGCCGCCGCCACGCCGCGCCCTACCGACGGGGCGCGGCCGAATCCCCCCGGATCGCCCCGGCCCCCCGGGCCCCGGAGCCCGCGCCGGCCCCGGCTCAGGCGCCGGCCCAGCCCGGTATGTGGCTGGCCGCGTTCACCGAGGGGGTGAACGGCCACACGCCGTCCACCGACACGGCCGGCCCCACCAGCGAAGAGTCGTCAGGGAAGAGCGAGCAGTGATTCAGCAGCGGAGCAACATGGACTGGATGCTCAAGGATCTGGCGGAGAGCGTCCCGTACACCCGGCACGTCGTCGTCCTCTCCGCCGACGGTCTGCGGATGGCCCAGCACGGCACCGACAACGACACCGCCGACCGGCTCGCCGCCGCCTGCGCCGGCCTGCAGAGCCTCGCCGCCGCGGTCGGGCACGAGTTCCCGCACAGCGACGGCCGGATGCGGCTGGTCGTGATCGAGATGGGCGGCGGCTTCTTCTACCTGATGGCGGCCGGCGCCCGCGCCTACCTCGCCGTGCTGGCCGACGAGGGCGTCGACGCCGGGCTGATGGGCCAGCGGATGCGCGACCTGGTCGCCCGGATCGGCGAGCACCTCACCACACCGGCGCGCAACGGCGGGCAGGTCGCGTGAGTGCGACCGACCAGGACTGGGACGACGGAGAAGCCGAACGCCTCTACGTGATCACGCGCGGCCGCGGCGGACCGGCCGAGCAGACCACGTTCGACCTGGTCACCCTGATCGTCTCCCGGGCGCAGCCGACTCCCTCGATGCAGCCGGAGCACGCGGCGATCCTGCGGATCTGCGGCTCGCCCCTGTCGGTGGCCGAGATCTCCGCCTATCTGCGACTGCCGATGAGCGCGGTCACCGTCCTCCTGGCGGACCTCCTCGCCGAGGAGCTGATCGAGGCCCGGATGCGGGTCCCCCAGGCCGTCCTTCCCGAACGCGCCCTGCTGGAGGCGGTGATACATGGACTTCAGAGACTCTGAGACGGCCCTGGGCCCGCAGCGCGCGGACCTCCTGCCGGCCTCGGCCACCACGGCGGTCAAGGTGGTGATCGTGGGGGGCTTCGGGGTCGGCAAGACGACCCTGGTCGGCTCCGTGAGCGAGATCCGTCCGCTGACGACCGAGGAGACGATGACGCAGGCCGGAGCCGACGTCGACGACACGGCCGGGATCGAGCGCAAGACCTCGACCACGGTCGCGATGGACTTCGGCCGGATCAGCATCAACGAGGAACTGGTGCTGTACGTGTTCGGCACCCCCGGGCAGGAGCGGTTCTGGTTCCTCTGGAACGGCCTGTTCGAGGGTGCGCTCGGCGCGGTCGTGCTCGTCGACACCCGTCGGCTCGAAGTCAGCTTCGAGGTCATCGGACGGCTGGAGGACCGCGGCGTGCCGTTCGTCGTCGCGGCCAACACCTTCCCCGAGTCGCCGAGTTACCCGGTCGAGGAGCTGCGGGCGGCGCTCGACCTGCCGCCCGAGGTGCCAATCGTGGACTGCGACGCCCGCACCCGCGAGTCCAGCCGTGACGTGCTCCTCGCCCTGATGCGCTACCTGTACGACCGCCCGGCGCCCTAGGGGGCACGGCCCGGCCACCGCGCTCCCCGGCCGGTGCCCGGGCCGTGCCCCCTGCCGCCCTTCACACTCCCCCCGCCCGCGACGGCCGCCTCCGAGTGGCCGCCCCGCCCCGACCCCGGAGACACCGTGACCCCCCCGTTCCCTGAGGACGCCCTGCCCACCCCGCCGCCCGGCTGCCCCGCGCACGGCCTCGCCACCGGCGGTTCCGGTACCGGCGGCCTGGGCGCCGGCGGCCTGGGCGCCGGCGGCCTCCGGCGGCTCTACGGGCCCGAGGCCGAGGCCGACCCGGCGGGCCTGTACGAGAAGCTGCGCGCCGAACACGGTGAGGTGGCGCCGGTCCTGCTGCACGGCGACCTCCCGGCCTGGCTGATCGTCGGCCACTCCGCGAACCTCATCGCGATGCGCACGCCCTCCCGGTTCTCCCGGGACTCCCGCCGCTGGTCGGCCTTCCAGGACGGGCTGGTCTCCCCGGACTCACCGCTGATGCCGGTGATCGCCTGGCAGCCGCTCTGCGTGTTCGCCGACGGCGAGGAGCACAAGCGCCTGCGCGGCGCCGTCACCGACGGGCTGAACAGCTTCGACCGGCGCGGGGTGCGGCGACACGTCACCCGCTTCACCGACCAGCTCGTCCAGGAGTTCGGCCCCACCGGCCGGGCCGAGCTGGTCACCCAGTTCGCCGAGCACCTGCCGATGCTCGTGATGACCCAACTGGTCGGCATGCCGGAGGAGTACGGCCCGCACCTGGTCTCCGCCGCCCGCGACCTGATGAAGGGCACCGAGACGGCCATCGCGAGCAACGACTACGTCGTCGCGACGCTGCGCCGGATGATGGAGCGCAAGCGGGTCTCCCCCGGCCCCGACCTGGTGTCCCGGCTGATGCAGCACGAGGCCGGGCTCACCGACGACGAGGTCCTCGAACACCTGCGGGTCGTCCTGCTCGCCGCGAACGAGACGACCGTCAACCTGATCGCGGACACCCTCAAGATGGTCCTCACCGACCAGCGGTTCCGCACCCACCTGTCCGGCGGCCACATGACCCTGGCCGACGCCCTGGACCAGGTGCTCTGGGACGCGGCGCCGATGTCGCTGGTCGCGGGCCGCTGGGCGACCGGCGACACCGAACTCGGCGGGCAGCAGATCAAGGCCGGCGACATGCTCCTGCTCGGCCTCGCGGCCGGCAACTCCGACCCGGCCATCCGCCCCGACCTGGCCACGCCCCTCCACGGGAACCGCTCCCACCTGGCCTTCGGCGCCGGTCCGCACGAGTGCCCCGGCCAGGACATCGGCCGGGCCATCGCCGAGACGGGGATCGACATCCTGCTCACCCGCCTGCCGGACCTCCGCCTCGCGGTCGAGGAGGAGGAGCTGAGCTGGACGTCGGCCTGGATCTCGCGCCACCTGTCCGCCCTGCCCGTCGAGTTCACTCCGAGGACGCCCGAGGGCGAGCGGCGGGCCCCGACCGGCACGCTGCCGCCGCCGCGCAGCGTTCCCTCCACGCCGCCGCCCGCCACGCCGCAGGCCGTCGGGGCACAGGCCACCGCGTCGCAGGCCGTCGGGGTCGAGCCGGCCGGTCCGGCCGTCGCCGAGGACGCGCTCGCCGCCGCCGTCACCGTGCCCCGGCCGCGGCGCTCCTGGTGGGACGCGCTGACCCGGTGGTTCCGGCCCTGAGCCGCTCCGGTCCCTGAGCGGGTCCCGGCTCAGAGCCGGAAGCCCGGAGCCGGGCCCCGCTCCCCGGTCCGGCTCAGGCCTCGGCCTCGTCCAGGTCGACGGCGGCCGTGCCGTGCAGCACCCGCCCGGCCACCCGTGCCTCCTCCAGGCTCCGGGTGAAGACCTCGATGCGCTCCCGCGGCTCCAGGGACATCAGACCGGGCGGCCACGTTCCCGGCGGCACCACGAGCACGACGGCCCGGCCGCGCTCCTCGGCCGCCGACTCCCAGCCGGGCGAGACCTCGACCGGGGAGGCGGGCTCCCACACCTGCCGCCCGCCGACCAGGACCAGCCTGGCCAGCAGCGGGCCGCGCACCTCCAGCACCCCGGTGGTGTCCGGCGGGTCCCCCGCCGCCAGCGTGAACCCGCTGTCCACCAGGTTCTCGACGAGTTCGCCGTGCAGCGCGGCGCCGACCTCCACGATCACCTCGGCGAGCGGCGGCCCGTCGGCCGTCTCGCGGATCGCCAGCGCCCACACCATCGGCGCCCGCTGCGGGCCCGTGCCCGCCTCATCGGACATCCGGCCCACCGCCCGCCCGCACGCGGCGCTCCGAGCCGAACGGACCGGCCGGGTGCGGCCGGTGACCTCCCGTCCGGGACGGGGCCGGCGCCCACCGGGCGCGTCCGCCGGGAGTCACCTCGCGAGGGCCTGGGTGAACCGCACCAGGTTGCCGGCCGGATCGCGGAACCCGCAGTCGCGGACGCCGTAGGGCTGGTCCATCGGCTCCTGCAACACCTCCCCGCCGGCCGCGCTGACCCGCTCGAAGGCGGCGTCGCAGTCGTCCGTCGCGAAGATGACACCGCGCAGCAGCCCCTTGGCCATCAGCTCCGCCATGGCCTGCCGGTCCGCCGACGAGGCGTTCGGGTCGGCGAGCGGCGGTTCGAGCACGATGTTCACGTCCGGCTGCGAGGGCGCGCCGACGGTCACCCAGCGCATCCCCTCGAACCCGACGTCGTTGCGCACCTCCAGGCCGAGCACGTCGCGGTAGAAGGCGATCGCCTTGTCGTGGTCGTCGACGGCGATGAAGCACTGCGAGAGCCTGATGTCCATGCCGCCCAGGCTACGACCGGGGGGCGGCGCCCGCTTCTCCGTTCCTGACCGGCCGCGTGTGGATCTTGGCGATGCAGGCCGGGACGGCGGCGCCGTCCTCGTGGTCCCGGGCCCGGTAGCTGCTCGGGTTCTCGCCGACCAGCTCGGTGAAGCGGGTGCTGAACGAGCCGAGCGACGTACAGCCGACCGCGAAGCACACCTCGGTCACCGTGAGGTCGCCGCGGCGCAGCAGCGCCTTGGCCCGCTCGATGCGGCGGGTCATCAGGTAGCTGTAGGGCGTCTCGCCGAAGGCGGCGCGGAAGCTGCGGGAGAAGTGGCCCGAGGACATCAGGGCATCCCGGGCCAGGGCGGCGACGTCCAATGGCTCGGCGTAGTCGCGGTCCATCCGGTCCCGGGCCCGCCGCAGCCGGACGAGGTCGTCGAGCTCTTGCCGCTTCACCCGGCCAGTCTCCCACAGCGCCCCGGACCGGGGCCGGGCGCGGACCCCACCGCCCGCACGCGCGGACGCCAGGGTCCGTGCGGGCGGGGGCGGGGGGTCAGGCTCCGACGTAGGTGGCGAGGTGCTCGCCGGTCAGCGTCGAGCGGGCGGCCACCAGCTCGGCCGGGGTGCCCTCGAAGACGATCCGGCCGCCGTTGTGGCCGGCGCCGGGGCCGAGGTCGATGATCCAGTCGGCGTGGGCCATGACCGCCTGGTGGTGCTCGACGACGATGACCGACTTGCCGGCGTCGACGAGCCGGTCGAGCAGGCCGAGCAGCTGTTCGACGTCGGCGAGGTGGAGACCGGCGGTCGGCTCGTCGAGGACGTAGACGCCGCCCTTGTCGGCCATGTGGGTGGCCAGCTTGAGCCGCTGCCGCTCGCCGCCGGAGAGGGTGGTGAGCGGCTGGCCGAGGCTGAGGTAGCCGAGCCCGACGTCGGCCAGCCGGCCGAGGACGGCGTGCGCCGCCGGGGTGCGCGCCTCACCGGCGCCGAAGAACTCCTCCGCCTCCGTCACCGACATCGCGAGCACCTCGCTGATGTCGCGGCCGCCGAGCCGGTACTCCAGCACCGCCGCCTGGAACCGCTTGCCCTCGCACTCCTCGCAGGTGCTGGCGACGCCGGCCATCATCGCGAGGTCGGTGAAGACGACCCCGGCGCCGTTGCAGGTCGGGCAGGCACCCTCGGAGTTGGCGCTGAACAGGGCCGGCTTCACCGCGTTGGCCTTGGCGAACACCTTGCGGATCGGGTCGAGCAGCCCGGTGTACGTCGCGGGGTTGCTGCGCCGCGAGCCGCGGATCGGGCTCTGGTCGACCGAGACCACGCCCTGCTCGGCGCCCAGCGGGCCCTTGACCAGCGAGCCGTGCACGAGCGAGCTCTTGCCGGAGCCGGCGACTCCGGTGACCACGGCCAGCACCCCGAGCGGGATGTCGACGTCGACGTCGCGCAGGTTGTTGGCCGTCGCGCCCCGGACCTCCAGCACGCCGGTGGGCTTGCGCACCTCCTCCTTGACGGCGGCCCGGTCGTCGAAGTGGCGGCCGGTGACGGTGCCGCTGGCCCGCAGCCCCTCGACGGTGCCCTCGAAGCAGACGGTGCCGCCCGCCGTGCCGGCGCCCGGGCCGAGGTCGACGATGTGGTCGGCGATCACGATCGTCTCCGGCTTGTGCTCCACCACGAGCACCGTGTTGCCCTTGTCCCGCAGCCGCAGCAGCAGGTCGTTCATCCGCTGGATGTCGTGCGGGTGCAGCCCCGCGGTGGGCTCGTCGAAGACGTAGGTGGTGTCGGTGAGCGAGGAGCCGAGGTGACGGATCATCTTGACCCGCTGGGCCTCGCCGCCGGACAGCGTGCCGGACGCCCGGTCCAGCGCGAGGTAACCCAGACCGATCTCCACGAACGAGTCGAGGGTCTGCTTCAGCGCGGTGAGCAGGGGCGCCACCGACGGCTCCGTGAGGCCGCCGACCCAGACGGCCAGGTCGCTGATCTGCATCGCGCAGGCCTCGGCGATGCTGATCCGCCCGATCTTCGACGACCGGGCGCCCTCGCTGAGCCGGGTGCCCTCGCACTCGGGGCAGGTGGTGAAGGTGACCGCCCGCTCCACGAACGCCCGGATGTGCGGCTGCAGCGATTCCTTGTCCTTGGACAGGAAGGACTTCTGGATCTTGGGGATCAGGCCCTCGTAGGTGAGGTTCACCCCCTCGACCTTCACCTTGGTCGGCTCCCGGTAGAGGAAGTCCTGCATCTCCTTCTTGGTGAACTTCCGGATCGGCTTGTTCGGGTCGAGGAAACCGGACTCGGCGTAGACCCGCACCGTCCAGAAGCTGTCCGACTTCCACCCGGGGATGGTGAACGCGCCCTCGGCGAGCGACTTGGAGTCGTCGTAGAGCTGGGTGAGGTCGATGTCGGAGACGCTGCCCCGGCCCTCGCAGCGCGGGCACATGCCGCCGGTGCGCTGGAAGGTCGCCTTCACCGTCTTCTTGTCGCCGCGCTCGACGGTGATGGCCCCGCTGGCCCGGACGGAGGGCACGTTGAAGGCGTAGGCGCTCGGCGGGCCGATGTGCGGCTGGCCCAGCCGGCTGAAGAGGATGCGCAGCATCGCGTTGGCGTCGGTGGCGGTGCCGACCGTGGAGCGGGGGTCGCTGCCCATCCGCTGCTGGTCGACGATGATCGCGGTGGTCAGCCCTTCGAGGACGTCGACCTCGGGCCGCGCCAGCGTCGGCATGAAGCCCTGGACGAAGGCGCTGTAGGTCTCGTTGATCAGCCGCTGCGACTCCGCCGCGATCGTGCCGAACACCAGGGAGCTCTTGCCCGAGCCGGAGACACCGGTGAGCACCGTCAGCCGGCGCTTCGGGATCTCGACGCTGACGTCCTTGAGGTTGTTCACCCGCGCGCCGTGCACGCGGATCACGTCGTGGCTGTCGGCAGCGTGCGGCGCAGTCGGCTGCGCGTCTGTCCTCTTGGCCATGCCTGTCGTCTCTCCATCCGTCGTGCGGGCCGCCCTCGCGGGCTGTCTCGGCGGCACCGGCTCGATCCAACCAGGTCCCACCGACACTCTCGTGTCCCCGGCCGGGCCGGCGGACCTCGCCGATCCGGCCGTGTCGCCCGCGGGGTCGCGGAACCAGGCTAGGCACGAGCGGGCGGTCGCGGCTTCTCGGATCCTGATCGGTCCGGGTGCCCGCCCGGCGGCCGCGCGGTCGCCTCCGGTCGCGGTCCCGGTCGCGGTCCCCGGTCGCCGGTCGCGGCCTTCGATCGCGGTCCTGGGTCAGGGCCTCCGGCACGACGGGAGCTGACACGGCGTGAGCATAGGATCCGATGGTTCACGGAGCATCGATCCCGGCGGAGGCGCCCACCCATGTCCGATCAGCGCGTTGTCATCGTGACCGGCGGCGGTACCGGCATCGGGGCGGCCACCGCCCGGCTGCTGCGGGCCGAGGGCTGCCGGGTGGTGGTCTCCGGGCGGCGGTCCGAACCGCTGGAGCGGGTGGCCCGGGAGACCGGCGCGCTCGCCCGGGTGTCGGACACCACCGACCCGGACGAGGTGCACGCCTTGGTGGAGGAGACCGTCTCCGCCTTCGGCCGGCTGGACGGGGTGGTGCTCAACGCCGGTGTCGGCCGGGGCGGTTCGGTCGGCGACGTCACCCTGGACGACTGGGAGCTGGTGATGCGCACCAACCTCACCGGTCCCTTCCTCGTACTGCGGGCCGCCCTGCCCCACCTGCTGCGGTCGCGGGGATCCGTGGTGGCGGTCTCCTCGGTCTCCGCCCTGCGCAACGGGGTGGGAAACGCGGCCTACGCCACCTCGAAGGCCGCGCTGCTGCAGCTCTGCCGCTCGCTCGCCGTCGACTACGGCCACCGCGGGCTGCGGGCCAACACCGTCTGCCCCAGCTGGGTGCGCACGGAGATGGCCGACCGCCGGATGGCCCGCTTCGCGGACGAGGAGGGGCTGGCCGACACCGACGCGGCGTACCGGGAGGCGACCCGGCTGACGCCGACCGGCCGGCCGGGCGAGCCCGAGGAGGTGGCCGCGGCGATCGGCTGGCTGCTGTCCCCGGCGGCGAGCTACGTCAACGGCGCGGTCCTCACCGTGGACGGCGGGGTCACCGCCCTCGACCCGGGCACCACGGCCTTCGACTTCCGGCTGGAGCCGCGGCACGGCGCCTGACACCGCCCGGGCTCGTCCGGCCGCGCGAGCCGGTCGGCCGGCTGGTCGGCGCTCCGCACGCCCTGTCGAACCCGCCGTCCGGGCACGGGGCCCGCTGCCCGCCCTGCTGCGGCTGCGGCACGCCACCCTCCCGCTCTGCTCGCCCTCCCGGGGCCCCGGACCCGGACGACACGATCCGGACGGGGCTCGGCGACCTCGCCGCGCCGCAGCCGGGCGGCGGCCTGCTCCGTCCGGTGCGGGCGGCGGTGGCCGCCCGGGCCGCTCCGGCCGGTCCGGTTCCTGGCGCGACGGGGCACCGGCGGCGAACCCGGCCCGGGACGGCAGGCATGAAACGACCGATCCGGGTCAGACGAGGCACGCACCGCGCCCGTTCGTCGTCGACAAGGAGCCGTAGCGTGAGCGACATCTCCCACCTGCCCGGCACACCGGAGCACCGTTGGAACCGGCCGCAGCACGCCGCGTGCCGGAGCACCGACGGCAGGCGCCTCTTCCAGCGCGTGGGCGCCGCCGACGCGGGCCACGGCGAGGCCGAGGAAGCGGCCAAGGCCCTCTGCGGTGACTGCCCGGTGCGGATCGAGTGCCGCCGCCACGCCCTCGCCGCGCGTGAGCCGTTCGGCGTCTGGGGCGGGCTGGGCGCCGAGGAGCGCCACGCCCTCTTCGTCCACGACCGGACTGTCGTCCGCCCGGCCGCCTGACGTCCCGGGCTTCCTACGTTCCCGGACGCCTGACGTCCGGGGCTTCCTGACCTCCCGGGGTCGGTCGCACCGCCGGACGGCTCCGCAGCCCTGGAGCCGGGACCGATCCCCGAGCCCGGCCGGCCGGGCACCGGCAGCCCCGCACACGCGGGCGGCGGTGGGGGGGCGGGGGGCCGCCCCCCCCCCCCCCCCGCGGCCCCGGGGGCCCCCCGCCCCCCCGGGCGCCCGGGGGGGGGGGGGCCGCGCC
>NZ_JBITSA010000013.1:210360-262838 GCF_044540385.1 Kitasatospora sp. NPDC086009
CGCCCCCCCCCGCCCCCCCCCCCCCCCCGCCGCCGCGCGCCCCCCCCCCCCCCCCCCCCCCCGCCGGGGGGGGGGGGGGGGGGGGGCGCCCCCCCCCCCCCCCCCCCCCACCGCCGCAGGCGGCACGGCGCACACCGTGCCGCCGTGGTGGCGGTCAGCCGCGCCGGACGGCCAGCTCGATCTCGCGGGCGGTCCCGTCCCCCGGCGCGGGGAGGTGGTGGCCGGTGGGCTCGAAGCCGGTCTTCCGGTACATCGCCCCGGCCCGGCCGTTGGCCTCGTGGACGAAGAGCCGCACCCGCTCGACGCGCGGCTCGGCGAGCGACCAGGACCAGTCCAGGGCGGCCTCGAAGAGCCCCTGCGCGACGCCGCTGCCGCGCGCCTCGGACCGCACGAAGACGCCGACGACATGGGTCTGCGCCTGCTGCGGGACATCACCGAAGAAGGTCGCCGTACCGGCGTGCTCGACCAGCACCGAGACGGTGCCGAGCCAGCGCCCGTCGGCCGCCTCCGCGACGAACTGCCGCGCGGCGACGCCCTCGGCCGCACCGGCGGCGCGCTCCTGCCAGAACTCGTCCGGCTGGGCGGCCGCCTTCTCGTAGCTGTCGTGGAAGGCGATGGGCGCCGCCGGATCGAGCAGCGCGTCCAGCCGGAGCTGCTTGATCTTCGGCCAGTCCTCGGCGTCCACCGCCCTGATGATGTGCTTCATGCGCATGATCATCCCACCGCCACCGGCCGGCCCCGCGGCGGGGGGAGCCGCCCGGCCGAACGGCGGGACGAAGGCCAGCAGCTCGGCGACGAGCAGCAGGTCCCCGTCCCCGGAGGCGAGCGGCGAAGGAGTGGACACCCCGAGTGGATCTTCGAGGCTTCCGGGCCGGTTCCGGTGATCCGCGTCACCGGGGCCGCCCGGGGCGGGGCGACGGACCTCGGGCACCCGCCCCGCCGGTGCGGTCAGCGGCCGAGCACCGCGTCCGCGGCCTGGCCCGCCTGGGCCTGCTCGATGCGCTTGGCCAGCAGGACGGCGAGGCGCTGCGCCGTCGCGGTGTCCACCGGGCCGTCCTCGGTGGTCACGGTGGCGACCACGGTGCCGGCCCGCATCACGACGGCGATGCCGTCCCGGCCGCCGGGCTCGCCCTGCCAGGCCCGGCTCTCGGTGCCGATGGCGGGCAGCTCCACGGCGTGGTAGCGGGTGGCGTCTCCGTACGCCGCGTACGCCGCCTTGAGCTTGTCCTGGGCGGCCGCCTTGGTCGGCAGGGTGTCGACGAGGAAGCGCGCGACCACGTCGCCGGAGCTGAACCTCGCCTCGCCGCTGAGCGGCTTGCCGTTGCAGGCCGCGGGGTTCTGGCAGTCCGCGGAGTGGTCGGTGAGGTCGACCCGGCGCTTCTCCTGCTCCCAGCCGGTCATCGCGGTCTGGTCCGGCATCAGCTGCAGGACGGCCCGGTAGTCGAGCAGCGGCGTCGCGGCGTCGCTCCAGACGGGCATCGGGACGGTGCCGGCCGCCGGGCCGCCACCGGGCGCGGCGGTACCGCCGGACGGCGCCGCGCCGGGCGCCGGGGCACCGCCGGCGGCCGCACCGGGCGAGGCGCCCGCGCCGCCGGTGGAGGCCTGCGGCGACGCGGTGCCCGCACCCGCGCTCGCCTCCGCGCTCGCACCGGCACCGGCCGTCGCCGTGCCCCGGCCGGCCGCCGCGGCGCCGTCGCCCGAGGCCTTCGAACCGCTGGAGCCGCAGGCCGTCAGGGCCCCCAGCAGCACCCCGGCCGTAGCCACCGTCATCGTGCGACCGACCAACTTCACAGCACTCTCCCTCGTACCCCGGTGTCCGTGGACCGCCAAGGAACCATAGCCCCGACCTCCCCGGCTCCGTCCCGCCCCTCCCCCTTCGCCGGTCGGGGCCCGTTCTCCGGGCTCCCGCGCCCGGCTGCGCCCGGGCCCAGCCGCGGATACGCTGACGCCGACCCCCGCCGTCAGCGCCTGAGGCCCCCATGAACCACTCGTTGGTCCTCTCCGCCGTCCCGCGGCTCGCCGGCTCGGCCATCCTCGGAGCGGCCCTCGGAACGGTCGTCGCCGTCCTGACGGGCGTGCCGCTGGGCGTCCTCGCCGGCATCGCCGGAGCGGAGACGGCCTTCGTCGTGGCGGGGTGGATCGTCCTGTGGCCGATGGACGCCGCCGCCACCCGCCGCAACGTCCGGCGCGAGGAGTTCCGGCCCGCCCTGGAGGAGTTCGCCGTCGTCACCGCCGCGCTGTGCGGACTGGTCGGCATCGTGCTGCTGTTCCTGGCCAGCCGCTCCGACCTGAGCCGGGCCGCGGCCGCGACGGCCCTCTGCGGCGTGTTCACGGCCTGGGCGGCGCTCCACCTGATGTACGCCACCCGCTACGCGTACATCTACTACGGGAGCCCCGGCGGCGGGATCGACTTCAACACCGAGGTCCCGCCCCGGTACAGCGACTTCCTGTACTTCAGCTACAACCTCGGCATGACGTACCAGGTCTCCGACACCAGCGTCTCCAGCACCGGGCTGCGGGCGGTCGTGCTGCGGCACTGCCTGCTGTCCTACGTCTTCGGCGCCAGCATCCTGGCCACCACCATCAACCTCGTCGCCGACATCGCCACCGGCCGCTGAACCGCCGCCCGGCCCGGCGCTCCGGACGGCCTTCGGACGGCCGCCGGGTCAGTGCCCGGCCGGGGCCAGCAGGGCGTCCGCGAGCGCGGTGCGGGCGTAGAGGACGGAGCGGCCGCTGCGGTGCGCGGTCACCAGGCCGGCGTTGCGCAGGGCCGTCAGGTGCTGGGAGACGCCGGCCGCGGACAGGCCGGACCGCTGGGCGAGCCGGGTGGTCGACGCGGGCGTGTCCAGCTCGGTCAGCAGCATCGTGCGGGAGCGGCCCAGCACGGCGGCCACCGCGTCCGGGGAGGTGGTGGCCCGGGGCTCCCAGAGGTTGCCGATCCCGCGCGCCGGATAGGCGAGCTGCGGCGGCTCCGGCGCCACCGACCGGGTCAGCACCTTCGGCCAGGCGAACGCGGAGGGCACCAGGAGCAGCCCGGAACCGACCTGGTCACGGGTCAGCGCGCAGTGCCGGCGGACCAGCCGCAGGGTGCCGTCGTCCCATCGGACGGAGTCGTGCAGCTCGTTGAGCACGTGGGCCGAGCCGTGCTCCGCCACCTGCCGAGCCCGGTGGAACACATCGGCTTCGAGCAACCGCCGGATCCGCTCCCAGTAGGGCGCGAGGGCAAGCTCCCAGTAGGCCTCGACCTCCGCCGTGACCTTCGCCAACGCCTCCTCCGGAGCCTCGGACAGGATCCGGAACCGGGCAGGCGCCCCGTCGTCGCGCTCGGCGGCCAGCATCCCGAGCTCGACCCGCACCCGCTCGGGCGCGGTCCGCCGGATCGCCTCCAGCTCGGTGGCGAGCGTGGGGAACGGGCCGGCCGGAGTCGGATTGAGGAAGTCCGCGAGGTAGCCGTCGACGGGCACGAGCTCCGCCAACCACCCCCGGTCGAGCCCCGCCCGCACCAGCCGCGGCCGGACCTGCTCGGCCCACCGCCGGTGCAACGGCTGCTCGTCCGCCCGCCGCAGCAGCCGGAAGCTGGTGACGACCTCCCACATGGGCGACACCGCGAACCGCGTCTGCGCCAGGTCCGCCGCGGAGAAACTCAGCCCCGACTGCATCCGCCCCACCCTCCCTCGCCCTCCGCCCGAGCCTAATCGACGGGGCCCGGGGCATCGACGAACTCGCCCTCGAACCGACCTCCTCGCTGCCCTCCCAGCGTCGACCGCCTGCGGGGACTCACGGGAGACGCTGCCCGGGTCGGGCATCTACCTCATCCGGCCGGGCAGCGGGGCGCGGGACGTGACCATGGTCTGACCAGGTCCGGCCGGGCAGGGTGGACCTGGATGCGACCAGGGGGGCGGGGGCGTCGGGCCGGGGACTCGGGCGGCGGTCGCCCCTTCCGTCACCACGGCCCCGGCCCGTACCGCCACGCCTCCGGGCCGCACCGCGTCGACCGGTGGCAGGTACGCCCTGGTCCGGTGCCCGATCGTCAGCCCGGCCGCTTGGCCATGATGACCAGGCCCGGTCCGACGTGCTCGTCCGCGGGGAGCCGGAGTTCGGCGACCGGGCGCAGTCCGGCCTGCTCGATCAGGTGCGTGAGCGGCTCGGGCCGCCACTTGTGGGTCGTCCAGCGGACGGGGACGCCTCCGTAGGCCTCGGTGCGCAGCGCGTCCTCGTCACCGACATGGGTCGCGGTGATGAAGTGTCCGCCCGGCACCAGGGCGCGCGCGAACATGGCCAGGACCTGGGGAAGGACGTCACGCGGGAGGTTGAACAGTGACCACCAGCCGAGCAGGCCGCCGTGGGAGGCGTCGGCGAGGTCCAGGTCGGTGGCAGAGCTGACGCCGAACCGGCACTGCGGGTGGAGGCGGCGCGCGTTCTCGATCATGCGGGGGGAGAGATCGACGCCGGACACGTCGAGGCCGCGCTCGGCGAGGTAGGCGGTCACCGTTCCGGGCCCGCAGCCGACGTCGAGCACGGGCCCGAGGCCGCTCACGGTGTCGGCGAAGGCGTCGATCGACGCCTTGAGCCACGGGTGGGTCCGGATGTCGCCGATCCCCGTGGTCGCCACCATGTGGGCGTAGTTGTCGGCCACGCGGTCATAGGACTCGCGGACCACGTCGAGATCGGACGGTCGATCGATGGGGTGAGCGCGCATCAGCCAACGATAGGCCTGTGCGACGGTCTGCCGCCGGGGTCTTGTGGCCGTGGTCGCCGCCTGCCCGGGGGACCGAGCCTTCCGGCTCGGCCGCGGTGACCCGGTCCGGCGGCCATCAGGGCGTGCCCTGACGGCCTGTTGATCGTTGCTTGATTGGTCCGTCACCAACACCCCGTCGGCCGAGACGCGTACGGGACGTGACGCCGGAACGCCCGTGGCGAGGACGGGCCGACGGGTGGCGGCGGTGCGCCGGGACCGCCGGCGCACCGCGAGTCGAGAGAGGGAGCACCTGTGCGTATCACCGACCTGGCCCGCTGCGAGGCCCGTCCGGGGCGTGTCATGGAATGGACCCTCCACCCGTCCACCATCGACGCCGCCACGGCCCTGGCGGACGACCTCCGCCCGCTCTCCCACCTCCAGCAGTCGCACCTGCGCACCGCGCGGACCGTACGCGACAACGGCCTGACCATGCCGACCTGGATCGGCACCCGGTTCAGCCTGCCCGGCCCGGCGGACCCGGCCGTGCTGGAGGCCACCCTGCTCGACTGGACCCTGCGCCACGAGACGCTGCGCAGCGGATTCCGCCGCCGGACCGAGGGCGTCCGCCGGTTCACGATCGGCGCCGGTTCGGTGGCCCTGCACCGGCACGAGGCAGGGGTGTTCGACCGGGCGGAGGAGCTGGTCACCTACCTGCAGAACCGTTTCGACGCCGCGACGAACGCGCTCGAATGGCCGAACTACATCTACGCGGCCGTCCTGCGCGAGGACGGCACGGACGTCTACCTCGCCTTCGACCACAGCAACGTGGACGCGTACTCGCTGTTCCGCATCCCCGCCGAGGTCCACGAGCTCTACGACACCCGCCGGGGCGGCGGCGAACCGCGAGCGGTCGAGGTCGGAAGCTACCTCGACTTCTGCGAACTCGAATGCGCGCACGCGGAGCAGGTCGACGAGATCCACTCGGCGGTCGCCCGCTGGCGGGAGTTCATCGCCGGCTGCGACGACCGGCTGCCGAGGTTCCCGCTCGACCTCGGTCTGGAGCCGGAGGAACCGATGCCCGCCCAACGGCTGATGACCGAGATGCTGGTGGGCGAGGAGCACGCCGCCGGGTTCGAGCGGTACTGCCGCCCCTTCGGGGGCACGCTGGCCGGCATCCTGGCCGCCAGCGCGCTGATCGCCCGGGACCTCGGCGGGCACGACGTGTACCGGACGGTGGTGCCGTTCCACACCAGGGCGGCCTCCCAGTGGCAGGACTCGCTGGGCTGGTACGTCGGCGTCGTACCCATCGAGATCCCCGCGGCCGACGCCCCCGACCTCCGGAGCGCGCTGGCGATGGCACGCTCCGAGCTGCACGCGAACCGCCGGCTCGCCCGCACCCCGCTGGCCCGGATCCTGCACCTGCTCGGCTCGGACTTCCGTCCGACCTCGCCCGACCTGCACTCGCTCATGTCGTTCGTCGACGCCAGGGCCGTCCCCGGAGCCGAGCGCTGGACCGAGCAGAACGCCTGCGCGACGGTCCGGGTCTCCCACGGCGACCAGGCCTGCGTCTGGATCACCCGACTCCACGAGGGTCTGCACCTCGCCTGCCGCCACCCCGACACCACCGTCGCCGCCCAGTCCCTGCGCGCCTACGCGGACGCGCTGCGCGACACCGTCGTACGGGTCGCCGAGGACGGCGGCGACCTCGGGCCGGGGAGGAAGCACGCAGGGGTGGACGCCCTCGCTCCCCTGCCGGCCTGAGTTGCCCGAGCGGCCTGAGCGACGGGGGCGGCCTGAGTTGCCCGAGCGGCCTGAGTGACGAGGCGACCTGAGTGACGAGGCGGCGGCCGCGTTGGGGGCCGGCTCCGACCGGCGGTCCTCGCGTTCACCCGATCTCCTCGCCGATCTCCCCGTACAGTGCAGCCGAGCGGGTGTTCCGACCTGTGCCCCGGCACGGAAGCCGGACACCCCTGCCCGTGCCAGGGCCCCGAAGGGCCGCGCGCCGAGCGTGCGCGCCCGTCGGCGGCGCCCGGCTGCTTCGGAGAGGTCGGTGCGCTGGTGGGGGCAACCGTCGAGGCCCGTGACATGTCGCGCGGTGCACGCCTGGCCACCCATGGCGCCGTCGCCACCTCGCTGGCCCTGTGCAGTGATCGCGAACTGCAGGCCCTCCTGGCGGAGGCCGCGCCGCTGGGTGCCGGCATCGGGGGGACGTCGGCGCTGCTGGAGGTCGACGGGACTCCGGTCTTCGTCAAGCGGGTCCCGCTCACCGACCCGGAACGGCAGCCCGGCAACGCCCGGTCCACGGCGAACCTCTTCGGGCTCCCCGGCTTCTGCCAGTACGGCATCGGCGGGCCGGGCTTCGGGGCCTGGCGGGAGCTGGCCGTGCACACCATGACCACGAACTGGGTCCTCACGGCGGACCACGAGGGCTTTCCCCTGATGCACCACTGGCGGGTGCTGCCGCACGCCGGGCAGGTGCTCCCCGAGGAACTGGCCGATGTGGAGCGGGCCGTCGCGTACTGGGGAGGCGGACCGGAGGTGCGCGGCCGGATCGAGGCCCTGCGGGACGCCTCGGCGAGCATCGCGCTGTTCCTGGAGTACATCCCGCAGAACCTGCACGACTGGCTGGGCGCCCGGGTCGGAGCCGGCGACGAGGCGACCGGGCGGGCCTGCGCCATGGTGGCGAGCCGGCTGGACGCCGGAATCTCGTTCATGAACTCCCGCGGGCTCCTCCACTTCGACGCCCACTTCCAGAACATCCTGACCGACGGCCGGCGGCTGTTCTTCGCGGACTACGGGCTCGCCACCTCCTCCCGGTTCGACCTGTCCGAGGACGAGGCCGACTTCTTCGCCGCGCACCGCAGCTACGACCGTTGCTACGCCACCACGCACCTGGTGCTGTGGCTGATCACCGCTCTGTACGGCTACGAGCGGGACGAGCGCGACGCGTTCGTGCGCGCGTGCGCCCGGGGAGAGCGTCCGCCGGGCGTCCCGCCGGAGGTCGCGGCGATCCTCACCCGCCACGCCCCGCTCGCCGTGGTGATGACGGACTTCTACCGCAGGCTCCAGCGGGAGAGCAGGCGAACCCCGTATCCGGTGGACGAGATCCGCCGGATCGGACGGTTGGACGGCTGGTCCATCGCGGGGCATCGCCCGGGTCAGTAATAGCCCTTGGTGCCGTCGAGGAGCTCCCGGACGATGTCGGCGTGGCCGGCGTGGCGCCCGGTCTCCTCGACGAGGTGGATCAGCATCCAGCGGAGGTTGGCGCCACCGGAGCGGAAGCCGGAGTGACGGCCGACATCGTCCAGGGAGGCCGCGGCGACGATCTCGTTGCTCCGGGCGCACTGGGCCTCGTACTCCGCGAGCAGCTCGGCCAGGGAGCGGTCGCCGGGCTGCCAGTCGGCGTCCTCGCCCGACTCGGCGAACGACGGGTTCTGCTTCTCGTCGCCGCCGAGGAACAGGACCTCCAGCCAGGTGTGCTCGGTCCAGCGCATATGAGTGATGAGGCCGGCCATCGTCATGGCCGGTGAACTCGGGAGGACGGAGCGACGAGCGTCCTCCTCCGTCAGCCCCTCGCACTTCCAGCGAAGGATCTGCCGCTGCAGGTCCAACCAGCCGATGAGCGCGGTACGTTCGTCGGCCTGAAGTGGGGGGCGTTCCAGTTCGGGTGTCATATCGGCGCAGGCTACCGGCCTGCCCGGGGCCGTGGCACCTGGTTTTCCGGACGGCCGGGCGGTGTCCGTCGGCCGGCCGGCGTCGGCCGGGCGGTGTCCGTCGGCCGGTCGGTGTCGGCCGGTCGGTCGGTGTCGGCCGGTCGGTCGAGCGACTCGCCCACGGGCGGGTGACGCCGGGTGGCGGGCGGGCGCGCCGCTGCTAGAAGTCCGGAAGCGGAGAAGCTCCACGTAACGGATCGAGGCAGCAGTGAACTCCCTTGCCGAGGCAAGCCTCCGGCTGGATGCCGAGCCGGTCGACTACGCCCTGCTCGCCGTCTACTTCGCCCTGGTGCTGGGCATCGGCTCGCTCGCCCGCAGGTCGGTCTCCTCCAGTCTGGACTTCTTCCTGGCCGGCCGGTCGCTGCCCGCCTGGATCACCGGCCTGGCGTTCATCTCGGCCAACCTCGGGGCGGTGGAGATCTTCGGGATGACCGCCAACGGCGCGCAGTTCGGCATCCCGACCGTGCACTACTACTGGATCGGCGCGATCCCGGCCATGGTCTTCCTCGGCCTGGTCATGATGCCGTTCTACTACGGGTCCAAGGTGCGCAGCGTCCCGGAGTTCCTGCGGTTGCGGTTCGGCCGCTTCGCGCACCTGGTGAACGCGCTCAGCTTCGCGCTCGCCCAGGTGCTGATCGCCGGGGTCAACCTGTACGCGCTCAGCACGGTGGTCAACGCCCTGCTGGGCTGGCCGCTGTGGTCCTCCGTCCTGGTGGCGGCGCTGATCGTGCTGGCGTACACGACGCTGGGCGGGCTCTCGGCCGCCGTGTACAACGAGGTGATGCAGTTCTTCCTGATCGTCGCCATGCTGGTGCCGATCACCTTGGTCGGGCTGCACCGGGTGGGCGGCTGGGACGGGCTGAGCGACCGGATCCGGGCGGTGAACGCCGACGCGGCGGAGCAGTTGAACGCCTGGCCGGCCAGCAACCTGACCGGGATCGCCAACGCCACCCTGTCCGTGCTGGGCATCGTGTTCGGCCTCGGGTTCGTGCTGTCGTTCGGCTACTGGACGACGAACTTCGCGGAGGTGCAGCGCGCGCTGGCGGCGAGGAACATGTCGGCGGCCCGGCGCACGCCGCTGATCGGCGCGTACCCGAAGGCGCTGATCGCGCTGGTCATCGTGATCCCGGGGATGCTGGCCGCGGTCCTCTCGCCGGAGCTGGCGCGGTACAAGGCGGCGGGCGGCACGTCGACCGAGGGCGTCACGTACAACAACGCGATCGAACTGCTCATCCGCGACCTGCTGCCCAACGGCATGCTGGGGGTGGCGATCACCGGGCTGCTGGCGGCCTTCATGGCGGGCATGGCGGCCAACGTGAGCTCGTTCAACACGGTGTTCACCTACGACCTCTGGCAGGCGTACGTGGTCAGGGGCCGGCCGGACGCGTATTACCTGCGGGTGGGCCGGACGGTCACCGTGCTCGGCTGCGCGATCGCGGTCGGCACCGCGTTCATCGCCAGTGGCTACAACAACATCATGGACTACCTCCAGACGCTGTTCTCGTTCTTCAACGCCCCGCTGTTCGCCACGTTCATCCTGGGGATGTTCTGGAAGCGGACGACGCCGCTCGCGGGCGGGATCGGGCTGATCGTCGGAACGGCGGCCGCCGTGACGGTGGACCAGCTCGTCCGCCACGACGTGCTGCACCTGGCGGGTCAGGGGCCCAGCTTCGTCGCGGCGAGCGCCGCCTTCGTCCTGGACATCGCGGTCAGCGTCGCGGTCTCGCTGGCCACCCGGCCCAAGCCGGACAGCGAACTGGTCGGCCTGGTCTGGTCGCTGACGCCCAGGGACCGGATCAAGGAGGGCGACACCGCCGAGGACGCGGGCTGGTACCGCAGCCCCGCGCTGCTCGGGGCCGGGGCCCTGCTGCTCGCCACCGTACTCAACGTGATCTTCTGGTGAGAGGAGCGAGGACATGACGGATCCGACGACGGGGGCGGCCGTGAAGGCCGGGATCTTCGACCTGCGCCTGATCCTCGCGCTGCTCTTCTGCGTCTACGGCACCGCGCTGACCGTGCTGGGCGCCACCGCCACCTCTCAGGCCGACCTCGACCGGGCGGGCGGCGCGAACGTGAACCTCTGGGTGGGCGTCGGCATGCTGGTCGGGGCGGCGCTCTTCGCCGGCTGGGCGAGGCTGCGGCCGGTCCGGCTGCCGCCGGGAGCGGCGGAGCCGACGGGCTCCACGACGGGCTCCACGGGGCCGGAGCAGTAGGGCCGCCGCGGGTACGGGGTGGGGCGGCCGGCCGTGGCGGACGCCCGTCCTCCGGCGGCGGTGCCACCACCGGGCGGCGGTGTCACCACCAGGCCGGGCGCTGCCAGGGTTCCACGGTCACCCGGCCGACCGGGAGGATCACGGCGTTGCGACGGCGGCGCAGGGCGTCCGGGGTGTCGGCCCTGAGGAGCGCCGCCTCCCGCGCCTGGCCGCTGCTGTCGGCCCACTCGACGAAGGTCTGGGTGCCGGCCCGGCCGTCGGGGAAGGCCACCGGGACGGTGACGCACCAGGGGCTGCTGCTGCGCCCGCTCCAGGCGGCGACCTGACCCGCGCCCCGGGCGGTGCAGGACGCCGCCGGCACCGGGGCGGGCTCCGATGGCGGGGCGAAGACGGATGTGAACATGGCTCTCTCCGGGTGTGACGCGCCTGCGGAAGCCGTGCTGTCTTCTTCCGGGTGGCGGATTCCGTCGCCGAGCGGCGTTTCGGACCGGCGGCGCTGTGGGGGCGATGCGGGTGGGGGCGGTGCCGTGTTCGGTACCGGGAGGAGAGCGGGGTGTGCTCCATCATGTTTCAGCAGGTTCAAACACTTATGAACAAAATGAAACGCCGATTGCGGAAGGGCGTCAAGACCTACCGGACGGAAATGTTCGCGTGCGGGGCGGCTCGCCGCAGTGGTCCGTTCACCGGCTCGGAACCCGCCGGGGAGCGCCTCGCCCGCCATCGGATCCTGGTGCGGCCCACCCGGTCCACGTCAGTGAGTTCCGCACGGAGCCCACCGGCCTCACCCAGTGCGAGGTCGACGCGGGGGTCGGCTTCGCCAAGGCGCGCCGAACGCCGGCGGCCGAACACCCCACAGGACGCCACCCGTGGGCCGGCTGGGGTGACGACGACCGCCACCAGTTCACCCGGCAGTGCCGGGCCACCCGGACGCCCTACCCCTTCGGCCGGCACCACCCCAACGCCGAATCGGCCTTCACGGAGGCGTACGGCCTGCGCAGCCGGCCCGGCATGGCGCAGGCCCTGGAGATTGCCGGGCTCCCCCTGGACGGCCGCCACCACCGGGGCGAGGACGACGCCTGAAGCATCGCCGCGCTCATCCCTCCACCTGTCCGAGCGGGCCGACCGGCCCCCGGTGTCGGCGGCTTGGATCCGCCCCCTGGCCGAGAGGCGCCGCTGCCATCGGTGGATCCGGTCCGCAGGCCGGGGCACCCCGCCGACGGTAGACGCCGCGCGGGGCGAGCAGCCTGCGGCCCGGGTGGTCGGGTCGGCTCAGTCGCGCAGATGGGCCGTGAGCACGTCGCCCGCCGGGTAGGGGCGCTCCGCGGGGAGCAACTGCCGGGCGGCGTCCAGTGCTCCGTCCCTCACGTGGGCGTGGATCGCTTGCGCGAGCGCGGTGACGTCGCGGATCGAAACGATCCACTCCTCCGCGTAGCGCTCAGCCGCCTCGCCCGCGAGGCCGAGTTGCAGGGACCGGTGAGCGAGCGGCCGCAGGTGCAGATCGCGTTCGGGGTCCCACTGCACCCGGGCCGGGGCTCGCTTCAGCCGGCGCTTCCAGTCGCCGCGGTCGGGATGCAGTCCGGGTTGGTAGTGGGCCAGGCAGGCGTTCTCCAGGGCCCATTCGAGGCCCTCGCGGGTAATCTCGACCGCCAGCACGGTCTCCTGGCCCTCCTTGCCCGCCCATCCGCAGCGATACATCATCCAGAGGAACGACGGCTTGATCCACGTCATCCGGTCCCGCCGCCAGGCTGCGGGAAAGCGACCGTCCAGTGCGGCGGGCAGGCCGATCTCCGGCG
This sequence comes from Kitasatospora sp. NPDC086009, assembly GCF_044540385.1. Lineage (NCBI taxonomy): Bacteria > Bacillati > Actinomycetota > Actinomycetes > Kitasatosporales > Streptomycetaceae > Kitasatospora > Kitasatospora sp. NPDC086009. The sequence continues at coordinate 222,758 of NZ_JBITSA010000013.1, forward strand.
CGTACGCCTGGTAGACCGTCACTGTCGTGTCCGTGTAGCTGGCGCGGATCTGGTGCTTGGGTTCTGACACGGTGCCCAGAGTCGACGGTGGACGGGCTCGGCGCCACCGAATTACCCCGTCGAACGGCGCTGGTTGAGCGCTGAGCGCGACCAGGCCTCTCGAGCCGGGCCTGGGGGGTGCCGTCCCCCCGCTCTTCCGGTCAGCCGGTGCCCAGGGGCCCGGTGGGCTCAGATGGCGTCGAACGGTTCGTCGCTCCACCTGAGCCAGGCGCGGCCGTCGTTGATGTGCAGGAGGAACTCCGCGACCAGACCTGACGGGGCCAGCAGCGTCAGGGCGGCCGCGATCCGGTCGTAGGAGTCGTCGAAGCGCTCGAACTCCTCCGCCTCCACCAGAGCCAGCGACTCGTCGAACCACGGCTTCACCGCCCCGAACGCCGCAGTCGGAGCGAAGCGCCCGTACAACCAGGGGAACTCGCTCTCGTCGATCACGATCTCGCCGAGCAGTTCCTCCTGGCGCATCAGACGCCAGACCTCCCCCTCGAATCCCATTGCGCCAGCTCTCCCTCCCTGTCTCGACGTCGCCGGCAGCCTCTCACGAGGCACGGACAACGGGACTCCGGAACGCGAGGACTGAGCCTCCCGTCGCGACCGGCGGATCAGCGGGAGCTCCGGCGATCGCCGTGGCCGATCCCGGGGCGGCCCTCCCTCGGCGATCCACTGGGCGAGGGCGGCCAGCGTGGCCTCGACGCTGTCCGCCATGCGGTCGCGCAGCGCGGCGAGGTCGCCGCGGGTGCTGCCCAGTACCGGGGCTAGGCGCAGGAGTTGCCAGGACTGCCGGACGACGGTGCCGCGCCCCCGGGCTCGGAACGTCCAGCTCCACCGGACGATGCCGTCCTCGGCGCCGCCGACGACGAAGGCGAAGGCGGCGCCGAGGACGGCCCGCACGATCTGGGAGCGCGTGGTCCACTCCTTGCCGTCCCTGCGGTTGCGGCCGCTGAACCAGGCGCCGACCCGCGGTCCGGCGTCCTGGTCGAAGGCGGCCTCGAAGGCGCCCTCGACGACGTCGGGGCTCCACCGGCGGTTCGCGGACACGTCGCCGACCAGGTCGTAGACCAGTGCGGGGGCCGCATCCACCCAGGCGCGTCTGGTGAAGGCGAAATCCGCCGCGTCCACGGTCTCGAAGGGGTCATCCTCACGGGTCGCGGTACTCATGCTGTCCTCCTGGACGAGTGCGGGATGCGATGACACCCAGCTGATCGCGTCCCGGGCTCGTCGGCCACACCCGCCGGTGCCTATCCTCGGCAGGGAGAGGCTGCGCGGTGCGGGTCGACCCGTACTCGGAGGCATGAACGGGAAATCACAGCTCGGGGACTTCCCGCAGACGCGGCGCTCCCAACTGCGTCCGGAGGAGGTCGGGGTGCCCGCCTACGGGGAGCGCCGGCGCGTGCCGGGCCTTCGCCGGGAGGAGCCGGCGCTGCTGGCGGGGGTGAGCGCCTCCTCCTACGCCCGCTTGGGACAGGGGCACTCGCCGAACGCCTCGCCGGAGGTGCTGGACGGGATCGCCCGGGCCCTGCGGCTGGACGAGTCCGAGCGCCGCCACGTGCACGACCTGGCCCGATCGGCCGGGCCCCAGGGCCGGCGGCGCGCCGGAGTTCGGCGTCCTGCGGCCGGTACGGGCCTACCCGGGTCGGCCCGGGTCGGCCCGCGGGGCTCTGCCACCTCACTCGATATCACTCGATTCCGAGGGGTCCGACGCCCAGGTCCTCGCGCATGAGGCGACGCATCCGCGCCATGGCCTCGCGTCGCCGCGCTATCAGGGGCGCGTCGTCGGCCGAGCCGACCGCCGCTCCCCGGGCGTAGGCGTCGCGGATCGCCCGCAGGCAGTGGAACGCCTCGTTCCCGGCCTCCACGACCGGCGACGGGCCCACGAGCCACAGGCGTTCGCTCGCCGTGTAGATGCCGGTGCGCCGCACCGCCTCCCGCACCGCCGCGTCGCGGGCCGAATCTGACATGTGGTCGCCCAGGGCGACAGCCCGGATCTCCTCACCCGCGGCCTTGAGCGCGGAGACGTACTCCGTGTAGACCTCGCGCCGCACGTCCAGCGCATGCCTGGCCTCCTCCCGCCGCCACCGGTTGCGGTCGGCGATCAGCGTGGCGGCGATGCCGATGACGGCACCGGTCAGTGTGGAGAGCAGAGGCGTCCAGTCCATGGGCCCCAGCTTGTCCAACCCGCTGCGCCGGTACCAGTGGCTTTCGCTGCGAACGCCCGGGGCCGGCCACACGGGAGCCTTCCGCGCGACGGGAGGGACCGGATCCGGGACGGCCCCGGGGCCGTCCCGGTCGGGTGCGCGCGGTACTTCAGCGGCCGGGGACGACGATGCCCTGGGTGGACGGCCTACCTTGTGTCGAGCCGTGCCGTGTCCGCGGCCAATCCGGTTTGTCCGCTGGTCACCTGGGCCGCAGCCGAGTCCGGTGGATGGACAATCGGACATGCCTGCACTGTGGGAGCTTCATCAGGCCATCGGACAACATGTCGAAGCCTGCGACGGGACACCCCGGGGTTTCCGGCACGGAGACGGTCCCCCGGCAGTCCCGTCCCGACCCTAGACACCCACGGCACTCGAAGGAGCTCGCCATGCTCATCAAGAAGCACCTCGCGACGGTACTCGCGGCCACGGTCCTCGCCGGAGGCTTCGTCGGCCTCTCCGCCGGCGCGGCCCACGCCTACCCCCGGGTCAACAAGTGCGGGAGCGCGTACGACTTCAAGCAGAGCTGGGACATCACGGACAACGCCCGAACGAGCGTGGTGGTCGGCTTCATCGACATCTACTACAACAGCGGAAACGGGATCAACTGTGCGATCGCCCGCGGGAAGGACGGGACCGTCACCGGTCACCACGACATCCGGGTCGCGATACGACGCTCCGGAACGAGCGACTGGATCCAGGACGGCGCCGGGAGCAACTACTCCAGCTACGCGGGCCCGGTCTACACGTACGCCAAGGGGGCCTGCATCGACTTCGTCGGCGGGCTGATGTACAACGAGTTCGCAGGTCAAGGGGCATCCGGCTACAGCTCCAAGCACTGCGGCTGAAGCGAGGAAGACGTTCAGCGGCGGGGGGATTCCCGAGCGCCGGGGCCCGGCAGACGGAATAGTCCGAGCAGGGCCGAGGCTGGGCTGATCATGAGTGAGATTCTTGTGACGGGCGCGACCGGCAACGTCGGCCGACACGTGGTTGCTCGGCTCCTGGCCGCGGGCGCCGAGGTGCGGGCGCTGGCGCGTGATCCCGAAACGGCCGGGCTGCCGGAGGGAGTGAAGGTCGTCAGCGGGGACCTGTCCGCGCCGGGCACGCTCGACGTGGCGCTGGAGGGGACCAGCGCAGTGTTCCTGGTCTGGCCCTTCCTGACGACCGAGGGCGCGCCCGCCGTACTGGAGGCGCTTGCACGACGTGTCGGGCGCATCGTCTATCTCTCGTCGTCGGGCGTCAACGAGGCGGCCGAGCGGCAGACCGATCCGATCAACCAGCTCCACGCCGACATGGAGCGCATGATCGAGGAATCCGGCCTGGAGTGGACTTTCCTACGGTCGAACACCATCGCGTCCAACGCGCGAGGGTGGGGCGAGCAGGTCCGCGCCACGCGCACCGTTCGCGGTCCCGGTGCCGCCGCCACCGCGGTGATCCACGAGAGCGACATCGCGGCTGTGGCGGTTCCTGTCCTGACCGGTGACGGGCACGTGGGCGCGAGGCTTGTCCTGACGGGTCCGCAGGTACTGAGCAGGGCCGAACAGGTCCATGCGATCGGGGAGGCCATCGGTCGCCCGGTGGCGTTCGAAGAAGTCCCCGTAGAGGTCGCGCGACGGCAGATGCTGGCTGACGGCAGGCCACCCGCACTCGTCGAGGCGCTGTTGGCCAGCGCCGAGACCCGGCCCGCATCGAACGTGATCACCTCCACCGTGGAAGAGATCACCGGAGTTCCCGCGCGCACGTTCCGCACCTGGGCGGAGGAGCACGCGGAGGAGTTCCGCTAGGTTCGCCGTCCGGGTCCAGGACACCGGCCGCCCCTCACCCAGCACCAGGCCCCGGCGATCCTCGGCCGCCGGGGCCTCGTCGCACTGCCAGGATGGTCCGCACGAACATCGAGATGTCCAGCCGGATCCGGGTGCGAGCCGCGGACGCCACGGACTTGCCGGCCCTCGTCGCCATCGACGCGATCGCGGCCGCCGGCGACGAAGCGCGGGCCCGGAGCATTCGTCGGTGGTTGGACCAGGGATCCGTCAGCGTCGCCGAAGATCCGTCAGGCATCCTGGGCTACGGCGTTCTGGAGTACACGTTCTTCGAACAGGGCTTCGTGACCATGGTGACGGTCTCGCCGGGCGCACGCCGACGGGGCGTCGGCGCCCGCCTTCTCCAGGCCGTCGAAGCAAGCTGCTCCACCCCGAAGCTGTTCACCTCGACGAACGTCTCGAACCATCCCATGCAGCTGCTGTTGCAGCAGCTCGACTGGCACCCGGCCGGCCTGGTCCACGGCCTCGACGAGGCGGACCCCGAACTGTTCTACCTCTGCCCGCCCGAGCGACTCCGGCCACGCCAGATCGGACTCGGCCCACACCGGCGGGTCGGACCGCGCACCGGTGAGCTTCCCGCGTCACGCTGGTCTCCACGCCGGACACCCACGACGGAAGGCTGGCCATGCGGAAGCTGATCTACGGCATGAACCTGACCCTGGACGGCTACGTCACCGCCGCCGGGGACGACATCGGCTGGAGCGGACCGCCGAGCGACGAGCTGTTCCAGTGGTGGCTCGACCAGGAGCGGGCGAGTGGCCTGACCCTGTACGGGCGCAAGCTGTGGGAGACGATGAGCTCCTACTGGCCGACCGGCGACGAGCAGCCCGATGCCACCCCGGGGGAGATCGCGTTCGCGCGGAACTGGCGGGACACACCGAAGGTGGTGTTCTCCTCGACGATGACGGCCGAGGAGGTCGACTGGAACACCCGCCTGGTCACCGGCGACGCGATCGCCGAGATCACCCGGCTCAAGGCCGAGGACGGCGGCCCGATGACCATCGGCGGCGCGACGCTCGCCGGGGCGGTCATGCGCGCCGGGCTGATCGACGAGTACGCGATCGCCACCTATCCGGTCCTGGTGGGCGGCGGGACACCGTTCTTCACCGCGCTGGACAGCTGGGTGGACCTGAACCTGGTGGAGACGCGGACGTTCCCCGGCGGCGTGGTCATGACCAGGTACAAGACGAGGCTTTGAGCAGCGGGAGGTACCGGGCTCGCGGGCCGAGGCGCGCGGCCCCCGTTCGGGCCGGGTGGCGACCACCCGATCCCGTGGACGAAGCGTGGCGCGGTCAGGGGTGGGGCCGGCTGGCCGACGTGCCGTTCACCCGGCGGGCACCGCCGTCGCCGGTGGGGGCGTCGTGGTCGCGGTCCTTGCGGGTGGGGGCGAGCAGGTCGAGCAGTGCGCTGATGCTGAGCCCGGCCTCGGCGGGGTGTCTGAGCAGGGTGCCGGAGGCGATGCTGTAGTGGGTGCGTCGCCCGGCGCGGTCGCGGGTGAGGTAGCCGCCCTGGTCGAGGTCGGTCACGATCGCCTGGACGGCGCGCTCGGTCAGCTGGACCTCCACGGCGATGTCCCGCAGCCGGATACCGGGGTCGCGGGCGATCGCGGCCAGCACGCGGGCGTGGTTGGTCACGAACGTCCAGCTTGTTCTCGCCGTGGGTTCCTCGTGTGCCATGCCCCCTACCGTAAGACGAAAGATTCAGATTTCGCTACACCTGAATCGAATTTCTGGTATCTCTTGACGTGAATGTGGCTGCGGGCCACGCTGGAAGGGTCTCAGCCCGCCCCTTCCCTCCCCAAGGACCCGGCCATGACCGAAGATCCGTCCGCTACCGGCGCCGCAGGGCGCTCCGCCGTGCAGCCGCCGTCCGTACCGCGGCGCCTGCCCGGCGGCCCGGACCTCGCGGTCACCGCCGGAGCACACCGCACCCTGGTCCAGGTGGCCGGGGAGATCGACATGGACAGCGCGGACGGCATGCGCGAGACCCTGGAACAACTGCTCCACCAGAGCGGCACCGGCCTCGACCTCGACACCTCCGCCGTCACGTTCTGCGACAGCTACGGCCTCAACATGCTCCTGCGCCTGCGGCTGACCGCCCTGCGCGCCAAACGCCGCCTCACGATCACCGACCCGGGCCCCCGCCTGGAGCGGCTCCTGGCCCTCACCGAGACCACCGCCCTGTTCACCCTCGACGGCCACCCCGACGGGGCCACACCGCCCGGCGGCACCCGCCCCGCCGACGCCAAAACCGGCCTCCACACCAAACCCGTCCACACCACCGGCCTCCTCAACGACACCCCGGCCGAGACCCCCAGCCCCATCCTCGAGGGGAAGCACCTGCCATGACCACCCCCGCCCCGGCCACCGGCCGCGCCCGCGGCGTGGTCCGCCGGCTCACCGCGCCCGCCCCCGCACGGATCCGCGCCGGGGCCGCACGCCGGCTCCCGGCCGTCGCCGAACGGCCCGGCCTCGCCGGCCTCGCCGGCCTCGCCGACCAGCACAACAGCTTCGACCAGCGAGGCAGTGCGCCGTGAGGGACGCCACCCGCTACGCCATCGCCGTCCGCGGCCCGAACGGCACGACACGCACCGTCATCGTGCACCGCACCGACCGCCTCGGACCGGCCCACGAACCCGTCTACGAGGACACCACCGGCGGATTCCGCTTCCAGATCAACGGCTCGACCGCCGAAGTCCTCGCCCTGCCCACCGGCTACGGCACCGCCCACCCCTGCCTGGAAGCCGTCCCGATGCCCTGACCCGCCCTACCGGCGGGGCCCACTCCGGGCCGTCGCGGATGCCCGGCCCGCACAAGCCGTCAAGTTTTCTCCGTCCATCGGTCACGTTCCTTCGGCGAAGTCCGTCGATGAAGTGAGGCGGACCGCCTGACCGACCGATGGAAGGACCACACGGTGCTGACGAACATCATGTACGTAACGCTCTATGTCACCGACCAGGACCGCGCGCTGAGGTTCTACACGGAGCAGCTCGGCCTGGAGAAGCGCGTCGACTACCCCGGTCCTGACGGGCGCTTCCTCACCGTAGGTGTCTCCGGCGGCCCGTTGGAGATCATCCTCTGGCCGCACGCCACGGCCTCGGGGCAGCCGGCCGCGCTACAGCCGGGCACGACGCCCGGTCCGGTCTTCCTCGAATCGGACGACCTGCGGGCGGACTTCAAGGTGCTCCGCGAGCGCGGTGTGACCTTCGACCAGCCCGAACCGGAGGACTACGGGTACGGGATCCGGATCGAGGCCGTGGATCCCGACGGGAACCGGATCTCGCTGCGCCAGCGGGCGACCTGGCAGAGCAAGGGCGATGCCTGATCCTTCGTAAGGCCCGGTGGGGCCGGCGCGGTCCGGCGCCGGCCCCACCGGGCCCGAGCCGAGGCCGGCGGTCATGGCCAGGGCATTGACCGCGGGCCCGACCTGACGAGGTGTTCCAGCATGCCGATGAAGATCGACTCAAACATCGACTCAAAGATCGACTCGAAGATCGACTCAGTGATCGCACGACAGCGCGTCGACGACCTGGAAGCGGCCATCCCCTTCTACGAACGGCTGACCGGCCGGACCGCGAGCCGCTTCACCTTCGCAGGTGTGCGGCTGGCGAGCGTCGGACCCTTCCTGCTGTTCTGCGGTCCGGACGACGCGGTACGGACGTTCGCCGGAGTGAGTGCCACCCTGGCCGTCCCGGATCTGGCGGCAGCCGTCGAGGAGGGACGCGCGGCCGGTGCCACCGTGGTGATGCCGCCGCAACCCACCCCCAACGGTCACCGCGCGGTACTGCGGCACCCGCACGGGGGCGTGTACGAATACGTCGGCCCCTGAGCCGAGGTCGGTCCCTGAGCCGAGGTGAGGGTGAGGCCGCTCGTCGTCATCGCCGTCCAGGCCACCCACTGACCGGGGGGACGGGAGCGGACCCCGACGTCCGAGGGGCCGCCCGGTCCGGGATGCGATGACCGGGAGGCGGCGGTCGAGCCGGAGCGCTGCGTTCGCGAGGCGATCGACTGGGCTAGCATGCCTCTCCGGCAAGCCCACCCATGATCGTCAACAGGGCAGAGCCCGCGTGGAGTTCAGGACGCGCGGGTGCGACGTGGAGCGAAGGACGGACGATGGCGTACGAGATCGTTGCCGAGCAGATCCGGATCGAGGCGGCCGCGGGGGCGCCGCCGATGGGGGCCTACCTCGCACGGCCCACCGAGCCGGGGGACCACCCCGTCGTGCTCGTCGGGGCCGAGCTGTGGGGGGTGACGGAGGACGTCCGGAAGACGGTGCGGGACGTCGCCGCGCTCGGCTTCGTCGCTGTCGCGCCCGACCTCTACTACCGCGCGGGCGAGGAGGGGACGGCCGCCGGCATGGCGCAGAGCCCCGAGAACCGTACCCGGGCCTTCGCGCTGCTCGACGGGTTCGCCCGGGACGAGGTGGAGGCGGATCTGCGGGCCGCCGTCGCGCACGCCCGGCAGTACGCGGGGGCTTCGACGCGTACCGCCATGATCGGCTTCAGCCTCGGCGGGCACATCGCGTACTTCGCGGCGACCCGCCTCGAACTGGACGCCGTGGTGGCCTACTTCCCCGGCTGGCTGACGACCTCGGGCACGGCGCTGAGCCGCCCGGCCCCGCTCGCCGAGGACACCCCGGCCATCGCCCGGGTGGGCACGCGTGTGCTGCTGTTCTTCGCCGGCCGGGACCATGTGATCGGCGCCGCCGAGCGCGAGGAGGTCGTCGCGGGTCTCGCCTCGGCGGGCGTCCCGCACGAGGTGGTCGTCTACCCCGAGGCGCAGCACGCCTTCTTCTTCCCGGGCCACCCGCCGTACGACAAGGAGTCCGCCGAGGACTCGTGGCGCAGGGCGGGGGCGTTCCTGAAGGGTGTGTGACCGTCTGCCGGCGTCCGCGCGCGGACGCCGGCCGGCGGGGGCGTGTGCGGCCGCCGGACCGGAACCGGCCGGTGCCGTAGACGTCTCCTGCGCCATGACCTCGCCGCGCGGCGCCTCCGGCAGGAGCGCGAGCCCGCTCCTCGCGTTGTCGGTGGCGTGTGCCAGGCTGGGCCCGACCCACCTGAGGAGGAGCAGCATCATGCACAGGCCGAGCCGGCCCGAGGATCTGGACCACGGTGACCGGGTGTGGGCGAGGGCCGTCGCCTTCGCCCTCCTGGAGGCCGCCCACGGCAACCCCGAGGGCTACTGGCTGGACGAGCACGGGGTGTGGTGCGACGCGACGGGCGGCTCCTACTGGTGGCGCGTCACGCGGTGCGAGGGCGGCGGCGTCGTCTTCTGCGGGCAGGACTCCGACGGCAGCCGGACCCACGTCGACGGCCGGCAGATCGACTTCCTCGCCGGCGGTCCGTCGTGGCTGCCCTGGGAGGCGCTGCGCGAGGACGCCGAGGGGAACCTGTTCGGCTTCGTCTACTGGTGGCAGGCCGGGGCCTGGCACCGCATCCCGTACCCGGAGTCGCTCGACGACGACGGACTGTCCGGCGCCGCCGGGTGGTTGGGCTCGGAGGCGGAGTTCGCCGACGAGGCGGCCGAGCTCGCCGCCGTCCGGCCCGCGGACGCGGCGGCGTTCACCGATGCGCTCGCCCGGTTCGTCCGGCACGCCGAGGCGCGCACCGTGGACGCCGCGGTGGTGGCGGATCTGCTGGCGGCGGCCGGTCCGGAGCACGAGGACCGCCGTCCGCTCCTGCTGAAGCCGGCGCTGGACGTCGCCGAGCGGGCCGGGATCACCCGGCCCGCCGGGCGCGGCTGATCGCCCCGGCCGGGGCCACGGCCGGCGTGAGACGTGAGCGGGGCCGCCGCCGGGAACCACCCGGCCGCGGCCCCGCGACCCACCGACAGGACTACCGCGTGACGGACCCTCAGGCGGCCAGCGTCTTGAGCGTCTCGAACGCGGTGTCCCGGGACTTCTCCGCCAGCGGCTTGAGCGCGGCCATCTGCGGCACGATCGCGGCCAGGGTCAGCTCGGCGTGGACGAAGGTCAGGTCGTCCGCCAGGCCGATCGCGCCCAGGACGGCGCGCAGGTACGGCTCCTGGTAGTCCCAGCCCTCACGGGGGGTGCCGGGGGCGTAGGAGCCGCCCCGGGCGGTGACCACCACGACGGACTTGCCGCTGAGCAGGCCCGGGTCGCCGCCGGGAGCCACCATGTGGGCCGGGGTGACGAGACGGTCCACCCACGCCTTGAGCGTCGACGGGATGGTGTAGTTGTACATCGGGGCGCCGATGATCAGCGTGGTCGCCTCGCGCACCTCGGCGGTGACCGCCTCGCTGAGCGCCCGCTCCTCCGGGGTCTCGCCGTGCTCGCCGCTCGGGTCGAGCAGGGCCTCGCGGACGGCGTGCGTGATGTGCGGGACGGGCTCGGCACCCAGGTCGCGGTAGACGTAACCGCCGTCGGGGTGGTTCTCGCGCCACTGGGTGGCGAAGTAGGCGGACAACTCGCGGGACACGGAGCCGTCGTGACGAATGCTCGCGTCGATGTGCAGCAGGGAAGGCATGAAGGCGACCTCGGGTTGTATCAGGGGCGAATCAAAGCATCGCCACCGGTCGGCCGCGTCAGCGGTGTGACGCGGTCTCCGGTGCCGTCGAACCACGGGTGGTCATGGCCGGACACCCGGCCAGGCCCCCGGACGCGTCTCCGCCGCCCGTTCGGCGCCGGTACGCGATGTCGACGGTAGACATTGACGCCGACGTCAAAGCAAGCGCTTCACCACTCCTGCCCACTCGCTGCGTCGACGAACCGGCTCCGCGGCGCCCTGCTCCGCCGCTCCCCCACCTGTGCGGCCGGCGCTCCGTGCTCAGCCGCCGCCCATCCCGCCCTGCGCGGCCACCATGGTCGTCCCCAGCCCGTCGACCGCCTTGGCCAGCCCGGGTGCCCGCTCCCCCAGCCGCGCGGTGAGGGCCGCGATGCGCCCGGCGTGCGTCCGCTGCTCCTGGCGCGACAGCACCAGCCGCACCTGCCCGTGCGCGGCCAGCGCCGCCAGCACCGCGTCCGCGAACGCCACCTCGCCCACCGGCTCCTCGCCACGGACCAGTTCGGCCACCCGGAGCTGCCGGTCCAGCGCCTCCCGGGGGTCGGGCATCGCCACCGGCCGCCGCGGCACGACGGGGCCGTAGGGGTCACGGTCCCGGACCGTCAGCACGCCGAGGACGGCCAGCCGCTGCTCGACGGCGTCCAGCGTCTCCTCGCGGCCGCGTTTGATCCACGACTTCCAGCCGCGCCGCCGTGCGGCCACCTCGGCCAGGACGGCGTCCAGCACCGGGTCCCCGGCGGGGCCGGCGCCGGGCGCCACCAGCACCCGGCCCCGGCCGTCCTCGACGAGGTCACCGCGCTGGGCCAGCTCGGCCAGCGCGGCGGCGCGCAGCAGGAACCCGGCCCGGGTGCGGTCCTGGAGGGCCTGGGCCCGGGTGTCGTAGGCCATCAGGTAGGTGGCCAGGTGCAGCGGTCGGCTCATACCGCCGACGATACGGCGCACCGCCCCGGCCGCCATCCGCCCGCAGGAGGGCATCGGCCTCCCACCTGCGGCGTACCCCGCGGCACGCACCCGGACCGGGGAGCTGCCCGGCCCCGGCCGCGCTGGCCGGCCCGGGGATCCGACCGTCACCAGCGCCGGCCCCTGCGCCGACTTCTGGCTGCTGGGGCTCGTCGAACCCCGTTGAGCCGAACCCGTCGAGCCGAACCGCGTCGATGGGACGGACGGCCCCGGTCGATAGGCGGGCTCCTCCTCCTTCCGGCGGAGCCCGCACGACACCCCTGGGGGAGGCCGTCGCGACCTCGGGCGGACGCCCGCCCCGGTGGGCCGGGGCCAGGCTGGCATCAGCCGGAAGGGAATCCGGCGCTTCTCGGGAGGGACACCGTCATGACCGTCAGCACGTCACCGTCAAGGCTCCGCCGCTCGGCCGTCGGGGCCGCGATCGCCGCCCTGGCCACGGCCGGCCTCCTGGGCACCGCGGCGCCGGCGGCCCTCGCGGCGACGCCCGGTGGCGTCGTGGCAACCGCCCCGGCGCGGCCCGCGACCGACGCCGCCGCGCTGGACCGGGCGATCCGCGCCGTGGTGTCGGAGGGCGGCTCCAGCGCCGTGCAGGCCGAGGTGCGCGAGGACGGCCGCCGGGTGTGGCGGGGCGCGGCGGGCGTCGCCGACCTGCGCAGCGGGGCGCCGGTGCCCGAGGACGCCCGGTTCCGGATCGGCAGCGTCACCAAGACCTTCGCCGCCACCGTGGTGCTCCAGCTGGTCGCGGAGGGGAGGATCGCTCTGGACGCCCCGGTCGAGCGGTACCTGCCCGGGGTCGTACCGAACGGCGGCGCGATCACCGTGCGCCGGCTGCTGAACCACACCAGCGGTCTCTACAACTTCACGGACGACGCCCGGTTCAGCACCGAGGGCGAGGCGGCCGACCGCTGGCTGCGGGTGGGGCGCTGGACCACCTATCGGCCGCAGGACGTCGTCGACCTCGCCAACGCCCACCCGCCGTACTCGGAGCCCGGCCCGTGGCACTACTCCAACACCAACTACGTGCTGCTCGGGATGATCGTCCAGCGGACGACCGGGCACTCCTGGGCGGACGAGGTCGAGCGCCGCATCATCCGCCCGCTGGGCCTGTACGGGACGTCGATGCCCGGCTCCTCGCCCTTCGTCCCCGGGCCGCACGCCCACGGGTACCTCCCGCGGGCCGACGGCCCGGTCGACATCACCCTGCAGAACCCCTCCGCCTTCGGTCCGGCGGGCGCCGGGATCTCGACCACCGCCGACCTCACCCGCTTCAATGCCGCGCTGCTCGGCGGCAGGTTGCTGGGCCCGGCCGAGCTGGCCGAGATGAAGCAGCAGGTCACCACGGACACCGGGGGCGGCTACGGGCTCGGGCTGGTGCGGTACCCGACCGCCTGCGGCGACTACTGGGGGCTCAGCGGCGGGATCGCGGGCTACGGCACGATCGTGATGGGCGACGCCGCCGGGCGCCGGCAGCTGGCGATCTCGCTGAATCCCTACGAGCTGAGCGAGGCGACGGGCCGCACCTTCCAGGCGTTGATCGACACGGCCACCTGCGGCGGCGCCGCCGCGCCCACGGCCTCCGCCGCCCCGCCCGGCCGCTGACCCCGGCGCGGCCCCCGGACCGCCGCGGTGCGGTCCGGGACGGTCCGGACGGGCCGGGGCGGTCCGGGCCGCTCCCGCGCTCAGCCGTTCGGCAGGATCACCGCGCGGCCGTTGATCAGCCCGGCGTGCAGGCGCTCGTACGCCAGCGGGGCGTCGTCGATGCCGTAGGTCTCGACGTGCACCTCGACCGCGCCGGCCCGGGCGAGGTCCAGCACCTCGATCAGCTCGGAGCGGGTGCCCCAGTACGGGGAGGCCACCGACACCTCGTACGGGAGGGTGCCGAAGCCGACCGGCAGGGAGCCGCCGCCGAGGCCGACGATCGTCACGTCGCCCTCCACCGCCGCCATCGCGCCGGCCGAGGCCACCGTCGGCGGGGCGCCGACGAAGTCCAGCACCACCTGGGCGCCGACGCCGCCGGTGAGGGCGCGGACCGCCGCCGGTGCCGAGGCGTCCGAGAGCACCGCCTCGTGCGCGCCCACGGCCCGGGCCAGGGCCAGCTTCTCCTCCGTCACGTCCAGGGCGACCACCCGGGCCGCCGTCATCGCTCGCAGCAGCTGGATCGCGACATGGCCGAGGCCGCCGGTGCCGATCACCACGGCGGTGCTGCCCGGCACCAGCTTGCCCAGCGAGCGCTTGATCGCGTGATAGGGCGTCAGACCGGCGTCGGTCAGCGGGACGGCCCGCACCGGGTCGAGTCCGCCGAGCGGTACCAGGTGCCGCGGGTCGTCGACGATCATGTACTCCGCCATCGCGCCCGGGGCGCCCAGGCCCGGTGGGCGGATGCCGAGTTCGGCGGCGCGCAGGCAGTAGTTCTCCTTGCCCTCCGCGCATTTGGCGCAGCTGCCGCAGCCCCAGGGCCCGTACACGGCGACCGGGTCGCCCTCGGTGAAGCCGGTCACTCCGGCGCCGAGCGCCGCGACGGTGCCGACGCCCTCGTGGCCGAGGGTCAGCGGCAGCGGGAAGGACAGCTGCTCGGCGGGCAGGCTCATCACGGCGATGTCGGAGTGGCACACGCCCGCTGCGGTGACCTTCAGCAGGACCTGCCCGGGGCCGGGCTCCGGATCGGGGACGGTGACCACCTCGGGGGCGGCGCCGGCCGTGCGGTACTGGACTGCCTTCATCGTCGTGACTCTCCTTCGGTGCGGGCGCGTTCGGGACGGGCGTCCGGTGCGCGCGGCGTGCGGTGTTCCCCCTCCCCCCGGAATCGGCCGGGTCAGCGGGCCGCGTAGGCGCCGTCGACCAGGTGGTAGCTGCCGTGGACGAAGGAGGCCCGGTCGGACAGCAGGAAGGCGGTCAGCTCGGCGACCTCCTCCGCGCGGCCGAGCCGGCCGGCCGGGTGCAGCGCGACCAGCGCGTCGCGGGCGGCGGCGTCGGCGTCGCGCAGCAGCGGCGTGTCGATGAAGCCCGGGCCGACGGCGTTGATCCGCACGCCCTGGGCGGCGTACTCCAGGGCGGCCGTCTTGGTGAGGCCGACCACGCCGTGCTTCGCGGCGGCGTAGGCGGGCGAGCCGGCGAAGCCGTTGGTCCCGAGGATCGAGGCCATGTTGACGACGGCGCCGCCGCCGGCCGCGAGGATGGCGGGGATCTCGTAGCGCAGCGAGTAGAAGACGCCGTCCAGGTTGGTGGCCAGCACCCGCCGCCAGTCCTCGGGCTCGTAGGCGCCGGTGGGGGCGGCCGCCCCGGCGATGCCGGCGTTGTTGACGGCCAGGTGGAGGGCGCCGAGCCCGTCGACGGTGGCCCGGACGGCGGCGCGCACCGACTCCGGGTCGGTGACGTCCACGTCGACGGCCAGGGCGCGGGCTCCGGCGGCCGACAGCTCGGCGGCGGCCTCGCGGGCGCCCGCCGGGTCGAAGTCGGCGATCGCGACGGCGGCGCCGCCGGCCGCCAGTCGCCGGGCCACCGCGAGGCCGATGCCGGAGGCGCCTCCGGTGACCAGCGCGGTCCGGCCGGTGAACTCCTGGGTGTAGTCGATGCCGGTCATGGCGGTCGTTCCTTTCGTACCGGTGCGCGCCGGGTGGGCGCGCTCGTTCACACCGCCGTGCCGTCGGGTGGCGGTTCGGCGGTGAGCAGCTCGAAGGCCTGCTCCAGCAGGTCGGGCAGGTCGGGGGCCGCGCCGGTCGCGGGGTGCCGGACCCAGGCGCGGGAGGCGGCCTGGAGGGCCGCGACCCCGAGGCCGATGGCGACGGCCGGGCGCAGGTCGTGCTCGGCGTCCAGGCCGAGCCGGGCGGCGGCGATCCGGATGGACGCCTCCTCCTCGTCGACGCAGATCCGCCGGTAGGCGGCGGTCAGCGCGGGTTCCGCGGCGATCAGGCCGAACAGCTCGCGGACGCCGGGGCGCCGGTGCCAGGCCGGGTCGAGGTCGTCCCGCAGCCAGACCCGCAGGGCCGCGCGGTACGCGGTCAGCGGGGTCTCGGCGGCGGGGCGCTCGGCCAGGGCCGCGTTGATCCGGGCGAAGTCGGCCCGCAGGCAGTCCAGTACGGCGTCCTCCCGGGAGGGGAAGTACCGGCTGAAGGTGCGTCGGGAGACGTCGGCCAGGTCGGTGACGTCCTCCACGGAGACGGCGGCCAGGCCCCGCTCCAGGACCAGCCGCAGGGCCGCGGCGGCCAGCGACTCCCGGGTTCGGCGTGCCTTGCGTTCGCGCCGGCCCTCGGGGGCCGCTCCCGCTGCCTCTTCGATGCTCACGTCGTCCACCGTACACCCGGAAATGTCCCACTGGGACATGAGTCCCGGCGGGACATCCGACAGGTCAGCTCGGTTCGGGATGGAACCGGTGCAGGCCCTTGCGGTCGTAGTAGGTGGTCATCGCGAAGCCGAAGACCAGGGCCGCGACCGTGCCGATCGCGATCATCACCCAGGCCCGCGCCAGCCCGGCGTCGGCCTGCGCGTCGAAGTAGAGGATGGCCCGGACGCCGTCGCTGAGCTGGCGCATCGGCTCGAACACCGCCAGCCCCCGGTAGAAGGTCGGCAGCGCCTGGAGCGGGATGGTCGCCCCGGAGGACGGCAGTGAGAGGGCGATGAAGACGAACATGCTGATCAGCTGCCCGATCCCGCCGAACGCGGCGATCAGGGCCTGCGCGCCGAGCCCGACCGCCGCGCTGGCGCAGACCGAGAAGACCCAGAGCAGCGGCAGGTGCGAGGCGTCCATCCCGAGCACCACCACGGTCGCCAGCATCACCAGACTGGAGGTCAGCACCGAGAGGCAGACGGACATCACGCAGGTGACGGTCAGCGTCTGGGTGCGGCTGATCGGCACCAGCGGGTGCTGCATCCGCAGCGGCCCCAGCTCGCTGGCCGCGTAGCCGAGCGCCACGTCCACACCGTTGCTGATCACGTTGGCGCCCAGGAAGCCGGCCAGCACGAGGAGCAGCGTGTAGTAGAACGCCGTCAGGCCCAGCCCGCTGTGCGGGCCGATGGGGTGGCCGACCTTGACCTCGACGGCCGCCGGGTCGGCCAGCTGGAGCAGCGTCGCGTTGATCGCCGCACCGCCGCCGGCCGCCGGCTGGGCCTGCGCCTGCGCCGTCAGGGTCTTGCCGAGCTGCGTCGAGGCCTGTTGCGCGGCCGCCTGGGTGATCGAGGAGGCCAGCGAGGACGCGAGACTGCCCACCCCGGGGTTGGTCAGCACCGTCAGCGTGGGCCGCGGCGGCATCGGCTGCGCGGGCGCGCCCAGCGCGGCCACGGCGGCGGTGAAGCCGGCCGGGACCTCCAGCGCGCCCGCGAGCTTGCCCGAGGCCAGCTGGTCGTCGGCGGCGGCCTGGTCGAGCAGCCGCCAGGAGACCTGCCCCTGCGGGTCCGGCGCGGCCGCGATGCCGGCCGTGATCTGCGCGCCGAGGTTCTGCGGCTGGCCCGCCACGACGGCCCCCTGGTCGGCGTTGACCAGGCCGATCGGCAACCGGTGCAGGTCCGCCCGGGGGTTGATGATGCCGCCCAGGTAGAGCAGCGACAGCAGGAAGGCCACCGTGCCGACGATGACGGTCGGGACCATCCAGACCTTGGGGTTGCGGAGCACCTGCGAGGCCCGTACCCGTACCACCGCCACCCCGCCCTCGGGCCGCTTCGAAGTCATGGCTCTCCCGTGCGCGTCGTCCGGTCGTCCCGCCCCCGCCAGAAGGTAGCGGCCGACCTCCGTCCGACCGGCGCGCCTCGCCCGAACAGCCCGCAGGCCGACCCGGTCGGCAGCGTCCGGACCGGGTCGGAGGCGGGACCGCCGGTCCCGCCCTGGCGCACTGACTAAGCGCTTGCTTAGACTCTCCCTCGTCGCGGGAGGTCCGCCGTACCGCGCTCCAGCTCAGTCCAGCCACCGGGAGCCGCCATGTTGTCCGCAGAGAACCGTCAGATCCGCCTCGCCCGCCGGCCGGTGGGCGAGATCGGCCCCGAGGACTGGGAACACGTCACCGAGCCGGCCGCGGCGCCGGGCGAGGGCCGGTTCGCCGGCCGCACCCGCTACCTCTCGCTGGACCCGGCGATGCGCGGCTGGCTGGACGACCGCCCCTCCTACCTGCCGCCGGTCGGGATCGGCGAGGTGATGCGGGCCGGGTCGGTCGTCGAGGTCACCGAGTCCAACCACCCCGGCTTCGCCATCGGCGACCTGGTCGCGGGCCTCTTCGGCGTCCAGGAGCACGTGGTCTCCGACGGGAAGGGCGCCGTGCGGATCGACCCCGCGCTCGCCTCGCCGTCGACCTTCCTCGGCGCGCTCGGCAGCCCGGGCATGACGGCGTACTTCGGCCTGCTGGACGTCGGCGCGCTGAAGGAGGGCGAGACGGTGGTGGTCTCCGGCGCCGCGGGCGCCGTGGGCAGCATGGTCGGCCAGATCGCCAAGGCGAAGGGCTGCCGGGTCGTCGGCATCGCCGGCGGCGCCGAGAAGTGCGCCGTGCTGACGGACGAGCTCGGCTTCGACGCGGCGGTCGACTACCGCGCCGGGAACGTCCGGAAGGCGCTGCGCACCCTGGTGCCGGACGGCATCGACGTGTACTTCGACAACGTCGGCGGGGAGATCCTGGACGCCGCCCTGGCCTGCCTGGCGATGCGCGCCCGGGTGGTCGTCTGCGGCGCGATCAGCCAGTACAACGCCACCGACGTCCAGGGGCCGTCGAACTACCTGTCGCTGCTGGTGCGCCGGGCCCGGATGGAGGGCTTCGTGGTGTTCGACTACGCGCCGCGCTACAAGGAGGCCGCGCGGGAACTCGGCGGCTGGATCGCCGAGGGGCGGATCAAGGTGCTGGAGCACGTGGTCCGGGGCACGGTGGACGACTTCCCGCAGACCCTGCAGATGCTCTTCCGGGGCGAGAACACCGGCAAGCTGGTGCTCGAACTCGTCTGACCGGCCCGGGCGGCGCGGCGGCGGTGAGGGCCCGCGCGCGGCGCGACGGGCGGCGACGCGGCGGGCGCTCAGACGGCGAGCGGGCCGTCGGACGGCGAGACCGGTGCGGGCAGTTCGGTGTGCCCGCGCAGGTGGCGGTCGACGGCGGCGGCCACCGCCCGGCCCTCGGCGATCGCCCAGACGATCAGCGACTGGCCGCGCCCGGCGTCGCCCGCGACGAACACCCCGTCCGCCCCGCCGGCGAACTCCTCGTCGCGGACGAGGGTGCCCCGCGGGCCGACGGCGAGGCCGAGTTGGCCGACCAGCCCGCCGTCCCGGCCGGGCCCGGAGAAGCCGGCGCCGGGGAAGCCCGGGCCGGCGAAGCCGAGGGCCAGCAGGGCGAGGTCCGCCGGGAGGGTGCGTTCGGTCCCGGGCCGGGGGCTGCGGTCGCCCCGCCGCGCCTCGGCGAAGCGGACGGCCGCCAGCCGGCCGTCCGGGCCCGCCTCGAACCCCACCGTGGCCGCCGCGAACACCCGGGGCTCGGCGGCCGGGCCGCCGGCCTCCTCGTGCGAGGTGGTCACCCGGTAGACCTTGGGGTGCACGGGCCAGGGCTGGCCGGAGGCGCGGCGCCCGGGCGGGCGGGGGTTGATGTCGAACTGGGTGACCGCCGCGGCCCGCTGGCGCAGCGCGGTGCCCAGGCAGTCGGCGGCGGTGTCGCCGCCGCCGACGATCACTACGTGGCGTCCCTCGGCGGAGACCGGCGAGACGGGGTAGTCGCCCTCGTCGACCCGGTTGGCGAGGGTCAGGTAGCTGATGGCCTGGTGCACGCCGGCCAGCTCGCGGCCGGGTACCGGGAGGTCGCGGCAGCGGGTCGCGCCGACCGCCACCACCAGGGCGTCGCTGCGGGCGCGCAGTTCGTCGGCGGGCAGGTCGCGGCCGACCGCGACGCCGGTGCGGAAGACCGTGCCCTCGGCCCGCATCTGGTCGATCCGCCGGTCCAGCCGGTGCTTCTCCAGCCGGAACGCCGGGATGCCGTAGCGCAGCAGGCCGCCGATCCGGTCGGCGCGTTCGTAGACGGTCGTGGTGTGGCCGGCCCGGGTCAGCTGCTGGGCGGCGGCCAGCCCGGCGGGGCCCGAGCCGACCACGGCCACCCGCAGGCCGGTCAGCCGCTCGGGCGGCTGCGGCAGGTCGTAGCCGCTCTCCAGGGCCCGGTCGGCGATCGCCAGCTCTATGTTCTTGATCGTCACGGCCTCCGCGTCGATCGCCAGTACGCAGGCGCTCTCGCACGGGGCGGGGCAGAGCCGGCCGGTGAACTCGGGGAAGTTGTTGGTGGCCAGCAGACGCGCGGCGGCCGCTCGCCAGTCGTCGTGGGCGACCAGGGTGTTCCAGTCCGGGACGAGGTTGCCGAGCGGGCAGGCGTGGTGGCAGAAGGGCAGACCGCAGTCCATGCAGCGCGCGGCCTGGTCACCGGCGACCGGCAGCGTCGCGCCCTCCCGGTAGACCTCGCGCCAGTCCCCCAGCCGCTCCTGCGGGTCCCGGCGCTCACGGGGGTGCCGGGGCGTGGTGAAGAAGGCCATGCGGTCGGCCAGGGGATCAGCCATCGCGGTCTCCGGCGGGGCGTGCCATCGCGGGGCGGTGGCGCCGCCGTCCCGCGCCCCGACGGGCGCGCGACCGCACTGCGCACCACCGTGTGGCCACCGTACGCCCGCGAACCGCCCGG
The DNA here is from genome assembly GCF_044540385.1 of Kitasatospora sp. NPDC086009. Lineage (NCBI taxonomy): Bacteria > Bacillati > Actinomycetota > Actinomycetes > Kitasatosporales > Streptomycetaceae > Kitasatospora > Kitasatospora sp. NPDC086009. The sequence goes on from NZ_JBITSA010000013.1 coordinate 242,919, forward strand.
CGACAGCGGCCGGCCGTCGCCAGGGCGCCTCGGTCGGCCATGCTCGGGCGCCGGGTGGCCGGAAGTGAACGTTCCGGTCCGAATTGACGGCGTACCGTCGTATGGTCTTAGCGCCGTGAGCGGTCGAACCCCTTGATCCCGCCGACGGCGCCGCCCTAGGATCCAGATGAAATGTCACATGGCAATGGAGCCGTCGTGGGGGATCACACCGTTCCGAGCCGGGGTACCGCCACGAGCGCCCTGCCCAGGCCGTTCTACCGGCTCGCCGTCGGGGACGCCGTCTCCAGCTACGGCAGCCAGCTCAATATGGTCGCGCTCAGCCTCTTCGCCTACGAGGCCGCGGGCAACGCCCTCGGCACCGCCGGCTACCTGACGCTGCGTCTGCTCGGCGGCTTCGGCGCCGGCGTGCTCGCCGGGCGCGTCGTCGCCCGCCTCGACCGCCGGCTGCTGATGGTCGGCTGCGCCTTCACCCAGGCCACCGGCCTGGTGGCGCTCGCGATCGTCCCCGACCACCTGCGGATCCCGGTGCTCTACCCGCTGGCCCTGCTCTTCGGCGCGGCCGGCACGCTCAGCGCCGTCGCGCTGCGCAGCAGCGTGCCCGAGATGGTCGGCCCGGAGCACCGGGCCCGCGCCAACGGGGTGCTGGTGACCGGGCGTTCGACGGCGATGGTGCTCGGGTTCGCCTCGGCCGGCGTGCTGGTGGCCTGGGCCGGGTTCCAGGCCGCGCTGCTCACCGACGCCGCCAGCTTCGTCGTATTCGGCACGGTCGTGCTGCGACTGCCGCTGCGCACCCGGGCCGAGCGCGACGGAGCGACGGAGCGCCCGGCGGCCGAGCCGGGCGGGCGGTTCGCCGGGCTGGTGCTGCTGCGCACCCTGCCGGTGATCGGCGCGATGGTCGCCATCCGGCTGGTCGACGCCTTCGGCTCGGCCGCGCACAACATCGGCCTGCCGGTGTTCGCGACCCGGACGTCCCCGGAGAACCCGGCTGCCGTGCTGGGCCTGTTCTGGGCCACCTGGGCGGTCGGCAGCCTGGGCGCCCACCAGCTGGTCTCCCGACTGCTCGTCAAACGCGGCCGGGAGCCGGGCGAGCGGGCCTTCGCGGTCGGCACCGCGCTGATGTCCACCTGCTTCATCCTCGCCTTCACCGGGCTGCCGACCCCGCTCTTCCTCGTCGTCGCGCTCGGCGCCGGGCTCGCCGACGGCTTCACCGAGATCTCCTACACCACCCGGATCCAGGCCGTCGACGACGACCGGCGCGGCCAGGCGTTCGGGCTGGTGGCGAGCGCCGAGAGCCTCGGCATGGGCGCCGGGATGCTGCTCAGCGCCGGGCTGATGGAGCGGTTCAGCCCGCTCACGGTGGTCGGCTTCTCGCACGCCGTGCCGATCGCGCTGGCCGCCGGGTTCCTGCTGATGGTGGGGGTCGGCGCCCGTCGGCGGCGCGCGCCCGCCGCGCGGCCCGTCCCCGCCGACCACTAGCCGCGTACCGGCCCTCCCCCACCGGGCGGCCGAGCGCCGGGCGACCGCCCGCCGTACCCGCCCGACCGCCGTACCGGCCGCCCCGGCCGCCGCCCGCCGTCACCCCGCCGTACCGCGCCCCGCCCGCCCTTGTCGCAGAGCCCAGGAAGGTACGACCCGCATGAGCGTCCCCGGCCCCGACCGCCCCAGAGCCGACGTGGTGGAGGGCCGGCTGCTGCGCCACACCGGCCTGGCCGACTGCGCCCTCGTCCCCGGCGGTTCCCCGGGCGGCGCCGAGCCGATCGTCTACCTGGTGCCGGCCGACGACCGGGACCACGCCGGACTGCGCCGCTGGGCCGCCGCCCACCTGCTGGAGGACGCCCCCGACGCGGAGATCCGCCTGGTGGACGGCATCCCCCGGACCGCCGACGGGGCGGCCGACGCCGCCGCCCTGGCCGCCGCCCGCGACCCGCGCGAGCACCCCCGCCCCGCCCGCCGGCACCTGAGCGAACTCACCGGCCGCTGGCGCCCGTTCGGCGTCGCCGCGCCGGCCGCACCGGAGCCGCCGGCGGAGCCCGAGCCCGCGACCGGCGAGCCCGCCGTCGCCGTCGGACCCGTCCTGACGGCGCTGCCCGACGGCCCCGCCGACCTGCCCGACGCGCTGCTGCGCGCCGCCCGGCTGCACCCCGAACGCGGCCTGCACCTGGTGCGCGCCGACGGCGGCGCGACCACCCTGCGCTACCCCGAGCTGCTGGACCGGGCGCTGCGCGTGCTCGGCACCCTCACCGCCGCGGGCCTCGGCCCGGGCGACCGCGCGATCCTCCAAGTCCCCGACCTGGAGCACTACTTCCCCGCGCTCTGGGCCTGTCTGCTGGGCGGCGTCCTGCCCGTCACGGTGGCCCGCCCGCCGGGCTACGACCGCCCGGGCCCCGTCCTGGAGAAGCTGGTCAACGCCTGGGAGACGCTGGAGCACCCGCCGGTGCTGGCCGCCGGTGAGGCCGTCGCCGGGCTCTCGGGCATCGGCCGGCTGGACCCGCGGGCCGCCGGTCTGCGGGTGATCCCGGTCGACCGCTCCGCCGCGCAGCCGCCCGCCGCGCCGCACGGCGCCGGCGGCGATGTCGCGATCCTCCAGCTGTCCTCCGGCTCCACCGGCCGCTCCAAGGCGATCCGGATCAGCCACCGCGGCATCCTGGAGTACGTGGCGGGCGCCTGCGAGCAGGGCTTCGCGCCCGGCGACCCGACCGTCAACTGGCTGCCGCTCGACCATGTCGCGGGCCTGCTGATGTTCCACCTGCGGGACGTCGTGGCGGCCTGCGACCAGACCCACATCCCCACCGAACTCGTCCTCGCCGACCCGCTGTTGTGGCTGGACACGCTGGAGCGCCGGGGCGCCGCGCACTCCTGGTCGCCGAACTTCGGCTACCGCCTGGTCGCCGAGGCGCTGCGGGCCGCCCCCGGGCGGCGCTGGGACCTCTCGGCCGTCAAGTCCCTGATCAACGCGGGCGAGCAGTGCACCGAGGGCGTCGCCGAGGAGTTCCTGGCCAGGCTGGCCCCCTCCGGGCTGCGGCCCGACCACCTGCTGCTCGCCTGGGGCATGGCCGAGACCTGCACCGTCATCACCTACAAGCGCTACGGCGAACCCGGCGCCGTCCAGGTCCTGGCCACCGACTCGCTGACCGGAGCGCTGCGGCCGCTGCCGGAGGGCTCGGACGAGGCGGCTACCCGTTTCCTCTCGATGGGCCGCCCGGCCGCCGGCGCGCGGCTGCGGGTCGCCGACGACCGGGGCGCCGTCCTGCCCGAGCTGCGGATCGGACGGCTCCAGGTCTCCTCCGGCCGGGTCACTCCCGGCTACCTGAACAACCCGCGGGCGGACCGCGAATCCGCCACCGCCGACGGCTGGTTCGACACCGGGGACCTCGCCTACCTGCGCGACGGGGAGGTGATCCTCACCGGTCGGCGCAAGGAGATCATCATCATCAACGGCGTCCACCACTTCTGCCACGACCTGGAGGACGTGGTGTCCGCCGTCGACGGGGTGCTCTCCGGTCACGTCGCCGCGTGCGGGGTGCCCGACGAGCGCAGCGGCAGCGAGCAGTTGGCGGTCTTCTTCGTGGCCGCCCCGGAGGCGGGCGAGCCGCACCGGACGGCGGGCGCCGTACGGGCCGCGCTGGCCGAGCGGTTCGGGCTGTCGGCCGCGCTGGTGCTGCCCGTCCCGGCCGCCGACTTCCCCCGCACCACCAGCGGCAAGATCCAGCGCACCGCGATCCGCGCCCGGCTGCTGGACGGCGGCCTGGACGCGCTGATCACCCGCCTCGACCTCGCCGAGGGCAACGCCCGCACCGTGCCGGACGTCGTCCGCCGTGCGGCCTGGGAGCCCCGGCCCGCGCCGGACGCCGCTCCGGTGCCACCGCCGGGGACCGTCCTGCTGCTCGGGCCGGTCGGACCGGGCACGCTGTCGGACGCACTCGCCGCCGTGCTGCCGGACACCGTCCAGGCGTCCCAAGCAGAGTCCTTCGCCCGGCTGGGCGACGGCTACGCGCTCGACCAGCGGCGGGCCGGGAGCTGGCCGCGGCTGCTGGACGAGCTGGAGGCGGCCGGCCGCCGCCCGCACCGGGTGCTGCACCTGTGGGCGCAGGTTGCCGAGCCGGACGAGGTGCTGTGCGGCGAGGCCCTGCTCGGACTGACCCGGGCGCTGGCCCACCGGTACGGCGGTGGTCCGGACGGGGTCGAACTCGTCACTGTCAGCGCCGGGTTGCACGCGCTCGCCGACGGCGAGCTGCCGCGGCCGGTCGCCGCGCCGACCGCGGCCCTGACCGCCGGGGCCCGGGCCGAGCGGTTGCTCGCCGGGGCCCGCCACCTCGACCTGCCCGCCGACGCCCCGACAGACCCGCGGGCCGTGCTGGCCTTCCTCGCCGACCCGCGGCGCGAGCCCGAGGCCGCCTGGCGCGACGGGCGCCCCTACGTACCCCGGCTCGGCCCGCTCGCCCCGCTCACCGCGCCGGAGGCCGCCGCCGCACCGGCCTGCACGCTGCTCTCCCCCGGGGCCCGCTGGCTGGTGACCGGCGGGCTGGGCGGCCTCGCCGGGGAACTGCTCCCGGAACTGCTCCGCCGGTACGGCCCGCACCTGCTGCTGGTCGGGCGCACCGACCCGGCCGCGGGCGGTCCGGCGGCGGCCGCGCGCCGCGCCGCGCTGGAGCGCCTGGTGCGGGCCGGCGGCCGGGTCGAGTACCGGACGGCCGACGTGACGGACCGCCGGGCCCTGGCGGCCGCCGTCGCCGAGGCCGAACAGGCCTGGGGCGCGCCGCTGGAGGGCGTCCTGCACCTGGCCGGCGAGTACCGGATCGGCCTGCTGGAGGAGCTCGGACCCGAGCGGTGGCAGGAGGCCGTCCGGGCCAAGACCGCGGGCACCGACGCGCTGGCCGAGCTGGTGGCGGCCCGCCCCGGTGCCCAGTTCGTCGGCTACTCCTCGATGATCGGGTTCCAGGAGGCGGTCGGCTCGGCGGGGTACGCGGCGGCCAACCGCTCCCTGGAGGCGGCGGTCGAGCGGCTGCGCCGGGAGCACCGGGTCGCGGCCTGGACGGTCTCCTGGGGCCTGTGGCGGGGTGTCGGGATGAACCGGGAGGCCTCCCACGACGCGGCCGCCGCCGAGCGCGGGATCGCCGTGCTCGACGCCGCCGAGGGCCGGCGGCTGGCCACCGCGCTGCTCGCGGCCCCGCCCGGTCACTACTACGCCGGTCCCGACGGCACCCGCCCCGCCGCCCGGCGCCGACTGCTGGCGGGTGAGCCGCGGCTGGTCGCCGACGCCCCGGAGCCGCCCGCCGCCGGTCCGGCGCGCCCGGTGGTGGCGCCGCCCGCCCCGGCCGAGCTGCGCCGCGCCGTGCTGGACACCTTCGAGGCCGTCCTCGGCGAACCGGTCGACCCCGGCCGGCCCTTCCACGAACTCGGCCTCGGATCGGTGCAGTTGATGCGAGTCCAGGCCGCGCTGGCGGCGGGCCCGGCGCCCGGGCTGGAGCCGACCGCGCTGTTCCGGCACCCCACCGTGGACGCGCTGGCGGCCCAGCTGGCCGGCGGTGCGCCGGAGCCGGCACCGACCTCCGCCGCGCCCGCGCCGGAGGTGCCCGCCGACCGGCGGGTGGCGGTGATCGGCCTGGCACTGCGGCTGCCCGGCGCGGACACCCCCGAGGAGTACTGGCGCAACATCGTCGACGGCGTGGTCAGCACCACCCGATACACCCCCGAACAGCTCGCCGCCGCCGGCATCCGGGCCGAGGAGTACAGCCACCCCGACTTCGTCCCGGTCACCGCGCCGATCGCCGACATCGGCCACTTCGACGCCGAGGCCTTCGGCATCAGCGCCGCCGAGGCCGCCCTGATGGACCCCCAGCAGCGGCTGCTGCTGGAGACCTGTGCCCGGGCCCTGGACGACGGCGGCTACGGCGACACCGCGCCGGACACCCGGGTCGGGGTCTTCGCCGGCACCGGCATGACGCTGTACTCGCTGCGCGGCTACCTCCAGCACGCCATCGGCACGGCCGCCGACCCGGCCCGGCCGGTCGAGGCGCTGCAGGTGGCGATCGGCAACCAGGCCGACTTCGCGGCTACCCGGGTCGCCTACCGGCTCGGCCTCACCGGGCCCGCCGTCGGCGTGCAGACCGCCTGCTCCACCTCGCTGGTCGCCGTCCACCTGGCCGTCCAGTCGCTGCTGACCGGTGACAGCGACCTCGCGCTCGCGGGCGCCGCCGCCCTGCACGTCCCGCAGGCCGCCGGCTACCGCTACCAGGAGGGCTCGATCCTGGCGCCCGACGGCGTCTGCCGGGCCTTCGACGAGCGGGCCGCCGGAACGGTGGGCGGCAACGGCGTCGCCGCCGTCCTGCTCAAGCGCCTCGACCGGGCGCTGGCCGACGGCGACACCGTGCACGCGGTGATCCTCGGCTCAGCCGTCAACAACGACGGTGCGGGCAAGGTCGGTTACACCGCGCCCGGCCTGGACGGCCAGGCCGCCGTGGTCGGCCGGGCACTGGACGTGGCGGGCGTGCCGGCCGACAGCATCGGCTACGTCGAGGCGCACGGCACCGGCACCCCGCTCGGCGACCCGATCGAGGTCCAGGCGCTCACCCGTGCCTACCGGGCCCGTACGGGGGCGGTCGGCTTCTGCGCCCTCGGCTCGGTCAAGCCGAACATCGGCCACCTGGACACCTGCGCCGGGATGGCGGGTCTGATCAAGGCCGTCCTCGCGCTGCGCCACCGGGCGATCCCGCCGGTGACCCACCTGACCAGGCCCAATCCGACTCTCGGGCTGGCCGGCAGCCCCTTCACGCTCCCGACCGAGGCATCGCACTGGCCCACCGGGGATGCCCCGCGCCGGGCCGGGGTCAGCGCGCTGGGCGTCGGCGGCACCAACGCCCACCTGATCCTGGAGGAGGCGCCGGCCGGCGCCCCCGCGGACGCCCCCGCCGCCCCCGACAGCGAACCGCCGGTCGCCCTGCTGCCGCTGTCGGCCCGCAGCCCGCAGGCGCTCACCGACCTCGCGGCCACCGTGCTCGACCGGCTGCGCGCCGAACACCCGCCCCGCCCGGCCGACCTGCTGCTCACCCTCGGCGCGGGCCGCCGCCCGCTGCGCCACCGGCTCGCCGTCACCGGCACCGGGCCCACCGAACTCGCCGACGCGCTCGCCGGGTTCGTCGGCGGGCGGCCCTCCGGCCCGGCGCACTCGGCGCGGGACGCCGGGCGCGGCACACCGGTCCCCGTCCTGCTCTACACCGGACAGGGCGCGCAGTACCGGGGCATGGCCGCCGGGCTGTACCGGGCGTACCCGGTGTTCCGGGAGGTGCTGGACACCTGTGACCGGCTGCACCGCGAGACCTGGGGGGAGTCGCTGCTGCCCCTGCTGCTGGAGCCCGGTCCCGACGGCGAGGAGCAGCCGTGGACCACCGAGGCCGCGCAGCCCGCGCTGTTCGCGGTGCAGGCCGCGTACACCGCGCTCTGGGAGGAGTTCGGGCTGCGGCCGGCGGCGGTGGCGGGGCACAGCGCGGGCGAGTACGCGGCGGCCTACGCGGCCGGGGCCTTCTCACTGGCCGACGGCCTCTTCCTGGCCGGGGTGCGCGGGCGGCTGATGCACCGTTCGACGGAGCCGGGGGCGATGACGGTGGCCACCGCGTCCGCCGAACGCCTCGGCGCGCTCGCCGAGTGGCTGCCCGGGGTGGACCTGGCCGTGGTGAACGGCGCCGGGCAGTGCGTCCTGGCCGGGCGGCCCGGGGACATCGCGGGAGCGGAGGCGGTGCTCGCCCTGGAGGGTGTCGGAACCGAACGGCTCACCGCCGACCGGGCGTTCCACTCCCGGCTGATGGAGCCGATGCTGGAGGCGTTCCGGCACCGGCTGGAGCAGATCACCCTCCGGCCGCTGCGGGTCCCGCTGGTGAGCAATCTGGACGGCGTGCCGCTGGCACCGGGCACGGTGCCCGGCCCCGACCACTTCGTCCGCCAGACCCGGGAGACCGCGCGCTTCGACCGGGTGCTCGCGACGCTCGACGGGCTCGGCCACGGGCTCTTCCTGGAGGTCGGTCCGCACCACACCCTGAGCGGGCTGGGCCGGCGCGAACTCGCGGGGGCGGTGTTCGTGCCGAGCGGACGCCGCGGTCGCGGCCCGGAGCGCCAACTGCTCACCGCACTGGGCACGCTGTGGACCCACGGGGTGCCGGTGGACTGGGCGGCGGCCGCCGCCGCCCGGCGGTGGCCGGACGGGCCCGCGCGGCGCGTCCCGCTGCCGGGCCGACCGTTCCACCGTACCTACCACTGGTTCACCGCGCCCGGCGCCGGAGACACGGCCGACGCCTCGACCGCGTCGCCGCCCGCGCCCCGGCCCGTACCGGCGCCGGGGCCCGCACCGCTGTCGGGTTCCGTACCGCTGTCGGGTTCCGTACCGCTGACCGTGGCCGGGGCCCGTCCCGGGCCGGCGGCCCCGCCCGTAGCCGAACGCACCGTCCTGGAGGAGCCCGTCATGACCGACACCCCCGCGCCGGACCCGCTGGAGCAGGCGGCCGCCCTGGTCCTGGGCCGGGTCGTCGCGCAGACCGCGCGTCAGCTCGGCGTGGCGGAGGAGGCGGTGGGCACCGAGGACCCCTTCTTCGACCTCGGGGCCGACTCGCTGTCGATGATCAACATGATCCGGGACCTGGAGCGCGCCTTCGGGGTGCGGGTCCCGATGCGCGAGCTGTTCGAGGACGCGGACACCCCGGCGCGGCTGGCCGGGCTGATCGCCGGGCGGATGAGCGCCGAGGCGCTGGCCGGCCTGGTGCCCGCGCCGACGCCGGCGGCTCCGGAAGCGGTGCCCGCGCCGGTACCGGCGCCCCTGGCGGTGGCACCGGCCGCGCCCGCGCCGACGCCCGGACAGCCGGCGCCCACCCCGGCCCCCGTCGCTGCGGCTCCCGTCACCCCGGTGGCGGCCGCCGCTCCCGACGGGGCCGGCGCGGTGATCGAACGCCAGCTCGCCCTGATGGGCCAGTTCTCCCAGCTGATGGCCGACCAGCTCGCCCTGCTCGCCGGCGCCCCCGCCACGCCCGCCACCCCCGCCACGCCCGCCACGCCGACCGCGCCCGCTTTGCCCACCGCCGCAGCCACCGCCGCGGCCGCCGCCGTCACGGTCGCACCGGAACTCCCCGCCACACCGGCCCAGCCGGCCACCCCATCGCAAGCACAGGTGCACGGCCCGCGCGTCACGGTCGCCCGGGACTCCGGGATGGCCGGGGGCGGCCTGACCGGCGAACAGCGCCGCCACCTCGACGAGTTGGTCGAACGCTTCACCGCCCGTACCGCCGCCTCCAAGGCGCTCACCCAGCGCCACCGCCGGGTGCTCGCGGACAGCCGGGCCGTGGTCGGCTTCCGCTCGGCCACCAAGGAGATGCTCTACCCGCTCGCCGCCCGCCGGGCGCAGGGCTCCCGGCTGGAGGACGTCGACGGCAACTCCTACGTCGACATCACGATGGGTTTCGGCGTGCTGCTCTTCGGCCACGAGCCCGCCTTCGTCCAGGAGGCCGTCCGCGAGCACCTGGCCGGCGGTCTGCGGCTGGGTCCGCGCGGCGCGGAGACCGGCGAGGCCGCCGAACTGCTCGCGGAGCTGACCGGCACCGAGCGGGTCGCGTTCGCCAACTCCGGGACGGAGGCCAACGCGGGGGCGATCCGGCTGGCCCGGGCGTACACCGGGCGGGACACCATCGTGATGTTCGAGGGCTCGTACCACGGGCACTTCGACCACACGCTGGGCCGCCCGGTGGGCCACGGGGCCGAGCGCGAGACGGTCCCGGTGTCGATCGGCATCCCCGGCAGCGCGGTCGCCGACCTGGTCGTGCTGCCGTACGGGGAGCCGGAGAGCCTGCGGGTCATCGACGAGCTGGGTGACCGGATCGCCGCCGTGCTCGTCGAACCGGTGCAGAGCCGCCACCCGTCCCGCCAGCCCGCCGAGTTCGTCCGGGGGCTGCGCGACCTGACCGCCCGCCGCGGCATCGTGCTGATCTTCGACGAGATGCTCACCGGCTTCCGGCCGCACCTGCGCGGCGCCCGCGGGTTCTGGGGCGTGGAGCCCGACCTCTCGACGTACGGCAAGGTCCTCGGCGGCGGCTTCCCGATCGGCGCCATCGCCGGGCGGGCGGCCGTGATGGACGGCATCGACGGCGGCTTCTGGCAGTACGGGGACGCCAGCCACCCGCCGAACGACACCACCTTCTTCGGCGGCACCTACATCCAGCACCCGCTGTCGATGGCCGCCTGCCGTGCCGTGCTGCGGCACTTCAAGGAGCAGGGGCCGGGCCTTCAGGAGCGGCTGAACGCCCGGACCGGGGAGCTGGCAACCACCCTCAACGGCTTCTTCGAGGAGGAGGAGTTCCCGCTCCGGCTGGCGCACTTCGGCTCGCTCTTCCGCTTCGAGCCGCGTGCCGACATGGAGCTGCTCTTCCACCACCTGCTGGTCAAGGGGGTCTACGTCTGGGAGTGGCGCAACTTCTTCCTCTCCACCGCGCACTCCGACGGCGACGTGGAGTTCGTGGCCGACGCCGTCCGCTCCTCCCTGCGGGACATGCGGCGCGGCGGCTTCTTCCCCTCGACGCGCGGGGTGGCCGTGCCGTCCGTACCCGCCCCGCGCCTCGAACTGCCCGCGCCCACCCCCGTCCCCGCGCCCGTCCCTGCGCCGGTCCCCGTCCCCGCGCCCGCCGGTGACCCGGACCGCGAGGTCGACTTCAGCCTCTCCTTCTTCGGCGACTACCCGCTCGACACCCGGCCCGAGGACCGCTACCGGATCGTCCTGGAGAGCGCCCGGTTCGCCGACCGCAACGGCTTCCACGCCGTCTGGCTGCCCGAGCGGCACTTCCACTCCTTCGGCGGCATCTTCCCCAACCCCTCGGTGCTGGCCGCCGCGCTGGCCCGGGAGACCGAGCGAGTCCGGCTGAACGCGGGCTGCGCCGTGCTGCCGCTGCACCACCCCGTCCGGGTCGCCGAGGAGTGGTCGGTGGTCGACAACCTGTCCGGCGGGCGGGTCGGCCTGGGCTGCGCCAGCGGCTGGCACCCCAACGACTTCCTGTTCTTCCCCGACCGCTACGGCACCCACAAGGAGCTGATGCACCGGCAGGTCGACACCATCCGGGCGCTGTGGCGCGGCGAGCCCTACCGGGGCCGCAACGGCAGCGGCGAGGAGATCGAGGTGCACCTGCACCCGCGCCCGCTCCAGGAGCTGCCGCCGATGTACACGGCGATCGTCGGCAACCCGGACAGCTTCCGCGAGGCCGCCCGCCACGACCTCGGCGTGATCACCAACCTGATGACCCAGAGCGTCGAGGAGCTGGCCGCCAACGTCGCCCTCTACCGGCGCACCCGGGCCGAGCACGGCCTGGACCCCGAGGCCGGGCGCGTGGTGGTGCTGGTGCACAGCTACCTCGGCGCCGACCTCGCCACCGCCCGCGAGCAGGCCTACCGCCCGTTCTGCGGCTACCTGCGCTCCTCGCTCTCGCTCTTCGGGCAGGTCGCCAACAGCCTCGGCCTCACCCTGGACTACGAGAACACCCCGGAGGAGGACCTGGAGTTCGTCCTGGAACGCGCCTACGAGCGGTACTGCGCCTCGCGCGCACTGATCGGCACCCCGGAGAGCGTGCGGACCGTCCTGGACTCGCTGCGCGCCGCCGGCGCCGACGAGATCGCCGCCTTCGTCGACTTCGGCCTCTCGCCCGAGCTCGTCGCCGCCGGCCTGCCGTACCTGGACGAGCTGCGCCGCACCGCCCAGCGGCCCCGCGAGCGGCGCGCGCCGCTGTCGTACGCCCAGCAGCGGATGTGGTTCCTGCACCGGATGCTACCCGACAGCTCCCGGTACAACGAGGTCAAGGCCATCGCCCTGGACGGGCCGCTCGACCACCGCGCGCTGGCCGGCGCCCTGCACGCCCTGACCGAACGGCACCCGGCGCTGCGCACCGTCTTCCGCGAGCAGGACGGCGAGCCGTACCAGGTGGTGCTGCCCGCCACCGGTGCGCCGCTCCCGGTCGAGGACGCCCCGCCGGGGCAGGACCGGGAGGGGGCCGTCCGCGCGCTGGTCGCCGAGGAGGGCGCCCACCGCTTCGACCTGGCCACCGGCCCGCTGCTGCGCACCCGGCTGCTGCGTCTGGCCGAGGAGCGCCATGTGCTCGTCCTCGCCATGCACCACATCGTCATCGACACCCTCTCCGCCGTGGTGATCACCCGCGAGCTGGGCGAGCTCTACCGGGCCGCGCAGTCGGGCCGCCGCCCCGAACTGCCGCACCTGCCCACCGACTACGCCGCGTTCGCGGCCCGGGAGCGGGCCCTGGTGGCCGAGGGCGCGCACGCCGCGAGCCTGGCGCACTGGCGCGAGGTCCTCGGCGGCGAGCTGCCGGTACTGGCGCTGCCCACCGACCGGCCGCGCCCGGCCCTGCCGGACGGCCGGGGCCGCGCCTTCGTCCGCCTGCTCGACGGCGAACTCTCCGCCCGGGTAAGGGAGCTGGCCCGCTCCCGGCGCTCCACCCTGTTCATGGTGCTGCTCACCGCGTTCGCCGGCGTGCTGCACCGCTTCAGCGGCCAGGACGAACTCGTGCTCGGCACCCCCGTCGCCAACCGCGAGGAGGGCACCGAGGACCTGGTCGGCTTCTTCGTCAACACGCTCGCCCTGCGCCTCGACCTGTCCGGGGAGCCCGACTTCGAACGGCTGCTCGCCCGGGTGCGGACCACCGCACTGGACGCCTACGAGCACCAGCGGCTCCCGTTCGAAGTCCTGGTGCAGGAGCTGAACCCGGCCCGCGACACCAGCCGCAACCCGCTCTTCCAGGTGATGGTGGAGTTCGAGAACCACGCACTGTTCGAGCTCGACCTGCCCGGCATCGAGGCCCGGCCGCTGGACGACGTCGTCGACAAGTCCGGCTTCGACCTCACCCTGTTCCTCACCAACCTGCCGGAGGGCATCCGCTGCCACGTCGAGTACGCCACCGCGCTCTTCGACCGGGAGAGCGTCGAGCGCCTGCTGACCGCCTTCGAGCAGCTGCTGGCCGCCGCCGTCGCCGACCCCGCCCGCCCGGTGGCCGAGCTGCTGCCCGGCGGCCGCGAGGTGGCCACCCCGGCCCTGCCCGGCACCCCGTCGCTGCGCGAACGGCTGGCCCGCACGGCGGCCGCGCACGCCGACCGCACCGCCGTCCTCACCCCGGACGGCACCCCGGTCACCTACCGCGAGATCACCGACCGGGCCGAGCGGCTGGCGGCGCTGCTGGCCGCCGCCGGGGTCACCGCCGGCACCCCCGTCGCCACCCTGCTGCCGCGCTCCGCCGACCAGGTCGCCGCGCTGCTCGCGGTCGTCCGCCTGGGCGCCGTCCACGTACCGATCGACCCGGTGCACGGCGCCGAGCGCTGCCGGCTGATCGCCGCCGACAGCGGCGCGCCCGTCCTGCTCACCCGCACCGGCACCGACCGGCTCGGCATCGCCCTGCCCGCCGTCCTGGCCGACGACGGGAGCGCGGTGCCGCCGGCACCCGCCGCCGTCGACCCCGATCCCGAGTCACCTGCCTACTGCCTCTACACCTCCGGCACCACCGGCCGGCCCAAGGGCGTCGTGATGCCCTACCGCGGCCTGCGGTCCCTGGTCGACTGGAACACCGACCAGCACGGCCCGCTGCGCACCCTGCAGTACGCCTCCTGCGGGTTCGACGTCTGCGTCCAGGAGACCCTCACCGCCCTCGCCGGCGGCGGCACCCTCGTCCTCGTCGACGAGGCGACCCGCTACGACGCCCGGGCACTGGCCGACCACCTCCGGCGCACCCGCACCGAACGCATCCACCTCCCGCACACCACCCTGACCGGCCTGCTCGGCGCCCTGGCCGAGGCCCCGGTGCCCGACCTGCGCGAAATCGTCTCCGGCGGCGAGCAGCTGCTGCTCACCCCCGCGCTGCGCGCCTTCCTGCGGGAGAACCCGCGGTGCCGGCTGTTCAACCACTACGGGCCGACCGAGACCCACGCGATGACCAGCGTCGAACTCTCCGCCGACGGCCCCGACCACGCCCCGGTCGGCCGCCCCGTCCCCGGCAGCCGCGTCCAGCTGCTCGACCCGCACGGCCGGCCGGTGCCGGAGGGCGCGGTCGGCGAGATCCACGTGCTCGGCGACCAGGTCGGCCTCGGCTACCTGAACCGCCCCGAGGAGACCGCCGCCGCCTTCGTCCGCACCCCGCAGGGCCTGCGCTACCGCACCGGCGACCTCGGCCGGCTGCGGCCCGACGGCACGCTGGAGCTCCTCGGCCGGATCGACGAGCAGGTGAAGATCCGCGGCTACCGGATCGAACCAGGGGAGGTGGAGAACGTGCTGCGCGCCGTCCCCGGGGTGCGGCAGGCCGCCGTCGCCGCGCACCACGGCCCGCAGGGCACCGCGCTCGCCGCGTACGTCGTGCTCGCCCCCGAAGCCGCCGAAGCCCCCGAAGCCCCCGAAGACCCCGAGGCTCCGGCAGCTCCGACAGCTCCGGCAGCTCACCCAGCTCCGGCAGCTCCCGACGCGGCCGCCGCCCTCGCCCGGGTGCGCGACGAGCTCGCCGACCGGCTGCCCGAGCACATGGTGCCCCGGCTCTGGGCCCGCGTCACCCACGTGCCGCTGACCCGCAACGGCAAGCTGGACCGCGCCGCACTGCCCCCGGCCGTGCCGATCGGCGCCGACGCGGACACCGCCCCCGCCACCGAGCTGGAGCAGCGCCTCCAACAGCTCTGGGCGAAGGAGCTGGACGTCCCCGCCCCGGGCGTGGAGACCTCGTTCTTCGATCTGGGCGGGCACTCGCTGGCCGCCACCCGGCTGCTCAACCTGGTCCGCGAGGAGACCGGCCTGGAGATCGGCATCCTCGACTTCTTCCGCCGGCCCACCATCCGCGGCATGGCCGACCGCGCCCGCGCCGCCGCACCCGCCGAGACCTTCGAGCGAGGGACGCTGTGACCGCCGTGCCCACCGGACCGACCGCGCCCGCCGTGCCCGCGCCGACCGAGGACTGGCAGCGGCTCGTCCGGCTGCTGGACGAGCGGGAGATCGTCCTCTCCGCCGAGGGCGGCCGGCTCGACTACCTCGCCCCGCCCGGAGCGATGGACGCCCCGCTCGTCGCCCTCGTGAAGGCCGAACGGCCCCGGCTGCTCGCCACCCTGACCGGCGGCGGCGCCGCCGAGGCCGCCGCACCGGCCGGCATCGCCCAGGCCCGGATGCACCGCAGCCACGGCCGGGTGGCCGACCCGAGCCTGTGGAACATCACCCAGCGGATCACCCTGCGCGGGCCGCTCGACCCCGCCCGCCTGCAACGGGCCCTGACCGCGCTGACCGCCCGCCACCGCAGCGTGCGCACCCGGTACGCGCCCTCCGACCTCGGGCTGCTCCAGCAGGTCCTGCCCGCGCCCGACGGCCTGCCGCTGCCGGTCGCCGCGGTGGGCGGCGGCGCGGAGGCGGTGGCCGCCGCCACCCGTGAGGAGGCCGCCACCCCGTTCGACCTCGCCGCCCCGCCCCTGCTCCGGGCCCGGTTGCTCCGGCTGGGCCCCGAGCACCACGTCCTACTGCTGACGATCCATCACATCGTGCTGGACGGCTGGTCCCTGGCCACCCTGCTGGCCGATCTCGGCACGCTGTACGGGGACCACCGGGCCGACCTGCCCGAGCCGGGATCGATGATCGAACACGCCTGCTGGGAACGGACGGTGGTGACCCGGGAGGCGGTGCGCCGGGCCACCGCCCGGTACGCCGAGCGGCTGGCCGGACTGCCGCTCACGGTGCCGCTGCCCACCGACCGGCCCCGGCCCGAACGGCGCTCCGGGCACGGCGGCGTGCTGCCCTTCACGCTCACCCCCGAGCTCACCGCGGCGCTGAACCGGTGCGCGGCCCGCCGCTCCACCACCCCGGCGGCCGTGGTGCTGGCCGCCGTGGGCGATCTGCTGGGCGAACTCACCGGCGCGGATGAGACCTTGGTGATGCTCTCGACCGCCAACCGGCGGCGCCGGGAGCACGAGCGGCTGGTCGGGCTGCTCACCACCAACCTGCCGGTCCGGCTGCCGAGCCGCGCGCCGGGCGGGTTCGCCGGGCTGGTCGACCGGGCCGGCGAGGCCCTGGCCACCACGCTCGACCAGGCGGACGTTCCGTTCGGCCTGGTCACGGAGGAGCTGCGGGCGCGCGGGCTGGCGCTCCCGCCGTCCTTCCCCCAGGTGCTGCTGGCCGTGCAGACCACCCCGGCGCCGGTCCTGGAGCTGACCGGCCTGGACGTCGTGGTCGAGGACGTTCCGGGCAGCGGCGCCCGCTCGGACCTGCTGCTGATGCTCACCCCCGAGGGGAACGGCCTGACGGGCCTGGCCGAGTACGACGCCGACCTCTTCGACGAGGCCACCGTCCGGGGCTGGCTGGACCGGCTGGTGCGACGGCTGGCCGAGCAGGTGCCGCCGCTGGCGTGACATTCCCCCGGGTCGGGCCCCCGGAGGCCGACCCCGGAGCCGACCCCCAGCGCCCGTCAGGCGCGCAGGAAGGCCTCCAGGGCGGTCGCCAGCGCCACCGGCACCTCGTGCATCGGGTAGTGCCCGGAGTTGGCCAGGACCTCCAGGTCCGCGTTCGGGTAGTGCGCCAGCCAGGTGCCGCGCATCAACTCCGCGGACAGCGCGAGGTCGTGCTCACCGACGAAGACCTTGACCGGCAGGGTGCTGCCGGCGATCCGCGTTGCGAAGTCCTGGGTGGTCCAGTCGTCGAGGTAGCCGGCGACGGCCTCCGGGCTGGAGCCGGCCACCGAGCGGGCCGTCATCGCGTCCAGCCAGCGGCCGCAGGCGCGGTGCCCGGTCACCAGGTCCAGGATGGCCCGCCGGTTGGCGGGCTGCCGCGGGGCCTGGTGGAACAGGTCGTACGCGTCACCCTCCAGCGGATAGGCGCTCGCGGGCACCGGGGCCAGCCCCACCAGCTTGCGCACCCGGTCCGGCGCTTCGGCCAGGACGCGCTGCGCCGCCTTGCCGCCCATCGAGTGCCCGACCACGGAGAAGGTGTCCCAGCCCAGCTGGTCGGTCAGGGCCAGCGCGTCCGAGGCGATCTCCGCCAGGGTGAACTCGCCCTCCACGTCGCGCCGTTCGCCGTAGCCCCGGTAGTCGAGGAAGGCGTAGCCGAAGGTGTCCGGGTCCAGGTGGTCGAGGAACGCGCCCCAACCCGCGCTGGTGCCGAACCAGTCGTGCAGGACGAGTACCTTGTGCTCGCCGGTACCGATGGTGCGGTGACTGATCGTCATGGCGGCGCTCCCGTTCGCGATGGTCTGCCGCTCTCCTCCCCCGGCCCGCCGTTCACCAACCCCACCGGCCACCGACGCCACGGCGCCCACCCCGGGAGCCGGGGCCGCCCGGCCCCCGCGGGGTCCTCAGGCGGGCAGCTGCTGGCGGTAGGCGTCCAGTGCGGGCGCGGTGGTGGTGGCGAGGAACTCCGTGACGGTGTACTCCGCCAGACCGGCCAGGCTGAACGGGTCGGTCCGGACGATCTCCTCGACGACCGCCCGGTCCGGGGCCACGGCGATGATCACGCCGCCGTCGCGGGGCTCCTTGCGGCCCGAGGCGAGGAAGGTCCCGGCCTCGTAGTGCTCCTTCAGCCACTCCACGTGCCGCGGGAGCACGGCGTCGATACGGTCCAGGGGCGCGGTGTAGGTCAACTCCAGAACGAACATGCGTCCAGGCTAGTCCTCCCTCCCGACGGGGTGTCAGCGGGGCCGCGGTCCGGAGATTTTGCCGAACGGTCGACCAACGCGCCCCGCGTCCCGGATAGCGTGCGGGCATCCCAGTGATCACGGGCGCGGCCGGACCGTGCCGGAAGAGGTGTGCCATGAACCGGATCGACGTCCCCGCGACCGCCGCCGCACTGCCCGGGGCCTGGCGCTCGCGCGTCCTCGGCCGGATCGGCACGGCCGCCGTCAAGGTGCTGCGGATGGACGAGCTGCCGCTGGCCGAGGAGCGGCACCCGCACGCCGAGGCGCTGCTCGTCCTGGACGGCCGGCTGGACCTGCTGGTCGCCGGCACGGCCGTCCCGCTCGGCCCCGGGGAGCTGTACGTGGTGGCGGCCGGCGTCCCGCACGCGGTGGCCCCGGGCAGCCGGGGCACGCTGGTGATCGTCGAGGTGGACGACGACGGCGCCGGACCGGCCTGAGCCCGCCGTCCGGACGGCCCGCGCCCCGTTCACGCCGTCAACGGCGCAGGGGACTGCCCGGAGACGGGCCGACTGCGGTACAACTGCGCTGATATGACGATTGATCGGAGATATCTGCCATGAGCAAGTCAGCTCTGCCCCGCCGCGGTCTGCTCGTCGGCGCGGCGGCCACGGTCATCGGCTGGAACACCGCCGGCCGCAGCTGGGCCGTCGCCGCCGGCCGGGGCGCCCCCACCGACGGCCCGGCCACGGCGGACGCGGTGGCCGCACTGCCCCGGCTGGACGGCAGCCTGGTCACCGACCCCGCCACGCTCACCCGGTTCACCGGTGACTTCGGGCACCTGGTGACCGCCGCGCCCCGGGCCGTACTTCGGCCGGGCTCGGTGCGCGACATCACCGAGGTCGTCGGCTTCGCCCACCGCCACCGGATCCCGGTCGCCATGAACGGCCAGAGCGGCGGCGGCGACCCCGCGGAACTGGAGTCGCACTCCGGCTACGGCCAGGCCACCGCACCCGGCGGCATCGCCGTCGACGCGCGGGGCCTGGACCGGATCCTCTCCCTCACCCCCGGCCGGGCCGTGGTGGAGGCCGGCGTCACCTGGGCGCAGCTCACCGACGCCGCCCTCGCCCAGGGCTGGATGCCGCCCTGTCTGACGGACTACCTGCACCTCTCCGTCGGCGGCACGCTCAGCGTGGGCGGGATCGGCTCCGCCGTGCAGCGCCACGGCCTGCAGGTGGACACCGTCGAGTCGGTCGACGTGGTCACCGGTACCGGCCGGCTGCTGACCGCCTCCGCCACCACCAACCGTCAGCTGTTCGAGGCGGTCCTGGCCGGCGGCGGACAGGCCGGGATCATCGTCCGCGCCACGCTGCGACTCGTCCCGGCCCGCCAGCGCGCCCTGGTGTTCAGCCTGTACTACGACGACCTCGCCGCCTACCTCGGTGACCAGGAGCGTCTGATGGCCGAGCGCCGCTTCGACCTCCAGGCGGGTGAGGCGGTGCTCGACGCCGCGGCCGGCACGTGGCGGTACAAGATCGAGACGGTCGCCCACTACGACGGCACCACGCCCCCGGACCGGGACGCCCTGCTGCGCGGGCTGCGCTGCCTCCCGGGCGAGACCACCGTCGTCGACCAGAGCGCCCGCGACTACGCCTTCCGGGTCGACGGCTTCGCCGGCTACCTCAAGGCCGCCGGCCTCTGGACCCAGCCCAAGGCCTGGCTCAGCGTCTTCCTGCCCGCCTCCACCGCGGCCGCCTTCGTCCGTGAGGCCACCGCGTCGCTCACCCCCGCGGACCTCGGCGCCGGGCTCCTCCTGCTCTACCCCTACCGCACCGCCGCCCTGACCCGCCCGATGGCCGTGATGCCGGACGCACCGGTCGGCTGGCACTTCGACCTGCTCTCCTTCCCCGCCCCCGGCGCCGACACCGCCGCCATGCTCCGCCGCAACCGTCGCCTCTACGACCGGGCCGTCGCCCTGGGCGGCAAGCGCTACCTGATCGGCGCCGTCCCCGGCATGACGCCGACCGACTGGCGCCGTCACTACGGCTCCCGCTGGGCGGCCGCCGTCGCGGCGAAGCGCCGCTACGACCCGGCCGGCATCCTCACCCCCGGCCAGGGCATCCACACCTGATCCGCCGCAGGCCCGCCCCGCCCCCGCGGCGGGCGGGGCAGGCCTGCGGGGAGGCACGGTGAAAATCGGTTCGGATCGGCGTGCGCCCGTGAGTGGCTGTTGTCTTTCCGGGCTTGAGGGCTGTGTTTCCGCTGTTCAGGCATGGGGTCGGCGGTCTCGGGGAGTGGTGACGTGTCGTGTCGTCGC